>JBBKXK010000001.1:0-77456 GCA_037969435.1 Vicingaceae bacterium
GGATAAACAATCTCCTCCAAATACAACCCCTCCGCCGGCACACTCCACGCATGCACCAAAGGCAATTGATTTTCCAAACTTTCCTGCAACTCTTCGAGCGAAATTTTTCCTAAACCTACATTTAGACAGGCGCCAACCGTCAACCTCACCATACCGCGTAGGAATCGATTGGCTTTGATCGAATAAACCGCTCTACCTTCCTCAAATACCCATTTGGATTCTGTCAATTTGCATCGATAGTGATCCGCATCTGAACCCGTTTTACAAAAAGGTAGGAACTCATCATATTGCAATAATAGCGCCGCAGCTTCCTGAACCTTGTTTTGATCAAGGTTTGTATGCTGATGAAAATAATAGGACAACCCATTCAAAAATGGATCTTTGTTGAAATGCATATAATACTTGTATTGCCGCTCCACAGCATCAAATCGAGCATGAAAGGATTCATGCGTTTCGACTAGGCTATGGATTGAGATATCAAGAGGCAAAACGGCATTGATCTGATACAAAAGTTTATCGGTCAATGGAATATCAGCCATCTCCACATGCGCCACATACGCACGGGCATGGACACCTGTATCTGTTCTTCCACAACCCACGATCTCCATAGGCTGTCTCAGAATCAAAGCAAAAGCTTCTTCCAATGTTTGTTGAACAGACATCCCATTGGGCTGACGTTGCCAACCACAAAAATGTGTTCCTAAATAACTTAAATTAATTTTCCAGCGCATCCTGAAAGCTTAAGCGGCTTTCAGTTTCTTCAGCTGAACTTTGTCCAATCTGGACTTAGCATAATCAAGATCAACTTTCAGCTCTTTGATGTCTTTAGAAGATGGAATATCAAACATATCATCCATCATGATCGCTTCACAAATCGAACGAAGTCCTCTGGCACCAAGCTCCAGCTCAATTGCTTTACCGGCGATAAATGAAACCGCTTCTTTCGTCATAGAGAATTTCACACCCTCCAATTCGAACAGCTTTTTATACTGCTTGATGATCGCATTCTTAGGCTCTGTCATGATCTGTACCAGCGTCTCCTGATCCAATGGATCCAGATAGCCAAGTACCGGCAGACGACCTACAAGTTCAGGTATAAGTCCAAATGTTTTGAGGTCTTTTGGAGATACATACTGAAACAAGTTTTCCTTGTCGATCAATTTATCATCCTGACTGCTATACCCTATCACATTTGTATTCATTCGTCTGGAAATAATTTTATCCAAACCATCAAATGCCCCTCCGGCGATAAACAGAATGTTTTGTGTATTGACCTTTAACATCTTTTGCTCCGGATGCTTTCGTCCTCCTTGTGGCGGAACCAATACATCAGTGCCCTCGAGAATTTTCAACATCGCCTGTTGCACACCTTCACCGGACACATCACGTGTAATGCTTGGGTTGTCACTCTTGCGCGCTACTTTATCAATCTCATCGATATACACAATGCCACGCTGGGCAGCTTCAATATTATAATCACATACCTGAAGCAATCTGGCCAACATACTCTCGACATCCTCACCAACATATCCTGCTTCAGTAAAAACTGTTGCATCCACAATGGCAAAAGGCACATCAAGCATTCTTGCGATGGTCTTTGCAATCAACGTTTTTCCGGTACCGGTCTTTCCGACCAACATGATATTAGACTTCTCGAGTTCAACATCATCTGTCGATTCACTGCGAATTCGCTTATAGTGATTGTACACAGCAACGCTTATAAAACGTTTCGCTTCGTGCTGTCCAATGACATACTGATCTAAATACTTTTTAATTTGGTGAGGCGTGATATGTTCAGGCAAATCAAAAGCATCTTCCAGTGGCTTGTTGTGTGGCAGATCCTGATCATTCAATTCCTGCTTGACGATATCATGCGCTTGTTCTACACATAGTTCGCAGATATGGCCTTCAATACCGGCAATCAGAATCATCGCCTCCTTCTTATCCCTTCCACAAAAGGAACAACCAAATTGATCATCACTCGTCTTCATAGCGTCAGTATTTAGTACTGAAAATTAATGCCTATTTACTTCTGGACAAAACCTCATCCACTAAACCATATTCTTTTGCTTCGTTGGCGGTCATCCAATTGTCACGATCTGAATCCTTTTCAATATCCTCAAAAGCCTTGCCCGTATGTTTGGCCATGATTTCGTACAACTCATTACGCATACTCTTGATCAGGTTGTAGGAAATCTCCATATCAGAAAACTGACCTTGCATGCCTCCACTCGGCTGGTGAATCATCACACGACTGTGTGGAAGACAAGTTCTCTTGCCTTTTGTACCGGCACAGAGCAATACAGCTCCCATAGAAGCGGCAAGTCCGGTACAAATCGTACCTATCTCCGGAGAAACATACTGCATGGTATCGTATATACCCAATCCCGCGATCACTGATCCACCCGGGCTGTTGATAAACATTTGGATATCACGCTTATTGTCCGTTGATTCAAGAAACAATAATTGAGCCTGAATGACATTTGCCACATAATCATTGACCGGAAGACCGAGGAAAATAATTCTATCCATCATCAATCTGGAAAATACATCCATCCCCACCACATTCATCTGTCGCTCTTCAATCACCTGTGGTGTAAACCCATTGATATCAGGAACAGATGTTTTCATATATCTATCCAGGTCAGCACTTGAAATGCCGGCATGTTTTGTTGCGAACTTGTAAAACTCGTTTGGATTGTTCATCGGAAGGTTTTGTGATTAAATTATATCACTAAATTAATAGTATTAGTGATGTGAATGTTCATTTTCTTCGCCTGTATTTTCATGATGATGATCCCCATGATCAAATATCTGATGGTGGACATCATGAAATGCTTTTTCAAATGCTTCCGGAGTTACCTCCTTTTCTGTAAACGTGTATTTTCCTAAAATGTGATTAAACACAACATCTTCGAGGGCATTCTCCTTCATAGAACTCATAAAATACTCATTGGCATACAATTCATCCATGAGTTTTTTGATGTCCGTCTGCATATAATTGACATTCTGTACGATCCAGTTAGTCATCTGCTTTTGGACGTCTTTATCAGTGACTTCCAGTTTCTCGTGCTCCATGATTCTGTTCAATAACAAAGACCATTTAGCGTCTCTAAACAGTTGGGCGGCCTCTCGCGATCCTGCCTCAACTTGCTTTTCTCGCTGATGATTCACCCATTTAAACAAGAAATCCTCAGGGATCTCAAATGGATTGACTTCATTCAGGTTCTGCCGGATAGCCATTTTCTTCATGTCCACCGCTTGATTTTTGAGTTCATCGCCGGCGCGATTAATCAAAAACTCTTTAAAGTCGGCTTCACCAGTCATTTCCTTTCCGACCACCTTTGTCAGCTGTTCTCCCGTCAATGGCGTCGATTGCGGACGGCCTATGGATGAAATGGTCAATTTATACAGCAATGGTTCACCCGGAGCAGGATCTTCTTCGAGACGAAGTGTATTTTTTACAATCCCGGCGCGTTCATAACCAAGGAATTTCTCCAGATCAACTTCCATTTCAGCCCCAATCACCTGATTAAGAAGAGCTTGTTTGCCTTCCCCTTGAATGCCATCCATATTCACTACGGTCTCAACAGCTTCCTCTTCACTAGCGGAAGATGATTTGAGGGTAAGGCCTACTTTATCAAATTCCTCAATTTTCCCATCGGTAATTGGCGTATCCTCACCAAAAGCACGACGGTATTTGATGATATCTGCATCAATCATTTTTTGATCTACGACCGGCACAACGACTTCAATGGGCTTGTCGGCATTAAACTGAAGGTCAAATGCAGGCTTTAGTCCTAAATTAAACTCGAACGTATAATCTATCGGAGACTTCGGATCAAAGTCAATTGGCTCAGCATCTTCAGCCATCATCGGTGAACCAAAAATTCCAATTTTTTGCTCTTCCAGGTAGCCAAACAGCTTTTCATTAAGGAGTTTATTGACCACTTCTTCCAGCAATCCACGTCCATACATCTTTACTAAGACGCTTTTTGGTGTTTTTCCTGCTCGAAAGCCCTTAATCGAAGCTTTTTTACTGTAATCCTTTAAATTCTCAGCCAATTTCGGCCCATAATCAGCATGTTCGATGACAAGCGAGACCTTTGCGTTAAGATCATCTAAACGGTTAAAATCAATTTTCATCCTATTATTCCTGTTAAATTATTTGAATACCTGATGGGTAATGCCCGGCGTTAAATTCAAAAATGCTGCGATTTAAAACCTGACTATCAGTGCTTTAGAAAATAGCACTCACAATAAAAGAAGTCATTTTGTTTTCGTTTTAAAAGTGTGCGGGTGGAGGGACTCGAACCCCCAAGCCTTGCAGCACTAGATCCTAAGTCTAGCGTGTCTACCAATTCCACCACGCCCGCAAAAGGAGTGCAAAAATAACACTTTTTAATTATTTAGCAATAAGAAGGTTAATAAAGTTTAGCGGGTTATTATTTTCCGTTTTCTTCTACCCACTTCTTTGCATTTACAAAAGCTTCAAACCAAGGAGTAACTTCATCAACTTTTCTATCGGCTGGATAATGTGCTCCTTGCCAAGGAAAAATGATACGCTCTAAATGAGGCATCATTGCTAAGTGTCTTCCATCATCAGAACAAATACCCGCAGTATTGTATTCTGATGCATTAGGGTTTGCAGGGTAATGTGCTCCACTATATTTCATAGGGATGTTATAAGCATCTTCATCTCCTTCAAACAAGAAACGACCTTCACCGTGAGCTACCCAAATTCCTAATTTACTTCCTGCTAATGAACTCAACATTATTGAATTATTTTCCGGAACCTCAACATTTAAATATCCCGATTCAAATTTATGCGATTGATTATGAGCCATTGGTTGTGTTTTTCCTTTAGATTCTACCAAGCCTAATTCCATCATTAACTGACAACCATTACAAACCCCTAAACTCAACGTATCTTTTCTTGCGTAAAAGTTATCTAATGCTTCTTTCGCTTTTGCATTGTGTAAGAAAGCTCCTGCCCAACCTTTTGCTGAACCTAATACATCTGAATTAGAAAATCCTCCAACAAAAACAATCATGTTTACATCCCTTAAGTCTTCTCGACCAGCAATTAAATCAGTCATGTGAACATCCTTCACATCAAAACCTGCTAAAAATAAAGAGTAAGCCATTTCTCTATCTCCATTCACCCCTTTTTCTCTAATAATAGCAGCTTTAACCCCTGTTTTGTTTTGTCTGGCATGTTGCACGCCATAATCACTCAATTTACCTGTAAAATTGTTTGGGAATTTATAATCTAAAACGGTTGTTTTGTAAGTATCAAACCTTTCTTGAGCCAACTTTTTAGTTGATTGTTTTTGATCCAACAAATAAGATGTTTTGTACCAAATGTCTCTGTATTTATCAATCTCAAAAGTAAGGTTGGCATTGTTCCATGTAACATTAACGTTACGCTCAGCTATTGGCGCACCAATAATATGAGCTTCTACACCTTGCTTACCTAATTCTGATACAACTGCATCACTATTTTTAGCTTGTATAATAATACCAGGGTTTTCACTAAACAACATCTTTAATAAATCGTGCTCATCAAAAGAGTTTAAATTAATTTTAACTCCTCCTTCTTTATTCGGAAAATTCATTTCTAATAAAGTAGTAATCATTCCTCCAGAAGAAATATCGTGACCTGCTATAATTTTACCATCCTTTATTAGTTTTTGAACCGCATTAAACGCCTTAGCAAAATAAGCATTATCAGTAATTGTTGGTGTTGAAATCCCTAATTTATTAATTACTTGAGAAAAAACAGAACCACCTAAGTTTAACTCATCTCTGGAAAAATCGATGTAAATTAATGATGAATTAACATCGTTAATCATTACAGGTTCAACAATTTTTTTAATGTCTTCAACTTCTCCAGAAGCAGTAATTATTACCGTTCCAGGTGCATAAACTACATCATCCTTGTATTTTTGAACCATCGACAAAGAATCTTTACCTGTCGGAATGTTAATCCCTAAATCACAAGCAAAATCACTAATTGATTCAACAGCCTCATACAAACGAGCATCTTCTCCTTGATTTTTTGAAGGCCACATCCAATTGGCACTCAATGAAACTGATTTTAATCCATCTTTTAAAGGTGCCCAAATAATATTGGTTAATGCTTCAGCTATTGCCAGCTTACTTCCGTTTTTAGCATTTATTAATGCTGGAACCGGAGCATGACCTAACGCAGTTGCAATTCCTGATTTACCTGTGAAATCTATTGCTACCGCTCCTAAATTATTTAATGGTAATTGTATTTCGCCTGCTGTTTGTTGTTTGGCAACTTTACCGGTTACCGATCTATCCACCTTATTAGTTAACCAATCCTTACAAGCAACTGCTTCTAGCTGCAAAATTTGCTCTAAATATTCTTTTATTTTATTGGTATCGTAACTTACACTAGCAAATTTAGTTTTAACCGTTTCGTCAGTAATAACAGTTTTAGGAGGTTTCCCAAACATGTCTTCTATTTTTAAATCAATAGGGTTTTGCCCTGTTTCTTCATCAACAAATGAGAAATGATGGTCCCCTGTAATTTCTCCAACCACATACATTGGAGCTCTTTCTCTTTTACAAATCTCTTCTAACAACGCAATGTCTGCTTGTTTGATAACTAATCCCATTCTTTCTTGAGACTCATTCCCAACGATTTCTTTAGCGGATAATGTTGGATCACCAACAGGCAATTTTCTTAAATTTATTTTTCCACCAACTTCTTCTACCAACTCTGACAAACAATTTAAGTGGCCACCTGCGCCATGATCATGAATAGAAATAATTGGATTAGTAGTAGATTCGCAAAATGCACGAATGGCATTGCACGCTCTTTTTTGCATTTCTGGATTTGAACGTTGTATTGCATTTAACTCAATAGAATTGCTAAACTCACCAGTTGCAACTGAAGAAACAGCACTACCACCCATTCCTATTCGATAATTATCACCACCTAATACAACAATTTTATCTCCTTTTTCTGGGGTATGTTTTTGAGCATCTTGAAACTTGCCATAGCCAATTCCTCCTGCTTGCATTATTACCTTGTCGAAACCGTATTTTTTGCCTCCCTCAGCATGCTCAAAAGTTAACACAGAACCATTGATTAATGGTTGTCCAAATTTATTTCCAAAATCAGAAGCTCCGTTTGAAGCTTTAATTAAAATATCTATTGGCGATTGGTACAACCATTCTCTAACAGGCATAGAGTTTTCCCATTTCCTATCTTCCTCTAAACGAGAATAAGCTGTCATGTAAACTGCAGTTCCAGCCATTGGCACAGAACCTTGCCCACCAGCCATTCTATCTCTAATTTCTCCACCACTACCAGTTGCAGCTCCATTAAAAGGCTCAACTGTAGTTGGGAAATTGTGTGTTTCTGCTTTTAAAGAAAGAACGGTATCTATTTCTTTGGTTTCAAAAAAATCGGCTTTGTTTTGAGTAATTGGAGCAAACTGCATTGCTTTTGGGCCTTTTACAAAGCTTACATTATCCTTGTATGCCGAAACAATAGTATTCGGATTTTGCTTGGATGTTTTACGGATTAAATTGAATAATGATGATGGCTTTTCTTTCCCATCAATTATAAAAGTTCCGTTAAATATTTTATGCCGGCAATGCTCTGAATTTACTTGTGAAAATCCAAACACTTCGCTGTCTGTTAATTTTCTTCCTATTCTTTCACTCACATTATCCAAATAACCAACTTCATCATCGCTTAAAGCTAATCCTTCTTGTTGATTGTATTGTGCAATATTATCAATAAACAATACTTTTTCTGGCACTGCATTTACGGTAAAAATATCTTGTCCTAATGTGGTGAACATCATCTCCAACATAGGATCGTAAAAATCGGTAGTAGTTTTAGCTATTTTGTATTCTTCTATTCTAACAATATTGGTGATAGACATGTTTTGAGTAATCTCTACCGCATTGGTGCTCCAAGGAGAAACCATTGCTGCTCTTGGCCCAATAAAAGCTCCAGTTAATTCAGTATCAGTTAACTTTTCGCCATCTAGTAACCAATTTAATTTTGGCAAGTCTTCCGAACTTAAATTTCCGTTAAATTGAACGGCAAGTATTTTGTTAGATTTACTTTTAAAGAATACAATCATTTTCTAGTTTTATTTAGAGCTTTCAAAAAGTGTCCGTTCGAGTGAAATTTTGTAAGAATTTAGTATCGAGAACAACTTTTTGAATAAAAATCATTTATTCTCGATACAATTTTACTTCGTTTCACTTCTTAAAATCACTCGAATTGACAATGATTTTTTCACTTCAATTCTATCATCAATTTTAAGAAAGCACAAATTTAATCTAAACCTAAAAAAAGCAGCTTTTTAAAATTGTTTTTTTTCATAAGATTTCAACAAATTAAAACCACTTTAAAATCAAAACAATTATGATTAAAAATCCTAAAAACAACCTTTTCCTCATTAAAATCGTATTACATTCGTAATACTCAATTTACAACACCAACTTTTGGAATTAGAAGAAATAATAGAAGGCTGTTACAAAGGCAGCAGAAAACATCAAGAAGCACTCTATAACATGTTTGCTTCTAAAATGTTTGGTGTTTGCTTAACCTATACCAAAGACAGGGATTTAGCCCAAGACATTTTGCACGATGGATTTTTTAAAGTTTTTAAAAAGTTTGATAAGTACAACGATGCTTGGAGTTTAAATGCTTGGATAAGAAGAATTATTGTAAACACTGCCATTGACCATTTTAGAAAAACCAATAGAATTTCTAATGTCGATTTTCAAGAGAGTCCTTATTTAGCAGGAACTTATGATGAAACTTCTGAAATTTCAAAAACAAACGATTTATCAGACATTATAAACATGCTTCCGAAAGGGGCAAAAACAGTTTTTAACCTTTATACCATTGAAGGATACAAACACCAAGAGATTGCGGATATGCTTTCCATAAGTGAAGGAACTTCTAAATCTCAACTATCTAAAGCCAAAAGTGTATTAAGAGATTTGGTTAATAAATATTACATCAGGTAAGTGAAAGATTTAAACAACATAGAAGATTGGTACAGAAACGAGCTAGACAAGTTCGATGTTTCTCCTGATGCTAATGGTTGGCAATCGCTATCCGATAAACTAGATGCAAATACGCCACTTACTGATGAAAATATTAGTGAATGGTATAAAAAAGAAGTTAGTAAACTTGAAGAAAAACCTGACTTTACTGTTTGGGAAAAATTAGCTACTAAATTAGATACTGGTTCAGTTTGGGATAAGTTGGTGGTGTCTTTAAATCAGTATGATAAATTTATTTGGTGGAGAAACTTTACCATTAAAGGTACAGCTGTTTTATTACTATTATTTGGAAGTTATTTAACTTATAACAATTACACCAACACAACAGATAAACCTAACACATCAAACAACACCAAAAATGCTGTTACAACAGCATCTATTAATGCTAAAAACAGTTCAACAAATAAAACATCTAACCAACAAAGTGAGGCTATTGCTAATACTGAGATTCTTAATGAAGAAGAAGCCAAAACTTTAGGAGCTCACAATGAAACATCACAACAAGAGTTTAACAAAACTATTACAACTGCTAAAAACAACCTTAATAAAAACCAAAACTATACTAATGATGATGAAGCACTTTACGCTTCCATTAACAACAACGAATTAAAATACCAATCGGTAAACGCAAAAAACAGTATTGCTGAATTAACTAATGCGGAAGAAAAAGTAATTTTTACAGAGTTTGACCGACACGAATTAACAGAAAGAGATCTCTCTCATCTTTATGAAAAAGGAAGTTATTTAGTTAAAAAAGAAAAAAACAAAATTGTATTTAACAACAAACGTTTTTCTACTTACTCGATGTATGGAATTTATACCAGAAGGTTTTATGTTGGTTTAAATGCTGGATTTAAAAAACAAGGCTTAATTACTAGTATTAAAAAGAATAGTGAGCTAGCTAATCACAACAAGTCAGACTTTTTTGATTTTGGAAATAATTTTGGCGCAACGGCTGGTTATATAGTTTCAGATAAACTTAATTTAGAAACCAACCTTAACTTTAATTCATCAGCTGGCTACAAAAGAACTTATGCTCAAGAAGGTATTAGCTACCAAGAAAATTTAAACTTAAGTTATACCACCATTAATGTGTTGGCTAAAAAAATGAATACCAAATCTACTTTTGATAACAAAGTATACTCTACCAACTTAATTGGTGGCGTTTATGCAAGTTATTTAAGAAGTAGTACAACTAACATTAATGGAACAACTACAAATTCAGACAACTATAACAACACCGATTTTGGGTTGGTGTTAGGTATAGAACAAGACCGATACCTTACTAAACAACTAGTAATTACTCCTGGTATTCGCTACAACCAAGGCTTAACAAATATTGCTAATGAGCACAGTGCTTTTAAATCAGCACAAAATTTTTCATTAGAATTTAACATCGGGATAAAGTACATTTTCCTAAAAACTTCAAAATAATTCCAACCTTTGCACCCTGTTCATCGTTTTAGATTCAGAGATTAAGAAAATGCTATCTATAAAAAACATACTAACCGCAATATTTGTATTTGGAATATTTGCTTTGCACCCAAGCTTAAACAAAGGTGAAAGTCCAATTACCCATTTACACTACTTTGTTTATGGTAACGATTTCAACTTTTCATACAACGAAAACATTAATAAAGAAAAAGTTTTAATTAAATGGGCTTGCGAAGAAAGCACTGCTAATTGTAACGACTTAATCATTTACCAAAATGGTGAAAAAATAAATGAAATTCCTTTTGAGGAAGGACATCAAAAATTGATTGTTTATTACAACAGTAAATTAATTGCTACTTTACCTCAAAATAAATCAGCTAAAACACAAGCTCACCAATACAACATCAGCTTAAATGCTGTAGCTGACATGATTACTTTTAATGGTGAAATTATTGGCCCTGCTGCCTGCAAAATATCCGAAAGTATTTCTTTTGCCGATTTAATTTTGGCTAATCAATAAAAAAAAGCCTCAGATTTCTCTGAAGCTTTTCTTTAGTAATAATGGTGCCCGAATTATCTAACCATTATACAGATGACTTCCTTAAAAACATTAAAGTTTGAAGTTGGATACATTTTAGTAGTAGGTAAAACTAGAATAATTTATTCGATTGCTATTAATTATAGAGATAATTACTCTAATTTAGGTTCCTAAAATTACATATACTATTCATTATGGCATTTGGCTTTTCACCTAAGCACGTTGAGGAAATTACGATTAACAACATCACACACACCAGGTTTTATGCAGTTGCAATAACTACCGCTGAAAAATTAAACTGGAACATAAGTTTCCTATGCGAAACAGGGTTCATTGCTTACACAAAGTTCTCAATGAGCTCATGGGGTGAAGAGATCCAAGTTCGAATTATGGACGGGAAAGTTTATTTAAAAAGTGAATGTTCTGGGAGTCAACTTTTTGATTTAGGAAAAAACAAAGAAAATATTTCGGATTTTAAATCGACATTCAATAAAATGAAAAAAGATTTCACAGATGCTGAAATGGACGCAATCTATATAGAAATTAAGAAAGGTTTTGTTCCTAATGAAGAAGACATATTTAATCAAACACCTCTCTCAGCTAAAGAAAAAATAAAAAACTTTTTTTCATTATTTATACCAACAGAGAGTTACTTTATAACACCGATTCTTGTGTTATTAAACATTATCTTTTTTATTGTAATGGTTGTTTCAGGTGTGAGTATTATATCGCCTGATGGAGAAAGTTTAATACGTTGGGGAGCAAATTTCCGTCCAGTAACTATTGATGGTGAATGGTGGAGATTTATAAGTAGTTGCTTTCTTCATATAGGGATATTCCATCTCCTAATGAATATTTATGCACTTCTTTATATCGGATTAATGTTAGAACCTTATTTAGGAAAAGCCCGCTTCCTAAGTGCTTATCTCCTATCTGGTATTGCTGGAAGTGCTGCCAGTTTTTATTGGCATGATCTTACAATAAGTGCAGGAGCTTCAGGTGCTATCTTTGGTATGTATGGAGTATTCTTGGCAATGCTTACCACAAATTTTATAGAAAAATCTGCTAGAAAAGCATTAATCACAAGTATAGCTGTGTTTGTGGGTTACAACTTGCTTAACGGAATGAAAGGTGGAATTGATAATGCTGCTCATATTGGTGGTTTAATAAGTGGATTAATCATAGGCTATTCTTATTATCCAAGCCTGAAAAATCCAAAACAAAAAGAATTTAGTACGATAGCTATTGGAGTAATGAGTACCGTTATTCTTTGTGTATCAATAATTATATTGATGACAACTACTAATAGTGATATAGCTAAATACGACAAAAGAATGGAGGAATTTGTCACACTGGAAGAGAAAGCTCTTCAAATTTACAGCATGTCAGAATACACAACAAATGAGCAGTATTTAACTGAAATAAATACGGTATCTTTGATTAACTTCAAAAATGCCATTGAGCTAATAGATGAAGTAGATAAATTTGACCTTCCAGAACTTGTTCACGAACGCAACGCTAAAATGAGGAAGTATTGTGAGTTACGTATAAAGTCTTTTGAAATTTTATCCAAGGCTATTTTGGAAGGAACGGATGAATATGATGAGAAGTTAGAATACTATAACAAAGAAATTGAAAAGATAATCGGTCAATTTGAAAACCCTCAAGATTTATAAATAAAAAAGCTTCAGATTTCTCTGAAGCTTTTCTTTAGTAGCGGGGGCCCGACTCGAACGGACGACCTTCGGGTTATGAGCCCGATGAGCTACCAACTGCTCTACCCCGCGATATATTTTAAATAACTATTGTCGTTTATTGGGGTGCAAATATAATATTTTGTTTCTTTGTACCATCAAAAATCTCAAAAAATAATGCATAAAGCTGGATTTGTAAATATTATTGGTAGTCCGAACGTAGGAAAATCAACCTTAATGAACATTTTGGTTGGTGAACGTTTATCCATCATTACCTCTAAAGCCCAAACTACTCGTCATCGTATTTTAGGTATTGTAAATGATGATGAATATCAAATAGTTTTTTCTGACACTCCTGGTATTGTTGATCCTGCCTACAAAATGCACGAAGGCATGATGAGCTTTGTAAACACTGCCATTAGTGATGCTGATGTTATTTTATTGATGGTAGAAGTGCAAGAAAAGGAATTTAAAAACCTTAACATTCTTGAAAAACTTCAAAAAACCTCTACTCCAATTATTTTGTTAATCAATAAAATTGACGAAGTAGAACAAGATTTTTTAGAAACAAAAGTTAACTACTGGAAAGAACAATTACCGAATGTAAAAATATATCCTATTTCTGCCTTACATAATTTTAATGTAGAGCAAGTTTTATTAGAAATTAAGGAGTTGCTACCAGAATCTCCTCCATACTTTGATAAAGATGCTTTAACTGATAGACCGGAGCGATTTTTTGTGTCGGAAATTATTAGAGAAAAAATATTGCTGAATTACAAAAAAGAAATCCCTTACTCTTGCGAAGTTGAAGTTGAAGAATATAAGGAAGAGGAAAAAATTATTAGAATTCGAGCCGTTATTATGGTAATTAGAGATTCTCAAAAAGGAATTATTATTGGACATCAAGGCCGAGATCTTAAAAAAGTTGGTACTCAAGCACGGTTAGACATGGAGAAGTTTTTAGATAAAAAGGTATTTTTAGAGCTTTTTGTAAAAGTAAATAAGGATTGGCGAAATAATGAGACCCAATTAAAACGATTTGGTTATTTGAATAGGTAATTTAGCAGCTTAATATGGGAAATATAGTAGCAATAGTAGGAAGGCCAAATGTTGGAAAATCAACCTTGTTTAATCGATTAACAGAATCGAGAAGCGCCATTGTTGATGAATCAAGTGGCGTTACCCGTGATAGACATTACGGAAAAGTAGATTGGAATGGCAAAAGTTTTACTTTAATAGATACAGGAGGTTACGTTAAAGGTAGTGGCGATATTTTTGAAGAAGAAATTAGAAAACAAGTTGTATTAGCCATTGAAGAATGTGATTTAATCATTTTTGTTTTAGATGTTACTGCTGGGGTTACTGATTTAGATCAAACAGTGGCTAATCTTTTAAGAAGAGCTAACAAAAAAATATTGTTGGTTTCCAATAAAGTAGATAATCACGGTCGTATACCTGATTCGAGCGTGTTTTATGGCTTTGGTATTGCCGATGAAATTTACAATGTATCTTCTATTAATGGAAGTGGTACTGGTGAATTGTTGGATGAAGTTGTTAATCAATTAGAAGATGCAGTAGAAGATGAGGATGATGAAGGAATTCCTCGTTTAGCGATTGTTGGAAGACCAAATGTTGGAAAATCATCGCTATTAAATGCCTTAATTGGTGTTGACAGAAACATTGTAACCAATATAGCTGGAACTACCAGAGATACGATTACCACTCGATTTAATGCCTTTGGTTTTGATTTAAAACTAATTGATACTGCTGGTATTAGAAAAAAAGGTAAAATCAATGAAGACATTGAGTTTTACTCAATTATGAGAGCTGTAAGAGCAATTGAAAATGCGGATGTTTGTGTATTATTGATTGAAGCTACAGAAGGGATGATGGCTCAAGACATGAATATTTTTCAATTAGCCATTAAAAATAAAAAAGGTGTTGTAATTCTTGTAAATAAATGGGATTTAGTTGATAAAGAAACCAACACTGCAAAAGCTTTTGAAGAAGGCATTAAAAGTAGAATAGCACCTTTTACTGATGTGCCAATTATTTTTACTTCTGTACTACAAAAGCAACGTATTCATAAAGCACTAGAAGAGGTTGTTAGAGTTTATGAAAATAGAACTAAAAAAATTCCAACTTCAAAACTAAACGAAATAATGTTGCAGGTAATTGCAAATAGTCCACCACCAGCGCTTAAAGGTAAGTGGATAAAAATTAAGTTTGTAACGCAATTACCTACTCATGCACCAACCTTTGCTTTTTTTTGTAATTTACCTCAATATATTAAAGAACCTTACAAACGATTTTTAGAAAATAAACTACGAGAACATTTTGATTTTAAAGGTGTTCCTATTCAAATATTTATGAGAAAAAAATAACTGTTATGAAAACAAATTTTTTAATCCTAAGCATTGCTTCACTAACTTTTACTACCAATATTGTTGCACAAAGCAATATTGCACAACCAGAACTAGAGTCAGGTACTATTGAAAGTCAATTTGATTATATTATAGAAAAATCAAGTGCTTTTAAAGAGTTTCAATTAATAAGAAAGTCATCTATCCTCAAAGTAAAAGATAACGCATTAGATTCGTTAAGAGGGCTTAGAAAGGAAGTGATTTCTTCTCAAAAAGCAGTGCCACCATTACAAGCAAACATTTCTGCTTTAGAAAATGAATTACAAACTTTAAAAAATGAGGTTGCTTTAACTGCAGAAGAAAAAGACAGTATTTCTTTATTTGGAAAAAACATTGACAAAGCAAGTTACAGCACCATTGTTTGGAGTATAATAGGCGTATTAATATTATTATTAATATTAATAGCTGTTAAGCTAAAAGGAAGTTCATCAACTACTAATCGAACACAAAAAGAGTTTGAGAAAATTGAAAATGAGTTTGATGATTTCAGAAAAAAATCAATGAAAAAAGAACAAGAGATTATGCGAAAGCTACAAGATGAAATTAATAAAAACGGATAATAAAAAAAGCTCTGAATTAATTCAGAGCTTTTTTTATTAATTATTATTTCAATTTATTGAACTATCAATTTCTGAATCTTTACATTGTTATCAGCATTAAACTCCACAAAATAAATACCTGAAGCTAATTTTCTTTGCTCATCAATTTTTAATGTATATTTCCCAATTTTAAATGATTGTCCGTTTATTACGTTTGTAACGTCTTGTCCTAATGAATTTTTAACCTTTAAAGATAAATTATTTACATCTTTAATTAGGTTAAACGAAATGCTAGCACTCGAATTTGTTGGATTAGGGAACACATTAAAACTTCCAATATTCGAATAAAATTCATTAACTCCAACAGTACCACTTATATTAATATCATCTAAGTAAATATCGTTACCACCACCTGAAGTAAAGGCAAATTTAAAACGGATATTAGTAGCCGTACCTACAGAGGTTAAATCAACTGTTTTTTCTATCCATTGAGATGAATTAGGCGTAAACAAACCTGTTTGATCAGGAGCTGAAGCCAATGCTGCAGCAGCTAAAGGAAGCTTTAAACTCCATGAAGATCCACAGTTTAATGAGTAATAAACTAGGAGTTTATCATTATCTGTAGCTATTTTTTTACAATAAGCAACCTTAAATTTCATCACTTTATTCGTGATGGTAGAAATATCATAGGAAGGACTAATTAGTTCATCAATTTCATTTACATTATTTGTAAAGTAATTTCTTATTCTAACTGAATTTGAGCCTGTTGCAGCTGCAACTGAATTGTTTGCCCAAGTTTGGCTTCCTGCTTGAGCATTTTCAATTCTCCAATCATTATTAAACAGTGTTATGTTTTCAAACCCATCTATAATTGGTCCGGTATAATCAGCCGTTAAAGAACTAACTATAACTATACTGTTTTTAGTAATTGAATCTGACCCTGCACTAGTTGATGGTCTATTGGTAGCGTTATATACACCAGCGGTGTTATAAGTAATTGTTGGATTAGAAATGGAAGAGGTGTTTGGTGTTCCTCCAGTAAAAGTCCAATTCCAAGCAGTTGGAACTGCATTGTATGATTGATCTGTAAATGAAATAGAATCTCCTTCACAAATATATTGTTTATTGTAAGCAAAATTTGCAATAGGTTTACACGTTACCGAACCATAAGGGTTTGCAGTACCTGTAAAAGCTAAATTACCTGAAGTAGTTAATTGATTTAATCCTGTTGATGTGCTTGTAGAATTTAAAAAGGAATACATTCTAATTTTCTGATCTTCAGAAAACATATTTTGACAAGCATCATAACTCATATAGTTTTCAATTTGATCAACAACATTTGCATTATATGGATCTGGTCCATTTGCATCATTTGAACAAGAATTCTGATTAACATCACATCCTTGCGTTGAAGTTGTTACAGGAGGCGTATCACAGCATCTATCTCCTGAATTACTACAATTATTACCACAACCACTTTGAAAAGTATGGTATAATCCAAAGCAATGACCAACTTCATGTGATAGCGTTCTTTCATTTCTACCTATATAATTATATCTCATTACAACTCCATAGGTTGAATTAATTCCACTGGTTGGAAATTGAGCGTAACCTAAAATTATACTTGGAGGATTGTCACCATTCATCGTAATCACGGTCCAAATGTTAAAGTATTTTTTACTATCCCAATAACTAACACCTTTAACATTATCATCTGCATCCAATGCTAAAGGTGATTCAACTCTAACAATACCTTCGGTACAATCCCCATTAGGATCTTTATGAGCTAAACGAAACTCTACTTGAATATCTGCTGCATAAGGAGCAAAAATTGCTCGTGTATTGATTGCATCAGAATTGAGTCTCTGAAAATCTTCATTCAACCGAAGCATTTGGTCATCAATATCCTGCTTAGAAACATTCCCGGCTCCATTATAAGTAACAACATGCCACACAACTGGTATAGTATAGTTAATAGTTTTTTTAGAGTTATTCATCTCCGCAATAATTTCTTTTCTATGATCTAAAAGATATTGCTCAATTAATTCATTTTGTTGAATTAATCCTGGATTTTGAATATATTTTTCCTGCATATATTGATCGGTATAACACCAATCTTTTTCTATGGTACGTTGAGCAAAACTATTTACGGATAACACAGTTAACACTATAAAAAGTAAAAAGGTTTTAAGTATTCTCATTTTTTTGGTTTTGATTAGTTATTAAAAAAGCTTCAGAAAATCTGAAGCTTTTTTAATAGCGTTTAACTATAAACTATTATTGAACTATTAATTTTTGCGTTTTAATATTATTATCAGCATTAAATTCTATAAAATAAATACCTGATGATAATTTTCTTTCTTCATCAATTTTTAAAGTGTATTTACCAGAATTAAATGACTGCCCATTAATAACATTCGTAACATCTTGTCCTAAAGCGTTCTTAACTTTTATAGACAAGTTATTTACATTTTCTAATAAATTAAATGAAATTGTTGCACTAGAGTTTGTTGGGTTAGGGAATACATTAAAACTACCTATATTGCTAAAATGTTCATCCACACCAACAATTCCACCAATATTAATATCATCTAAAAAGATGTTATTTCCTCCACCAGAGGTAAATTCAAACTTAATTCTAACATTAGTTAAATTGGTGAAAGAAGATAAGTTAATTGTTTTTTCTACCCATTCTGTAGATGTAGGGTTAAATGAAGATGTATGAATTGGAGCAGTAATTAAACTACCACCTACCATAGGCAACTTTAAAGACCATGATTCTCCACAATTAGTTGATGTGTAAACAAATAATTTATCCGAGTTAGTAGTTGCTTTTTGAGCAAAAGCAATTTTAAATTTCACATCACTATTCGATGATGTAGAAAAATCATATGAAGGACTTATTAAATAATCAACATCTGAGCTATTAGCAACATAATTTAACAATCGAATTGATCTAGATCCAGTTGCTGCAGCCGCAGTAGTATTAGTCCAATTATTATTATCCGATCCATTACCAATAATCCAATCATTATTAAATGTAGTAGAATTTTCAAAACCATCAACTACCGGTAAATTATAATCCGCAGTTAATGAACTAACTGTAATGATACTTGTTTTAGTAATTACGTCAGTCCCAGCACTTGTAGAAGGTCTGTGAGTAACACTATATACACCCGCATTATTGTATACTATTGTTGGATTAGAAACGGCAGATGAACCTGGTGCTCCACCGGTAAATGTCCAATTCCAACCAGTTGGAGTTGCATTATAAGATTGATCAGTAAAGGTAACTGAACCTGTTTCACAAATAAACTCTTTATTATAGCTAAAATCTGCAATTGGCTTACAAACAACAGACCCATAAGGATTCGCAGTTCCTGTAAAAGCTAAATTTCCAGTTGTAGTTAATTGATTTAATCCCTGAGATGTACTTGTGGAATTCAAGAAAATATGCATTCTATCTCTTTGATCTAAACTAAACATGTTTTGACAAGCATCATAACTCATAAAATTTTCTATTTGATCAACAACATTTGCGTTATATGGATCCGGTCCATTCGCATCATTACTACAAGTATTTTGAGTTGTTGAACATCCATAAGTAGCTGTAAAAACAGGTGGCGTATCACAACAAGCATCACCTGTATTACTACAATCACTTCCACAACTGCTTTGGAAAGTATGTAATAACCCCATACAATGTCCTACTTCATGTGATAATGTTCTATCAGTTCTACTTACAGCTGTAGAACGTACTACAACCCCATAAGTACTATTAATACCACTTGTAGGAAATTGAGCATATCCTAAAATTATACTTGGAGGATTATCACCTGCAAAAGAAATAGCTGTCCAAATATTAAAATATTTTTTACTATCCCAATAACTTACAGCTTTAATAGCATCATTTGCATTTTCAGCTAAAGAAGATTCAACTCTAACTATTCCTTCTGTACAATCTCCATTTGGATCTTTATGTGCTAATCTAAATTCAACTTGAACATCTGCAGCATAAGGAGCAAACAAAGCTCTAGTATTAATCGCATCTGCATTTAAACGTTGAAAATCTTCATTTAAAGTCAACATTTGATCATCTATAGATTGTTTTGTAACATTCCCATTTCCATTATAAGTAACAACGTGCCAAACAACAGGAATAATAAATGTAACTGCTTTCTTACTATTTTTGTTAGCATCAAGCTCAGCTCTAATTCTATCTTTATTGTTTAATATATACTGCTCAAAAGCTGCTCTTTTTTGAATTAGCGTTGGATCTTTAGCTTCAAGCTCCTGTGTCACTTGATCAGTATAACACCAACCATCAACATTATTAGTTTGAGCCTGAATATTAATAGAAAATAAAGCACAAACAATTAGTGCAATAGATAATTGAAATAATTTCATAATTAAGTTTTAGTTAGTTAATGCAAACAAAAATAAATTCTGCCAATTCTCAAATATAAGAATTTTAAATTCTTTGAAAGCTAAATATTTGATTAACGGTTAATTTTGTCTTTAAAAGGACACCCTTTCATTTATTTCTCTAAATCTCTTACTGAACAAATTACATTTTGTTGTAATTTTTGGTTTGAAAGGAATTGAAAAACCTGTTTTGCCGTTTCTTCCGGAGCTACTAAATCTCCATTTTTTTTGTATTCGATAAAACGTTCAATATTAGAAAACTCATTTTTGTTTGATGTACGAATAGCAGTTTGCATACCTGTATCAATAATACCAGGAGCCAGACTTAATACTGATATATTTGAGTTGTCAATTTTTGCTTCTTCTTTCATTACCAAACTAAACATATCTAACCCTGCTTTTGTAGAGCAATAAACATTCCATCCATCTATTGGTGACCTACCAGCTCCTGAGCTAATGTTTAGTATAAGTTTTTCTACTTTAGAACCAACATAAGCTTTAACAAAATTATTAGTAATAATTACTGGTGCTATCAAGTTTAAATTATAGCAATCAATTATTTTATTATTAGCTATTTTTCCAACATGATTTACATCGCCAACAATTCCTGCATTATTAACTAAAACTATTTTTTCTGCATTTTTTAATTCAGGAAAATTATATGCCTGAACTTGATCCAAATCACTTAAATCAATTGACGTGTGAATATAATTAGGGTGTTTTATTTCTTCAGTTCGGGCAAAGCCGTAAATAAAATTATTATCGTCTTCCAACAATAATTTCGTTAAAGCTTTACCTAATCCTTTACTTGACCCTGTGATAAAAAAATAATTCATATTAATTCAATGCTTGTTTTAAATCTTCTATTAAATCTTCTACATCCTCTACTCCAACACTTAATCTAATGAGTGAATCTACTACTCCACTTTGTTCTCTTTCTTCTTTTGGTATTGAGGCATGAGTCATCGTAGCTGGATGGCCAATTAATGATTCTACACCTCCTAATGATTCTGCTAAAGCAAATATTTCAACCTTACGAAGTACTTCGTGCGCATCCTCCATTTTATTACCTTTTAAAGTAAAAGAAATCATCCCTCCAAAACCTCTCATTTGTTCTTTTGCAACAGCATGATTTGGGTGAGATTCAAAACCTGGCCAATATACCTTATCAACTTTTGGATGATTCTTTAAAAAATTAGCTACTTCTATCCCATTTTCACAATGTCTTTGAACTCTTAGGTGTAAAGTTTTTATACCTCGCAACACTAAAAAAGAGTCCTGAGGCCCACAAACTGCTCCACTACTATTTTGTATCCTATATATTTCTTTCGCTAACTTATCATCATTACAAACTAAGACTCCCATTACAACATCAGAATGTCCTCCTAAATATTTTGTTGCAGAATGCATTACTACATCAGCACCTAAATCTAAAGGGTTTTGTAAATAAGGTGTCGCAAAAGTATTATCTACCGCCAACATAATATTGTTAGCTTTTGCAATTTTAGAAACTGCTTTAATATCAATAATATTCATCATTGGGTTTGTTGGTGTTTCTACCCAAATTAATTTAGTTTTTATATTAATAGTAGCCTCAATTAAACTCGTATCATTCATTGAAACAAAATGAAATTTAATGCCATATTTTTCAAAAATTGTTTTAAAAATTCGGTAAGAACCCCCATATAAATCATTGGTAGAAATAACCTCATCCCCTGGATTTAATATTTTAATCAAACAATCAATTGCTGCCAACCCAGAACCAAAACAAGCTCCATATTTACCGTTTTCAATCGCAGCTAAATTTTTTTCTAACGCATGTCTTGTTGGGTTTTGTGTTCTTGAATATTCATATCCTTTATTAATTCCCACCCCTTCCTGAACATATGTAGAAGTTTGATAAATAGGTGTCATTATAGCCCCTGTAGCAGAATCATACTCTAATCCTGCATGTATTGCTTTCGTTCCAAATTTCATATCCCTTTTGTTGTTTCCCAAAGCTATATTTTAAGAACACAAATATAGTTTATTCGCTAGCTTTTATTCAACATTAGAGTATCTAAAATTTAATTTGACTTATACCCCTATTTTTTCATAAATTTGCAATTGCTTAAAATAGCACATACAAACAAAACTATATGAAACTATTTTTCCCCATTCTTGTAAGCCTACTTTTTTTTTCTTCTAATATTCATGCTCAAGAAGTTTCAAAACTTAGAACGACTAAGTACACTTTTGAATTAAACAGTATTAAACATCAACATCAAGTTGATTCTGTTTCTAATCAAACAAAAAACATTAAAAATGTAACTGAATGTAATTTAGATTGGCTAAACTATAAAATGGAAGTTACAGTAAACGAAGGTGGAACCCTAGGCTCATTTCCAATGGAGAGCTTAAAAGCTATTTTAGTTCGAAATAATGTTGACTTAAAAAAATTCACTAAAGCGACCATCTACTAATGAATAAATTATTACTTATCTTATTATTGGGGTTGATTCCATTTTTATCATTTTCTCAAAGTGATGACTGCATAACTGCAGTGAGTATTACACCTAGTTTTACCAATTGCATTTTTCAAGCAGGCTCTTCAGCAAATGCTACTCAGTCAATTACCACCTGCTCTGCTGGTGGAAATGCAGATGATGATGTTTGGTATACATTTGTTGCGAACAGCACAAGTACTACTATTACTGTTGACCCAACTGTTGGATATGATGCTGTAATAGAATTATTTTCAGGAACATGTGGATTATTAACACCCATTCAATGCGAAGATGTAAATGGTTTAAATGGTGATGAAGTTCTAATAAATACTGGTTTAGTTAATGGAAACACCTATTTTTTTAGAGTTTATCACTACGGAGTAGGATCGGGGACATCGACTTTTAATGTTTGTGTAAAAGGATTAGCTCCTCCAACGAATAATACACCATGTAATGCCTACGCCTTACCTGTTGTAGATCCCTCTTGTAATTTTAACACCTACACTAATTTAGGTTCTGCGGGGTCTGCTGTTCCAACACCTTCTGGATGTGGTGGGTCCACTCCATTTCAAGGAGGATATGCAGGTGGTGATGTTTGGTTTTCAGTAATTGTTCCTCCGAGTGGTGAATTAGATATACATACATTAGGTATTGATTTTTCTGATGGTGCAATGGCTCTTTATTCTGGTCCATGTGGTTCGCCAACTTTAGTTGAGTGTGATGATGATGGTGAACCAGGCGATGGAATTTTAATGCCTCATATCTATAGAACTGGATTAGCAGTAGGTACAACTATGTATATAAGAGTATGGGAGTATGGGAACAATAATAATGGAAAGTTTGGTATTTGTGTTTCTACACCAGACAACGATGACTGTGCAAATGCTCAACAAATATGTGATTTAAACGGATATGGCGGCATTACTAGTAGTGCTTACACTATTGATTTTCCGAGCAACATGACTGGAACTGGTCAAAATGGGATACCTAACTCTAACCCCACGGCTCCATTCGGACAAGGATATACCGGATCGTCTCCTGTACAAATAGATAATAATAGTTGGCTTCAATTTACAGCTAGTGCAACTACAGCTACATTATTTGTTCAAGTAAATCATTGTTCAAATGGAAATGGAATGCAAATGCAAATATTTAGCGGAACTAATTGCACTAATTTTGCTGCTGTATCTTCCTTTTTAGAAACTCAAACCTCACAATCTATAACTGCAACTGGGTTAACTATTGGCAACACTTATTATATTGTAATTGATGGTTTCGCTGGAGACATTTGTTCTTATACAATTTCAGCTACGAGCGGAGTTCAAGTAGTGAAAGCTGTTTCTTCAAAAACTGCTGTTTGTTTAGGTGATACTGCTACATTAAGTGCTCAAGTTACAGGAACTGGAAGCTATACTTATTCATGGAGTTCGAACCCACCAGGGTTGATAAGTTCTGCATCATCATTAACTATTTCTCCTACACAAAACGCCTTATATACAGTTGATGTAACTGGATTGTGTGGTAGTGTTACGAGTGCATATGTTTATGTAACTGTTCACACACCTCCAACAGTTAACCTTACTGCATCAGACACTATTGTTTGCGCAAATGAGGTAGTTAATTTAAATGGTAATCCCGCAGGAGGAACAACTCCTTACAATCATAATTGGTCAGGTACAGGACAGCCTTTTTTAAATTCTTCAATTATTTCAACACCTAATTTTTCTAGTAGTACTACTGGCAATTACTTTCTAACTTATGAAGTTATTGATACCATTGGTTGCTCTGCAAAAGATAGTGTTGGTATTCTTGTAAACCCTTTACCTATAGTTAATATCATTGGTGATGATACCATATGTAGTGGAGAGCTTACAACTTTAACTGCTTCTGGAGGTGGAACATATTTATGGAGCACAAGTTCTACGCTAGATTCTATAACAGTTTCTCCTACATCTAACACTAATTATACTGTAATTGTAACTGATCCGAATACATGTGTGGATTCTGCCTCAATAAATATACAAGTTAATCCAACCCCATTAGCTGCAATAGCTGGTAATGCCATAATTTGTTCTGGGAAATCCACTTCTCTATTAGCAAGTGGCGGGACTTCGTACAATTGGAGTACGGGAGATACAAATTCATTAGTTTCTTTTAGCCCATTAGTTGATACTACCTATACTGTTATCGTATCAAACGCCAGTGGATGTAAAGATACCGCAAGTATTTTTGTGCAAGTTTTACCTTCTCCAACTGCCAACATTACTGGTGTAGATACTATTTGCTTTGGTAACTCAACAACATTAACAGGTACAGGTGGTGGTACTTATTTATGGAACACTGGTGCTTCATCAACAACTATTAACGTTAATCCAACGATAGACTCAACATATTCATTAATTGTAGATATTGGTGGTTGTAAAGACACTACTCTTTATACTGTTATTGTTAACCCTTTACCTGTTGTAAATATTACTGGTGATGATACTATTTGCAATGGAGAAGCTACAACATTAACAGCAACTGGAGGAGGATCTTACTTATGGAGTACTAGTGCTAATTTAGATTCAATAGTAGTTTCACCAACCTCAACAACTAATTACAATGTAAGTGTAACTGATAGTAATAGTTGTATCAATAATGCATCTTATACTGTAATTGTAAACCCTTTACCTATTATTACTATAACTGGTAATACTACTATTTGTGCAGGAACTTCTGCCAATTTAACTGCAAATGGGGCCAATAACTATGTTTGGAACACTTCGGCAATAACACCAAGTATTAATGTTACTCCTCTCACAACTACAAGTTATTCTGTAATTGGAACAGATATTAATGGCTGTTCAGATTCTTCTCAAACAACTGTTACAATTTTGCCTCAACCAACAGCTAATATTACTGGTAATGACACTATTTGTCTTGGAGAATCTTCAACATTAACAGCCTCTGGCGGTGGTTCTTATTTATGGAATACAACAGATACAACAGCAACATTAATAGTTAACCCAACCTCAACTACACCTTACAGTGTAATTGTAAATGTTGGAGGGTGTTTGGACACAACAACTTATACCATAAATGTAACTCCACTACCAGTTATTAATGCATATAATGATACTACTATTATATTAGGTCAAAGTGCTTCAATTTCTGCAATTGGCGGAAATGGAAGCTACACTTGGTCTCCTACAGAAGGTTTGTCTTGCAGTAGCTGTCCAAATCCAATCGCAAAACCAGAAGAAACAACAACATATTGTGTAGAAACGACTGCTAATGGCTGTAAAAATTCTAGTTGTGTAACCGTTATTGTAGATGTATTATGTGGTGAATTATTTGTTCCAAATGCCTTTTCTCCAAATGGTGATGGCAATAATGATTGTTTAAAGGTTTACAACAATTGCCTTGAATCAGTTTTATTTAGAGTTTACTCTCGTTGGGGTGAATTAATTTATGAATCAGAAGATATTGACGCTTGTTGGGATGGCACGAATAATGGAAGCGATTTAAACACTGGCGTGTATTCATTTACTGTTGCTGCTAAATTAATTAATGGAGAAGAAAAAGAATTAAAAGGAAATACTACTCTCTTTAAATAGACTTAAGTATGAAAAAATTAATACTAAATTTCGTTTTTATATTTATTAGTTGTTTTGGGTTTTCTCAAAGTATAGAGTTCTCCAAAACAAATTTTCCAACTGACAAAGAAGGCTTAAAAACTGCCTTAAAAAACATCCAAGAAGGTGATGGCTATTATTATGGATCCATCAAATCTAAAGCATTAGAAAGTTATTTGAAAGCCCAAGAGTTCAATGCTAAAAACGCTGAATTAAATGCTAAAATTGGAGATTGTTATTTTAAAATAGGTGAAATAACTAACGCAGAGAAAAAATTAGAAACGGCAATTAATTTAGATAAAAATATAGATGGCTATTATTATTTTCTATTAGCAAAAGCATACCATGCAAATAATAATTTCTCTAAAGCATCCACCCAATACAAACTAGCAAAAACTAAAGGTTCTAAAATAAACCCAATAGCTATTGAAACTTGTGATAAAAAAATAAAAGAATGTATTTATGCTGAAAAACTTGTTGCAAGTCCTGTAAATGTTAAAATAACAAACGTTGGAAAATCCATAAATTCTGCAAATCAAGAATACGTTCCAGTAATTACTGCTGATGAATCTGAAATGTTTTTTACATCTAGACGAGAAAATACTGTTGGTGGAGAAAGAGACCTTGGTATAGATGATTTCTATGAAGATATTTATTATTCAGTAAAAGAAAAGGATACATGGAGTGAAGCCAAAAATATTGGAGCACCTATCAATAGTATTTCTCATGATGCAACCGTTGGTTTATCTATTGATGGACAAAAGTTATTTATTTACCGTGACAATAAAAATGGAGATGGTAACATTTTAGTTACTGAACGAAAAGGAAACGACTGGACAGAACCTGTTGAATTACCAAAACCAATTAACTCTAAATACCAAGAGACTTCAGCTTGTTACGATTATACTGGTAAAACTATTTATTTTGTGAGTGATAGACCGAAAGGTTTAGGTGGTAAAGATATCTATAAAGCTACTCAAGCTACAGATGGATCTTGGGGAGAAGCAGAGAATCTAGGAACAACAATAAATACCGCATTTGACGAAGATGCAATTTTCTTACACCCTGATGGAAAAACACTTTACTTTAGCTCTAATGGAGAAAACACCATGGGTGGATTTGATATTTTTAAAAGTGTTTATGAGAAAGGAAAATGGAGTAAACCAATTAATTTAGGCTTTCCTATTAATTCTGCTAACGATGATGTTTGTTTCGTATTAACTGCAAATGGAGAAAATGGTTATTATACATCAGAACAAATAGGTGGAGAAGGGAAAAAAGATATTTATAGAATTACTTTTTTAGACGAAATTAAAAATAACAATCGTCCAAGATTAACCTTATTAAAAGGAATTGTATTTGACAGCAAAACCAAAGCACCTTTAAGTGCTTTAATTGAAATTTATGACAATGATGCTGATAAATTAGTAGCTACTTATGAGTCTAACAGTGCTTCTGGAAAATACATCGTTTCTTTACCAGCTGGACATAATTACGGAATTAGCGTAAAAAAAACAGGCTATTTATTTCATTCCGAAAATGTAAACATCCCTGATACCGCTGCTTTTCAAGAAATTGAAAGAAACATTGGGTTAAATAAATTAGAAGCAGGAAAAAAAATAGTGCTCGCAAATATTTTTTATGACTATAACAAAGCTAGTTTAAGAAACTCTTCTTTTAATGAGCTAGATAAAGTTGTGGAGCTTTTAACCAAAAATCCTAAAATGAAAGTTGAATTAGGAGCTCATAGTGACTCAAGAGGAGGTGATGCTTATAATCTTAAACTTTCTCAAGAAAGAGCCCAATCTTGTGTAGATTATTTAACTTCTAAAGGAATTGATAAATCAAGATTAAATGCAAAAGGTTATGGTGAAGCTAATCCAATTATCCCAGATTCAGAAATTAACAAATTAACTACTGAAAAAGCGAAAGAAGACGCTTTTCAACAAAACAGACGAACTGAATTTAAAATTCTAGAAAACTAATTATCCCAACTTTGAAACTAAAATTATATACCTCGCTTTTAACCCTATTTTTTACTGCAAATGTATTTGCTCAAGATATCCATTTGGCTCAAGCAAACATGACTCCTTTATTGATAAATCCAGCCAACGCAGGTGCCGAATACTCAATGCGTGGTATATTAAATTACAGAACTCAATGGGCAAGTATTAGTGAGCCTTATGTCACTATGATGGCGGGTTACGATATGAATTTTAGAAAACCCGGAAATAATAAAGGCAAAACGGGTTATTTTGCAGGAGGGATTTATGCTTTTACTGATAAAGCTGGAGCATCTCAAATGAAAACAAGTCAAATTAACTTAAGTGCTGCATACCATCTAAATTTATCAGAAAAAAATACATTAGGGCTTGGTGTTCAAGGTGGGTATTTCCAACGCTCTGCAAACATTAACAAACTAACTTGGGGCAGTCAATTTGATGGTTACCAATATAACGAAGCAATTGCAAACGGAGAAGCTGAAGATTTTACTGGAATTTCTTTTGGGGCAACAGACTACTCAACTGGATTAGTTTGGACATACAGAAATGCTAAACAATACTTTTCAGGTAATGATTTGTACTTATCTAGTGGAATTTCTTTTCATCATTTAAGTAAACCAGAAATTGAAAGCCAAGGATTAACACCTGACGAATTACATTACAGATACATTTGGCATGGAAATGCTATAATTGGTGTTAGTTCAAGATTTTCAGTACTACCTTATTTATATTATTCACAACAAGGCTCAATAAATGAAGTAATGTTTGGATCTGATGTTTTGTACAACTTAAAAGAAGGCAAAAAATTAGTAGACGAAAAAGGCATGGCCATTGGTGGTGGTGCTTATTATAGATGGAATGATGCTGTAATTCTATCCTTACTATTTCAATATTCAAACTATACAATAGGCTTTACATATGATATAAACACATCCTCATTAAATAACGCTACAGGTGGTAATGGTGGTTTTGAACTATCTCTACGTTATGTTTATCCTAACCCTTTTGGTGGCACAAAAAGCCAATCAAGATTTAATTAAACTTAGGATTACAAGGTTTTGTTATTTAAAGCAAGCTTGTCAAGCTTCTTTTTAATTTAATCAACGTCTTTTTACAAAACATTAATTTTTGAAAATGAAAAATCTGTTTATCATTGGCCTTATTACATTAAGTCTTAAGAGTAATGCTCAAGTAACTAAAGCATTATTTTTAGGGAATAGTTATACAGCAGTTAACAACCTTCCACAATTAGTAAAGGATATAGCTCTTAGTTTTGGAGATACTCTTTATACCGAAGAAAATACTCCTGGAGGACATACTTATAATTTACATACCACTAACTCAACCAGTCTTGCAAAAATTCAAGCTCAACCTTGGGATTTTGTGATCTTACAAGAGCAAAGTCAAATTCCTTCTTTACCAGCATCTATTACCGGAGCAGATTATTGTGTGCCTCATAGTATAACTTTAAATAATTTAATTAAAGCCAACAATCCTTGTACTGAAACAGTGTTTTACATGACTTGGGGAAGAAAAAATGGAGATGCCTCTTATTGCGGTCAACATCCACCTGTATGCACCTACAATGGAATGCAACAAGAATTAAGAAATACGTATATGTTTATGGCTGATACCACCCAAGCCACCATATCTCCCGTTGGTGTTGCCTGGAAAAATTTAAGAGATAGTTTTCCCTTAATTGAATTGTATGCTGGAGATGAAAGTCACCCTAATATAAATGGGAGTTATTTAGCTGCTTGTGTATTTTATTCTACACTCTATCAAAAATCATCAGTTGGTTGTACTTATGCTCCTTCAGGAGTTAGTACAATTGACGCATTCAACATGCAAACCATTGCTACTAATACAGTTTTAGATAGTTTATCACTTTGGAGAATCAATGCCAACAAGCCAATTGCAAACTTTAATTATAGTGGAAGTGGAACAATTAATTTTAATAGTACCTCAACCAACGGCTTAACTTATTCTTGGCAATTTGGTGATGGAAATACTTCAACATTACAAAACCCAAGTAATACTTACGCTGCTAACGGGAATTATACAGTACAATTAATCGCTTACTCAAAAGATAGTTGTTTTACTGATACTATTACTCAAAATGTATCAATAATTGCAGCAGGATTAACTGATTTAGAAAATGATAGTGAAATCAGAATTTACCCAAATCCAGCAACTGATTTTATTGAAATAAAATCTAAATCAAATTATAGTTCAATTATAATTATTGATGTTAATGGTAAATTAGTTAAAGAGATAAATAATTCTAACTCAAAAATTGATGTATCCAATCTAACTAAAGGAGTTTACTTTTTAAAAATAACAAATAAAAACACTTCACTTATTAAGAAGTTTATTAAGTATTAATTCTTTAGTTATCTTTAAACCATTAAAAAACTATTTTACATATTTATCCTTTTAATTCCATTTATTGGAACTTCTCAAAATTATGGGGATAAAAACTATTATTTAATTGATAGCTTAGATTTAAGTATTGCCTCTAATGATGACCAACTGCTAATTGACACTTGCCTAAAAAAGTTTTATAAAGCGGTAGATGATACCTCTAAAATAAATGCAATTTATCAAATAATTGACGGTACGTGGGATAAAAACATATACCCACGATATAGTCAATGGCTGTATAGTTTTTCTAAACCAAAATTTAAAAGTGAAACATCTCCATTGCTTTTAAAATACTATAGAACCATATTGGCTGAAGTTACTTTTAACCTTGGTTTTTTCTATGAATCTGAGAATAATTATCGACAAGCATTAAAATATTATATTGAAGCTTCGACCCTATACAAAGATTTAAATGACAATGAAAGCTTAGCTAAGCAATATTTAAGAATTGGATTTATTTATAATATTCAAGGTGACATTCCTTTAGCAATTGAGAATAATTTTAAAGCTTTAAAAATAGCGAAAGAGTTAAACAATGAAAATACAATAGCAAATTGTTATACCAATATTGGAACCATTTTCCACAGTCAAAAAGATTACGATGCTGCTTCAGATTATTTTTCTAAAGCGGCTGTTCTTTTTGAGAAGTTAAACAATATTAATGGAATTGCTACTTCCTATAATAATATTGGCTTTATCCATAAAATGAACAATAATTACTCAAAAGCATTAGAATACTACTTTAAAAGCCTTAAAATATGCAAAGACAGTGTAAATGATAAAGAAAAAGCTGACGCATTACACAACATAGCAGGAACATATTCTGCAATGGATGATTTAAATAAAGCATTAAAATACTACGGTGAAAGTATAGAATATAGAAAAAAATGTAAAGATTATAGAGGATTGTCTTTAGCCTATGGAAATTATGCAGGGATTTGTTTTAAATTAGGAAACATTACAGACGCTAAAAAATTTTCCCATGAAGGATTAGAATTAAGCAGAAAAATCAAGAGTATTTTCGCTGAAAAATCAAATGCAATAATTTTAAGTCAAGTTTACGAAAAACAAGGAAAAGGGAAGGAAGCTTTAGACATGTATAAATTATATATTTCTTTAACCGATAGTTTAAACAATGTAACCACTCAAAAAGCCACTGCTCAACAACAAGCTAAATACGAGTACGAAAAACAAAAAAGCATTGATGATGCCAATCATGATAAACAAATAGCTATTGAACAAGAGGCAAAATCCAAACAAAAAGTAATTACCTATGCTACAGCAGGTGGATTAGGGTTGGTGGTTATCTTTTTATTATTTGTGTTTAACCGTTTACAGGTAACAAAAAAACAAAAAATAATAATTGAACAACAAAAACAAGAAGTAGAGCAACAAAAATCAGAAGTAGAATTAGCACATGCTGAACTTGAAGAAAAAAATAAAGAAATAACAGATAGTATTCAATACGCCAAACGCATACAAAATGCAATTTTACCTCCACTTAAAGTTGTAAAAGAATATTTAACCGAGAGTTTTATTTTATACAAGCCAAAAGACATTGTTGCTGGAGATTTCTATTGGTTAGAGTCAGTGGCACCATCAGGCAAAAACAAAGAGCCTAAAATACTTTTTGCTGCAGCAGATTGCACCGGACATGGGGTTCCTGGAGCAATGGTAAGTGTGGTTTGTAACAATGGATTAAACAGAAGTGTAAGGGAGTTTGGTTTAACCGACCCAGGAGAAATACTCAATAAAACTAGAGAAATAGTAATTGCAGAGTTCGAAAAAAGTGAAGATGAAGTAAAAGATGGAATGGATATCGCTTTGTGCTCTTTAGAAGGAAACACTCTTAAATATGCAGGCGCTAATAATCCGTTATGGATAATAAGAAATGGAGAAATATTAGAAACGAAAGCCAATAAACAGCCAATTGGTCAGTTTGATAATCCTCAGCCGTACACAACCCATACATTAGAATTACAAAAAGGAGATAGCATCTATATTTTCTCAGATGGATATGCTGATCAATTTGGTGGAGAAAAAGGAAAGAAATTAAAAACAACTGCTTTTAAAGAATTATTAATTTCTATTCAAAGCAAAAAAATGGAAGACCAAAAGCAATTAATAGATAAAGCTTTTGAAAAATGGAAAGGAAGTCTGGATCAAATAGATGATGTATGTGTTATCGGCTTAAAGTATAACCAATAAAAAAGCCTCGAACCGATAACTATCGGCACGAGGCTTTTTTATATTGTATTCTATTTGATCAGGTATCAATTTTTGCATATTTCGCATTCGCTTCAATAAATGCTCTACGAGGTGGAACATCATCACCCATTAACATAGAGAAAGTATGATCTGCAGAAGCAGCACTTTCTATTGTAATTTGTCTTAATGTTCTAAATTCAGGGTTCATTGTTGTAGACCATAATTGCTCTGCATTCATCTCTCCCAAACCTTTGTAACGTTGTATGTGTACACTAGCTTCTTTCCCTGCACCCTTCATTTCTTGAACTGCCGCATCACGCTCTTTATCATTCCAACAATACTTTTGTTCTTTTCCTTTTTTAACCAAGTATAAAGGTGGTGTTGCAATGTATATGTAACCTTTCTCAACCAAGTCATACATGTGTCTGAAAAAGAAAGTTAAAATCAAAGTTTCGATGTGAGATCCATCCACATCGGCATCACACATAATAATTACTTTATGGTATCTTAATTTTTCTATGTTTAATGCTCGTGCATCTTCTTCTGTACCAATTCTAACTCCTAAAGCAGTATAAATGTTTTTAATCTCTTCGTTATCGAAAATCTTATGACTCATTGCTTTCTCCACATTCAAAATCTTACCCCTTAAAGGCATAATTGCTTGAAAATGTCTATCTCTACCTTGTTTTGCTGTTCCACCTGCAGAATCTCCCTCTACTAAGTAAACCTCGCATTCAGCAGGATCTTTAGAAGCACAATCAGAAAGTTTACCAGGTAAACCAGACCCTGTCAATACATTTTTACGTTGCACCATTTCTCGTGCTTTACGTGCTGCATGACGAGCTGTTGCTGCCAAAATAACTTTCTGAACAATCATCTTAGCATCATTTGGATGCTCTTCTAAATAGTTCTCTAGCATTTCACTTACTGCCTGACTAACAGGAGCAGTAACTTCTCTGTTTCCTAATTTAGTTTTAGTTTGTCCTTCAAATTGTGGTTCTTGTACTTTTACAGAAACAATTGCCGTTAATCCTTCTCTAAAATCATCACCCGTAATCTCAAACTTCAATTTATCTAACATTCCAGAAGCATCTGCATACTTCTTTAATGTATTGGTTAAACCTCTTCTAAAACCAGAAAGGTGAGTTCCACCTTCATGTGTATTAATGTTGTTTACGTATGCATGAATGTTTTCAGCATAAGAAGTATTGTAAATCATGGCAACCTCAACAGGAATGCCACTTTTTTCACCTTCCATACTAATTACATCAGCAATTAAAGGTTCTCTTGTTTCATCAATATATCTTACAAATTCAGCTAATCCTTCATCAGAATGAAAAACCTCTACTTTAAATTCGCCATTATCATCCTTCTCTCTCTTATCAGTCATTGTAATTGTTATCCCTTTATTTAGGAATGACAATTCACGCATTCTATTGGCTAATGTATCGTAATTGTATTCTGTTGAATCAAATATTGTTTTATCTGGAGTAAATGTTACTTCTGTACCTCTTTCAGTTGTTGTTCCTATTTCTTTAACAGGATAAAGCGCTTTACCTTTTGAGTACTCTTGCTCATAAATGGTTCCATTCAAATAAACTGTTGCTCGTAAATGTTCAGACAATGCATTAACACAAGAAACACCAACACCGTGCAAACCACCAGAAACTTTATAAGAATCTTTATCGAATTTACCACCAGCACCAATTTTGGTCATTACTACCTCAAGGGCAGAAACACCTTCTTTTTTGTGCATGTCTACAGGAATACCCCTTCCGTTATCTCTAACTCCAATGGAGTTATCTTCATTAATCCAAACAGTAATCGTATCACAATGCCCGGCTAAAGCTTCATCAATTGAGTTATCAATTACCTCGTAAACCAAGTGATGCAAACCTCTTACGCCAACATCACCAATATACATTGATGGTCGCATACGAACATGCTCCATTCCCTCTAAAGCCTGAATACTATCCGCTGAATAACCTTTCTTATTTTCTTCGCTCATAATTTGTTTGTTTTTCTCCATTTTTTGAAGAGTAACAAATATACTTAAACGAGCCTTTTTTATTAAGTTAAAGCACGTTTAAATGATGCTTTTTATTAACAATTGTATCAACATGCTAAAAGCTTAAAAAACAATCTAATTACCTCTCTATTGTGTGGTTTAGAGGAATATAATTTCAGTATATTTGATATTAGCTATTCGATAGTATTTAATCTGTTAAGAAGTATAATTATTTAGCCCTAATTTAAGATGTTAATTGAACAATTTCTTCCAAAATCATTCAACTGGGATGAGATACCAGCAGAAAAAGTAGTTGGCAAAACTGGTTTTGCTTTTATTAAAACACAGTTATTTGGCAGCATTAAAATTAGACAAGTAGTTTATTCTAAAAACTACTTAGCAGACCACTGGTGTGATAAAGGACATATTGTTTATATACTAGCTGGTGAATTAATTATTGAGCACCTAAATGAAAAGCCCCACCTACTTACAAAAGAAATGACTTATTTGGTTGGTGATAATAGCGAACCCCACAGAGCCAAAACTACAACAGGTGCAACAGTAATTATTATTGATTAAACTCCAATAAAAGCTACATTTACTATTGATATATTTTTTATATTTGGTTTACTGAATATATAGTGCGAATAAAAACAATTCAAATATTAACACCATGAAAAGACCTTTACTTCTTATTATATTTTTTATCAGCTTTATAAATTCCCAGGCACAAAGTAAACAAGCTAATAACTGGGCCTTTGGAAATTACGATGGTTTGTCATTTTCATCAGGCATTCCTATTCCTATAGCCACTAGCTTATATTCATACGAAGGCTGTTCTTCTATTTCTGACACTAGTGGTTCTTTACTCTTTTACTCTAATGGTAATTATGTTTGGGATAAAAATGGTAATTTAATGCCTAATGGTACTAGGTTAAAAGGAAACGATACGTCTGGAATATTTAATGCTTTTGGAACATCATCGACACAAAGTACTTTAATTATTAAAATCCCTTTACAATCAAATAAATACTTACTTTTTACCTCAAGTGATGCGGGTTATGGTTATTATTATTCAACAATTGACATGGCATTAAATAATGGTTTAGGTGATGTAATAAATAAAAACATGTTTTTATACGCTCCTAGTACTGAAAAATTATGCGCAGTAAATCATAATAATGATACAAACATATGGGTAATGACCCATAAAATGAATAGCAATGAATTCGTAGCTTACAAAATAGATTCTACAGGTGTCAATCTTACCCCAATAATTAGTCAAGGTGATACAGTATTCACAATGAGTCCATTTTTTGGTTCTCCTGGTCAAATTAAATTTTCCACCACAGGAAAAAAACTTGGTTGTGCGAACTGGGATTCTTCTGTATCTCTTTATGATTTTAATTCATCTACAGGTGTCTTATCTAACGCAATACAATGGAATCTTCCTAACTCGAGTACAGACAAACCATATGGTATAGAGTTTTCACCAAATGATACTTTTTTATATGTTGGCAGTTCACCTGGCGGAAACTTATTTCAATATAATATTTCTTCCAATAACGTAAATACTATTTCACAATCTGTTTATAATTATAATATTCCATATACTTTCAGTAGTGGAGGTCAATTACAATTAGCAATAGATGGGAAAATTTATTACTCAAGCTATACAGATAGTTTAAGTGTTATAAATGCACCTAATTATACTGGCATTCTCAGTAGTTACTGTGACCAATGTATAATCACCTCATCTAACTCTGTCAATAGTGGTTTACCAAATTTCAATCAATCTTATTTTGTGGGTGTGCCTAATATTTTACCTATTATCAGAACAACTATTTCTGAAACGGCTTGTGATAGCTACACATCACCAAGTGGCAAATATGTTTGGACTAACTCCAATACATATATAGATACTATCCCAAACTCAATGAATTGCGACTCTATTATTACTATTAACCTCATTATTAAAAATTCCTCAAGTGCTACTATTTCTGAAACGGCATGCAATAGCTATACATCTCCAAGTGGCAGGTACGTTTGGACTAGTTCTAATACATATATGGATACCATTACGAATTCGGTTAATTGTGACTCTATTCTCACTATTAATCTCACTATTAACAATGTGGACTCATCTATAACTCAAACAGGTTCTTTATTAAGTTCAAATGAAACAGGAGGAAATTATCAGTGGCTGAATTGTCCTGGAATGACACTGATAATCGGAGCTACAAATCAATCATATATTGCTACAGTTAATGGAAGCTATGCAGTAATTGTCACAAATAATGGATGTTCCGATACGTCAGCTTGTTACCCTGTAACAGGGGTGGGAATAATTGAAAATAATTTTGGTAATGAGCTTCTAATTTATCCTAATCCAACTGATAAGAATTTCTTTATAGATTTAGGGGGAAACTACAGAACGATATCTATTACTATAACAAATATACTTGGGAGAACAATCCAATCCAACTCTTACAATGAAAGTCAATTACTAAATCTCAACATTGAGGAACCAGCAGGAGTTTATTTATTGGTTATCGAATCAGTAGACAAAAAAGCAGTAATTAGATTAATAAAAGAATAAACATAACGAATATTAGTTAGGCCAAACACTCTTTTACCAAGGCAGAAATTAATTTTCCATCGGCTTTACCTTGTAATTTACCCATTATAGGTCCCATTACTTTACCCATATCTTGTGGGCCAGCAGCTCCAACTTGAGCAATGGTATCTTGCACCACTTTTCTTACCTCATCTTCACTCATTTGTGCAGGTAAATAAACGCTCAATATTCCAATTTGGTAATCTTCATCTTTAGCCAAATCTTCTCTTCCTTGCTCCTTATAAATACTAGAAGCATCTTTACGTTGCTTTACTAGTTTTTGAACGATTGCTAAACCATCTGTTTCAGAAAGCTCTCCACTACCACCTTTAGTTGCTTCCATTAACAAAGCTGCTTTTACAGCTCTTAAAGCTTCTAATTTTTCTTTTTCTCTGGCAAGCATTGCTGCTTTAATATCTGCGTTAATTTGGTCTGTTAAGCTCATAGTTCTTGTTTTTACGAATGCAAATATACTACAAATACAAACGTGTTTGCATAAAAAAAGTCGCTCCAATAAATTGGAGCGACCTAGAATTAAACTTATTACTAACTAACTTATTTAATCTACATTATCGTGTAAAAAAGAATTGTCATCTTTTAATCTTGGCTTACCTTCTTCATCATCAGACAAAGTAAACCTTGATACTGGGTTTTCTGATGAATGAGGAACGCTATCTAAATTGATTTGTCTTCTTTTATATGCTGGTTCTTTTTCCAAATCATTAATTCCAGAAGGTGTTTTCATTTTCATACCCAAGTCCTTTATTTTCATAATTCTTTCTTGAGAACGTTTTAATTGATCCTCATCAGGAATTCTGTTGGTATAAATAGGCCCTTCATGTTGAGTGTCTGATGATACTTCTTTTTTAATAAAAGTCATTTCTTCTTCAACTTCATCGGTATGTTCTGGAGAAAAATCATTTGAAGCAGCAGTTATTTCATCATTTGCATCATCATCGTGTAAATTCCAAACGATTGGTTTACTTACTTCTTCATTTTCTTCATCATCAGTAAAACTTGTGCTAAAAGTATCTTCATCATCATTACTAGCTTCTATTTCACCATCATTCACATCACTAAAGTTCCAATTGGTATCTTCTCTTTTTGCGTCAATTTCGCTAGGCTCATCATCTAAACTAAATACTACTTTATCTTCAGTACTCTCCTCATCTGTAGGAGTAACTGTGTCAAAATTTAAAGTTGGTTGCTCCACAGGAGTCTTTAAAAATGGTTCTTCAACTTCATCACTAACCTCTTCCGTTGTTTTATTTTCAACCACTTCTTCCTCCGCATTAACTGATTGAGTAATGTTTGTAGGAACATCAGAACTTAAATCGTAAACTTTTTTCTCTACTTTTTTACCAAACTCAAAAGTATTTCCATCATTTTCTCCAAAACCAGTTGCAATAACAGTAACCGAAACTTTATTTCCTAACCTTTCGTCTGTACCGTTACCCCAAATTAATTCAGCTGTATAACCTGCTTCATTTTGGATATAATCTGTTATCTCATCAATTTCATCCATTGTAATTTCATCATCACCTGAAGTTACGTTTAACAATATGAAACTAGCCCCTTTAATTTCATTATCGTTTAACAATGGTGATGACAATGCTTTAGAAACAGCTTCAATTGCTCTGTTTTCTCCTTCAGCTTCAGCAGAACCCATAATTGCAGTTCCTCCACCTTTCATTACTGTTTTAACATCTTCAAAATCCACGTTAATGTAACCTGCAACAGTAATAATTTCAGCAATTCCTTTTGCAGCAGTTGTTAAAATATCATCTGCTTTAGAGAATGCTTCTCCCATTTTAAGGTTACCATGCAACATTCTTAACTTATCGTTATTGATGATAAGCAACGTATCTACATGCTTTTTTAATTCTATCAACGCTTCGTCAGCTTGTTGCTTTCTTCTTCTACCTTCAAATGAAAACGGAATAGTAACAATACCTACTGTTAAAATACCCATTTCTCTAGCAGTTTCAGCAATAATAGGTGCAGCTCCAGAACCTGTTCCACCACCCATACCAGCAGTAATAAATACCATTTTAGTATTGTTCTCTAAGATAGATTTGATGTTTTCGATATCTTCGATAGCAGCATTTTTACCAACTTCAGGATTTGCTCCTGCTCCTAACCCTTCAGTTAAAGTTGTTCCTAACTGAATTTTATTAGGGATTGGGCTTTGCTCTAATGCTTGCGCATCTGTATTGCAGATAACAAAATCTACTCCTGTAATTCCTTGGTTATACATGTGGTTAACAGCATTGCTACCTCCACCACCTACACCTATCACTTTAATAATTGATGCTTGATCTTTTGGCAAATCAAATTTCATAATTTGGGCTTTTAATTAATTTATCAATTGTTTAATTAAACAATGTAGCAAGGCAATCTTTGAATTGCTATATTATTCAATTGTTATATTATTTAATTATCGTTATCTTCAAAAAATTTCTGACCAACATTCATTATCTTATCAAAAAATCCACCTTTGTCTTTTTTAGAATGTCCGACCACATCTCCAGGATTAGGCACATTTCTATGATTAATGCTATCAAAACCTTTAATTACTAAACCAACACCTGTAGCAAACATTGGACTTGTTAATTCATCAGCATTTCCTTTTGCTAAATGCTCGTTTGGATAGCCAATTCTAGTATCCATTCCTGTAACATACTCTAACAATTGAGAAATATGTTTTAATTGAGAACCTCCACCTGTAACAACAATCCCACAAATTAATTTGTTCTCGTATCCAGAGTTTTTTATTTCGTAATAAATGTGCTCAATAATCTCTTCCATTCTTGCTTGAATGATATGAGCTAAGTTTTTTAAAGAAATTTCTTTAGGGTCTCTTCCTCTTAATCCAGGGATAGAAACAATTTCATTCTCTTGGCTTTCGCTCGCTAAAGCTGAACCAAATTTTATTTTTAACAGTTCTGCTTGATTTTTTATTATTCCGCAGCCTTCTTTAATGTCTTCTGTAATAGCGTTACCTCCAAAAGGGATAACAGCTGTGTGTCTAATTATTCCATCTTGAAAAATAGCAATATCAGTTGTTCCACCACCTATATCTACTAAAGCAACTCCTGCTTCTTTCTCGTCAGAACTTAAAACAGCTTCTGATGAAGCCAATGGCTCTAAAATTAAATCCGCTACTTCTAAACCAGCTTTATGCACACATTTGTAAATGTTTTTTGCCGCAGCTATTTGACCTGTAATTATATGAAAATTCGCTTCTAAACGAACTCCCGCCATCCCAATTGGATCTTTAATACCTTGTTCGTTATCAATAATATATTCTTGTGGTAAAACATGTATGATTTCTTCTCCTGGTAACATAACCAGCTTGTACATATCGTCAATCAACGCATTTATATCGTTTTGACTGATTTCATCATCAACATTATGTCTTACCTTAATTCCTCTATGCTGTAAACTTTTAATGTGCTGACCCGCAATACCAACATTTACTACCTTAATTTCAACACCAGATTTGTTTTCAGCATCTTCTACAGCCAATTTAATTGATTGAACTGTTTTGTCAATATTAGATACCACTCCACGAGAAACTCCAATAGATTCGGATTTTCCCATTCCTAAAATTTCTAATTTACCATGTTCGTTTCTACGACCAACAATAGCAACAATTTTAGTTGTTCCAATATCTAATCCTACTACTAATTCTGATGTTGTGCCTTCCATTTTAATTATACATTTTTGTGCAAACTACCTGATTTTTATACTTTAGATTAATCTCAGAATACTCATTCCATCCTGTTTTGCTTAATCCCTTTTTGTAGAAAATCATTAGTTTCTCAAACTTACTTTCTAAATTATCTACTCCCCCGAATACAATTTTATGATTTCCTACCTTTGGTACGAGCTCAAAGTCAGATACTTTATTAACATATACTTGTTCAATTTGAGCTTTAAAAAATTCAGATCCATCAATATACTTGGCAATTTTATAAACGTCATCTAACAAAGTTTTATCAGCAATAGAGTCGTTTAAGTTGCTATAGTTGTATAAGTTTCTTTTCCAATATGATTCATTTAAATTCCCACTAACCACTAATAGCCTTGCTGTATACTTATCTGAAAGAGGCATTAAATTTCCTTCATCATCAATGTAATAACTTTTGTTATTAGAAAATACTCTAACAATTGGTCTCCGTTGAACTACATTTACCACTAATTGTCCATCAATAGTTTTGTAAACCTGAACATCTTTAATCGAGTTATTTTTATTTAATTTTTCTTCTAATTGAGTTACATTAAAACGATTTAACACTAATTTCCCTGTATCTGCCCTGTGTAATATTTGTGATAAAATATCTTGTTCATCAACAAATCTATTTTCTGTTTCGTAATCAATTTTTACCAACGGTTTTTCAAATACCAATTTTTGTTGAGCTTTGTTAACAAAACCCAACAAGACAATAATTCCTGCAATTACTATCACCCAAATTGATATTTGAATAAACTTATTCATCTGTTTCTAATCGAGTGTTTAACATTTTTTTAATTGGCTCAATAAAAACATCAATATCACCAGCACCTAAGGTTAATAATACTTCAATTTCTTTTTGAGCAATTACTCCCAATAAATTTTCTTTTGTTACTACTTGTTTTTGTTCTATGGTTACTTTATCTGCAATAATTTGTGAGCTAACTCCTGAAATTGGCAATTCCCTTGCAGGATAAATATCCATTAAAATTAACTCATCTAATAACGAAAGACTCTCAGCAAATTCATCAACAAAATCTCTTGTCCTACTATATAAATGTGGTTGAAATATGCCCGTTATTTTTTTATTTGGGTAAAGCTCTCTAACAGAATTAATACACATTTTTAACTCTGAAGGATGGTGTGCATAATCATCAATGTAAACCAACTCTTTTGTTTTAATGTGATATTCAAACCTACGGTATACTCCTTTATAACTTGCTAATGCAGCTTTTATTTTGGTTTTATCAAGTCCTAACTGATTAGCAATGGCAAAAGCTCCAATGGCATTTTCTACATTGTGAATACCTGGCAAACCTATTTTAACTCCTTCTGTAACAACAGCATTATTTTCAATATCTGCATAAAAATCACCATCTTTAATGGTAATATTTTTTGCAGCAGTATCTGCTTGCTCTGTAATAGAATAACTACTTACATTAATGTCTGTGCGAACATTTACAGTATCTATATATTGTTGTTTGGTAATTAAATTACCGCCCGTTTTTATCTTTTTTACAAACTCACAATAAGCATTGCTCATTTCATTTGTATCACCATAAATATCTAAATGGTCAGCATCTAACGAAGTAATTAAAGCAATGTTCGGAGATAAGGTTAAAAAAGAACGGTCATATTCATCTGCCTCAACAACCATTACCTTAGCTTCATTATTTAGTAATAAGTTAGAATTAAAATTTAAACTAATTCCTCCTAAAAACGCAATGCATTTTACACCACATTCATTTAAAACATGTGCCACAATTGAAGAAGTAGTGGTTTTACCATGCGTACCTGCTATGGCAATGGTAAAATAGTTTTGACTAATTACACCTAAAACTTGTGAACGTTTTAACAATTCAAAATTGTTGTTTTTAAAGTGTAACAACTCCTTATTATCTTTTGGAATAGCAGGTGTGTAACAAATAAGGCTTTGATCCAAGCCTTCTGACGAAGGAAATAGTTCTTTTAAAAATTCAACGTTCTCTTCGTAATGAATTTCAATCCCCTCTTTTTCTAATTGGGTAGTTAACGCTGTTTTAGTTTTATCATACCCATAAACCTTGCTGCCCATTGCTAAAAAATAACGCGCCAAAGCACTCATACCGATACCACCGACACCTAAAAAATAGACTGTATGTAGGTTTTTGATGTTCATTATCTTTTAATCAACTTTATTACTTCATCAGCAATTATACTTGCAGATTCATTAAATGCCAATTTGGAAACATTTACTGCAATTTTTTGTTGTTCTTGTTCATTGTTTACCAACTCAATTAGAGTTGGAATTAATGTTTCTTTTGCTTCCGCATCTTTTACCAACAAAGCTGCATGGTGATTAACCAATGCCATTGCATTTTTGGTTTGGTGATCTTCTGCTGCACTTGGTAAAGGCACAAAAATAGTTGGCTTTGCAGCGATACTTAATTCAGATACCGACATTGCTCCAGCTCTAGAAACAACAACATCTGCAACAGCATACGCGTAATCCATTTTACTAATAAAAGGCATTGTTTTAATACCTGAATTATTTACTCTTTTTAATGCTGCTTCAGCTTGCACAACATATAATTTACCTGTTTGCCAAACCAACTGAATATCATTTTTTGCAATTTCTTCTAATCCTGCATCTATACTTTGGTTAATTGTTCTTGCACCTAAACTACCACCAACAACCAACACTGTTTTTTTGTTGGTATCTAAACCAAAATGCTCAATACCTCTAATTCTTTTTGCTTCTAAGTTTTTTATGTCTTGTCTTACTGGATTTCCAGTTAACATTATCTTTTCTTTTGGGAAAAATTGCTCCATCCCATCATAAGCCACACATATTTTTTGAACTTTAGAAGCCAATAATTTATTAGTTATACCTGGGTATGAATTCTGCTCTTGTATTAATGCAGGAACTCCTTTTTTTGTTGCTGCTTTTAATAATGGTCCGCTTGCGAAACCTCCTACACCAACAACTACATCAGGTTTAAAATCTTTAATTATTTTTTTAGCTAACCTTAAAGATGCTATCAGTTTAAAAGGAAACTTTAAATTCTGTAACGTTAACCTTCTCTGTAAACCCATAATTGGCAAACCAATTATTTCGTAACCCGCTGCTGGCACTTTTTCCATTTCCATTTTACCCAAAGCTCCAACAAATAAAATTTTTGCATCAGGATATTTGAGCTTTATTGCATTGGCAATTGCTATTGCAGGAAAAATATGCCCTCCTGTTCCTCCTCCACTTATGATAACTTTAAACTGCGACATTTTTGCTTGTTGTTTTTTCCATGTTTCTACTTACGCTTAAAATAATTCCTATCGCCAAACAGGTAAACCAAATAGATGTTCCTCCCATACTTACCAAAGGCAGTGGCTGACCAGTAACCGGAAATAAATTTACCGCTACTGCCATATTTATCATTGCTTGAAAAACTAAACTAAAGGACAAGCCAATGGCAAGAAAAGTTCCAAAACTTTTCTCTGCTTTTTGAGCTATTTTAACCCCCCGATAAAAGAGTATTAAATAAAGAATAATAACGCCTAAACCACCAATCAATCCATACTCTTCAATAATAATTGCATATATAAAATCTGAAGATGATTGAGGTAAAAAATTACGTTGTGTACTGTTTCCTTGACCTGTAATTATTTTACCAAATGTGCCACCTGTTGCTATTGCAATTTTGGCTTGATCTGCTTGATAGTTTCCATCACTACCTCCTTCACTAAAAGATTCAATTCTACTTACCCAAGTATCTAAACGTGGTAATAAATTGGGTACTGATTTGGCAATTAAAAGCATCAACATTAATGAAGCGACACCTATTCCGATTAAAGATAAAATATACTTTATATTAACCCTTCCAATAAACATAATAATAAGGCAGGTTGTAAAAAGTATTGCCGCTGTTGAGAAGTTGGCAGGCAATATTAATCCGCAAACCAATAGTACCGGTACCATTATAGGTACAAAAGCAGCTTTAAAATCTTTAATATTATCTTGCTTTTTATATAAAAGCCTAGCTAAATACATGATTAACGCCAACTTAGCAAAATCGGAAGTTTGGAAGGTTTGATTAATACCAGGTATAATCAGCCACCTACTTGCGTTACCAATATTTACTCCCATTACCAAGGTTAATAATAACAATGGGACGGCTATAAATAATGCTATTTGAGAAATTCTGGAATAATATTTATAGTCCATTTTTTCGGCAAAGAGAATTAACCCCATACCTACAACTAACATTATTCCGTGTTTAAATAAGTAATAAAATGTATTCCCTTGTTGGTGTTTGTAAGCCAACGATCCACTTGCACTATAAACACTTAAAATAGACAATAAGGCTAGTAAAATGACTACTAGCCATATAACCTTGTCTCCCTTTATGTATTTATCTATAAAAGACATAACTAAACCTCTATCCCACTTAATATGGTCTTTACGGAATTTTCATCCTGATTAACACAACAAATTATATTGGCACTTAAGGCTTCACCAAAAATTGCAAAATGTGCTGCTTGTATAAAATCATCCGCAGCCATCAACAACACATCTTTACCAATTAATTGGATTAAAGCCGCATTCATATTTCCACTAATAATAATTATTTGATTAACATTATCTCCAATTATATTTACTCCATTTTTTATCAATTCTTCAAAATGATTGTTATCGATAATTAAAGCACATTTCTCTTTTTGAGAAAATCGTTCAATCAATTGATCTATTGTTGAATAATAAAATTGTTGCCCAGATATGTTAATCAATTCTTTCATTTATAATCCTTTTACTGCTTTTTTAAATTGTTGACCTCTATCTTCATAATTATCAAACAAATCAAAACTAGCACAAGCTGGTGATAATAAAACAGTGTCTCCTTTTACTCCTAATCGGTAAGCCATTTTAACTGCATCTTCAGCACTTTCTGTATCAACTATTGTATCAATAATTCCTTCAAATGCTTCGTGAATTTTTTTGTTGTCTTTACCTAAACATACGATAGCTTTCACTTTATCTGTTACTAACTGTGTTAATACTTGATAATCATTTCCCTTATCAACCCCGCCAACTATCCATATTACTGGATGTTCAAAGCTTTCTAATGCATACCATGTTGAATTAACGTTAGTAGCTTTAGAGTCATTCACAAACATAATTCCATGAACATTTCCGACCTCTTCTAAACGGTGTTCTACATTCTGAAAATCAGTTAAGCTCTCTCTGATTATGTCTTTTTTAAGCTCCAGTACCTTTCCTGCAATTCCTGCTGCCATAGAATTATACAAGTTGTGCTTTCCTTGTAATGCTAGTTCTTGAATTTTCATTTTAAATAATTTATTATTAGTGTGTATTATTATATTTTCTTCTTCTATATATGCTCCATTAGCCGTATTTTTTTTTATGCTAAATGGGTGTTTAATTCCTTTATATTTTTTATTCTTTATTCTAGTTTCTATCTCTACATCATCCTCACAGTAAATCACACAATCGTTAGCTGTTTGATTTTGTAAAATCTTAAATTTCGATTCGGCATAATTTTCAAAGCTGTAATCATATCTATCCAAATGATCTGGTGTTATATTTAAAATCATCGCGATATCTACCTTAAAATCAAACATTCCATCCAATTGGAAACTACTCAACTCCAACACATAAATTTCTTTATCCTCAGTTGCAACTTGTTTAGCTAAGCTTTCTCCAATATTTCCCGCCAATCCTACATTTAAACCTGCTTTCTTAAGCATGTGATAGGTTAACATTGTTGTTGTAGTTTTACCGTTACTCCCAGTTATTCCAATAAATTTTGCAGCAGTATATCTCCCTGCAAACTCTATCTCTGAAATAACATTAACACCTTTCTCCATTAATTTTAAAATCAATGGAACTGTATCTGGAATTCCGGGACTCTTAACCACCTCACTTGCATTTAGAATTTTAGATTCTGTATGCTGTTTCTCTTCCCATTCAACATCAATACTTTTAAGAACACTTTTGTATTTGTCTTTTATCTCTCCTTTGTCCGATACAAATACTTCAAATCCTTTTTGTTTAGCCAAAATAGCTGCTCCAACACCGCTTTCACCACCACCTAAAATGACCAACCTTTTACTCACCTTATCTTAGTTTTAAGGTTACAAATGTTAGCAGTGCTAGCATTATTCCTACAATCCAAAACCTTGATACAATTTTTGCTTCATGCATATTCTTTTTCTGAAAATGATGATGTAAGGGAGCCATTAAAAAAACTCGCTTTCCTTCTCCATACCTTTTTTTAGTGTATTTGAAATAACCAACCTGAATTACCACAGATAAGTTTTCGATTAAAAATATTCCGCACAATAATGGAATCATTAGTTCTTTTCTGACAGCTAAAGAAAAAACAGCGATGATACCGCCCAATGCTAAACTCCCTGTATCTCCCATAAAAACTTGAGCTGGATATGAGTTGTACCAAAGAAATCCAATACATCCACCAACAAAAGCAGCAATGTAAACTACTAGCTCACCTGAATCTGGGATGTACATAATGTTTAGATAGTCGGCAAAGACCGTATTACCTGATACATATGCAAAAACGGCCAAAGTGACTCCTATTATGGCAGAAGTTCCTGTGGCTAATCCATCCAACCCGTCAGTCATATTAGCTCCATTAGAAACTGCTGTTATAATAATGATTACAATGAGTATAAATAAAAATGCACTTGCATAAGGAGCTGCACTTCCCATCCAATTAGTTAATGTTGAATAATTGAACTCGTTATTTTTAACAAAAGGAATTGTTGTTACGGTTGATTTTATTTTCTCCCACGAATAGTTAGTTGATGATTTTTTTACCTCATCATTTTGTAATTCATAACTAACATGGGTAGGTGCATTTTCATTAAATGTTTTTTGTTTTACAACTACATCTTCATTAAAATAAAGTACCGAACCTACTACAATTCCAACAGCAACTTGCCCCATTATTTTAAACCTACCAGCAAGTCCTTCTTTATTCTTTTTAAATACCTTGATGTAATCATCAATAAAACCTATTGCTCCCAACATTATCGTTGAAATAATCATTAAAATGATGTAGATATTATCAAGCTTTGCAAATAATAAAGTAGGGATTAGTATTGCTGCCAAAATAATTAGCCCTCCCATTGTTGGAGTACCTTGCTTTTGAATTTGACCTTCTAAACCTAAGTCTCTTACAATTTCTCCAACTTGTAATAATTGTAGTTTTTGAATAATTCTTTTGCCAATTACCATAGAGATAATTAAAGAACCTATTAAAGCAAAAGCTGCTCTAAATGTAATGTATTGAAATACCCCTGCCCCTGGGAAATCTAATTCGTTTAAGTATGTAAATAAATAGTATAACATTAGCTTTTCATTAATTCAAAAGTTTCTTTTAATATTTGCATGTCATCAAATGGATGTTTTTCTCCATTTATTTCTTGATATTTTTCGTGCCCTTTACCAGCTATTAGTATTACATCTCCAGCATTTGCTAATGAACAAGCTGTCCGTATTGCTTCTTCCCTATTAACAATTGCCAATACTTTATTAAAGTATGCTCCATCAACACCTTGTCTCATATCTTTAATAATTTCATCAGGATTTTCTGATCTTGGATTGTCTGAAGTCAAAATGATTTTATCGCTTAATTCACAAGCAATTTTTGCCATTAATGGTCGTTTCGTCTTATCTCTATCTCCGCCACAACCAACAAGTGTTATCACTTTTTCATTACCTGTTCGAATATCGTTGATTGTTTTCAATACATTTTTAAGTGCATCTGGAGTATGTGCATAATCAACAATGCCAGAAATGTTATTGTTAGATTTTAAATATTGAAACCTTCCTTCTACTGAAACGAGCTTGCTAATTGCCGTAAGAACACTTAACTTATCTTCGCCCAATAAAACCGCAGCAGAATAAATCGCTAAAAGGTTGTATGCATTAAACTCACCAATCAATTTAGTCCAAACTTCATTAACATCAATATTTAAAAGCATCCCTGTAAAATCACTTTCAACAACTTTACAGCTGAAATCCGACATACTTTTTAATGCGTAAGAATGTTTATCCGCTTTTGTATTCTGAAGCATTACCATTCCGTTTTTGTCATCCTTATTTGTTAGGGCAAAAGCTGCTTCTGGCAACATGTCAAAAAAGTGTTTCTTGGCTTTTATATATTCATCAAAAGTTTTATGATAGTCTAAATGGTCATGTGTGATGTTTGTAAAAATTCCACCAACAAAATCAACCCCAGCGATTCTATTTTGATGGATTGCATGAGAGCTTACCTCCATAAAACAATACTCACAATCTTCAGATATCATGTATCTTAACAATGCGTTTAATTGAATTGCATCTGGTGTTGTATGAGTTGAAGCAATTTCTGTGGTTCCGATTTTATTTACTACCGTAGAGAGTAATCCACACTTATAGTTTAATTGAGTAAATAAATCGTGTAATAAAGTAGCGGTAGTGGTTTTACCATTAGTACCTGTAACACCCACTAATTTTATTTCTGAAGATGGATTATCGTAAAAATTAGCAGCAATAACACCTAAAGCAGCACTACTACTTTTCACTTTAACATAAGTTATTTTTTCATTAATTACGGCTGGAAAAATTTCACAAACAATAGCAATAGCACCATCAGTAATTGCTTTTTCAATAAATTGATGCCCATCTACTTGTGTGCCCGAAACTGCAATAAAAAGACTAAACCTTTCAACCTGTCTTGAATCAAAACAAATTTTTTCAATAGCTACTTGAGTAGATCCTATAATCTCTTCAATCCCTGCTTTATATATGATGTCTTTCAACAATTTCATTACGCTAATTCAAGTATTATTTTTTCTCCTTTAATTATTTTTTCTCCTGGTAAAATGGATTGTTTTTTAACGATTCCGCTTCCCGAAAACTGGACATTCATTCCTTGATTTTCTAGAATATAAATGGCATCTTTAATGCTCATTCCAGTTACATCTGCCACATAAATTGGAGCAATTTTTTTTGTGTAAATTTTAACCTCATCTTCTCCCGTGCTGATTTTTGCCCAAAGTGGAGTATTTTCACTGTGACTGGTTTTAATATTTAAATCCCCATATACTTTTGCTAAATCAGCATAATAACCATCCTTAGCATAAGGTATTCTTGAAACAGCTAGGTTTTCCGTGCGATGTATTTCATCATGAATTTTTATACTGTTTGCATAAACTTTGTCAGCAACTTCTTTAAAAATTGGACCTGCAACCAAGTTTCCGTAATACACGTTTTGAGAAGGAGCATTAACAACGACAATACAGGTGTATTTTGGATTATCAGCAGGAAAGTAACCTACAAATGAAGCCTGATGACTTACTTTAGATTCATACTTATAACCATATTTATCGTTAGCAATTTGGGCAGTACCTGTTTTGCCTGCGATTTTATAAACCGAGTTTCTCAAGTTTTTAGCAGTACCCTCTTCAACAACTCCTTCCAACATTTCTTTCGCCATTTGAATGGTTTTTTTAGAACAGATGGAGTTATTAATTACTTCTGTTTCAAACTCCTTAACTAACTTTCCTCTATTTCTAATTTCTTTTACAAACTTTGGCTTTACCATTGTTCCATTATTAGCAATTGCATTGTAAAAAGTTAAAATTTGTAATGGGGTCATCTGAACTTCATAACCAATAGACATCCAAGGCAATGTAATCCCAGACCAAGAATTGTTATCTGTACTTTTTATAAATGGAGATCCTTCTCCTGCTATTTCTACACCTAACTTTTTATTCAAGTTCATCTTATAAAGTCTATCAATAAACTCTTGTGGCTTACCACTATAAACTCTGTTTATTTCTTTAGAAATGGCAACATTAGATGATTTGATAAAAGACTCTTTAATTGAAATAGTACCATAACCTCCTTTGTGAGAATCTCGCATGGTTGCATCATAAAACTTAGTTGTTCCATCCTCTGTATTAACCATATTTTCTAAATCCAAATAACCATCTTCAAACGCAGCCATTAATGATGCTAACTTAAAAACAGAACCCGGCTCAGTGCTTTCCCCTATTACATAATTATATCCCTCATCGTAAGTTCCATTTTTATTTCTTTTTAAATTTGCAATGGCTTTTATATCTCCTGTAGATACTTCCATTAAAGCGACACATCCATGATCGGCCTGATGTGTTTCTAACTGATTTAGCAAAGCATGTTCAGCAACATCTTGAATATTTACATCAATTGTAGTATAAATATCACTACCATCTTTTGGCTCTCTACCACTACTTTCGCCCAAAGGCATCCAAACACCTCCTGAAATTTTTTGCATCCATCTCTGCCCATTGATACCTGCCAACTCCCTACTATATGCGCCTTCTAATCCAACTGGCTTTACTCCATCTCTTTCATAACCAATGGTTCTTGCTGCCAACACTTTAAATGGCCGAACTCTTTTATTTTGTTGCGTATAAATAAATCCCCCCTTATATTGTCCTTCTCTAAAAATTGGGAATTCTTTCATCACTTTTAAATCAGTAAACTTTACATTTCTTCTAATTAAGTGATAACGCGCACCATTTTTACGGGCCACTTTCAATTCTTGCAAATATTCTTTTTTTGTTTTTTCAGGAAATAATAGAGCTAATTGGTAAGCCAATGAATCTACATTATCTTTAAAAAACTCATTCGTTAATGCCTCAGTAACAGCATCAAAACGAACTTCATATTTAGGAATTGAAGTTGCTAACAAACTACCATCTGATGCGTAAATGTTTCCTCGAACAGCGTCAATTTCTTTATATTGCCTTGTAAGTGACTCTACTTTCGCCTCCCACTCTTTACCTTCAAGTAATTGAATTTTAACAGTTTGCCCAACAATAATAGCTGCAAAAAGAGTAATCATACCATAAATAAGGTATGCTCTAGAAAATATGACTCTCTTTTGGTCTTTCATGTTAGTTTGTTACTGCAATTTTTTTCATTTCATCTTTATCCACCACAATTTTTGTGGGCGGAGTAGTAGATTCCACTATATTCAAATCGATAGTTGCTTGTGCAACTTGCGATTGTTTACTCTTAAAATTCAAATCTGATTTTACTGTAATGTATTCTGAACGCATCTCTTTTAATTCATTCCCTACTTTATATAATTCTCGCACTGTTTTTTCAGTATAATAACCGTTTGCGATGTAAAGAATTCCTAAAAAGGTTAAGAAAAATATGAAGGGTAAAGAGCTGACTACATTGTCTTTAGACAAGAAGTTTCCAGAAAATATATTGGCCAACGATTTAGAAACTTTTCCAGCTTCTTTTTTTTCTTTTGGCTCTTTTTCTTCTTTCTTAAAAGTATTCAACTTTGGTTGCTTATATTTTTTCAGCTATTCGAAGCTTTGCACTTCGTGCCCTATTGTTTATTTTAATTTCCTCCTCACTTGGAACAATTGGTTTTCTATTTATTTCTTTAAACTTTACTATTGGGTTACCATAAAAATCTTTCTCCAACTCGCCTTCAAATTTTCCTTTCTTAAAAAAGTTTTTTACCAACCTATCTTCTAATGAGTGATAAGTAATTACAGACAATCTTCCGCCAGTTTTTAACACTTCATAACTCTGCTCCAACATATCTTTTAAAGCTCCCAACTCATCATTCACCTCTATTCTTAATGCCTGAAAAACTTGAGCTAAATATTTATTTCTCAATTTACCCGGAACACAACCCTCAACTATCTCTATTAATTCTTGTGTTGTTTTTATTTTACCACTTGCTCGTCTTCCAACGATTTCAGCAACAACACTTCTTGCATTTTTTATCTCTCCATACTCCTTAAAAATTCGAATCAACTCTTCTTCCGAATAATCATTAACAATAGCAGCCGCAGTCAAACTACTTCCTTGGTTCATCCTCATATCTAAAGGCCCTTCAAAACGTATCGAAAAACCTCTTTCGCCTTCATTAAACTGATGAGAGGAAACTCCCAAATCAGCTAAAATTCCATCTACAGGAACAACCTGATTAAATTTTAAACAATTTTTCAAGTAACGAAAGTTCTGTTTCACCAACTCAAACCGATTATCAGTCAAGCTATTTGCTTCTGCATCTTTATCCTGATCAAAACCAACTAATTTTCCATTTTCACCCAATCTTTTCAAAATTTCTTTTGAATGACCACCGCCACCAAAAGTTACATCAACATAAATCTCATTACCACTTATATTCAATCCATCAACAGATTCTTGCAACAAAACCGGATTATGATAACTCATCTTCTTCGTTTTTTGAAGAACCCCCCATTACCTCTTCGGCCAATGTTGCAAACTCATCTGGTTCATCATTCAACAATCCATTGTATGTTTCTTTGTCCCACACTTCAATTCTGTTTCCATAAGCAAACAACACCACCTCTTTAGCAACTCCTGCATAATCCAGCATTCGTTTTGGAAACAAGATTCTTCCTGTTCCATCCAATCCTAATTCTGTTGCTCCACGGTAGAAATAGCGAATAAACTCTCTATTTTTCTTTACATATTGATTCAGCTTATTTACCTCCTCACTGATGTATTTCCAATCATTTTTAGGGTAAAGCACTAAACATTTTTCAAAGCCACGATTCATCACAAAACTCTCCTGGGCAGCAGGGTCTAGCTGCTTCCTTAAACTAGAAGGAAGCATCAATCTCCCTTTTGCATCCAGCTTACATTCAAATTCTCCAATGAAATTTGTCATCACAATTAACTAATGTTCAAGTCTTTAATTTTCAAAGGGTAAATATAATTCAAATTTTACCACTATCTACCACTTTTTACCACTTTGTTGATAACTTTTGAACGATTAAAGCCACATTTTGTTGCGTTATGCTTTAAATAATTTGATTTTATTGACTTACAAAAAGTGGAATGTGGTGGGAGAAATTTTCCACAAAAAATGAATAACTGCCAACTTGAATTAAATTGGTAGCTTTGTTTTTTTTGAGAAAGATGATAATAAAGACTGCTGAATTTGTAATTAGTAATACAAAGCTTTCGCTTTGCCCTGCACCAGATAGAGCTGAATATGCTTTTATAGGGAGGTCTAACGTGGGGAAGTCATCCTTGATAAATTACATTACTGGAAATAAAAAATTAGCCAAAACTTCGGGTACTCCCGGAAAAACGCAGTTGATTAATCATTTTATGATTAACGATGAGTGGTACATGGTAGATTTACCAGGTTATGGCTACGCAAAATCTTCTAAAACTAACCGTTTAAAATGGGAAGCTTTTATTAGCGAGTACATTTTGCAACGAGAAAATTTGATGAATTTATTTGTGTTGATAGATTCGAGATTAACACCCCAACAAATTGATTTAGATTTTATGGAATGGTTAGGAGAGAAAGGAATTCCTTTCTCTATTGTGTTTACAAAAACTGATAAATTAACCAGCTCTAAATTGAATAAAAGCCTAATGGGTTATAAAAAAGAAATGCTAAAATACTGGGAAGAAATGCCGATTTCTTTCAGCACTTCAGCAACTGGAAAAATGGGTAAAGAAGCTATTTTGAATTATATTGAAAGTATAAATTTGGCTGCTTCTAACAAATGAAATAGGTATGAATAAGTTTGAAAATAAATTTAAAACATTTCAAAATATAGATTTATTAAAAATTATTGAAAAATCTTCCGACTACCAACCAGAAGCTGTTACTGCTGCTAAAAATGAAATCGAAAATCGAAAACTATCACAAAAAGAAATTGACGATTTATTAATAGATATTAATACTTTAAAAAAAGAAGACCTAAATCGCAAACAAAAACAAGAAGAACTCAAAAATAGAATAAAAGATAGTACATTTTCTATAACAAGTATTTTAACACCCATTCGCAATTCAAAAACTTCAACTGATAAAATAATTAATCTAATATCTTTTGTCTTCTTAGGATTTATTCTTTATCAATTTTACCAACAATTTGGGATGCTTAGTTTTATGTTTACTAACCCAGGTGCTGAATGGGATATAAGTATAGCTGGCTACATAATCCCTTTTGGGTTTCTCCCAATTGCAACATTTTTGTTTTGGAAACGAAAAAAAATTGGCTGGTCATTACTAACTGTTTTTCTGACTTTTTCAGCTATCAATTCTATAGGAATTTACATAGTTACACTAAAGCAACAATCTAATTCACTAAATCTATTTGACGAATACTCTCCGATATCATACATATATAAATTAATATTTTTTGGAGGAGCATTATGGGGTGTTACAAAACCCAAAGTAATTGAGAAATTCACAATAAGTAAAAGAGAAAGAAGCAAAACAATATTAATAACAGGAAGTATCACAGTAGCAATTATTCTGCTATTTTTATTTAAGTTATAAATTTAAGCCGCCTTCAAGTTGCTCCACTAGTGAAAAAATTACTTTAAACTATAGCAAAGCCTAGTTTTTTATTAATTTAATAGTTGAGATAGCCCCTGTTTGATCTTCAATTTTCAGAAAATATAATCCTTTTGAATTATTTGACAAATCTATCTCCTTTTCGAGTTGACTAAGAACTATCTCTCCAAGAGAATTATAAAGCACCGCTTTTAAGAAAGGTTTTTTTATTGTGAAAATTCCAGAACTTGGATTGGGGTATACCAAATCATTCTTTTGAGCTACAAAACTATTAACACCCACACCTGTGCCCTGTGTAACAGTGATACTAAAACCTATATCAGTAAAATCAGTTGAATCAGACAATGGATAAATTCTGAAATTAACTGCACATTGACCAATATAGCCATTGTGCACTACAGATATTATTAGCTTATTATTTAAGTTAGTATCTGACAACATAAAAACAGCACTGTCATTATTTAATAGTGTTGCATAAGCTGAATCAGGATCTGTTAATCCAAAATCCCAATTTGGCGAACACCCTGAAATAGTTGCAACCCAACGCATTGGAAATGGAGAGCTTGTTAAATTATTAACTTGAATGTATTCATGTAAAATTCCAAAATCGGTAGTTTTATTAATATTTACATATGGGTTTGGCACATTATAAATTTGAGCTTTCAAAGAAAAAACTGAAAATATAAATAAGATAGGAAGTAGTATTTTTTTTATCATAAATCAAATTTAATCAAAATTCAACTCAACTATTAAATTTTATCATTCTACTATTGAAATGCTATTTAAGCTACCTTTAAATTACTCAATTTCGATTTGTTAAACTTCGTTTTTGCATAACGCAAAGTAACTTTGTATTCTTTTTGTGTTGCATCTGAAGGCAATTCGTACATAGCATCTAACATTATTGCTTCACAAATAGAACGTAAACCTCTTGCTCCTAATTTGTATTCCATTGCTTTTTCTACAATAAAATCTAACACACCTTTGTCAAACGTAAGTTTAATGTCATCAATCTCAAACAACTTTACATATTGTTTAATAATTGAGTTTTTAGGCTCTGTTAAAATTCGCTTTAAAGCTTCTTCACTTAAAGGATCCAAATAAGAAAGCACGGGCAAGCGACCAATCAATTCTGGTATTAATCCAAACGATTTAATGTCTTGTGGAGTGATGTATTGCAATAAATTTTCTTCATCCACTTCTTCCTTATCGGCAGAACGGTAACCTATTACTTGAGTTTGTAAACGGTTGGCAATTTTCCTGGTAATCCCATCAAATGCTCCTCCACAAATAAATAAAATATTTTTTGTGTTTACTTGCACCATTTTAGCATCAGGATGCTTTCTTCCTCCTTCTGGTGCAACATTGATAATAGAGTCTTCTAAAAGCTTTAATAAGGCTTGTTGTGTCCCCTCTTTAATATCTCTAGTAATAGATGGATTATCTCCTTTACGAGATATTTTATCTATCTCATCTATAAAAACAATTCCTCTTTCGGTTGCTTCTACATTGTAATTGGATGCTTGCAATAATCTAGTGATGATACTCTCTACATCTTCTCCTACATACCCAGCCTCAGTAAATACTGTTGCGTCTGCCACACAAAAAGGAACGTGTAATATTTTAGCAATTGTTTTTGCTAAAAGGGTTTTTCCTGTCCCTGTTTCTCCTACTAGTAAAATATTTGATTTTTCTATTTCAATCCCATCCTCATCATTTTCTTTCTGCATTAATCTTTTGTAATGATTATATACAGCAACCGATAATAATTTTTTAGCCTCATCTTGACCAATTACATATTCATCTAAATGCGCTTTAATCTCTCTTGGCTTTAACAATTTAATTTGGTCAGCAATATCTCTTTTTGCTTTTCCAGAAGACTCTTCTTTAACAATATTTTGAGCTTGAGAAATACAGTGATTACAGATATGACCTGTAACACCTGCTATCATCACATCTACTTCATTTTTTGCTCTACCGCAAAATGAACATTTTACTTGTTTATCATCCATGGTGCAAAGGTAAGAAAAAAGGAGGTTGTGTGCGTCATTGCAAATGAGGTGTAACGAAATGAAGCAATCTTTCCGATAGCCAGATTGTTTCGCGGAATTTATACTGAGGGACTCGAAGTACTTCGTTTAGCTCGCAATGACGAAGTTATTATGCTGAAACTAATTTTTTACTATTAACAATGTTTTCAATAAAATTATCAAATAAATATCTCGAATCATGTGGTCCAGGCGATGCTTCTGGATGATATTGAACAGAAAATATACTTCTATCGTTTAATCTTAACCCAGCCAAAGTACCATCATTCAAATGTTTGTGGGTAACTGTGATGTTTGAGTTATTTTCAGCAGCAACCATATCAACCACAAAACCATGGTTTTGAGAAGTAATTTCTCCTTTGCCAGTTACTAAGTTCATAATTGGGTGGTTACAACCTCTATGGCCGTTAAACATTTTAGAAGTAGTTAATCCGCAAGTAATTGCTAAAATTTGGTGTCCTAAACAAATACCAAAAACTGGTAACCCTGCGTTTTTAATCTGCTCTACTGTCTCTATTTGTTGTTGCATTACAGATGGGTCACCAGGGCCATTAGAAAGCATAAAACCATCTGGATTCCATGCCACCATTTCATCTATGGTAGCTGTCATTGGAAATACTTTTAAGTAACAATCTCTCTCCGCTAAACATCTTAAAATATTTCTTTTTACTCCTAAATCTAAAACAGCAACTTTATGAGTAGCACTTTCATTGCCAAAAAAGTAAGGTTCTTTCGTGCTTACCTTAGAAGAAAGCTCTAAACCTTCCATTGATGGGACTTTTGCCAAACGTTTTTTTAATTCTTCAACATCAAATATCTCAGAAGAAATAATAGCATTCATTGCTCCTTTATCTCTTATATGACGAACTAAAAAACGCGTATCAACATCAGAAATAGCAACTATTTTTTGTTGTTCAAAATATTCTTGTAAAGATGTATCGGCTCCATCTCTAGAAAACATATTAGAAAACTTCTTACAAACCAATCCAGAAATATTTACATTTTCCGACTCAACTTCTTCTTTAGTTGTTCCATAATTACCGATATGAGCGGTAGTAGCCACCATAATTTGTCCAAAATAAGAAGGATCTGTAAAAATTTCTTGGTAACCAGTCATTCCAGTATTGAAACATATTTCACCAGTTGTTGTACCTATTAACCCTGCTGCATTCCCTTCTAAAAAGGTTCCGTCTTCTAATAATAATACTGCTTTGTTTTCTGAGTTTGTCATTTTAGTTTTCTATTTTAATTAACACACCCCGCCCTTTCGAGCACCCCTCTCAAGAGGGGAATAAAAGGTATAAAAAAAGGATGAAGTAAAATTACTTCATCCTTTTGTATTTTTCTAAAAAAGTTATCAAAGTTTATTCCGCTTTTTTCTCTTCGTCAGAATTATCTTCTTTTGGCTCCTCTTTTGATTCTTCAGTAGTTGCCTCTGGTGCAGCAGCTTTTACTTCTTCTGTAGTAGTATCTTCTACTACTTCAGCTTTTGTATCAGCTTCAGTTGCTTCAACTGCTTTTCCTTTTGGAGCTACAGCATCACCAGCTTTTTTAGCACCACCTCTTCGTTTTCTAGAAGCAGATTTTTGTTTTGTCTCTTTCAACATATTTTCGTTGTAGTCAACTAACTCGATAAAACACATTTGTGCGTTATCTCCAATTCTAAAACCAGTTTTTAATATTCTAGTATATCCTCCTGGTCTTTCAGCTACTTTAGTAGAAACTTCTCTGAATAATTCAGTTACAGCTTCTTTACTTTTTAAGTAACTAAATACAACTCTACGAGAATGTGTAGAATCTGTTTTAGATTTAGTTATAATTGGCTCAACATATTTTTGTAACGCTTTTGCTTTCGCTACCGTTGTGTTAACTCTTTTATGCTCGATAAGAGAACAAGCCATATTAGCTAACATAGCTTTTCTGTGAGAAGCTTGTCTGCCTAAATGGTTAAATTTCTTTCCGTGTCTCATCTCTTTATTCTTTATCTAATTTATATGCTGCAACATTCATCCCGAATGTTAAGCCTTTATTTTCAACTAATTCATCTAATTCAGTTAACGACTTTTTACCAAAGTTTCTAAATTTCAATAAATCATTTTTATTAAACTGAACTAAATCACCTAATGTATCAACGTCAGCAGCTTTTAAACAATTTAAAGCTCTAACAGATAAATCCATATCAATTAGTTTAGTTTTTAATAATTGTCTCATGTGTAACGAATCCTCATCAAAATCTTCAACAGCTGATTTTTCTTCAGTATCTAATGTAATTCTCTCATCTGAGAACAACATAAAGTGGTGAATTAAAATTTTAGCTGCTTCAGTTAAAGCTTCTTTTGGATGAATAGAACCATCAGTAGTTATTTCAAAAACTAATTTTTCGTAATCAGTTTTTTGTCCAACTCTAAAGTTTTCGATGTTGTATTTTACATTCTTAATTGGTGTATGAATTGAATCAATTGCAATAACACCAATATTAGCATCAGAAACCTTATTTTCCTCTGAAGGAACGTAACCTCTTCCCTTACCTATAGTTAATTCTATATTAAGTTTAACAGAAGTTTCCATGCTACAAATAACATGATCGATATTTAATACTTGGAATGCAGAAGTAAATTTACCGATGTCACCAGCAGTCAATTTATCTTGACCACCAACTGTAAGCATAAGTGTTTCTTTATCTGTTCCTTCTATTTGTTGTTTAAATCTAACTTGTTTTAGATTTAAGATTATTTGAGTAACATCTTCAACAACGCCTTTAATAGTAGAAAATTCGTGATCTACTCCTTCAATTTTTATTGACGTTACAGCAAATCCTTCTAAAGAGTTTAACAATACTCTTCTTAAAGCATTTCCTACTGTAATACCATATCCTGGCTCTAAAGGACGAAATTCAAAAGTACCGAAGAAATCGTCTGAATTAACCATGATTACTTTATCTGGTTTTTGGAAATCTAATATTGCCATAGTTTTAATTTTTTTAAAATTATTTAGAGTAAAGCTCTACTATTAATTGTTCTTTAATGTTTTCTGGAATTTGAGATCTTTCAGGGTTATTAATAATTCTACCTGTCATTTGACTTCCATTCCATTCTAACCAATCGAAGTTAGTTGAATTAGAAGCTAATGAAGCAGTAATAGTTTCTAACGATTTAGATTTCTCTCTAACTCCAATAACATCACCTTCTTGAACATTATAAGATGCGATATTTAATATATTACCATTTACAGTAATATGTCTGTGTCCAACTAATTGTCTTGCACCACTTCTAGAAGGGGCAATACCTAGTCTATAAACAATATTATCTAAACGAGTTTCACAAAGTTGTAATAATAACTCCCCTGTAATACCTTTTTTTCTTGAAGCAGTCTTAAATAAATTAGAAAATTGCTTTTCTAAAATACCATAAGTATATTTTGCTTTTTGCTTTTCTGCTAATTGAATAGCGTACTCAGATTGTTTACCTCTTCTTTTATTAGGACCATGTTGTCCTGGAGGATAATTCTTTTTTTCCAATACAGGATCAGGACCAAAAATTGGTTCTCTGAACTTTCTTGCGATCTTCGATTTAGGACCTCTATATCTAGCCATTTTTAAATTTTTATGAAAGAGAAATTATGAATTAAGGTCAGTATCCTTCGATAACTATTCTTCTCCTTCTTGGTTTATATTATACTCTTCTTCTTTTTGGTGGACGACAACCATTGTGTGGCATTGGCGTAATATCAACTATTTCTGTAACAGTAATTCCACTGTTATTAATTGATCTCATTGCTGATTCTCTACCATTACCTGGTCCTTTTACAAAAACTTTTACTTTACGTAAACCGTTTTCAAAAGCTTCTTTCGAACAATCCTCTGCTGCCATTTGAGCTGCGTAAGGAGTATTCTTTTTTGACCCTCTAAACCCCATTTTACCGGCAGAAGACCAAGAAATTACTTGTCCAGCATTATTAGTTAAGCTAATAATGATATTATTAAAAGAAGCGTGAATGTGAGCTTGTCCATAAGCTTCAACTTTTACTTTCTTCTTCTTTTTTACGTTCGATTTTGCCATTTTATAAGCCTTTATTTATTTTATTTAGTTGCCTTTTTCTTGTTAGCAACAGTCTTTCTTCTTCCTTTTCTAGTTCTAGAATTATTTTTGGTACGTTGCCCTCTTAAAGGTAAACCAGATCTATGTCTAACTCCTCTATAACATCCCACATCCATTAAACGTTTAATGTTTAATTGAACTTCAGATCTTAAAGCACCTTCAATAGTATGACTATCGGTAATAATCTTTCTAATTTTAGCCAAATCATCATCATCCCAATCTTGAACTTTTTTGTCCTCAGAAATTCCTGCTTCTGCTAAAATACTTTGAGCTGTAGATCTACCTATACCAAAAATATAAGTTAATCCTATAACGCCTCTCTTTTGTTTTGGTAAATCAATACCTGCAATTCTTGCCATAATAATTTATTATTATAATAAGACTATCCTTGTCTTTGTTTAAACTTTGGGTTTTTCTTGTTAATTACATACAAACGTCCTTTTCTACGAACGATTTTACAGTCTGCGCTTCTTTTCTTTACTGATGCTCTTACTTTCATCTTAATTTATATTTATTTCCTTTACAGGAATTAATTATTTGTATCTAAATGTTATTCTTCCTTTTGTTAAATCATAAGGAGACATTTCTAATTTTACTTTATCTCCTGGCAAAATTCTAATATAGTGCATTCTCATTTTGCCAGAAATATGTGCTGTTAAAATATGCCCATTTTCTAACTCAACTCTAAACATCGCATTAGATAATGCTTCGATTATTGTTCCGTCTTGCTCTATCGAGGCTTGTTTTGCCATTTTATAATTTTAATTTTTATTCTTTAAAACTTCTTCAACAAATTCATGTGTTGATAAAACTTCTGCTTTTCCTTTTCTTATTGCTACATCATGCTCAAAATGAGCCGATGGTAATCCATCTGTAGTAACTATTGTCCATCCATCATCTAATTGCTTCACTGTTCTTTTTCCCATGTTAATCATTGGCTCTATTGCTATCACCATCCCTTCTTTTAATTGCATTCCAGAACCTCTTTTACCATAATTTGGTACTTGTGGTTCTTCATGTAATTCTCTTCCTAAACCGTGTCCAACTAATTCTCTAACTACTCCATATCCGTTTTCTTCGGCATGACTTTGAACTGCATGACCAATATCGCCTAAACGATTACCAGCAATTGCAACATCAATAGCTCTTTGCAAACATTCTTGAGTTACTCTTAGTAACTTTTGAACTTCACTGCTGATTTCGCCAATACCAAAAGTATAAGCTACATCACCATAAAAACCATTCATTAACACTCCACAATCTACCGACACAATATCACCATTTTCAATTGGCTTTTTAGTAGGTAGACCATGTACTACAGCTTCGTTTACTGAGCAAAGTAATGTGCTAGGGCAACCATACAAACCTTTAAATCCAGGTAATGCATTGTTATCTCTAATAAACTCTTCTGCAATCTTATCTAACTCAAAGGTTGTAACCCCGGGTTTGATTAGTTTAGCAACTTCAGCTAAAGTTTTTCCAACAAGCAAAGAACTCTCTCTAATTAACTCTATCTCCTCATCCGTTTTGTAAATAATCTTACTCATAATTATAAGTAAATTATCCTGCCATTCCCATTCCAGTAGTAGATCTTCCTTTGATCTTTCCTGATTTCATTAATCCATCATAATGACGCATTAATAAGTGACTTTCTATTTGTTGTAATGTATCTAGTATTACACCTACCATAATCAATAATGATGTTCCTCCATAAAAATAAGCGAAAGCTTGATTTACTCCTGCTAAAGCTGCAAAAGCTGGAAGAATAGCAACTAATGCTAAAAACATCGATCCTGGTAAAGTAATTCTTGACATTACATTATCAATAAATTCTGCTGTTCTTTTTCCGGGCTTAATTCCTGGTATAAAACCACCATTTCTTTTCATTTCATCAGCCATTTGATTTGGGTTTACAGTTACCGCTGTATAGAAGTAAGTAAATGCAACAATCATTAAAAAGAATGTTAAGTTATATCCAAATCCATTTGGATTACTAAATACGCTTAATATCCAACTTGAAGCACCACCTTCACCAAAACTTGCAACAGTCATAGGTACAAACATAATTGCTTGAGCAAATATAATTGGCATTACACCAGCCGCATTTACTTTTAAAGGAATGTATTGTCTTACACCACCGTATTGTTTATTACCAACAATTCTTTTTGCGTATTGTACTGGTATTCTTCTTGTTCCTTGTACTAATAAAATAGAGACAATAATTACAATAAGCAGTACCGCTATTTCAACTAATAATACAATTAAACCACCATCACCACCAATACCTAATCTAGATCCTATTTCGAAAACAAATGCAGAAGGTAAGTTGGCAATAATACCTATCATAATTAATAATGAGATACCATTTCCAATTCCTTTTTCAGTAATTCTTTCTCCAATCCACATTACAAATACAGTACCTGTGATTAGTATTAATACTGTTGAAAACCACCATAAAGCTCCTGGATCAACAACAACACCTGGGTTATTAGTTATCTGTGAAGCAATATATCCTGGTGCTTGAAAACCAGTAATCGCAATGGTTAACACTCTAGTTATTTGATTAATTTTTCTTCTACCACTTTCACCTTCTTTCTGTAATCTTTGGAAATAAGGTATTGCCATACCTAATAACTGAATTACAATAGATGCTGATATATAGGGCATAATACCTAATGCAAATATAGACGCTCTAGAAAAAGCTCCACCTGCAAAAATATTTATCAATTCCATAATTCCTCCACCAGCTTTAGTTGCATTTACTGCTTCTAAAGCAGCAGAATCAACCCCTGGTATTACAACGTAAGAACCTAATCTATATACTAATAACAAACTAAGAGTAGTGATGATTCGAGCTCTCAAATCTTCAATACTCCAGATGTTTTTTATGGTTTGAAAAAATTTCTTCATTTCTTAATTAATCTTCTTTAGAATCTGCTTCATCAGCTTTATCTTGTGCTGGTTTGGTTTCTTCTTTAGTTTCAGCCTTTGGAGCTGCTTTTGGTTTTGCTTTAGGTTTTACTTCTTCAACAACTGCAGTTTTAGAAACTACTAAAGCAGTTACATTTCCTCCTGCTTTTTCAATTGCAGCAGTAGCTGATTTTGAAAAAGAATCTGCAGTAACACTTAATTTTGCGTTTAATTCTCCTCTACCTAAAATTTTCACTAAATCTTTTTTAGATACTATTCCATTAGCAACTAATACTTCTTTAGTAATTTCTTTTAATTTTTTAGTTTCTGCTAACATTTGTAAAGTATCAAGGTTAACACCTTTAAATTCTTTTCTGTTAATGTTTGTAAAACCAAACTTAGGTACTCTTCTTTGAAGTGGCATTTGTCCACCTTCAAATCCTATTTTTTTCGAGTAACCTGATCTAGATTTAGCACCTTTGTGCCCTCTTGTAGAAGTTCCACCTCTACCAGATCCTTGACCACGTCCTACTCGCTTACGCTGTTTTGTTGAACCTTCCGCAGGTTGTAAATTTGATAAGTCCATCTTTTATTCTATTAACTAATTATTATTTTACTTCTTCTACAGATACTAAATGTTGAACTTTAGCTATCATTCCCATAATTTGAGGTGTTGCTTCATGCTCAACTACTTGGTTCATCTTGCGAAGACCTAAAGCTTGTAAAGTTTTCTTTTGACGAGCTGGCTTGTCAATTTTACTTTTTACTTGTTTTACTTTAACTTTTGCCATTTTATTTTGGTTATACTATCCGTTAAAAACTGTATCTAATTCAACTCCTCTATGCTCAGCGACAGTATATGCATCTCTTAATTGAGATAAAGCATCTAAAGTAGCTTTAACTACGTTGTGAGGGTTAGAAGATCCTTTTGATTTTGCTAATACGTCAGTAATTCCAACGCTTTCAAATACTGCACGCATTGCACCACCAGCAATTACTCCTGTTCCGTGTGCAGCTGGTCTAATAAAAACTCTTGCTCCACCAAACTTTCCGTTTTGCTCATGAGGTACAGTTCCATTAATAATAGGAACTTTAATACAATCTCTTTTAGCTACATCTATTCCTTTAGTAATCGCTTCTGTTACTTCGTTAGCTTTTCCTAAACCATGTCCTACAACACCATTTTCATCACCAACTACAACAATAGCAGAGAAACTAAAATTTCTACCACCCTTAGTAACTTTTGTTACTCTGTTAATTGCTACTAACTTATCTTTCAATTCAGTTTCTGTAGCTCTTACTCTTTTTACGTTTGAATTTGCCATATTTTTTTAACTATCGTATTAAAACTTAAGACCTCCCTCACGTGCAGCTTCAGCTAATGCTTTAACTCTACCATGATATAAGTATCCATTTCTATCAAAAGAAATTTTTTCAATTCCAGCTTTAACAGCTTTTTCAGCAATTGCTTTACCAACTATGGCAGCAACTTCGCTTTTAGAACCTTTAGCTTTAATATCTTTATTTTTAGATGATGTAGCTACTAATGTAGCCCCTGTTTCATCATTAATTATTTGAGCATAAATTTCTTTATTACTTCTGAATACAGACAATCTTGGTTGTTCTGTAGTTCCAGTAACAACTTTTTTAATTCTTCTCTTTATTCTTAATCTTCTTTCTCTTTTACTGAGTGCCATAATACTCGTTTATTATGATTTATTATTTAGAGGCTGATTTACCTGCTTTTCTTCTTAATTGTTCACCAACATACTTAATACCTTTACCTTTATATGGTTCTGGTTTTCTTAGTGATCTAATTTTTGCTGCTACATGACCAATTAATTGTTTATCATGAGATTCTAACGTAATTATAGGGTTTTTACCTCTTTCTGATTCGGTTGTAACCTTAATCTCTGCAGGTATTTCAAACACTATATTATGAGAGTATCCTAATAATAACTCCAATTTTTGACCTTGATTAGTTGCTCTATATCCAACACCAACTAATTCTTGTTTAGTTTGGTATCCTTTAGATACACCTTCAATCATATTATTAATTAAAGATCTGTATAAACCATGTTTAGCTTTATGATCTTTTTGCTCAGTGTGTCTTTTTAGATTAACAACACCTTCTGCTACTTCAACAGTAATTGCAGTATCAACATCTTGTGTAAGTTCACCTTTAGGCCCTTTTACGGTAACTAATCCCTTTTCTACTTTCACTTCAACTCCCTGTGGGACGTCTATCGGTGCATTTCCAATTCTTGACATAACTTAAATACTTTCTTAATTAATAAACGTAACATAATACTTCACCACCAACGTTTTCTCTTCTAGCTTCTTTATCAGTCATTACACCTTTAGAAGTTGAAACGATAGCGACACCTAAACCATTAATTACTCTAGGCATGTCATCAGACCCTGAGTATTTTCTTAATCCTGGTTTACTCACTCTTGTTAACTTAGTTATAGCTGGAATTTTAGATTGAGGATGATATTTCAATGCAATTTTAATATTGCCTTGAACTACATCTTCTTCAAACTTATAATTCAAAATATATCCTTTATCAAATAAGATTTTAGTAATCTCTTTCTTAATATTTGATGCCGGTATATCAACAACTCTGTGCTTCGCAGAAACTGCGTTTCTAAGTCTTGTTAAATAATCTGCTATTGGATCTGTCATTTTTAATCCTATTTTATAAATAATATTTTTTTACCAACTTGCTTTTGTAATTCCAGGAATTAAACCTGAAGAAGCCATTTCTCTAAAAGTAACACGAGAAATTCCGAATTGTCTCATATATCCTCTTGGTCTTCCTGTTAATTTACATCTATTATGCAATCTAACTTTAGAAGAATTTTTAGGAAGTTTTTGTAACGCATCCCAATCACCAGCTGCTTTTAATTCAGCTCTTTTTTCTGAATACTGAGCAACCATTCTTTCTCTTTTGCGCTCTCTCGCTTTCATTGATTCTTTAGCCATGTTTCTTATTTTTTCTTAAATGGTAAACCAAATTCTGTTAATAATGCCATTCCTTCTTCGTTAGTTGTTGCAGAAGTAACTATTGTTATATCCATACCGCTAACATTTTTAATTTTATCGATGTCTATTTCTGGAAAGATAATTTGTTCTTTAATTCCTAAAGTATAATTACCACTTCCGTCAAAACCTTTTGGTTCAATTCCTCTGAAATCTCTAGTTCTTGGCAATGCTACTGCAACCAATCTGTCTAAAAATTCATACATTTTATCACCACGTAAAGTTACTCTAGCTCCAATTGGCATTCCTTTTCTTAACTTAAAGTTAGAAATATCCTTTTTAGAATAAGTTACATTTGCTTTTTGACCAGAAATGATTGTCATTTCATCAACTGCTGACTCAACTAGTCTCTTATCAGAAACTGCATCACCAACACCTTGGTTTAAGCATATTTTTTGTAACCTCGGCACTTGCATTACTGAAGTATAACCGAACTTCTCTTTTAAAGAAGAAACTATTTCTTCTTTATATTGTGTTTTTAATCTAGGTGTATAGTTCATTATATTACCTCCCCTGATTTTTTAGCGTAACGTACTCTTTTTCCATTGTCATCCAATTTTCTTCCTATTCTAGTTGGTTCTCCTGTTTTAGGGTCAACAACCATCAAATTTGAAATATGTATTGGAGCTTCTTCTTTTACAATTCCACCATTTGGATTTGCAGCGTTAGGTTTTGTATGTTTTGATATCATTTTAATATCAGAACCCTCAACTATTGCTCTTTGTTTTTCAGCAAATACTTTTCTGATAACACCTTGAGCTCCTTTCGATTCTCCAGCTATTACTTTAACAGTATCACCTTTCTTTATGTGTAATTTAGCCATAACTAAAATTTATTCTTTTTTATAGTACTTCTGGTGCTAATGAAACTATTTTCATAAACTCCTTTTCACGCAATTCTCTAGCAACAGGTCCGAAAATACGAGTACCTCTCATTTCACCAGCGTCATTTAAAATAACAGCAGCATTATCGTCAAATCTAATATAAGATCCATCAGGTCTTCTGATTTCTTTTCTAGTTCTAACAACAACTGCTTTATGAACTGCTCCTTTTTTCACATTACCACTTGGCATTGCGTGCTTTACAGAAACAACAATAGTATCACCTATCGATGCATATCTTTTTTTAGACCCACCTAATACTTTTATACAAAGTACTTCTTTGGCTCCACTGTTATCTGCGATTTTTAATCTTGATTCTTGCTGTATCATAATTATTTAGCTCTTTCAATAATTTCAACTAATCTCCAACATTTATTTTTACTCATTGGCTTTGTTTCCATAATTCTAACAACATCTCCGATGTTACAATCATTTTTGTCGTCATGAGCCATAAACTTAGAAGTCAACTTAACAAACTTCCCATACATTGGGTGCTTTACTTTACGCTCAACAGAAATAACAATGGACTTATCCATTTTGTTACTTACAACTAAACCTGTTCTTTCTTTTCTTAAATTTCTATTTTCCATTTCAAGGATATTTATTTTGCTTGAAGTTCACGTTTTCTTAATTCGGTTTGAAGTCTAGCAACAGTTCTTCTCGCACTTTTTAACTGCATAGGATTCTCCAATGGAGAAACTGCATGACTCAATTTCAGTTTAGATAATACATCTTTTTGCTCTGCAAATTTTTCTGTTAAATCATCAACCGAAAGGTCTTTTATATCTACTTGTTTCATAATCCTAATTATTTTCCTTCGTAATCTCTTCTTACTAAAAACTTAGTTTTAATCGGTAATTTTTGAGCTGCTAATCTTAATGCTTCTTTCGCAGTTTCTGATGGTACTCCATCAATTTCAAAAATGATTTTACCTGGCTTAACAATAGCAACCCATAATTCAGGAGCACCTTTACCTTTACCCATTCTTACCTCTGCAGGTTTTTTAGTTACCGGTTTGTCTGGAAATACTCTAATCCAAACTTGTCCTTCCCTTTTCATATATCTTGTTACTGCAATCCTTGCTGCCTCTATTTGTCTTGCTGTCATCCAACACTCTTCCATAGACTTAATAGCAAACGATCCAAATGCAATTTGAGAACCTCTATGAGCGTTACCTTTCATACGCCCCTTTTGCATTTTTCTAAACTTCGTTCTTTTTGGTTGTAACATCGTGTTTTATTTTAACTTCTATTGTTCTTATTTATTTCTTCTGTTTCCTCCAGCATTGTTGCCAGCATTTCCACCTCTTTTTCTAGCAGAATTATTTCCACCTCCTTGCTTACCACCTTTAGCTTTACCTTGGCCTACGTTAGGAGATAAATCTCTTTTTCCATAAATCTCACCTTTACAAATCCAAACTTTAACTCCCAATCTACCATAAGTAGTATGAGCTTCTGTTAAAGCGTAATCTATATCAGCTCTAAATGTATGCAATGGTACTCTTCCATCTTTGTATCCTTCTGATCTTGCCATTTCAGCTCCACCTAATCTTCCTGAAACCAACACTTTAATTCCTTCTGCTCCCATTCTCATTGATGATGCTATTGCCATTTTAGCTGCTCTACGAAAAGAAATTCTTCCTTCTATTTGTTTAGCGATACTATCCGCAACTAATTTTGCATCTAATTCTGGTCTCTTTATTTCAAAGATGTTTATTTGTATTTCTTTTTTAGTAATCTTTTTAAGCTCTTCTCTCAACTTATCAACTTCTTGTCCTCCTTTACCGATAATAATACCAGGTCTTGAGCTATTTACAGTTACAGTAACAAGCTTTAATGTTCTTTCGATAATAATCTTAGATACACTAGCTTTATGCAAACGAGCCATTAAATATTTTCTGATGTTAAAATCTTCAACTAATTTTTCAGAATAGTCATTTCCTCCGTACCAGTTAGAATCCCATCCTTTGATGATTCCTAATCTATTTGAAATTGGATTTACTTTTTGTCCCATTATGCTTTTACTTTTTTACTGTCAACTGCTTTTATTTCTTTACTGTCAACTATTAATGTAACGTGATTAGATCTTTTTCTGATTCTATGAGCACGCCCTTGTGGAGCTGGTTGAATTCTTTTCAACATTCTAGCACTATCCACTTTAATTTCTTTAACAACAAGGTTATTGTCTTCAGGTCTTTGACCTTCATTTTTAGCTTCCCAATTTGCAATTGCAGATCTTAGTAATTTCTCTAATCTTCTTGCAGCATCTTGAGGGCTGAATTGTAATATACCTAAAGCTTTAAATACTTCTTCGCCTCTAATCATTCCCGAAACTTTTCTCATTTTTCTCGGAGAAGTAGGACAATTATTAAGTTTAGCAAAACTCACTAATTTCTTAGCTTCTTTTGATTGCTCAGCTCTATTTCTTTTTCTAGCACCCATTGTTAACTATTTTTATCTTTTACCTTTACTTTTTCTATCAGTTCCATGCCCTCTATATGTTCTAGTTGGCGAAAACTCTCCTAATTTATGTCCAACCATATTCTCAGTTACATAAACAGGTATAAATTTATTTCCATTATGAACAGCAATCGTTAATCCAACAAAGTCTGGAGAAATCATTGATGCTCTTGACCAAGTTTTAATTACAGTTTTTTTACCATTTTGCTGAGCATCATCAACTCTAGCTTGAAGCTTGTAATGTATAAATGGTGGTTTTTTTAGTGAACGACTCATATCTTATTTCTTTCTACCTTCAATAATATATTTACTTGAACTTTTCTTTTTAGCTCTTGTTTTATAACCTTTAGCTGGAATACCGTTTCTTGATCTTGGATGACCACCAGAACTTTTTCCTTCACCACCACCCATTGGGTGATCAACTGGGTTCATAACAACACCTCTTACTCTTGGTCTTCTTCCTAACCATCTGCTCTTACCTGCTTTTCCAGATCTTTCTAGCATATGCTCTGAATTTGAAACAGTACCAATTGTAGCTCTACATGTCGCTAAAATCAGTCTAGTTTCTCCAGAAGGCAATTTGATAACTACAAATTTTCCATCTTTTGCAGCAAGTTGTGCATAAGAACCAGCACTACGAGCCATTTTCGCTCCTTGTTGTGGTCTTAATTCTACATTATGAATAACTGTTCCTAAAGGAATTTCACTTAAGAGCATTGTATTTCCTACTTCTGGTTCAACACCTTTTCCAGAAATTATTTCCTGACCAACTTGTAAACCATTTGGAGCAATAATGTATCTTTTCTCTCCATCTTTATAAAAGATAAGAGCTATTCTTGCAGTTCTTCCTGGATCGTACTCTATCGAGTTAACAACTCCTGGAATTCCATCTTTGTCTCTTTTGAAATCAACATCACGAGTTCTTTGTTTATGGCCACCACCAATGTAGCGCATAGTCATTTTACCTGTGTTGTTTCTACCACCTGATTTTGACCTTCCTTTTACTAAACTTTTTTCAGGTTTAGCTGCAGTCACATTGTTAAAATCGCTAACAATCTTATGTCTTTGCCCAGGCGTTGTGGGTTTTAATTTTCTTACTGCCATTTTTGTTTATCTCTTTAGAGGGTTGGAGCCCCCGTATAGTTAATATTATAATTATTATATATTGCTATAGAAATCTATTACATCTCCATCTGCAACAGTAATAATCGCTTTCTTAAATTTATTCGTTCTTCCTGTAATCAATCCAGCTTTAGTAAATTTTGATTTTGATTTCCCTGCATAAATCATAGTATTAATTGATTCAACAGTAACACCATAATTTTTTTCTATCGCTTTTTTAATCTGAATCTTATTTGCTGCATGATTAACAACAAAACCATAACGCTTTAACTTCTCGCTTTGGTCAGTCATTTTCTCTGATACAACAGGTTTTATTAAAATTTCCATCACTAAATTACTTTAAAATTTTTTCAATTTGCTCAATTGACCCTTCATCTAAAATTATACTTGAAGCGTTCATTAAATCGTAAGTGCTTATTTGAGAAGCAGCTACTACTTTCGCCTTTTTTAAATTTCGGGAGGACAAATATACATTTTTATTTGAATCACAAAGCACTAATAATGATTTTTTATCAAGAGCATTCAAATTAGTTAATAATTCGGTATATTTTTTTGTTTGTGGAGCATCAAAACTAAAGTTCTCAAGAACAGTGATAGCACCTTCTTTAGCCTTATATGACAAAGCTGATTTACGTGCTAATTGTTTTTGTTTTACATTTAATTTAAAGCTATAATCTCTTGGTCTTGGTCCAAAAACTCTACCTCCACCTTTAAATAAAGGATTTTTAATATCCCCAGCTCTTGCTCCTCCAGTTCCTTTTTGTTTCTTTATTTTTCTAGTACTACCTTTTACCTCTCCTCTTTCTTTCGTTTTGTGAGTACCTTGTCTTTGATTTGCTAAATATTGTTTAACATCTAAATAAATAGCATGATCATTTGGCTCTATTTCGTAAATAGATTTATCAAGAGATACTTTTTTTGCTGTATCTTTTCCTTTGATATTTTTTACAACTAATTCCATAATCTATCCCTCCCTATTATTTTTCAATTAATACAAAAGAACCTTTAGCTCCAGGAATTGATCCTTTTACTACGATTAAATTCTTATCTGAATACACCTTTACAACAATTAAGTTTTGCTGATTAACTCTATCACCACCCATTCTTCCTGCCATTTTCATTCCTTTCATTACTCTTGATGGTGTAGAACCTGCTCCTAAAGAACCTGGCGCTCTTAATCTGTTGTGTTGACCATGCGTTGCATCTCCAACACCTCTAAATCCGTGTCTTTTAACAACCCCTTGAAAACCTTTACCCTTAGAAGTACCAATAACATCAACATATTCTCCTTCTTCGAATAAATCAACTGTTATTATATCTCCCAAGTTTTTATCATCTTCAAAATCTTGGAATTCAACTAATTTTCTTTTCGGTGATGTCTTAGCTTTTTTAAAATGTCCTTGTAAAGCTTTTGGAGTATTCTTTTCAGACTTTTCTCCGTAAGCCAACTGAACAGCATTATAGCCATCGGTATCTACCTTTTTGACTTGTGTAACAACACAAGGACCTGCTTCTATCACTGTGCATGGTATATTCTTACCCTCGGCACTGTAGACGCTAGTCATACCTATTTTTTTACCTATTATCCCTGGCATTTTTACTTATTTTAATAATTATACTTTAATTTCTACATCTACTCCACTTGGTAACTCTAATTTCATTAAAGCATCAACTGTTTTTGAAGATGAACCGTAAATATCGATTAATCTTTTATAAGCAGACAATTGAAATTGCTCTCTTGATTTCTTGTTAACGTGTGGAGATCTTAATACTGTAAAAATTCTTTTGTGGGTAGGAAGAGGTATTGGACCACTTACTACTGCACCTGTACCTTTTACAGTTTTTACAATTTTCTCTGCTGATCTATCAACTAAGTTAAAATCGTAAGACTTCAGTTTTATTCTAATTTTTTGGCTCATTCTTTTATATATATTAAGCTTCTACTTTTCCTTTTGCTTTTGCAATTACTTCGTCTGCTATATTTTTAGGACATGCAGCAAAATGGTGAAATTCCATTGTTGATGATGCTCTTCCTGATGACATAGTTCTTAAGTCAGTTACATATCCGAACATTTCAGACAATGGCACCTTAGCTTTAACAACCTTAGCTCCTTGCTTGTCATCCATTCCTTCTACTTGACCTCTTCTTCTATTTAAATCTCCAACGATATCACCCATATTTTCTTCAGGAGTAACTACTTCCATCTTCATAATCGGTTCTAAAAGAACTGGATTTGCTTGTGGCATTGCATTTCTGTATGCTAACTTTGCAGCGATTTCAAATGATAAAGCATCCGAATCGACAGCGTGGAAAGATCCATCCACAAGAGTGATTTTCAAACTATCAACAGGAAACCCTGCTAATACTCCAGCTTTCATCGCTTCTTTAAATCCTTTTTCAATTGAAGGAATATATTCTTTTGGAATGTTACCACCTTTAATTTTATCTACAAACTCTAATCCTTCTTTTTCTGTATCTTCTACAGCTTCTAAAACGAAAGAGATATCAGCAAATTTACCACGACCACCAGATTGTTTTTTGTAAACCTCTCTGTGCTCAACTCTTCCTAAAATTGCTTCTTTGTATGCTACTTGAGGAGCTCCTTGATTTATCTCTACTCCAAATTCTCTTTTCATACGATCAAGAATAATTTCCAAATGCAACTCACCCATACCGCTCAATACTGTTTGACCAGAATCTTCATCAGTATGAATAGTTAATGTTGGATCTTCTTCCGAAAGTTTACCTAAGGCAACACCCATCTTATCAACATCTGCTTGAGTTTTTGGCTCAATAGCGATTCCGATAACTGGATCTGGGAAATCCATAGATTCCAATACAATAGGATGTTTTTCATCACATAAAGTATCTCCTGTTCTAATATCTTTAAATCCAATTAATGCAGCAATATCACCACAAGCCAATTCAGGAATCTGGTTTTGTTTATTTGCGTGCATTTGAAAAATTCTTGAAATACGTTCTTTATTTCCTGTTCGTGTATTTAACACATAAGATCCAGCTGGTAGCACGCCAGAATAAGCTCTAGTAAAACAAAGTCTTCCAACGAAAGGATCTGTTGCAATTTTAAATGCTAATGCTGCAAAAGGTTCCTCAAAAGAAGGCTTACGTGAAGCTGGTTGATCCGTTTTTGGATTAATTCCATCTATTGCTTCAACATCCATTGGAGAAGGTAATATTTCCATCACCATATCCAACATTGCCTGAACTCCTTTATTCTTAAACGCAGAACCACACATCATAGGAACAACTTTCCCAGCGATAGTTGCCTCTCTTAATGCATTTAATATTTCTCTCTCTGTTAAAGATTCAGAATCTTCAAAATATTTTTCCATTAGAGTTTCATCAAATTCAGCAACAGCCTCTAATAATTCTTCTCTTAATTGTCTTGCTTCATCAATAATATCAGCTGGAATTTCAATTTCTTGAAAAGTCATCCCTTGGTCTTCTTCATTCCAAGTAATACCTCTAAAGTTAATTAAATCAACCACTCCTTTAAATCCGTCTTCAGCTCCAATATTTAATTGTAATGGCAACGCATGGCTACCCAACATTGATTTAACTTGCTTACAAACATTTAAAAAGTCTGCACCAGATCTATCCATTTTGTTTACAAATCCGATTCTTGGAACATTATAATTGTTTGCTAATCTCCAATTAGTTTCTGATTGTGGCTCAACACCATCAACAGCACTAAACAAGAAAACTAAACCATCTAATACTCTTAATGATCTATTTACTTCTACAGTAAAATCAACGTGACCAGGTGTATCAATAATATTAACATGATAATTTGTCCCTCTATATGGCCATGTAAGTGTAGTAGCAGCAGAAGTAATTGTAATACCTCTTTCTTGCTCTTGCGCCATCCAATCCATTGTTGCTGCACCATCATGTACCTCTCCAATTTTATGACTTACACCTCCATAATAAAGGATACGCTCAGTTGTTGTTGTTTTACCAGCATCAATATGCGCTGCAATACCAATATTTCTCGTGTATTTTAAATCTCTTCTTGCCATTTTCGTAAATGCTAATAATTAAAATCTAAAATGAGAGAATGCTTTGTTTGCATCCGCCATTCTGTGAGTATCTTCTTTCTTTTTATATGCAGCTCCTTCCTCTTTAAAACCAGCTATAATTTCTCCAGCTAATTTTTGAGCCATCGTTTTCTCATTTCTTTTTCTTGCAGAACCAATCATCCACTTCATCCCCATAGAAATTTTTCTATCATCTCTAATTGGTTGTGGAATTTGAAAAGTTGCTCCACCAATCCTTCTACTTCTAACCTCTACACCAGGAGTAACATTAGTTAGAGATTTTTTCCAAACCTCTAAACATTCTTCCTCAACTTTTTCATTAACAATCTCTAGTGCGTCATAAAAAATTTTAAATGCAACGCTCTTCTTACCATCCAACATTAAGTTATTCACAAATCTTGTTACCAATTTGTCACTAAACTTTGGGTCTGGAAGTAATACTCTTTTTTTTGCTCTTGATTTTCTCATCTTATTTTATATATAAATATCAATCTTTTAGTTATGATTTAACTTTTGGCATCTTAGTACCATATTTAGATCTTCTCTGAGTTCTTCCATCAACACCAGCAGTATCTAAAGCACCTCTAACAACGTGATATCTTACACCAGGTAAATCTTTTACTCTACCACCCCTTACTAAAACTATTGAGTGTTCTTGTAAGTTATGTCCTTCACCACCGATATAAGCATTCACTTCTTTACCATTTGTTAATCTAACCCTTGCTACTTTTCTCATTGCTGAGTTAGGCTTTTTTGGTGTAGTTGTATAAACTCTCACACAAACACCTCTTCTTTGGGGGCAAGAATCTAACGCTGCAGACTTACTTGTCTTAACAAGTTTTGTTCTTCCTTTCCTTACTAATTGTTGAATAGTTGGCATAATCTTTTTATTATAAATACAATTTCCCTCAAAAAAAGGGAGTGCAAAAATACAATTATTTTTCACAAAACCAACACCCTTGCTTTTTTTTTAATTTATTATTTCAAGTCTTTTTATATTTTATTCACAATTCTATCAACAACATTAAAAAAGGGAGCATATAAATGCTCCCTTTTTTAATGTTGTTGATGTTTTAAACGACTTATCTAATAAGGCTAACTGCGCCTTTTTTGAAGTATTCAGTTCCGTCTTCGCCAAGGGCTGTAATGATGTAGAAGTAAGTTCCGTCAGGAACTTCTGTTCCAGCACTTGTTCTTCCATCCCAAGAACCTTTTACATTGTCCCAAGCAAACATTTTTTGACCCCATCTGTT
>JBBKXK010000002.1:0-260322 GCA_037969435.1 Vicingaceae bacterium
TAAATAAATCAATTATATTTGAACTATAATAATGGCTAATAATTACAATTTTTCGCCAGTGTTTTTAGGTGGTCAATTTGCACCAAATTTAGGTGGTCAATATAGCCGTTTTTTCCAGTGGAGTTTCGCCCTTAATTGATTTAACCATAACAATTGGGTTAATAGGGATAACACCATCACGATGAGCTTGATTCATAGCTGCCCTAAACTTATTGAAATATGAAGATTGCGAATTTGGAGACAATCCTTTATTGCTTTTTGATTTTGCCTTATAAATTAAATAGTCTTTAAATCCTTTTACAAAATCTACATCTACTTCTTTAAAAGTAACAACTAATCCAGTATACTTTATAAGATGTTTATAAACAGAATCCCAATTACCATAATTATTATGGCTATCAAACCTTTCATTTGTTAATTTCTTAAAGTATTCAATGAAATTGTCCTCCATTCTATAATCTGCTTTAAAACCATACTGCTTATTCTTAATTGCTAATTGGGTCTTAGAACGAATACTCTCTGCTAATAAGAGATTTTCTCTATTTAGGTTTCGATCTAATTGATTCTTCGGTTCAACTAGATATAGTTTTAGAAATTTATATTTCCGTTTCCCCTCATGCCAAATATCAAGGTATAAACTCTTCGTTCCATTTTTGATAATTTTATGCCTTAACTTGACAACGCTTTTAAGATTTTTCATAGATGAATTTTTTGTTACTTTTTTGTTACTCGGGTGTTTTGAGTAACAAACGAGTAACACTTTTTGTCAAAATTGGGAAATTTTCGGAAATTATCAGAAAAAAGATATTAACTAAAATGTTGATTTAGAAGGAATTGGAAAGAAAAAGAAACTATCGGAAAAGCTATTTACTTCCCGATACAAAACTTACTAAAAATATTGTCCAACAAATCATCTGTGGTAATCTCCCCAGTAATTATCCCTAATTGGTGTAAGGCTTGGCGGATATCCATTGCTAAAAAGTCGCCAGTAATGTTTACATCTAGTCCTTCTAACACTTTTAATAAAGATTCGTTAGCGCTAGATAAGGCTTCGTAATGCCTTGCATTGGTAACCACTACATCTGTATTTTGTAGTAGCCCACTATTTACAAAAGCATACAACTGTTCTTTTATTTGTTCTATATTTTGTAGTTCTTTTGCAGAGGCATAAATCACATGCTCTATCCCAACAAACTTAGCTTTTAAGGCTTCTAAATCTCCTTTATCAACCTTATTGGCAACTACAATTAAGCGTTTATTCTTCCCTGCTATTCTATTTTTAATGTTGGTTACATCTTTGGTTAACTGTTCTTGTGTAATACTCGAGGCATCTACCAATAATAACACAATGGAAGCTAAATCAATTTTTTCAAACGATTTTTTAATTCCTAAGCTTTCTATTTCATCGGTAGTTTCTCTAATTCCTGCGGTATCGATAAATCGGTAACTAATACCGTTAATTACAATTTCATCTTCAATGGTATCTCGGGTTGTTCCAGCAATATCAGAAACTATGGCTCTTTCTTCGTTTAACAAGGCATTTAATAAGGTTGATTTACCAACATTTGGTTCTCCAACAATGGCAACAGGTACTCCTGTTTTAATTACATTTCCGTAATCAAACGAGTTAATTAATAAGCTTAATGCTTTATTTAATTTTAATACTAATTCTTTTAAATCATCTCTATCGGCAAACTCCACATCTTCCTCACCAAAATCGAGTTCCAATTCTATTAATGAAGCGAAATGAATTAACTCATCTCTTAACTTTTGAATTTCATTGCTAAAACCGCCTCGCATTTGGCTCATTGCCAATTCGTGTGAGCTTTCTGAGTTAGCAGCAATAACATCGGCTACTGCTTCTGCTTGACTCAAATCCATTTTACCGTTTAAGAATGCACGCAAGGTAAACTCTCCTGGTCCGGCTGGTGTTGCTCCATTTTTTAAAAGCAATTGCAATACTTGCTGCTGTATATAAGGAGAACCGTGTGTTGAGATTTCTACAGAATTTTCGCCAGTAAAAGATTTTTTATTTTTAAAAACAGTTACCAATACTTCATCAACAATCTTATCTCCACTTCTAATGGTACCAAAATGTGCAGTATGAGATTCAACAGTTGTTAAATCCTTACCAAAAAAGACTTTATTACAAATGGTAATAGCTTCCTCTCCAGATAAACGGATAACCGCTATTGCTCCAATACCCGGAGCTGTTGCAAGGGCACAAATAGTTGCTGATGAATAGTTGTTTTGCACAGCACAAAATTATGAATTTAAAATGAGCAAAATAGAACATTCAAATAATTACCTTTGCAGCTCAAAATTCATTAATGGTGGAACAAGAATCGGCAAAAATTAGTCAAGAAGAAATTGAGAAGTGCATTTCAATTTTAGAGCAATTGGCTGATGATGCTACTCAAGTATTTGATTTGCCTGAAGTTAACAGAATTGCCTTAATGAAAGCTGCAGGAATGCTTTCTCGTCCAAGCAAGGAAGAGTTTAACCAACGTAAAAAAGATGCAAAAAAAGCTGCCAAACGTAAAATGGTGGAGCGTGACAAACACGCCAGAAAAGATACAGGAATAAGAAGTGCTAGAGAAGCTACCGTTTTTGAAGCCCCACAATTATTACTAAACATCCCTACACCAAAAGAAGGCGAAAAGATATTAAGCACCGCTCGAAACTGTTACGTTTGCAAAGCAGAATTCACCAAATTGCACCATTTTTACGATACGATGTGTAACGATTGTGGTGATTTGAATTATGCCAAGCGTTTTCAAACAACCGATTTAACAAATCAAGTTGCGGTTGTAACAGGCTCTCGTTTAAAAATTGGTTACCACATTACCTTAATTTTATTACGCTCGGGAGCAACAGTTGTTGCCACTACCCGGTTTCCGGCAGACTCAGCCATTCGTTTTGCTAAAGAAAAAGATTTTCAAAAGTGGGGTCATCGTTTACACATACACGGATTAGATTTAAGACACATCCCAAGTGTAGAGATTTTTTGCAATTACATTGAACAGAAATACGATAGACTCGATATATTAATAAATAATGCTGCACAAACCGTTAGAAGACCAGCAGGTTTTTATCAGCATTTAATGAAAAACGAAGAAGCTCCAATTGCTTCTTTACCTCCTTTTGCTCAAGAGTTATTAAAAGATCACGACCAATGCTTACAAGAGATTAAAGCTTTATCAGAAGGAACTGACAATGCCCAAAACAACAGATTACCTGTTACTTGGCAAAGTCCAGAACCTGGTATTGGATTAAGAGCTTCTGCCAAACTATCACAAATACCCTATAGTTTCGATAATTCACTAAAAGCTGCAGAAGTATTCCCTGAAGGAAAATTGGATGCTGATTTACAACAAGTAGATTTAAGAAAAACCAACAGTTGGCGTTTAAAGTTAGGTGAAATAGAAACTCCCGAAATGATAGAGGTTCAATTGGTAAATGCTGTTGCTCCATTTGTGTTGTGTAACCGACTTTCTAATTTAATGAAGAAAGAAAATACAGGCATTAAACACATTATTAATGTTTCGGCAATGGAAGGTAAATTCCATCGTTTTAAAAAGATTGACAGACATCCACATACCAACATGGCAAAGGCTGCATTAAATATGTTAACACATACTTCAGCATCGAGTTTAGCAGAATTTGGAATTTACATGAATGCTGTTGATACAGGCTGGGTTACAGACGAAGATCCAGTAGAATTATCTAAAAAGAAACAAGAAGAACACGATTTTCAACCACCTTTAGACATTGTTGATGGTGCTGCCAGAGTCTTAGATCCATTAATTGATGGTATTAATACTGGCAAACATTGGTGCGGTAAATTTTTAAAAGACTACTTCCCTATTGATTGGTAATATGAAGTATGTAGATTTAATGTATATCCATTTAGCAACGGTAGTTCCTTGTTTTGTTATAGGAACCATCTTGTTAATTATCAAAAAAGGAACACGCTTCCATAAAAATTTTGGTAGAATATATATGGTATTGATGATGATAACTGGATTGGTTACTCTATTTATGCCTGCTTTAGTTGGCCCTAGATTCTTAAACCATTTTGGCTACATCCATTTGTTTAGCTTTTTAACCATTTACACAGTGCCCACTGCTTATATAGCGATTAGAAAAGGTAATGTGAAACTCCATAAACAAAAAATGATAGGACTCTATGTTGGAGCTATACTTATAGCTGGAGGATTCACATTTTTTCCGGGCAGGTATTTACACCAATTATTTTTTGGTTAGTAATTTAATTTTAGAAACAACTTTTCCTTTCTTAGTTAAAAACGTTAACTTCGTTAAACTAATTTTGGTTTAAAATGAAGCAACTATTTTCCATTATACTAATTACCTTAACCTGTTTGATGTGCAGCAATTCAAATAAGAAGAACACTATACTTTATAAGGGTAACACTAATATTATTTGCGACAGCAAAGGTTGTGAAGGAAAATACCAAGGACCAGAATTTGTTAATGGAGATGATATTGCTCATCAGTTTTCCAACACCATGTCAGCTAAAGTTGGTGACCAATTAAAAGAACTTTACGATAAAGGGGAGTACAGCAAGGTAGACCTAACAAACATTATGATGTCTACCAATGGTATGGGATCAGGAATTGTTACTTACACCATATCAATACCATTTTTAGTAGTTAATGAGAAATGCGAAGCCTATACTTCTTTTGATCATGTTGGTGGATGGAACCATGAACCAGAACTAGCTGCTAGAAAAACACAATTAAGTAAAGCCTTAATGGATGGACATCAATTAGATATTAGTAAGCTAAAAACTACTCCAGAAGGATTACAAGAATATTGGATACAATGGAAAAACAACATAAAACAAGTAGATTGCAAAGATTATGAATCAAAAAATTGAAGATTTTTTTAGCAATGCCACCCAATGGCAAAAAGAAATGGAACTGTTAAGAGCAATCGTTCTGGGTTGTGGTTTAAATGAAGAATTAAAATGGGGAGTTCCTTGCTACACTTATAAAAAAGCCAACATATTAATTATACATGGTTTTAAAGAATATTGCGCACTTAACTTTTTTAAAGGTGCTTTGTTAAATGATGCCGATAAAATATTGGTACAACAAACCGAAAACGTACAATCAGCAAGACAAGTACGAGTTACTAATACCAAAGAAATAGTAAAATTAGAAGCTACACTAAAAGCCTATATTTTTGAAGCCCTTGAGGTAGAAAAAGCAGGATTAAAAGTGGAAATGAAAAAACATGAAGATTATGTTGTACCTGAAGAATTACAGCATCAACTAGACCACAACCCTACTTTTAAAACAGCTTTTGAAGCATTAACACCAGGCAGACAAAGAGGTTATATTTTACACATTGCTGGAGCTAAACAACCAAAAACGCGTGAAGATAGAATTGAAAAATGTACTCCCAGAATTTTAATTGGTAAAGGATTAACCGATTGTATTTGCGGAAAATCTAAACGAATGCCTAACTGCGATGGTTCGCATAAGTACATTTAAAATGAAAATAGCATCCTTCATATTTTTAATTTTTACACCCTTATTTAATTTTGGACAATATAACTTGGATGAAACCATTAAAAATGATACTTTCCTAAAACTTTTGTTCGAAAACTACAATGAATGTTTTTCAAGTAACTTATACTACGACAAACAAGATGAATATTTTTTAAATGGCGCCAGTATGGAATGTTATCTATTACAGGAACAAATTTTAGATACATTAAAAACTAGGTTTAAACCTCAAGAGTTCTTTGAAATTGCAAGAAACTCTACCTTTCCTTTTTTTAGATTAGCTGCCTTTGAAGCATATACACAAACAGATTATATTAAAGATTCATTGGTGTCATTTTTTGAAGAGGATTACTACAACCAAAAAATCATTGAACCTCGTTTTTATATTCCAATGCCAAACTCACTTTTACCTACCCCTGCTTGCATTAAAGAAAAAATGTTAAGCATTGTAAACCCTTCTAATACTAAATATGATGAATCTAAAAAATTGGAAGTAGAAACCATCATTTACCTTCGAACATTATTAGATTGTGACTTGTACCTGAGTCAAGAGTGGAGCCAAGTGCTTATATGGGAGAAGAACAAGCCAGCCCTATCGTTTGTTTTAAACTACCCTGAACTTAATTTCGGGGTTATTGAGTTTAATCATCATAATGATTCTACAAAATTTGTTCTTAAAAGTAAATTTAGGGTGAAAAATATTTCTGATAAATCAATTACTATAACAACTAAAGCTAGTGCTCATACATCTTGTAGCAAATACAGTTATACAATACCTCCAAATAAAGAAATGAATATAGATTTTAAAAGTTTGGTAAATCCTAGCATAGTAAACGAATCAATTCACAGAAGCATCACCATTCAAAATAAAGAAACTGGCGAAGCACAAATTTTTAAGTTTATAGCAACATTTAAGAAATAACATGAAATTCCTACTCACTTTAACTTTTATGATTGCTTATTTATTCAGTATTGCTGAATGTCAATACCACCTTGTTGAATTAAAACTAAAAATAACAACAAAAACCAATTCAGAAATTACTGGTTATACAAGTATTAGTTTATGTGATTTTAATGCTGATTCCACTAACAGTAAAACCTATATGCTTAATGTGTTAAATAAATGGAACACTAATGACAGCATATACGTTTACAAAAATCTGATTCAATATGAATATTTTCTTTTTGACACCACAATCTCTAAAGAAAAAAACATAGTCAACAGCCATATTAATAAAATTGATTTATCTATTAATGAAATTAAATCATTAACCGTAATTGAATCTAAAGAGGTTTCCATTTTTGACTTCATTTCTACAAAATTAGAGTTAGCTGATACTACTTGGCTATCATCTAATCCAATTAAATGCACTGGGTTTGGAGCATACTTATGTTCTCATAAAATTTTCGTTTATGAAAAAAATAAAAATACAGATAGCGTACTACAGCAATTAAATAAATTACAAGAAGAAATTAACCCAATTTTGGATACCATGAATCCTGAAAAAGGAGACGAGTATGATAAAAAGATGTGGGATCTGATCAATCAGCTGGGAAACTTCGATAAAATTGTTGTTGTTTCAAGTTGTACAGATTAATCCCAAATATATAAATTTCAATAATACAATTATTTGTAAATTGGACAAAAAAAACACCCGCATGAAACTAAAAAGCATCATTTTAATCCTTTTGCCTATTCTACTATTATCTTTTACACTTCCTAATTCTTTTTTAGGGAAATGGGACATTATTAAAGTAATTGAACAAGATGGAAAAGAAATTGAAGTCGAAGGAAAATGGATGACCTTTTTAGAAAATGGAAAAATTGAAAGCCCCACTTCTAAAAATGATTATTGGACCTACAACAAAAAGAAAAACACGCTTTTTTTTGATTTAATAAAAGATAAAAATGCTGGACTGTATCAAATAGAAAGTATGACTGATACAAGTATTATATTAAAAGGAGGAGACAGAAACATCACCATCCATTTATCGAAACCTAAAGAGGTGGATAATAGCACCGCAGAATCATTAATTGAACATTACATCAATGCTATCAATACTAACAATTTTCAGCTTTTTAACCAAGCCTCTATTGCCAAATCAACCATGCAAGAGAGTTACCAAAATTGTGATGGAGCTACCGAACAATCTATTTCTGATAGCTACAACAAAATGTTAGAAGATAAATTAGTAAACTTTAAAACTAGCAACCATTTTTTCAATACGAAGAATCCAGTTAGTACACCTACTATTACGAACGTAATAGAAGCTGATGAGTGCATTGGATATACAATTGTTGAATTTTCTTGTACGGACAAAGCGAAACAACCTGTTACTGGTAGTATAAAGTATTGTTCGGTTAAAAAAGGAACATACCTATTAGATGCCAGCCTAAAAGGAACAAACAAAGAAGCTTACAACAATCGTTTAGAAGAAGAAATTATCGAATACAAAAAGAGTAAGTAACTATTTCAATGCTAAATTAGATTAATAGAGTGCGAAACTAAAAAACTAATAATATGAATCCAATGATGCTGTGGGATGCAGAAATAAGCGATGCTTTAAGTGAGCAAGAAGATGCAAACCTGATAAAAATGGAAAAAGAATGGTTTCATCTACCATTTGATGATAAAACCTTACTTGCTAAACTACCTACTTCCATTCAAAAGTTATATAAATATGCCAATGGAGTAGAAATAAGATGGCATCTAATAAAAGATAGTTCGCAAGGTGGAAGAATTCATTTTTTAAATTACGAAACTGCTTTTTTAACCGTTAACAAATATGATGATTGGCAAATAGAACAAGAAGAAACACTCCCTTACTTTAGAGCAATAGATTTAATAACTGATGAGGCTGAATGTGGCATTATATACAATGGTAAAGAATATTTAGGTGACACTATGTTTTACCTAGAAAGAGGTGACGCCAATTTACAGAGTTTAAACATTAATTTTGATGGTTATTTAGAGTTACTTAAAATGAGTAGAGGATATTATTATTGGCCAAAAGCACTGTTAGATATTGAACGTGGTACTGAAAGTTTTGAAACAAAAAATTTTAAACAAAACATGCCCCTAATTTTTGAAGATTTTAATTGGGATGAATTTGTAGAAAAATACCAAGCATTACGCTTATCAACTAAAGGGTAGTTTTCAAACTTATTAATAATTATCGCATTTAAATTAACAGAATAATTATGGAAACAATAGAAGAATGGCATGATGAATTAAGCATGCACATATATGATGCAGAAGACTCTGGAAAAATAGAAGAATTTGAAGAAAATTATAACCTTCCAATAAGTCAGAAAGATATCAGTAAGCTGGAAGAAAACCAACTCCCTGAAGCTTTTATTGAGTTATATAAAATGTTTGATGGCTTTGAGTTAAAATGGTTTTCCGATTCAGAAAATGGCATTGGAGGAAACATGCATTTTTTAGCAATCAACTATGTATTACAAGATTGGAAAGAAAACCTTTATGATGAAGCAGATATTGTACAAAATGATTTAATTCAGCATTACAAACCTTTCGATTTAATAACCGAAACTTTTAGTTGTGGATTTCTTGTTACTCCAGATTACACAAGTAACTCTATTTATTGTCATGTTGCTCCCGAACCAGAAATATATGATTTAGGCATAGATTTTTCGGTATATTTAGAATTGGCAAAAGAAGCTCGATTTTTTAACTATTGGCCAAAAGTATTGTTAGACATACAAAGCGGAGAAGAAAGCCCAGAAACCACTAGCTTTAAACAAAACATGCCCCTAATTTTTGAGGATTATAATTGGGATGAATTTGTAGAAAAATACCAAGCGCTACGCTTATCAACTAAAGGGTAGTTTTTCAAACTTATTAACAGTCAACACATTATTGGCTAAAAAAAACGCTAAGTTTGTTTGAGAATAACGATTAAAAAAGTAAGTAAATATCACAAATGAAATATAGAATACTGATATTATTTTTCGCACTTTTTCTAATAACAAGTTGTGATGCATATAGCATATTAACTTATAAAGTATCGAATAATACAAATGAAGAAATCAGCATTATTGATACTAAAAACTTCCGCCCTTGTGGGTTAATGATTGGCAATAAACAAATGAGTGACACCATAATTATTCCTGCCTATTCTGAAAGTGTATTACTTCAATGTAAGCATATTGGACCAAAAGGATATGCGAAAAACCTAGTAAAAAATCAAATTCCATTAGATTCAATTTTAATCATCTACTCAAATGGCAACCAAAAATTAACAACTAAATCTGACCTAGAATCATGGAAAAGAAAAGGAACAACTGCCACATTAATTATCAATTAAAAAACATGAATAGATGACTGTTGGTACTGCCTCCATCACTAGCCTAACATCTCCCATCACCAATTAAAACGAATGAGTAAAAAGGGTATACAATCTAAGTTTGAATTTATCCTGAACTTATCTAACGGTTGAAACGCGACCAACAAGTTCATTAAACAAAAAACTCTCAACAACAAGAAGTCATTAGCTACTAATTTCACTACCTTTGCCAGCTATGGCTCGTTGGACACATTTTTACCTCATTCGCATTGAATTTTTAGGCTTCCGTTACCACGGTTGGCAAAAACAAGGTGAGTTAAAAACTGTGCAAGGTCAGTTAGATAAAACCTTTGGGCATATTTTTGGGCATACCGAACACCGTACCTTGGGTTGTAGTAGAACAGATGCAAAAGTTTCTGCCGATGATTTTGTGTTGGAGTTGTTTATCAATGAGTTTATAGAAAATGACGAATTATTAGCCAAACTAAACGACAATTTACCACAAGACATTAGAGCAAAATCGGTAACACCAACCGATGCAGATTTTAACATCATCCAAAACTCAAAAATAAAAGAATACCATTACACTTTTTGCTTTGGCGAAAAGTCACACCCTTTTAATGCACCTTTTATCATCAACTTTGGCAAGCACTTAAACATTGAGCTAATGCAAGAAGCTGTTAAACTGTTTAAAGGCACGCACAATTTTAAACGCTACGTGAGCCACCCAACCGAAAACACCATTTTTGAGCGTGAAGTCTTAACTGCTACCATCGAAAAAAACACCAAACTATCTGGCAACTTTATAGCCGAAAACAGCTATATTTTTAAAGTAAGTTCTAAAGGATTTTTACGTTACCAAGTCCGTTTAATGATGGGTGCTTTGGTAGATATTGGCAGGGGTGATTGGACCATAGAACAACTAAAAGAATCGCTTGAGAATTTTGAAGGGCCTCAATGTAAACACATTGTTCCTTCTTCTGGATTAAACTTACACCGAGTGGAGTTTTAAGACTAATTATTAAAGAAAAATGTCCGTTCGAGTGATTTTTGCTTCTTTCTTCTCGATACATTTTGTTTTATCCTTCGACTCCGCTCAGGATGACAATAAAACACTCGAACTGACAGAAAAGCAAAAATTGTATCGAGAGCCAAAATCAAAAACTGTAATTTTCACATCGAAATCATTGTCCGTTCGAGTGTTCTGTGCCATCTTTTGTCACACTGAGCTTGTCGAAGTGTCATCAAAAGACAAGCAGAATAGCCTGTGCCGATTATTTCGGCATATCGAGAACCAATGATTTCTTAAATCAAAGCCAACTTATTTAACTACTTTTGACCTTTGTTAAACATTCGCTTTTATGCCTTTTAAAAAATTAACTACTCCTTTACAAGATGTACTTGAACATTTAAACTTTGAAACGGCTACTCCTTTTCAACAAAAAGCCATTCCTAAAATAAAAAGTGGTGCCAATGTTTTTGCTATTGGTCCAGATGGCTGTGGAAAAACAACTACCCTGATTATTAATACCATTCAAACATTAAGTAAAACTCCTTCGGGCGATAACCCACGAGCCTTAATTTTTGTAAAAGATAAAGCAGCTGCTCTTGAATTAGAAGAGGCATTCAATACATTTATAGCGCAAATGGAGTTAAGCATTTTTTGTGTTTACGATGAGCAAAATAGAGCGAAACAACGAGACACCATTTATTATGGGGTTGACATTGTGATTGCTACACCAAAAAGGTTATTGTTACTTTACCATTTAAACGGAATTAATTTAAACGATTTAAAATTAATGATAATTGAAGATGCTCACTTGTTGCCTAAACAGAATTTTGCGGCAGACATCCTTCGTATTCCCGAAAGTTTAAACAAATGCCAATACTTGGTTTTTTCTAATGAATATACTGATAGAATTGCTGGCTTAAAGGATTCATATATGGAACATTCTACAGTAGTTGAAGTAAGTTAGGTATTATACTTCTCCCACCTCCTATTTTCTCGTTCTAACAAAGAAGTAAACTTATGCGGTAATGGAATTTCTATTTTTACTACTTCATTGGTTATTGGATGATTCAATTCTAAACCAATAGCGCTTAAAAACAAGCCTTTCCCTTTTAACACTTCAGCTTCTTTGCCATACAACTTATCTCCCATTATTGGGAACCCTAATTGTGCTAAATGAATTCTAATTTGATGCGTTCTGCCTGTTTTAGGTCTCAATTCTAACAAACTTAAAAAGTCATTTTTTAAAGAGGGTACTACTTTTAGCGACTGAAATTCGGTAGTTGCTGGCAATCCATCAACCTCAAAAGTTATTATTCCACTTTCGGGAGTTTTACCAATTACAATGGCTACATACTTTTTTTGAATGCTTTTGTTTTCAAACTGCTGTCCTAATTTTACTAAAGCACTTGCTGTTTTTGCTACCAATAACAAACCAGAAGTTGGGTTATCCAAACGATGTACAGGCTTTGGCCACCTTAACGCGTCTTGTGCTGTAGAAATATTAATGTTTCCGATAATAGCATTCTGTATCGTTCTAAACTGGTTTCCGCTAACGGTAATTCCTGCAGGTTTATTAATTATTGCAAAAAATTCATCCTCATAAACCACTTCAAGCTTAAGTTCATATTGTTTCGGAGGATTAATGGCAGATTCCAACAACTCAATTTTTTGTCCTGCTTTTATCCACCATCCAGTAGTTGAAGTTTGGCTATCAACCAATATTTCACCTCGGGTAATTGCCTTTTTTATAGATTTTCGAGATGGTAACGTTGGAAAAATAATGGCAGCATAGTCATACAATCGCTGCTCTTCAACACCATTAGGAACTATATGAGTTTGGAGTACCACCATTTTTTCAAAGCTAACATTTTTTATACGAGTTTATCGGAACAAAATCCCATTTATTAAGCAAAACTGCTTTCCTTTGTAAAATGCAATCTCCACTCATAACCAATACCATTAAATTTGTACAACAAGAACTTAAAAATGCTGAAGGCGGACACGATTGGTTTCACATTGAACGCGTCTGGAACAATGCCAAGCTAATTGCTAAATCGGAAAATGTAGACCTCGAAGTAGTAGAATTAGGTGCACTGTTGCACGATATTGCTGATTCTAAATTCCACAATGGAGATGAAACCATTGGGCCTAAAAAAGCCTTAGATTTTTTAATCGAGCAAGATATTGACACCATCATAATAGACCATGTTATCCATATTATTGAGAACATTTCATTTGGTGGTGGCAACAAAAAAAGAACCTTTAGCTCAACAGAATTAGATGTGGTGCAAGATGCAGATCGATTAGATGCCATTGGAGCCATTGGAATTGCGCGTACATTTAATTATGGAGGATTTAAGCACAGGCCCATGTACAATCCTGACATTGCTCCCAACCTAAACATGACCAAAGAAGAATACAAAAACAGTATAACTCCAACCATTAATCATTTTTACGAAAAATTGTTGTTGTTAAAAGACCGCATGAATACTGAAGCTGGAAGGCAATTAGCCGAACAGCGCCATCAATTTATGGAAACCTTTTTAGCGCAGTTCTATGCAGAGTGGAATGGGGAAATTTAGTTGTTGGTGTTTGGTTGTTAGTTGATAGATAAAATAAATGAGCTTTATAAGGTGCGCAGGGAAATGAACAAACTGTGCGAAATGAAGCCTAACTAGCCCAGGAAATGCGCGGGCAATGCGGGTAAAAGTTAGGGGTTCATTTGGAGTTTGTTCTTGACTTTTTCGTTCTTTTTTGTCAAGAAAAAAGAACATATTTTAAGAAAAATTAATATGAAAAAAGAAAAAAAGAAAAACAAAGTTACCGTTGGCCAAGCCTTTAAAGAGTTTATTTGGCCTCGTAAAGGAATAGTATTTATTGGGTTAATTTTAATCATCATCAGTAAACTATCTAGTTTAGTGCTCCCTTTAAAAAGTAAGGAGTTGTTAGATGAGATTATTCCTAATAAGGACATGGAAGCGTTAACATCTCTATTAATTTTAGTTGGTTCGGCTATTGCAATACAAGCCATTACTTCTTTTGCCTTAACTAGGTTATTAAGTGTAGAGGCTCAATTGCTAATTTCTAAATTAAGAGCTAAAGTTCAAAAGCAAATTTTATCCTTACCTATCTCCTATTTCGATAATAACAAATCAGGCGCATTGGTTTCTCGTATTATGACAGATGTAGAAGGGGTTAGAAATTTAATAGGAACTGGTTTGGTACAATTAATTGGTGGTACATTAACAGCCATTATCTCTTTAGTATTATTAATCAATATCAGTCCTAAAATGACTTTATTTGTATTATTACCAATTGCTGTTTTTGCTGTAATTGCTTTAAAAGCTTTCGGATACATTCGCCCTATCTTTAGAACACGAGGTGTTATTAATGCTGAAGTTACGGGTAGATTAACCGAAACTTTAAATGGTGTTAGAGTAATTAAAGGTTTTAATGCTGAAGAACAAGAGAATGTTTCTTTTGAAAAAGGTGTTGACAGGTTATTCCAAAACGTAAAAAAGAGTTTAACAGCAACAGCTATTATGACTAGCTCTTCTGCTTTTTTATTAGGATTAGCTTCTTTAGGGATTATGGGTATTGGTGGTGCAATGATTATTGATGGCACCTTAACCACTGGAGATTTCTTAGCATTTACCCTATTGTTAGGTTTTATGATTGCTCCAATTGTACAGATGAGTAACATTGGTAGCCAGTTAACAGAAGCCTTTGCTGGTTTAGATAGAACTGAGGAAATTATGAACATGGCTGCAGAAGATAATCCTGAAGTACGAACAAATCAATTAGCAAAAATTGCTGGAGATATTAAATTTACTGATGTTTCTTTCTCTTACGAGGAAGGAAAAGAAGTAGTACACAACATTAGCTTTGAAGCTAATCAAGGTTCTGTTACTGCTTTGGTTGGTTCTTCTGGTTCTGGTAAATCTACCTTAGCTAGTTTAGTAGCTACCTTTATTAATCCAGATTCTGGTTTAATCACTGTTGATGGTCAAGACATTTCTAAAGTGAGTTTAAATTCATTTAGAAGTCAGCTTGGTGTTGTATTGCAAGATGATTTCTTATTTGAAGGTACTATTCGTGAAAACATCCTATTCCCTAGACCCAATGCTACCGAAGCACAATTAGAAGAAGCGGTAAAAGCAGCTTATGTAAATGAATTTACCGATAGATTTGAAGACGGTTTAGATACTGTGATTGGTGAACGTGGAGTTAAACTTTCTGGCGGTCAATGTCAACGAATTGCTATTGCTAGAGCTGTTTTAGCTAATCCTAGAATTTTAATTTTAGATGAAGCCACCTCTAACTTAGATACAGAAAGTGAATCATTAATTCAAAAAAGTTTAGCTGAATTAATGAAAGGAAGAACTACTTTTGTAATTGCTCACCGTTTGAGTACCATTCGTAAAGCAGACCAAATTTTAGTAATAGAACATGGTAAAATTGCAGAACAAGGTAAACACGATGAGCTAATAGCCAAAGAAGGCCGTTATTATGATTTATTTACTTATCAAAGCAGAATATAGAGAAACAAGACTGAGAGATTCAAGAGACAAGTTTTAAAGAAGCAAGATTTAAGAATAAATTCTTCAATTAAAAAATTGTAATAACTAAGGTGTGGTGGGTTGTGCACGAAATGTGCGAAATAAAAAATAATTTAGCCCAGGAAATGTGAAAGCCTTGAGCGAAAAAAAATTATTTTTAATTTGGATTTCGTGCTTGATTTTTTCGTTCTTTTTTGTCAAGAAAAAAGAACAATAGATTAGAATAATTTTAGAAATGGAAACAACAATAGACATCAGCAAAATTACCAAACGACTAAGAAGAGATACTTGGGATGCTATTACCGAGTACAACATGTTGGAAGATGGTGATAAAGTAATGGTTTGCCTTTCTGGTGGAAAGGACAGTTATACCTTATTGGATGTGTTATTGCATTTTCAAAAAACCTCAGACATTAAGTTTGAAATTGTAGCCGTAAACATGGACCAGAAACAACCTGGCTTTCCTGTTGAAGTTTTACCTAATTATCTAGAAAGTATTGGAGTGCCCTATTTAATTGTTGAGCAAGATACTTACAGTGTGGTTAAAGAAAAAATTCCTGAAGGCAAAACTACTTGCAGCCTTTGTTCTCGTTTACGAAGAGGAAGATTGTATGCAACTGCCAAAGAAATTGGAGCAAACAAATTAGCGCTTGGCCACCACAGAGATGACATTATAGAAACTTTTTTATTGAATGTTTTTTTTAGCGGTAAGCTGGAAGCCATGCCTCCAAAATACAAGACAGATAATGGTGAACACATTGTAATTCGCCCTTTAGCATTTTGTAAAGAAGAAGAAATTGAAGCTTTTTCGGATGCCAAAGAATTCCCTATTATTCCTTGTAATTTATGCGGCTCTCAACCCAAATTACAACGGCAATTAGTCAAAAAAATGATTAAAGATTGGGAAATGATTTATCCAGATAGATCTGCTGTAATTTTCAACGCATTAAAAAATACTTCCCCTTCACATCTACTAGATAAAAATTTGTTTGATTTTACTGCCATAAAATAGAAAAAACTTACTTCTCTCTTTTCTTCCTACTCCCTTTAATCGCTTCTTCTTCCCAAGGCTTCTCTGGCCAAAAATGGCGTTTGTACTGGTTTCTTAAATCTTTTCTTACATCAAAGTATCCAGTATCCCAAAAGCTCTTTAAATCGCTTGTAATCTGTACTATTTTAAATCCTGGAGACAATAAGTGCATCAACACACTCCGCTGTCCATTGTTTACGGTTGGTGTATCGGTCATACCAAAACACTCTTGCAAACGAACTGGCAAGACAGGATCACTTCCATTGGCTTGATATTGCAAGGTAATCATAGAGCCACTTGCCACTTCAATTTTAGCTGGAGCCAATTTATTTAAACGTTGTTGTAAATCTTGACTCAAGCTATAATGTAAAATTTCTTGGAGGTCAATCTTCTTTAAGTCTTCTGGTTTTTTAACTGCATTCAAATAAGGAGTTAACCATTCTGAGTTGGTTAACAACAAAGTTGCAGTACTTACATCTGGCCAATTATCTTGTGGGTTCCATTTCTTTAAGGAAAGAATTCTGTTTTGCCATTGCTCTACTCCTTCATCCCAATTCAATAATGATTTTCCTTCTTTAGCAATCGCATCTGTAATTGCTTTTATCAACTGGCTTTCATCAGGATTTGGTAATGGTATACTTTTTAAAACGATGTTACCAATCCGCATATCTTCAGAAGCAATCAACCCACCCTTTTTGGTATTCCAAGTAATTACCTCTTTGGTTTTAACCATGGGCAACAAATCCGTAGGGTTTAATGGTGAAGCCATAAAAATCTTACCCATTCCATCTCTATCATTTACATGAGCAATAGCTAACCAAGCCTCACTTGCTAAATCATCTCGATGCCCTGCAGCTGCTAGTTTACCATTTGCCATCTGAAACTGAGCATTATTACCTGGTCTAGCACAAGCAATACGTTCGGGATAAGCATTGGCTAATAAAATGCCTGTTTCAAAATCATCAAAAATAGAATTGTCAACTTCCAATTTAAACATGCTTCGATACTGTGCAGCAATCTTTTCTATCCTTGCCAAGCTTTTACTTCCTGCTTTTTCGCTTCGGTAACGTCTTAAAGCTGTTATTCTCAAATTAATATCAATTCCTGCTTCTACGGATAAAGGATCTCTTTCCTCTAACAAAGGGGCGATATCAGTAGCCAATGCCAATTGATTAAGCTCTTGTGCTCTAAGCAACATGTGCGCAATCCGTGGATGAGTTGGTAAACGATGTAATTGTTTTCCGTGCTCAGTAATTCTATTATTTTCTAAGGCTTCTAAATCATGTAACAACAGTGATGCTTTGGCTACATTGCCAATTGGAGGTGGTGTTACCCATGTTAACTGAGCTGGGTCTACCACTCCCCATTGAGCCATATCCAATACTAAACCTGTTAAATCTGCTTGTTCTATTTCTGGTTTTCCATGTTCTTCTAACCTTGATTGGGTGGTAGTTGTCCACATCCGATAACAGACTCCCTCACTTAACCTGCCTGCTCTACCAGACCGCTGATCAGCAGAATCTTTTGATATTTGTATGGTTTCTAATCGTGATAAACCTGAATTAGGATTAAAACGAGCTGCTCGCTCAAAACCTGAATCGACTACAATCTTAACACCCTCAATGGTTAAACTTGTTTCTGCAATATTAGTAGCCAATACTACTTTCCGCTTCCCCTCTTTATTCGGCATTATTGCGGCAAACTGTTGGTTGGGAGGCAACTGACCATACAGCGGATGAATCATAATGTCTTTTAAGGTTCTTTTAAGAATTTCTTCTGTTTTTTTAATCTCTCCTTGTCCTGGCAAAAAAACCAACACATCTCCTTCATGCTTTTCAATTGCTTGTTTGATAACTCTTGATGCTAATTCTGGCAACAACCTCATGTCGCTTTCCCCAGCATAATTAATTGCCACAGGGTATTGCCTGCCTAAACTTTCTACTATTTTAGATTGGAGTACTCTAGAGAGTTCTGGCATGTCTAATGTTGCTGACATTACCAAAATACGTAAATCTGATCTTAGCACTTGTTGAGCTTCTCGACAAAGTGCCATGGCCACATCGGCATGTATGCTTCTTTCGTGAAATTCATCGAAAATAACCAAACCAACACCTTCTAAAGCATTGTCTTCATGTATCATTCGAGTTAAAATCCCTTCTGTTAAAACTTCTATTTTGGTTTGTTCACTAACTCTTGTTTCAAATCGAATACGATAACCAATTGATTCACCCACTTTTTCACCCAATAAATCAGCCATTCGGTTGGCAATGGTTTTGGCAGCCAATCTTCTTGGCTCCAACATCATTATCTTTTTACCGACCAACCAAGTCTCATTCATTAACGCCAAAGGCAGCAATGTACTTTTTCCTGCTCCTGGAGGAGCCTTCACAATTAAAGTTGAAGCGGCATTCAATTCCTGTTGAATTTCAGGAATCACATCTTTAACTGGTAAATCTATGGAATTATAATCGAATTTCAAATTTAGTGTTTAGTTGATAGTTTATGGTGTTTGGATAATAGAACAAAACTAACAACTATACACCAAAAACCAATAACAATTAAGAGCTACAAGAAAGCATTGAACAACCAACTTTTGTCCTTGCCCATTCTGGTCTTTTTACAAACCATTTTTCAGCTTCTGGTTGCTCAATGTAAGGATTTTTTAAAATCACATACAACTCATTTACAATTGAATAATCATCATTATTTGAAGCATCAATTGCAATTTGAGCCATGTAATTTCTCAACACATATTTCGGGTTAACCTTATTCATTTGCTCTTTTCGTTCAGCATCTGTTAAGATCTCTTTTTGTAAACGATTGAGATAAAGCGCAAACCAATCTTTCCAAAACCAAAGTGTTTCACTTTTCAATTCCTCTGGTTTGTAAAAGGCATCTTTAACTACAGTTAAAAACTCACTCTCCTCCTTTTCTGGCAGCACCATATCTTTTGAAAAGTTACTCAAGCTCCTGAAAAAGATAGTCATGTCAGTTTCAGTCAGCTTTAAATTATCCTCCAACAATTTAATTAATTGCTTATCATTTTCATCATCTTTAACCAAGCCTAGTTTTGCTTTCATCATTCCGATATACTTTGCAGCATAAAGTGTCTTATACTCGTTTAAAACCTCCTCTAAAGGTTCTGCTTCCTCAATTAATGGATACAAAGCATTGGCTAATTTTAATAAATTCCATAATGCTATGTTTGATTGTTGCCCGTACTGGTAACGCTTATGCTCTGCATCAGTAGTGTTTGGTGTCCATTTTTTATCGTAACCTTCCAACCAACCGTAAGGGCCATAATCTATGGTTAAACCTAAAATAGACATGTTATCTGTATTCATTACACCATGCACAAAACCTACACGCTGCCAATTAATAATCATATTTAATGTTTTGTGGCTAACAGCTCTAAAAAACTCCACATAACCTTGCTTAGTGTTTTGTGCTACTTTAGGGTAAAAATGTTTAATAGTATAATCAACTAATATTTTTAAATTCTTGGTATCTCCTCTTGACGAGAAAATCTCATAGCTACCAAAACGTAAAAACGATGGTGCTACACGGCAAACAATAGCTCCCTTTTCATAAGCAGGATTACCATTATACAAAACATCTCGCATTACGTCATCACCACTCAACGCTAAAGACAACGCTCTAGTTGTTGGTACACCTAAATAATACATCGCTTCACTGCACAAATATTCTCGTATTGACGAACGTAAAACAGCCAAGCCATCAGCAGTTCTAGAGTAAGGTGTTGCTCCTGCCCCCTTTAACTGTATTGCCCAACGTTTGTTTGCATGTTCAATTTCTCCTAAATTAATTGCCCGACCATCTCCCAACTGTCCTGCCCAATGTCCAAATTGATGTCCGCCATAACACATAGCGTATGGCTTTGAGTTCAGTATAATTTCATTCCCAGTAAAGATGCTTAAAAAATCTGCTGATTCAGCTTCTTCTTTTGTAAAGCCCAACACACTAGCCATTGCATCAGCATAATGAATCAACTTTGGTGCTTTAGTTTTTGTAGGAAGCACAAAAGAGTAGCATGCTTCAGCAACTTGCCTTCTTTCATTAGAAGTTAGCTTATCAGCTGGCAATTCATTTGTAAACGTATTGTTGAGTTGGATTTTCATAAACTACTTAAAATCCAAAGTTAGCCAATTTGAGGGATTAATTTTAAAAGTATAGAGAACACATTTTAAATGATTAAGTTTGAAACCTTCTAACTACTAAGGATTAATGGCTAAGAAAGGAATTGAAAAAAACGGTAAAAACAAAGCAAAACACACCAAGTTAATGAACCGTAAAATCAACAAAAAAAAAGAAGAGAAAGAAACCAATAAGCAGCGATTGAAAGCTATTTTAGAAAAAGCGAAAGAACAAGGAAAGACGGAAGAATGATAGAATTACCAGCAATAGAGACAAAAAAGATTGCCATAAAATTAACTCCAAAAGCAGAGGTCTTAGTAAAAAAAGGACATCCTTGGATTTTTGACAAAAGTATTGTTAAACAAAATACAGAAGGGAATGCTGGTGATTTGGTTGTTATTTTTGACAACCGTAAAAATCAGTTTTTGGCAATTGGTTTATTTGATCCTTATTCTCCTATCCGAATAAAAATTTTACAAGCCAATAACCCTGCTAACATCAATGAAGCATGGTTTAAAGAACAAATAAAAAAAGCTTATCAAAAACGACTTCCTTTATTAAAAACTAAAACAAACAGCTATCGTCTTGTTTATGGCGAGAATGACAACCTTCCTGCTTTAATTGCTGATGTTTATGATAATGTAATTGTTGTAAAACTGTATTCACATGTCTGGTTTCCTTACCTAAATGATGTTTTACCAATTCTACTGGAAGTAAGTAAAACCAACACCATGGTTATAAGAATGAGTAGAAACGTTCTGAAAGAAGGCAATGATTACGGATTAGAAGATGGACAAGTAATACACGGTGAATTAGAAAATGAAGTTGTTGTTTTTAAAGAACATGGTGTAAACTTTTCTGCCAACGTAATTAAGGGACATAAAACAGGTTACTTTTTAGATCATCGAAATAACCGTAAAAAAGTTGGTGAAATGGCTAAAGGAAAAACTGTTTTAGATATTTTTTCTTATGCCGGAGGATTTTCTGTACACGCTTTAGTTGGTGGCGCAACAGAAGTCACTAGTTTAGACATTAGTGCTCAAGCCTTAGAAATAGCTACACAAAATGCAGCTTTAAACAACTACAAAGGGAAACACTCCATTATTGTAGGCGATGCTTTCGAAGAACTCAATAAACTAGCTGTTGAAAACAAAAAGTTTGATATTGTGGTTATCGACCCTCCATCATTTGCAAAAAGTCAAGATGAAATTGATGGCGCATTAAACAGTTATAAAAAGTTAACACTTTTAGGACTAAAATTGGTTCGTAGAGGAGGAAAACTTGTATTGGCCTCTTGTAGTTCAAGAGTTACATCCGAACAATTTTTTGAATTGGTACAGCAGACGATTAGCAAAACCAACTACAATTACGAAGTAATAACACACACACTACACGACATAGATCATCCGATTAGCTTTAAAGAAGGAGCTTATTTAAAATGTATCTATTTAAAAATTATGTAACATTTTAAATTTAATCCCTAAGTTTGAAAAACAAATAAATAATTATGAGTTTAGAAACAAATTTACAAGACAGAGGCAATAACCAATGTGAACTTTGTACTGCGTCAAATAACCTATCAGTTTACCAAGTACCACCAGTAGCAAGCAACCAAACAATGGACAATTGTATTTTGGTTTGCGAAACATGTAAAGAACAAATTGAAAATCCTGAAAAAGTAGATGCTAATCATTGGCGTTGTTTAAATGATAGCATGTGGAGTGAAGTTGATGCTGTAAAAGTGATGGCTTGGCGTATGCTTAATCGATTAAAAACTGAAGGCTGGACACAAGATTTAATCGACATGATGTACTTAGAAGATGATGTGCGAAAATGGGCGGAAGCTACTGGTGAAGGAGAAGATACCGCTCAATTGGTGCATAAAGATTCTAATGGTGTTACTTTACAAGGTGGAGATACTGTAGTAATTATTAAGGATTTGAATGTAAAAGGTTCGAGCATAGTTGCTAAACGCGGTACTGCTGTTCGTAATATTACTTTGGTTCACGATAATGCTGAACACATTGAAGGTCGTGTAGATGGACAACAAATTGTCATTTTAACCCAATTTGTAAAAAAATCGTAATAAATGTCTGAAGGAGCGAACAGAAGCAATATTGCAATCGGGATAACTGTTGAAATAGTACAAAAACATCACCAGCGAACAGGTGAATTAACTGAAGGTATTGTAAAAAAAATATTAACTAAATCATCCAACCATCCACACGGTATTAAAGTAATGCTAGACAATGGTATTGTTGGAAGAGTTAAAAACATCATCTTATGAGTACAGAAAACATTACATTAGAAATTATACTAAACACATCTACAGATCAATTTTATAAAGATTGGTTAACTAGTGAAACCCATACAGACTTTACTGGTGGTGAAGCAGAAGCTTCCGATAAAGTTGGAGCTGCTTATTCTGCTTGGGATGGTTATATTTCTGGTAAAAACATAGAATTGATTCCCGGAAAAAAGATAGTACAAAGTTGGAGAACTACTGAGTTTACGGATAGTGATGAAGATTCTATTCTTGAGCTAGAATTAGATGCTATTGGTAGCAATGAGTTTAAGTTAACATTGCACCACAAAAACATACCTGCTGGAGCAGGAGAAAAATACAAAGCTGGTTGGGAAGAACATTATTTTGAACCAATTTCTGACTATTATTTATCTTACTAACACACTATGGCATTAAGTAATAACGATATTTTTAAAAAATTAAGAGTTGCACACAAACTTCGTGATGAAGACATTGTAACTATTTGTGCTTTGGTAGATTTTAGAATTTCTAAAAGTGAGTTAGGTGCTTTATTTAGAAACGAAGAACACCCAAAATACATGGAGTGTGGCGATCAAATACTTCGTAATTTCTTAAACGGCTTAATCACTCATTTAAGAGGACCTATGCCTGATAAAAGAACTCCTGAATACAAAGAGAAGCTAGACAATGCTAAAGAAAGTGAAAATTAATACCAACGGCTCTTTTTCTTCTTAGAAGCCTCTGATTTTCTGCCTTTTTTATGTTTGCTTCCTTGCTTTTTATGAATCACAGCTTTTGCTTTTGGGTCTAACGGATAAGGATGCTCATCCTCTACTTTGATGATTGATTGAATTAACCGTTGGATGCTAATAACATAGTTCCGTTCATCAGCAGAGCAAAACGAATATGCTACACCATTATTTCCTGCCCTTCCTGTTCTACCAATACGGTGCACATAAGTTTCTGGAATGTTGGGCAAATCAAAATTGATTACTGCATCTAATTGATCAATATCAATACCTCTAGCAGCAACATCTGTAGCAATTAAAATAGTTACTTCTTTGTCTTTAAATTGATTCAAAGCTTCTTGTCTGCCTGTTTGTGATTTATCACCATGTATCGTAGCTACTTTGTAACCATTTTTAATCAAGGCTGTTTCCAACTTATCTACACCAAATTTTGTTCTTCTAAAAATGATAATATTTCCGCCCTTAATGGTATTTCTCAACAAGTGTAAACACAACTCTATTTTCTTGCCAATTGGCACGTAATACAATAGTTGTTTTACACTTTTAACCACTGAGGATGTGGGTGAAGCTTCAATTTTTTGAGGTATTTTTAAAATTTTATTTGCCAACTCCAATACTTTTGGAGGCATAGTAGCAGAAAACAGTAGTATTTGTTTATGTTCTGAACAAATTTTTTCAATCTTGGTTACATCATCAATAAAGCCCATGTCCAACAACATATCAGCCTCATCTAATACCAAAACCTCTACAGCACCTAATCGCACAACATTTTGCTTGTACAAGTCCAATAACCTACCTGGTGTTGCCACTAAAATATCTACCCCTTTATTCAACACTTGTTTTTGAGGTTCAATCGAAATCCCACCATAAACAACTGTACTTCTTAAGTTGGTGTATTTACCATAAACTTTAAAATTATCGTTAATCTGCTCCGCCAATTCTCTTGTAGGACTTATAATTAAAGCCCTAACCACTCTCCTACCTTTCGCAACATCTTGATCGGCAAATAATTTTTGTAAAATAGGCAAAGCAAAAGCAGCTGTTTTACCTGTTCCTGTTTGAGCTGAAGCAATTACATCACGTCCAGTTAATACAACAGGTATTGTTTTTTCTTGTATTGGTGTGGCTTCAGTATAATTTACTTCTGCTAAAGCTTTTTGGATAAATTCGTTCAGTGCTAATTCTTCAATCTTCATTTATGCTGTTTTTAGGGTACAAAGGTAAGCCAAAATTCAATTCTTAAAACAAAACCTATTGTTATTACAGTAACATCATAATTGTTTGTTAAAAAATCATAAATAAAACAATATCGTATTTTAGCAACCGTTAATACCTCGAAATTAGCAACCCAACTACTTAAAAATGAACAAAAAAACAATCGCCATCCTATGCCTAACAGTATTGTACAGCATTTTATTTTATGATCAACATGTTGGAATTAACTTTTTATTATTTACCCTAGCAGCACTAGGGTTTTTCTTTTACCAAGACAAAACAGCTTTTAAAAGTAAACCGGTTTTATTAATAAGTTTTGCTGCTGTATTTGCGGCAAGTTGCGCAGTAATACACGATTCTAACTTAGCAATGTGGGCAACCATTATTGCTTTATTTGTTGTTCCTGGAGTGTTTATTAATAAGCGTTCTGCAATCATTATAGATTTTATCTGTAGCATATACACTTCTCTAGTCTCCTGTGCTTATACGATTATTGATGCCGTTGAATCTGGAAAAAACAACAAAGGCAAAGGGTTTCTTTACCTTTTAAAATACTTGGTGCCTTTGGTATTTGTAATTACTTTCTTCTTTATTTACCGATCAATGAATCCATTGTTTGAGAAGTTTACCCAGGAAATAGCTGAAGTTATAAGCATTGGTTGGTTATTTTTTACCCTTGGTGGCTTTTTATTGGTGTTTAGTTTTTACAAACAACAACGAAGTAAAAAAGTAGATGATTGGGAAAAAAATTGGATACTCAACATACTTCCCGAACATGTAAAAACATCAAAATGGAATGAAGCCATTGCATTTATCTTACTTTTTATCGCCTTAAACCTAATGTTGTTTTCTGTAAACTTTATGGACATAAACTACCTTTATTTAGGTGAAGGCATGCCAGATGGAATTACACATAAACAATTTGTACACAAAGGAGTAGGAATGCTTATTTTAAGTATAATTTTAGGTATATCAATTTTACTTTTCTTTTTTAGAGGTGCTTTAAATTTCGCAAAAAGCAAGAACTTAATTAAAATGTTGGCTTTTTTATGGGTACTGCAAAATGCTTTTATGGTAATTTCTACTTCCATTAGAAACACCATGTATGTAGATGCCTCTTTACTAACCTACAAAAGAATTGGAGTTTACTTTTGGTTGTTTTTTGCATTAATTGGTTTAATTACATTGTTTATAAAACTACAACGCAACAAAACGGTTTGGTTTTTATCACGACAAAATTTCATGGCACTATTTGTTGTCCTTATTGGTAGCTCTGCAATAGATTGGGATAAATTGATTTCTGATTTTAATTTAAGTAGAGCGCATCAAATGGAAGAAATTTCTTCTTTAGATAAAAATTACCTTCTAAGTATTTCTGAAACTAACATTGCTGGTTTATATGGTATTAAAAACTTAGAAGGCTTTGAAGTCGATTCTATATACTCATACAACAATACTTATGGCACTAATAGCAATTGGCTAGACATTAAACTCTATGATTTTTTAGTAGATGATAGCTATGGAGATTGGCGCTCATATTCATTAAGAAGAGACCGAGTAAGAAAAGAAATACAACAATTACAAGACGCTGGAAAATTATCTGAATTAGAACTGCAAGGGCATTATCGTTTATCGACTTTAGAACCTTTAAAAAGTTTGAGTAAGTTAGAAAGCTTAAATTTAAACAACACCAACATTAACACACCAACAAGACTGGCTGAAATCAATCACCTTCAACAACTTAAAAAGCTATCACTAGACAACAATTACATTAGCAATTTAGACACTTTTGCGAATAATAACCAACTGACCAACTTATCGTTAATGCAAAACGAAATTAGAAAATTATCTTTTCTAAAAAGCTTTCCAAACCTTGACACTTTAGAGTTAAGCAACAACCAACTCATTAGCCTATCATCATTACCAGAGTTAAAAAAATTATCTTCGATTAGCCTTAACAATAATCCATTGAATGATATCAGTCAACTAAAAAAACTAACTAACTTAAAATCCTTATCGATAAACGGTATTGCATTAAATTGCGGGAGCATCCCAGCTATTAAAAACTTAGAATACTTAAGTTTAACCAACTCTAAAAACTTAGTTAAATATGGCTTAGGAGCAGTAACCAATTATCCTATGTTAAAACAACTAAACATTTCATACAATGAATTAAGCAACCTCTCAAAACTAATTGATGAAAAAAGCAATCAATTTCCTGTGGAATTAGAAACACTGAGCATTAACGCTAATAAATTAACTAACCTTTATGGTATAGAAAACTTTAGCGGCTTAACCTACTTAGATGCAAGTGCAAACCAAATATATTTAACAACTGGCTTAGAAAAACTAACCAAACTAAAACAACTCTATTTAGATTACAATGAAGTTTATGAGCTTAGCTTTTTAAACAGTACAATACAATTAGAAACGTTAAGCCTTAGTGAGAATAAAAGAATCACCAACTTTGATGCGATACAACAACTCAAACAATTAAACACGCTAAATTTAACAGGAACTGCATTCAACAACCTTTCAGCAATTAATACACAAGCTCCTTTAACCGTTTTAAACTTATCTGGCTGTAGAATTAAAGATTTAACACTATTAATTGATTTAAAGCAATTAGAAAACCTAAGCCTTTCTTTTGTTAAAGAAGAAGACTTAGCCATCTTAAAACAATTAAAAAACTTAAAATACTTACACCTTAACAATACTGAGGAAGAAGTTTCTCAATTGATTAAAGAGGAGTTAAAAACTGTAACAGTTAATTAAATCACTATATTTGGAGTATATGGCTCCAAATAGAACTTATAGAACATTAAAAAATAGTAAGTTAAAATATATTTCCCTTCCCTTGATTTGCTTTTTTATTAGTTTCGTTTCGTGCAACGAACCTATTTTAAATAAGATTAAAAACAAAAACATTGCTAATGAAATTAGCAACCTACATCAATCAAAAGATGAAATAAAAGCACAAGAAGAGAAAGCTGCATTAGTTAGAGAAAACGATTACTCATTAGAATATGAATATCCTATTAGAGAAGATGAATACTATGTGGTTACTTACCGATTTGGTCAACTTGGGTGTTTTGAAATAAAACTTGACATCTATTTAAACAAAGAAAACGATGCAAAAAACATAAGCAATAACATTGTAAGTAAAATAGAAAGTAACCCCGAATTTGGAAAAGCACAATTTGAAAATCAAATATACAGTTGGCGTTCCGTATCTAGAGACATAAACCTTGAGTTAAAAATTCAAAATCAGGAAAGAGGAATTATTAACTTCTTAATCCAACAAAATAAATAAGCTTGCCTTTCAACATAGTTTTAATAGAACCAGAAATACACACCAACACTGGTAACATTGGTCGTTTAAGTTTGGCTTCGGGTAGCAACCTACACCTTGTAAAACCTTTTGGTTTTGAGTTGAGTGATAGTCGCTTAAAACGAGCTGGGCTAGATTACTGGAAACACATCAACCTATTTGTTTACGAAAATTTAGCTGATTTTTACGCTAAAAACAAAGATGCCAATATGGTTTACTTTTCTAGTCATGGTAAACAAAGCCATTGGGACATAGCTTTTAAAGACAACCAATTTTTAGTTTTTGGAAAAGAATCGAAAGGCTTAGCTCCTGAAATTATAGCGGCCAATACAGATATAACTTACCAAATACCATTGTACAGTGAGCATATCAGAAGCTTAAACTTAGCCAATGCGGTGAGCATAGTTGTTTATGAAGGATTAAGAACTTTACACAAATAAAATACTTTATGCTTTTTTCGGTTTCGCTATAAATTTCAACCAATCTCTTTTAATCCATAACGGATATAACACTAATAAATATGCTGCATAGCCAAATATAACTGCCCAAGCCACAGAATGCTCTCTTATATACCAATAGTCTGCACTATAAACCATATAATTAGGATCATATTTCGTTGGCACATGTATTAAATACCTATCAAAATAATCCCATTCCCAAAAATGAAAAACCCCAGTCATTGTTGCTAAAAGAGCAATTGGAAGATAAGCCATAAAAAGATGAGGAATCATTAATAAAATAGCTCCTCTTTTTCTTCTCATTCCTCTTCTTCTTTCAACTATTCCCCAGATAATAAGTATCAAAAATATACCCCAAAAAGTTAAGGTTACAGCATATTCATTCCATCTCATTACTGCCATACATATTCCTAAAAGCGTAGGTAATAGACATACACAAAACAAGCCTACTAAAAATTCTACCCAACTCATATTTTTAAATAAGCACAACATAAGTGACAAACCAAAAACCAACCCAAAGAACATTTGGTAAATAGTTAAGTCATAAATAAAAAAGAAGTGTCGCTCTTTACATTTTTTAATGTAATTAATTTGTTCTTTTAATAGATTGGTCTGTTTATCAAAAAGTGTTACTTGTTGTTTTAAAACATTTTGTACAGCATAGTAAATATTATTTCGGTATAAATTCATTAATTGAGGTGTTGTAAATGACACATCATCTATCCCCATATTTCGCATTGTCAAAAGTAATTCGTCATACTTTTTTGCAACAAAAGATTCATCTTTATAATGTTCAAAGAAGTAGAGTTGTTTTATGGAGTCTTGATTTAAAGTAAATTCATTGTTATAATCATCTTCATACCTATAATCATAAAAATAATCATCGTTATAAAATTCATAAAACCTATATGGGTAAAGTTTTGGTCGTGATTTTTCAAAAACTCCTTTATGAAAAGCGATAGAATCTTTCATTTGGTTCCTATACTTAACAAGTGAATCCAAAGCACTTTCTCGATAGTTATCATCTAATAATTCAAATATAGTATTCTCCTCTTCGTCTCTACTTCTTTCTGAAATGATATAGTGATAATACCTTTCATCATTTTCAAAATACTTATACATTTCATTTAAATAATCATAATCTTCATAATAATCTTCATCTTGATAATGACGTCTAGTAGAATAGGCATCCTGATACATATAATTACTTGAACCAAAATCAAACGTAAAAAATGGTTGAGCTTGCTCAAAGGAATTTGCATTAGCATCTAACTTTTCATCCTCTATAACAGATCCTATTCTGGTGGCTAAAACACACCCTAATATTGCTGGGATTAATAAAGGTAATAGCAACTGTAATATGTAAGTTGGCAACTCAATAAAATTATGCCACCCCGTTCTGTCACCATAAAGTTTTTCAGTATTATATTTTATCAATCTATAAATTATAAAAATCATCCAAAAAATAGTTGGGATATAGCCCAAATAATACCAAGTCATTACATCTGGTGTATCAATTGCACTTACCGGAATTATTAAGGAAACTAAAAAGGTTAAGAGAAATAAAATTGATGCCACACAAATTTGTGTTAACCAACCTAGCGACCAAGCTTTAGGATAATTTGCTGCCCAATAGGCAGATTTTGCCTCAAATGTTTGTTTTATTTTATAGAAAATATTCATAAATCTTAATTATTAAAGAGTTGAACAGTACTATTACTAATATCTCTATAGTAGGTAAGTTCTATTTTAGCGTTAATTAATTTTTCAAGCAGAAATGTATTGCTATAGTTTTTAGAAAATGTTATTCGAACGATTTTATTTAAACCACTAATATTTATAACGTATTCTGAAAGGAGATTTTCAATTTCTACCAAATCACAATTTGCTGAAATCTCTATTATATTCTGATTTCTTGTAGCTTCAAAATCTTTTTGAGTTCCACAAAAAACAGACTTACCATTTCTTAAAAACAAAACTTTATCAGACACTTGTTCTACCTCATGCAGTTGTTGCGAAGTCAATAAAATACCTATTGGATGAATAGTGCTTTGAGAAAAGAATTTTAAATCATCTAATAAATTTTGTGTCGCTTGAATATCTAAATTGGCTAATGGTTCATCTAAAATTAAAACATCAGGTTCCCAAACTAACATTTTCGCTAATTCAAACCTTAATTTATATCCAGTAGAAATTTGACTCCAAGTAAGACCTACAAATGCTGTTAATCCCATTCTGTGAATAACATAATTGACAATCCTATCGTTGTTCTCTCCCTTAAAACCATGTATAGATGCAAAATAAATTAAATTCTCCATCAAAGTTCCTCTCCACTTAGGAATACGTTGAGGAATAAATGCTGTTCTATTTTTTCGTTTATAATAATCTGATGCTGCAATATCTTTAAGGTTATAAAAATGAGTTAACTCACCACTATCTTTAGAAATTTCTTCTTGAATCAATCTTAAAAAGGTAGTTTTTCCATTTCCATTTTCTCCTACCACCCCAATTATCTCACCTCGATTAATAGTAATTGAAATTGGTCCAAATTTGAATTTTTTAGAAATATGATTAAATGTTTTTTCTAATTGGTTAACAACAATTAAAGGACTTTGCATCAATTTATCCGACTCAATATCAGCGTTTTCTATTTTAGCTAATAAGACCTCTAGCCTATCTTTAAATAATGAAAGCCTCTCCTTATCAATTTCAGTTTGCCCAAGAGTTTTTGATAAATTATACTCTTTTCTTATAATTAATGCATCATTATATTCTTGTTCTGATCTAAGGTAATACCAAGCTAAATCTAAAACTCTTTTACTAGCATTTTCAATATTATTACTTTTTAAATATTGTGCTATCTCATTTACCAACTGTTTTTTCATGCTTATAAATATAGTTAAGAGTAATTATAGATTTAACATAAAACCCTTTATATTATAAAAAATTGTTAACCATACAATCTTTCATATCTTAACTAGATTTATCACTACCTTTGTTTCGTGAAAACTCAGAAAACACCAGCCAAAGAAAAAGCGCGTTTACACCCGTTAAACAAACACCGAGAGCGTTATAACTTTAGCGAATTAATTGCTGTTTATCCTGATTTACAACAATATGTAAGTCCTAATAAATTTGGTGATGATTCCATTGATTTTTTTAATGCTGATGCTGTAAAAACACTCAACAAAGCTTTATTAAAACAACATTATAACATTGATTTTTGGGACATTCCTGATGGTTATTTGTGTCCACCCATACCAGGCAGAGCAGATTACATACACCACATTGCCGAGTTATTGGGCAACAGTAACTACGGCAAAACACCAACAGGTAATGGCATTAGTTGTTTAGACATAGGCGTTGGAGCCAATTGTGTTTATCCTATTATTGGAAATGCTGAATACGGTTGGTCATTTCTAGGTTCTGACATTGATGAAGTGGCCATTGAATCGGCCAAACAAATTATCAGCAAGAACAAAAACCTTAAAAAGGTGGTTGAACTAAAGCTGCAAAACAAGCCAAAAGACAGCTTTTATGGCTTAATTACCAAAGAAGATCGTATTGATATAAGCATTTGCAATCCTCCCTTCCATTCTTCATTAGAAGAAGCAAATAAAGGAACGTTAAGAAAACTCAGCAACTTAAAAGGTGAGAAAATAAGCGAACCAGCATTAAATTTTGGTGGTGTAAACACAGAGCTTTGGACGGATGGTGGCGAAAACAAGTTTATCAGAAATATGGTGCGTGAAAGCAAAAAGTTTGCTGAATCAATTTTTTGGTTTACTACCTTGGTTTCTAAGCAAAGTAATTTAAGAAGTATTTACAATGCACTCAACACAGAAGAAGCCATAGAAGTTAAAACCATTAACATGGGCACCGGCAACAAAACTACCCGTATTGTGGCTTGGACTTTTTTAACTGCTGAACAACAAAAAGTTTGGAGAGACACAAAATGGAATAAAAAATAAGCAAATGATAAAAACAATATTAATTAGCTTAGCTATCCTGTTTATAGCTTGCAACAGTAGCAACGGTCAACAAGATAATTCTACAGCAACCATTATTAATACCTTGGCTTCTGATGAGTATGCTGGAAGATACCCCGGCAGTGAAGGCTTTGAAAAAGCTGCCGTTTATGTAGAGAATTTCTTTACAGAAAACAACATCAAACCATATTTCACCACTTACAGAGATACTTTTATGCCCAATCCTTCAATAACTACCTACAACATTGTTGGTTTAATTGGTGAGCACAATCCTGATAAAGAATACATTATTATTGGAGCTCATTTAGACCACTTACAACCCAAAGGTGGGCGTGGAATTAAAGACAGCATTTATAATGGTGCCAATGACAATGCGAGTGGCTCTACTGCTGTTTTACAAATTAGTAAAGCTCTTGCCGACCAAAACTTTGATAAAAACGTGTTGGTGGTTTTATTTAGTGCTGAAGAAATGGGGTTATTAGGCTCTAAACATTTAGCTAAAAAATTAAAAGCAGAAGACTTTAAATTGGCTTACATGATTAACTTTGAAATGATTGGAAAAACCTACACCAAAGGTAAAGACCTGGTTTACATGACTGGTTTTAAAAAGTCTGACATGGCAAAACAACTAAATGCTGCTGCAGGTAAAGAGTTTGTAATATTTGAACCCATGGCTAAAGCGTACGATTTGTTTAACCACTCAGACAATGCTCCGTTTTACAAAGAGTTTGATGTGCCTTGCCACTCGGTAAGTAGTTTCGATTTTAAAAATTACGATTATTACCACAATGCAAAAGATGAAGTAAAAGAATTGGACATAGACAACATGGCTCAAATCATTAAAACTTCTGAAGCTGTTATTACTAAATTGCTGAAAGACAATACAGCCATAGTTAATCCCAAATAACAATCAAATGAAAACATTGCTCATCCCTATTTGTTTTGTATTGTGCTACTCATTAAGTTTTGGGCAATCACCCACCATTAAAAATTTAGTTTTTGAAGGTGCAGGAATAAGAGGTATTGCTTATGCAGGAGCAATTCAATCATTAGAAAATCATCAATTAACTAAAACTATTGAGAAAGTTGGAGGAACTTCTGCTGGAGCAATTACTTCATTACTTTTTGCTTTAGGTTACTCATCTTCCGAAATGTCTGAAATCATCTCTAACACTGAATTTCAAAAATTTAATGATGGGAAATTCTTTTTTATTGGAGGAATTAATCGAACAAAAAATAATTACGGCTGGTATCTTGGTCATGAGTTCACCGAATGGATAGGCTCCTTAATTAAAACTAAAGCAGGCAATTCTGATGTGACTTTTGAAGACCTTCACAATAAAAACTATAAAGACTTATACATTACAGCTACCTGCCTTAACCAACAAAAATTAATTGTTTTATCCTACGAAACTTACCCTAAGATGAAAGTTAAGGATGCTGTTAGAATTTCAATGTCTATCCCTTTATATTTCCAAGCAGTATTTGTTGATAGTGTTGGCAATACTTACTACGAACAAAACAAAGACAACACATTAGATTTAATGGTTGACGGTGGTATTATTGGGAATTTTCCTATCCAACTATTTGATAAAGTAAAGACAGATTCACTAGGGAATTCAACTAGAACCGCTAATTTTGAAACTATTGGAATTAGAATTGATTCTGACATGCAAATTGCAGCAGATTCAACATCTAAAGAATTAGCAGCCTATCCTATCGAGAACTTTTCTGACTACATTACCTCTTTTTATACTATTGTAATAGAAAATCTAAATAGAGCTAGTTTAACAGATGATGATTGGAGCAGAACTATTTCAGTATCATCAGTAGGTATTGGTCCAAAAATAAAAAAGTTATCAGCCGAACAAAAAGAATCACTTATAAATAGTGGCTTTAAAAGTGCTGAACGATACTTAAACAAATAACCTTGAAAGAATTCAGTTTATATGCAATGGCAATAATTTACGTTTTAGCGGGAATTATGCACTTTGTAAAGCCAAAATTCTACTTAAAAATTATTCCTCCTTACATTCCTTGGCACAAAACCATGAACTACCTTAGTGGTGCTGCCGAAATTATTTTAGGTATCGGATTGTTAATCCCTTTCTTTTCAGTTTGGGCTGCTTGGGGAATTATTGCGCTGTTAATTGCTGTTTTTCCAGCCAACATTTACCACCTTACTTCAGCTAAGCCTAGTAAAGGGCTCCCACTTTGGGTGCTCTACATCCGCTTGCCTTTTCAAGCAATCTTTATCTGGTGGGCTTGGTGGCATACTTATCTTTAAAGTTGATTTTGTCAGTTCGAGTGTCCCGAGTATTCGGGATGTATCGAGAACCAAAACCTAAATTACAAGTATTGATTGCGTAATGTCGAAAAAGTATTTCTACAACAGCTCACACAACATTTCATAAACACTCTCCGTTTAACTAAGTATTCACACTAAAATTTCTTGCCTATCTAACACCTCTACTTAACCTAACTCTATCTACTATGAAAAATTTAAGGCTACTGTGGTGTTTAGTAATGTGTACTATTTCTTTAATTACAAACGCTCAAATTTATACGGTTAACGATGTAGATAAACTGCTCTTAACTTCAGAAAAAGATTCTGTAGCTCAAATTGAACGCTTGGCAGCCAAAGAGTTTCATAAACTGATTAACGAATACCGAGTAGAAAATGATTTAACAGCAATATCATGGGATGAAACCCTTTGGATAGCTTGCCGAAACCACAACAGTTGGATGGCTGAGTCAGATAATCTTTCGCACCACCAAACCAATAAAAACAAGTATTACACTGGCAACAGCCCTTCTGATCGATTTAATTATGCTGCTGGAGGAAAATCCAAAAATGGTTGGAGTGGCGAAAATGCACTTTACAACTACAGTGCACATGGAAAAACCATCCCAGAAATTGCTAAAAACATTGCTAAAGGTTCTTTTACCCAATGGAAAAACTCTCCGGGGCATAACCAAAACATGTTAAGCAGCAGACATGCCATGCACGGTGTCGCTTTTATAGTTGCTGAGGATAGAGTTTGGGGCACCGATTTATTTGCGAGTGGCAGTAATAACTACTACCAACCAAGCGATAATGAACCAACCTATGCAGCAACAAAAACTACCCCTAAAACAGTTCGTTTTAGTCCTATTAAAACACTACGGAGCATAAGTGCCGATGTTACCGAGCAAGTGGCAAGCAGCCAACAATTAAAAGTTAAAAGCATTAATAATAAAGGCGAAGCTTACAAACAAGCACGTAATTTATTGGCTAAACGAATTAAAACCAACAACAATGGTGTGTTGTTAGAAGAGCAAACCAACACCCAAACCAAAGGAGTATTAGGCTTGTTTGCTAAAGATATAGATACGTATACCTTGGTAATAGAAAGAGAAGTGGATGATTTTAATGCGCAAGCAGTAAGTAAGGAGTTGGCTCAGCTAATAGCGAGCAAGCAACCATTTACTACTAAAAGTAAGTTAGACTTAGGCTTGGCATTAAAAAAGAAAAAAAATACAGTGCGCATTACGCTGGTAAGCGTATGCTACAATCCTAAAAATAAAGTGGCTATTTTTTAACCTATTTGCTATTCAAGTAAGCTTTCATTTCTGCAACTAGCTTGTCTTTTGCAGTTTTAAACTGTGCTTTATTTAACGTGTGGTCTACTTCTTTAGCCACTAGCTCAATAAAATCTTGATAAAAAGCGATGCAAGTTTCATCATCTTCAATAATTACCCGTTTAATTACCGCTTTATCCTTTACATCAATTAAAGATTTATACTTGTAAATCTCTTCCAGCTCAAAGATACTGCCCTTTTTGTTGACTACTTCCATAAGATTTGTGTTAAAGTTTACCCTAAAAATAACGCTTGTAATTGTTATATGCAAATCAAAACATTAACATTTTATTAAGAAAATTTAACAACTCAAATAACTATTTTTGTCACCGAATTTAAAAGATAATAAAAAGCAACCCTTAATGAGCGTAGTAAAATCAATCCTTATCGCAGTATTTTTTACAATCCTTGTTTTGCCTACCCAAGCTTTTTACAATTCATCTTACAACAACGAAAACGATACATTAGACATAGAAAACGAAATGCCAAACATTTCTGAAGAAGCCTTAAACCCTTCTACACCCATTATTGGCGCATTAAAAAACAACATGTTTCAGGTTAATCGGTTAGATTTGTTTGTAGATTCGATTAACAGCACCATACCCGATAGCTTACCTTTTTATGACTGGGTAACCAACGACATCCATTTTAGAAAGTTTGATTTTAGCAAAGTGCAAGATACCATGTTTGTTGTTTTAAACGATAGCAACGATTATTACACACCACCAATTAAAGGAATGGTTACTTCGGAGTTTGGTAAACGTAAATGGCGTTACCATTATGGCACCGACATTGATTTAAATACAGGCGATACGGTACGCAGTGCTTTTAGCGGTAAAGTAAGAATATCTACTTACAGTAAAAGCTACGGAAATGTGGTAGTGGTTCGTCATAACAATGGTTTAGAAACCATTTACGGACACCTTTCTAAATTGTTGGTAGCTGTAGATTCTAACATTACTACCGGAACAGTAATTGGTTTAGGTGGTAACACTGGCAGATCTTACGGAAGCCACTTACATTTTGAAGTTCGTTATTTTGATGAGCCTTTAGACCCGCGTGACATTATTGCTTTTGAACATCACTGTACCCATAACGATACCTTGGCTATTTCTCGTTGTAATTTTGATTACAAAGATGAGTTAAAAGCAATGGCAAGTACAGCATCTAAATATCACAAAGTGAAAAGTGGTAATACTTTAGGACACATTGCAGGTAAATATGGCACAAGCATTAATACAATTTGTCGTTTAAATGGAATTAAACGTACTACTATCTTACAAATAGGGCAAAATTTAAAGGTGAGGTAACTACTCCTGTCATTCTGAATAAAGTTTTATTTACGCTTTAGCGGAACTATAAAACAACATGAAGAATCTATCTATTAGATTCCACGGTGCATTTTTCTATAAAATAAATTTTATGAAAAATTTGGCTCTGAATGACAAGTTTTATTTTCCCGAAGGGTGCGTGGGAAACGAACAAACGGAGCTAAGGAAAAGTAAAAGGAGTTTATCCTTCGCCAACACTTCGACAAGCTCAGTGTGACAAAGAATGACACAGGACACTCGAACTGACAAAATCAAAAATTGTAAAGATTGTATTGAGCGAAGTCTAAATGAGAATAAAGTAATTTTAATTGTTTTTACCATTCAATCATTATTTCTCTATTTGTAATTCACAATCCTTACCTTTACCCTATGCAAACCCTCTCGCAACTCTTAAACATTAAACATCCCATAATAATGGCCCCCATGTTTTTGGTAACCAATACAGCTATGGTAATTGCTGCCAGCAAAGCTGGTATTTCGGGTTGTATTCCTGCATTAAACTTTCGTACTATAGAAGAGCTTAAATCTGCCATTACCCAAATGCACAACGAGTGTGAGGGTCCTTTTGGCATTAACTTAATTGTAAACCAATCTAACTTTTTATACAAAGAACAGTTGCAAGTTTGCTGTGAGCTAAAGGTGGCTTACATTATTACTTCGTTAGGCTCACCAAAAGAAACCATTAACCAAGCCCACAAAGTTGGGGTTAAAGTTTTTTGCGATGTAACTGACTTAGGTTATGCTAAAAAAGTAGAAGCCCTTGGTGCTGATGCGTTAATTGCTGTTAACAAAGAAGCTGGCGGGCATGCAGGGAATATTTCTTACAAAGAGTTAATTCCTTTATTGGTGAAAGAATGTAACATTCCGGTAATTTCGGCAGGCGGTGTGGGTAACCACCAACAATTGCAAGAAGTAATGACTTTAGGTGCTGCTGGTGTTTCGGTGGGTAGTTTATTTATTGCCGCAACCGAAAGTGGTGTATCACAAGACTACAAAGAAGCCTGTGTAAACTATGGCGCTAAAGACATTGTAATGACTACCAAGCTTTCGGGCAGTAGGTGTACCGTTATTAATACCCCTTATGTTAAAGAAATTGGCACCGACCAAACGTGGTTAGAGAAAATACTGAACAAAAACAAACGTTTAAAAAAGTGGTTTAAGGCTTTTACTTTTTACAAGGGCATGAAAAAACTGGAAAAGGCAGCTTTTAGTGCTACCTACAAAACGGTTTGGTGTGCTGGTCCTACGATAGAATACGTTACCGAAATAAAACCTATTGCCGCAATAGTTAATACCCTTACACATGAGTAACACTCCCGAAAAGTTATTTAAACAACTCAAATGGAAACTCTGGCTGTTGGGCAAGTTTAAAATTCCATTGATTGGTTACACTGGTGTTCAGTTATTAGAGCTTAACGAAACCACAGTTAAAGCCAAGGTAAAGCTAAAACGCAGAACCAAAAACCATTTAAACTCCATGTATTTTGGTGCCCTAGCCATTGGTGCTGATGTTGCTGGAGGAATTCATGCTTTTTACTTTGCACAACTGCACAACAAAAAGGTGTCGTTTGCTTTTAAAGGCATGAACTGTGAGTTTATTAAACGTGCCGAAAGCGATTGCATTTTTGTAAGCAAGGATGGTAAAAAGGTGGAAGACGCTATCCTCCTATCCATAAAAACCCAAGAACGGGTTAATGAAACCACACACGTTGAAGTTTTTAATTTAGAGAACGAGTTAGTCGCTACCTTTGAGTTAATTGTTTCGGTAAAGGTGAAGTAGTTGGTGGTTGAGTGTTGATTGTAAAAAACACTAGCAACTAAACATTTAACATTCTTTAACTTCCGTTAACATTTCAACTCACTGAATAGCAATACCTTTACATTGAACTTAAAACCTATATATTATGAAAAAAATTACTTTATGCTTGGCAACTTTTGCCTTAATAGCTATCGCAAACCAAGCAAATGCTCAAACAGCAGTAAAAAAAGAAATTAGCAAAGAAGTTAACGTTGAAAATGTAAATGGTGAAAATACAGTTACCATTACAACAACAGAAAACGGAAACACTACCACCGAAGTTTTAAAAGGTGCTGATGCTGATGCAAAAATTGCAGAAATGGAAAAAGAAGAAAGTGGAACTACTAAAACAATGGTTGTTAGCCCTGATGGAGAACGAAAACTTAAAGTAGAACAAAAAGTGATTAAGAAAACTAAATCAAACAACTAATAAAAAAGAGCCACTGAGAAGTGGCTCTTTTTTTTATCAAGGATAATTAAATTATGATTTTTTAGGTCCATCAAATTGGCTTAGTATTTCTTTTATTTCAAAAAAAGAAGTCTCAATATAATCAAGAGTATAATCCACTGAGCCATCAATTTCTCTATAACATAAGTAAGGCTTTCCATCTTTAACTTTGTAAGCAAAAATTACTGCAGCTTCTCCTATCGGAAAATTATATTGTCGGTAATCAGCCTTTTCCTCATTTAGGTGCATTGGCAACATGCTTTCTATATTTTTAAATAAAATAAGCACACGCTCATCTCCAACATCTTCACCTTTCATAGTAACCAACTGCTTTTGATCTTCTTTTAAATGATAAAAACGATCTACATTAATCCATTTTAACTCGTTGAAAGCAAAAACATAATTGTTTAAAGCTTTTTCATCAGTTACTCCTAGCTTATCCATTTTATTACCCATAGCGGTCATTTGGTCTTTTCTTCTACTTCTCCATTCTTCTACTGCTTTTTTATGTCTAGCTAAATTGGCTTCATAAATTAAATTATGCTTTTTTAATACACTTTGATAAGCCTCCGATTGTTGAAACTCTTCTCTTCGATAATCTTCCCTTGCTTTCCAAAACTCTAGCTTACATTCATAATCTTTTACATCAAGAGTATATTTTGAAGCTGCCTCTTCATAAGTTTTATGTTTAAGTTCATATTTCTCTAGCCTAGTGTAATACTTGTCCAAAGCTGCCTGATAATAGCTTTGTTGCTTTTCTTTAATCTTATCTTTATTAAATCTAAACCAAGGGATAGGTCTAAGATAACCATCCTCTCTTGGCTCTTTTGGCGCTTTTGTGAACCTCGGGTAATTTGGTTTAACAGGTTTGTCTGAAACATCAAACAAATACTTAGGAAGTTTTACATTATTTGTGTTTTTAAATACGGGATAATCTTCTGTTTTGTAATAAGTTTTATAAACATCTGAAGCATTAGCAACAGTTATTGGTTGATTTTTAGCTTCCCATTCAGAACCAACATCAGAAACAAATACCTCCATATTATCTTGTCTGTTTTCCGTAGGAATAGCTATTAACATAGGATTCTCTTGTTTAATTTTAACCGGTTTTCCGCTAACAGTTTTAGCGGCAACCTTAATCATTCCGTCAGTTTCTAACAAATCATTAGCTGTTTGAGTTCGTAAGCCTGAAGAAACAAAATCTTTAAATGCTAACGATTCGGTTAATTCGAAACTAATATCTTCATTAACTGTTGTTCCATTTTCATAAACAAAGGTTTTTGGTTCAATTAATATCTTAACTCCTTTGTTACCAATTATGATGTTTTCTTGCGTTGGATTTATTACATGGATAGATGTTTTATCTGGATTTAGTGCTTCTTCTAATTCTGAAACATCATCAAACTGATACCGAATTAATGTTACCACTACTCTCCTATTTTTTCCACGATAAACATCGTTAATATTAGGCTTTTCAGGAGACAACTCTCCTAAGTAGTTAATGTTAATTAACTTTTGTTTTGCTCCTAAATTGATTAAAAATTGTCTGACTTCCTCTGCTCGATTTTGAGACAACTTTTTATTGTAAGCAATATCTCCAATATTGTCGGTATGGCCTTCAATCTTAATTTCGTAATCGTTGGTCTTGAGGTGTTGGTGAATAAAATCAGTTAATTGGTTAACCGATTCGTTAGTAAGTTCGTATTTATCCGTATGGAATAATACCGTAGTTTTTTCAGTGGTTACTTTTGCTTGTAATACCTGAGTAAAGCAGAAGAAAGCAACCGTTAGGTGAGCGATTTTTTTCATAGCTGAAGGTTTTAAAGAACATGCTTAAATAACTTCTTAAAGTTATTTTTTATTGTTCCGGTTCATCTTTTATAATGCTAAACAGTTAAAAAGATACAACCGATTAATTTTCCTTTACCTCAAATTATCAACATAACTTGTTAAAACTTCGCTTATAATTGCTGTAAAATAAGCAAGAATAGAAGTATCAAAATACGTATTTTGCAAACTGTTATTAGCTATTAATTAATGAAAGTTTGTATTGCCGAAAAGCCAAGTGTAGCTAGAGAAATTGCTACTGTTTTAGGTGCCAACACCAAGCGTGATGGTTACTTTGAGGGCAACGGCTATGCGGTTACTTACACTTTCGGTCATTTGTGCACCTTGCTAGAACCTAACGATTATCATCCTTATTGGAAAAGTTGGAATTTAGATAACCTACCGATGTTGCCCGAAAAGTTTAAAACAAAAGTAACAGCCAATGGTGGCATTCAAAAGCAATTTAAAATTGTAAAAAGTTTATTTGATAAAGCTACAGTTGTTATTAACTGTGGGGATGCTGGACAAGAAGGAGAATTGATACAACGCTGGGTAATTGACCAAGCTGGTTATAAAGGTAAAGTGGAGCGTTTATGGATTTCATCCTTAACCACAGAAGCCATAAAAGAAGGGTTTAAGAATTTAAAACCCGCTGAGAAATACGACAACTTGTATTATGCTGGTTTCTCTAGAGCTATTGGAGATTGGTTACTCGGTATGAATGCCACTCGTTTGTACACCTTAAAACACGGTGGCTACAAACAAGTATTGAGTATTGGAAGAGTACAAACTCCAACTTTAGCAATGGTGGTGAACCGTTTTAAAGAAATTGAGAGTTTTGTCCCTACTCCTTTTTGGGAATTACAAACCCTTTACCGAGAAACCTTATTTAATTGTGAAGAAGGACGATTTACAAAAGAAGAAGATGGGCAAGCCTTAGCTGACAAAGTAAAAGCAGCTGAGTTTGAAATTGTATCCACCGAAAAGAAACCAGGAAAGGAATACGCCCCAAAATTATTCGATTTAACGGGCTTACAGGTTTATTGCAATACCAAGTTTGGTTATTCGGCAGATGACACCTTAAAAACGGTTCAAAAGCTTTATGAACTGAAATTAGTAACCTACCCTAGAGTTGATACTACCTTTTTACCGAATGATGTATATCCTAAAGTGCACGGCATATTGGAGCAACTAACCAATTACCAAGCCTTAACACAACCTTTGTTGGGTAAAAAGATTAGAAAAGACAGCAAAGTATTTAACGATAAAAAGGTAACCGATCACCATGCAATTATTCCAACAGGTGTACAAAGCTATTTAAATGAACATGAAGTAAAAGTTTACGATATCATTGTAAGACGTTTTATATCAGCTTTTTATAATGATTGCGAAGTAAGCAATACTAGTGTAATTGGAAAGGCAGCAGAAGTTACTTTTAAAACCACAGGCAAAGAAATTAAAAAGAAAGGTTGGCGCGTAGTTTTTGAAGATCCTAACAACACCGATGAGAAAGAACCTGACCTATTACCCGCTTTTACCAAAGGAGAAAAAGGTCCACACGAACCATCTTTTTTAACCAAAGAAACCAAGCCACCTAATATGTTTACAGAAGCAACGCTTTTAAGAGCCATGGAAACAGCGGGCAAACAAGTAGATGATGAAGAATTAAGAGATTTAATGAAGGACAATGGCATTGGAAGACCTTCTACCCGAGCCAACATTATCGAAACCTTGTTTAAAAGAAAATATATTGAGCGAAACAAGAAACAACTCGTTCCTACCACTACTGGTATTCAGCTAATTGATACCATACAAAACAAAATACTAACATCAGCAGAGCTAACAGGAAGTTGGGAAAAACAGCTAAAAGAGATTGAACAAGGCACTTACAATGCAGGCATTTTTATTCACAACATGAAAAAAATGGTGAATGAATTGGTGCATGAAGTGAAGATGGAACAATCAAGCAGTATTTCTCATATTACTGCTGCTCCCGTTAAAAAAGTAGCTTCTAAGAAAAGTAGTGCAATTAACGAAGAAAAATGTCCTAAATGTAGTAATGGCAATATTATTAAAGGAAAAACAACTTATGGTTGTTCAGAATACACCAATGGCTGTGATTTTAGACTGCCTTTTCAGTTTAGTGAAAAGAAGATACCAGAAAAACAACTGATTCGTTTGCTACAAAAAGGAAGCAGCACCAATCTTAAAGGTTTTAAAACAGCTTCAGGTAAGGCAGAAGGAATTTTAAAGTTTAACGAACAGTTTCAGTTAATACTAGAAGAAAAAAGCCCTAAAAAGGCTGTCAAAAAAGATGAACTTGTTTGTCCTAAATGTAAAAAAGGAACTGTAATTAAAGGCAAAACTGCTTATGGTTGCTCTGAATATAAGTCGGGTTGTGATTTTAAGTTTTTGTTTGAGGAAATTAGAACAAGAGCAGCAGGAGAAACACTCACCAAAGAATTAGTGTATAAAATATTAGCTGATAATAGTTGAAAAAACTTTAACTTTGTTCATTTCCCTTAAATAAGATAAAGCAATACTTTCACAACCAAACGATGCTAGACTACGATAAAATATTTGAAAACAACAGAGACTGGTTAGAAAAAAATAAAAGTTCTGACAAAGAATTTTTTGAAAACCTATCCAAAGGTCAAAACCCTGACTACCTATTTATTGGCTGTAGTGATAGCCGAGTAACTGCAGAGGAATTAATGGGTGCAAAACCAGGAGAAGTGTTTGTACATAGAAATGTAGCCAACCTTGTCCCTAATAACGATAGCAGTTCTGCTTCTGTAATTGAATATGCTGTAAGATATTTAAGCGTAAAGCACATTGTTGTTTGTGGTCATTATTTTTGCGGAGGAGTAAAAGCAGCTATGCAAAATAAAGATTTAGGGGTACTCAACCCTTGGTTAAGAAACATTAGAGATGTGTATCGTATCCATAGAGACGAACTACAAGCTATTGAAGATGAAACAGAAAAATATAACCGCTTGGTAGAACTTAACGTTGAGGAACAATGTATTAATGTTATTAAAATGGCTGTTGTACAAAAAGCTTACATTAAAGATGGCTTCCCAAATGTACACGGCTGGGTGTTTGATGTGGCTTCGGGCAAGTTAATAGATTTAAAAATTAATTTCCCTAAGATATTAGCTTCTATCCAAGAAATATATGATTTAACCAAGGAATAATTACAATAGCTCCACAACCTCTTTACCGATTAAAGAGCCTATGGCTATTCCCATACCTCCCATTCTTACTGCACAATAGATGTTGCCGTTTAATTGTTTTACGATGGTAGTCTTTTTATCACCAACACCCATTATACCTGCCCAACGTGTTTCTATTTTTACGTTTGGTTGATACGGAAGTATTACTGTTTTCAAAATTTCTTCCAGCTTATTTTGGATGGTTTCTGTTAAAGCAATGTCTGTCGTATTTTCTTCGTTAAAAGCTAAGTTCCTACCACCACCAAATAACACTCTATTTCCAACATTTCTAAAATAATAATACCCTTGCTCATAATGAAATGTTCCCTTTAGATGAAGCTCTTTAATTTCTTCTGTAACAAAAACTTGTGCTCTTGCTGATTCAACATCTAATTCAGGTAATAATTGTTTTGCGAAACCATTAGTTGCTACAATTACTTTTCCCGCTTTAATCGAATAATTTGCCAAATTAACCTCAACTTTTCCATTGTTATTTTCAATACGTCTTACCTCAACCCCACCATAAACTAACACTCCTTTAGCTCTTGCTAAGGCTAACAAACCCAACATCATCTTCCCTGTATCTATCTGACCTTCATAAGGATTATGAATTAAATGCTCAATGTTTTTAAACCCAAACTGACCTATCAACGCATCGTTCTCAACAAAAACATCTTTCTGAAAGATAGGTTTTAGCTGTTTGTTTAAACTTGCTAACTGTTCAATGGTTTGCTCGTAAATCGCTTTATCATTATTGGCAAACAACTCAGAACCTCCATACTGCTTAAAGCCTAATTGCTCATCCCCTAACAAAGCGCGTAAATTAGCCAAACCTTTCCAACGCTTCTCCACCATCTCCAACACTTCTGTTTCAGACATCTTACCTAAATCATCTAAAATCTCAGTTGGCGAGCCAAAACAAGCAAAACCAGCATTCTTAGTACTTGCTCCTGTTGGCAAAAAACCTCTTTCCAAAACAACAACTTTTGCTTTAGGGTGTTTATTCTTTAACCCTATTGCAGCTGAAAGCCCCACTATACCACTCCCAATAATGGCAAAATCAATATCATTAAAAAAGGAATCTTGCTCCCAAAAACTTAAATGCATGGTTTAAAATTAGTTTAATTCTTTCATACTCAACTGAATTCGCTTACGTGCCAAATCAACTGAGATTACTTTTACATCTACTTGTTGATTGAGTTTTATTACATCCTGAATATTAGTAACAAAGGTATTAGATACTTGTGAAACGTGCACCAAACCAGATTCTTTAATCCCTATATTGACAAAAGCTCCAAAGTTAGTTATGTTATTAATCGTGCCTGAAAGCACCATTCCTTCTCGTAAATCTTCAATGGTATTAATATCATTGTAAACAGCTTCCTCTAAAGCTTCTCTTGGATCAATGGTGGGCTTTTGTAATTCCTTTAAAATAAACGACAATGTAAAAGCGTCATATTTGCTTTTTAAAGCCTCCAAACTCTCTTTACTAATATTTTGCTGTCCGATAAGGTTAGCTGCTTTAGTTTGGTTTAATTTGGCTAATTCATCCACTATTCCATAAGTTTCTGGATGAATAATAGTATTATCTAATGGATTATCACCATTTTCTATTCTTAAAAACCCCGCTGCTTGCTCGTAAGTCTTTGCTCCCATCTTTGGAACTTTCAGCAATTGCTTACGCTGCGTAAAGTTTCCATTATCTTCTCTGTACTGAACAATATTCTTTGCTAATGTAGTTCCCAGGCCTGATACATAAGCTAAAATTGGATATGAAGCTGTATTTAGCTCCACTCCTACATGGTTTACACAAGACTCAACCACTTCGGTTAATTTTTGCTTTAGCAAAGGCTGATTAACATCGTGTTGGTATTGTCCCACACCAATTGATTTTGCATCTATCTTTACCAATTCAGCCAATGGATCCATCAATCTTCTTCCAATAGATATAGCTCCTCTTACTGTTAAATCTAATGCTGGAAACTCTTCTCGTGCAATTTCTGAAGCTGAATAAATACTCGCTCCAGCCTCATTGACTGAAAATACTTGAATATCCATTCCTTTAAACAACTTTCTACAAAGTTTCTCTGTTTCTAAACCTGCTGTTCCGTTACCAATTGCAATGGCTTCAACTTGATACTTCTTCACCAATGCTTGTAATTTTTGTTCAGTTTCAGCGAGTTGGTTTTGAGGAGGATGCGGATAAATGGTTGTATTGTCGATAAAATCGCCATTACGATTTAATACCGCTACTTTACAACCTGTTCTAAAACCTGGGTCAATAGCTAGAGTTTTTTTAGCACCTAATGGAGATTGCAACAGTAGTTGTTTTAAGTTTTCAGCAAACACACTTATAGAATCTACATCCGCTTTTTCTTTCAAGTCCTTTTTAACTTCCGATTCAAAATTAGGCTGTAACACCCTTTTGTAAGCTTCTGCAACTGCTTTATCTACATAACTGTTGTTGGAGTAATTTTTAGAAATTACTCGTTCTATATTTTCAATGGCCTTTTCCTCTTCTACTTCTATCGAAAAATTAAGAAAACCTTCTTTTTCTGCTCTAAACAAAGCCAATACACGGTGTGCAGCTATTCGCTCAATCCGTTCAGAAAAATCAAAGTAATCTTTATATTTTTCGCCTTCTTCCTTTTTACCTTTTTTAACTTTAGCTGTTGCAATTCCAAAGCGTTGAAATTGTGCTCTCAATCTATCTCTCACATATTTATCTTCTGCAATCCATTCTGAAAGAATACTTACAGCACCTTCTAAAGCCTGTTGTTCATCCTCCACTTCTCCTTTTACAAACGACAAAGCTTTATCTTCAATGGCATTATCACTTCGCTGTTGCTGAATAAAAATAGCCAAGGGTTTTAATCCTTGATCAATTGCTTTTTGTCCTTTAGATTTTCGCTTTTGTTTATAAGGCAAGTAAAGGTCTTCCAAATCAACCAAAGAGTTCACTTCTTCAATTATTCTTTTTAGCTCGGGAGTTAATTGCCCTTGAGATTCAATTGCTTGTAAAACAGTTTCTTTTCTTTTTAAAAATCCATCCCAATAACTGTATCTGTCTTTAATTTGAACCAACTGAACCTCATCTAAATTGCCTGTTGCTTCTTTCCTGTACCTTGCTACAAAAGGAACTGTTGCTCCTTCGGCAAACAATGCCAACACTTTATCAATTGATTTATTGGAGATATTTAACTCGCTACTAATTTGAGCAATTATGTTCATAGGTTTTGAAGCTTACTTTAAAAACCCAAACTTAACCATCTAATTTAATTTGGTAAATGCTGTGTAAAACTATTTTAGTGTGATAATAGAATTATAAACACCCTTAATAACCTCAGCCATTCTAATATAGTCTAAGGTATTAGGTAAATCGGTAGGTTTATGGTAGTTTTTGTTTCGATAAAAAGCTGTATTAGTAACCATTACAGCTTCATAGTCATACTTCCAATAATTTAAGTGGTCAGAAAAATCAATCCCCTGCATTTTTGCTGGTGCATTCACAGAAGTAACATCAATCTCAGCTCCTTTTTTAATTCCTTTTTTCACTTTTCGGGTAAGCTTTCCATTACCACTTCCCATTTTACTAACAACACTTATGTAATTTCCTCTATTAGGGTAAAACAACTTTAGCAAACCAATAGGATAATCTTGGGAGCCTTTTTCATCAGAGAAATAACCTATCATTTCTAAACAAACCATTGCTTTAACCGGTATTTTATTATCGTGCAAATACTTTGCATGCACCGCACTTCCCATAAATTCTGTTCTAAAGTATGGTGGTTCTTCCAAAGTGTAAGCCACCAAATCTATTCTATATTTTAGCTCAGGCTGGTGTTTTTGAAACAATCGAGCCAATTCCAACACTCCTGCTGTACCACTTGCATTGTCATCTGCTCCAGCTTGATTTTCACAAACATCGTAATGAGCTCCAACAATTATTCTTTCTGCATCTTGTGGACCAAAAGAACAGAATAAGTTTTTATATTCTTTTCCTTCAACTAAATAAGCTTGCGTATCTACCTTTAAACCAAGTTTTAGCCATTCACCTGCAATGTAACTAGCTGCTTCGTTTAATGAAGCGATGTTTTTAGCATTTCGAGGTTTGGTGGTTGAACACAAAGCCAACACATCAGCTTTTATTCGTTGTGGATCAACCTCAACTTGAGCTTCTACAGAAAATCCAAAAGACATCAAAACCACACTTAAACCGATGATATATTTAACAGTCATTTTTAACCATTTAAATGAAAAACACTTTTATTGTCCACCTTCCACTCTTTCAACCTCAACAAAATAGCAAAGCCATCTAAATAAGATAATATACTCACTACCATCAATACTTTTAGTAATGAAAAATTAGCCCAACCTATCATCATACAAAAATTAACAAACAGAATAACTCCGAAAGCTTTGGTTAAGTAAGAATGGTTAGAGGGTTGCTTTTTAAATTTCAACCAATACGCTCCAAAAGTTAATAGCTCTAGCGTTAGAATAATCAATATTTCAGGCAAATAAACCATCATTTGCGTATTAATTAAAAAGCTAGTCGCTAACAAACCTAACACAAATAACACATCAACATTGCTGTCCCATTTCCTTAACTTATCCGAAACTACATTTAGTTTTCTCGCAATAATACCATCAAAAATATCCGATAAAACACCTATTACAATTAACACTACAATTGTTATCCGAGCCACTAATCCACTATTAATAATAGCTATTAATGGAATAATAAAGGCTAAGGCAAAACGAAGTTGAATTAATCTAATTGGCAGTTTTTCCATCATTATCCATTTTTTGGAGTCATTATTCCATCTTTTGAATTTTCTAATTTAATGTTAACCAAAATTTCGTGCAAGGTTTCTGCAGCTAAACCGTGTAACACTAATCGATATGCGGCACTATAGGTGGTTACAGGCACCATTGGATGCTTGTTATTTACTAAGCCTAAATGACCAGGCGTACCTAATATTTGTGAAGTATAAATTGCAATAGTCTCATCTAACTGCAATGAATTAGAGGCTCTTACAAAATCATTAGAGGTTAAAAACAGTTGGTAAAATGGAGTAAACAACTCTATTGCTGAACGTAAATCCAACACATTGGTCCATTTATCAGGAAAATCAATGTGATCAAACCTATCCTCCGAAATCATACTTAAATTAAGCTTTTTAGGTGGAGTTATCGTTATCGACTTCTCTTTTAGCTGACTATTTAATTTAATTACAAAATTGTAAAGGTTTAAATCATGCTTTAAAAACAAATCGTCTTTTACTTCTTCAAAGTTTTTAGGTTTTAACGGACTACCAACAATATTAACCCCTTCTATATTTCCTGCAATAAATTGCAAAATTTCTGTTCCTACATGAAAATGCCTAAAAATTAACAAGTTGGCATCAGGACTAACAAACCTTTTTAATCCCCAAGCCAGTATCTTATGTAATGTTTTTGACGAGTTAAATATTTTAGGAAAAAAGAATTTAAAAATGTGAATGAAGAACATCGTAACCTTTGACCAAAACTGCACAAATGGCAATAAATACCTTACAGATTTTGAATTGTTATCACGCATCAACGCTTGCTTTGTTTTTTTATTAATAGGAATACTATTATCCAGATACAAGGCTAACCATGGGTTAGGGTCTCTGTCATCGTGCTTATTTATATCTAAGTTGTCCATTTTATTTGTAATTAATAATTACCTAATTCTTCTAATTGCATTGCATACAACTTAGCTGTTGTTTTTGCTGTTTTCACTATTGCTTTGGCTACTTCCATATTCATTTTAGGATGATTCAATGCTTTTTCTAAATTATGAAAATGATTTTCATCTGCCACTCCATGGTAAGTAAAAAATGATACTTGGTCATCTTTTAACGACAACTGATCTTTAATCATTTCTCCCCAATAACTCGCCAAACGTTTACCAATGCCTTCAATAATAAACATAGCTCCTAACAAATCTATCGGGTTTGGTTTGCTTGCCTGTTGAAACATAAATGAGGTTAATGCTACACTTCCTATGTTTTTTTCGGCAGAAATTATTGTTTCCATTTGCCCATCTAAAGCTACATAGTTTTTTTCGAGCATTTGGTAATCTTTATGTTCAGCGGCTGTATGTTTTATAAAAGCTGATCTTAATTCAAATAAATCAATATCAATATTAGATGCAGCTCTTGATATCCACTGAGAACCATCAATTACTTGTTGCCTTAAATCTAACAACAAAAGTTTATAATCTGATAGACTTAGTTTGCCGTCATATATTTTAGTTATGATTGGTATTTTCAGTAAATCCGTTTCAAAATCAATCCAAATTTGAGCTAATTGTCTTATTAACCATTCAGATGTTTCGTTTTGATCAATCACCAATTCTGGTGCTTCAATTTCTCTTATTGGATATTTTTTAGTAGACAATTCCTCATTCCCTTCAACAGTTAATTGCATAAAGGAAGTTATAAACCTCCCACTTTCTGGCACCATACACAAAATGGTATCACCTTCCTTTAGTTTACCCGAATACATTAACTCTTCTAACATAATAAAAATTGATGCTGCCCCGGTATTTCCTTTGGTGGTTAAATTGCTAAACCATTTTTCATCAGCAATTGCTCCCCCTCCTTTTTCCATTAACTCTTTAATCGGTTCTTTAAATACTTCTGAAGAATAATGACAACACAACCAATCTGTTTTTTCTTTTTTGATTTTTCCTGTATCAATTAACTCAAAATAATGAGCCACACCCGTTTGTATCACTTTATCCAACAAACGAACATCTTGCTTTAAATTTATCGCTCCTGCTTTTGAAGCATCCTCATAACTCGGGTAATCTAACCAAGTTTGTTCCGTTTCATTTTTATTGTCGTTTTTACCTGTAAACATACAAACAGGAAACTCATGTGCATGAGATTTAATATCTATCCAATCAATTTTTAAAGACAATCCTTTTTTACTTTTTTTGTTTTCTAAAACTAAAGCACCTGCACCATCCGACAACATCCACCTTAAAAACTCCGCATCAAAGGGCAATGACTTTACACCTTGACCTTCAAATCTTGATGCTTTAAACAAACGACTAGCAAACTCACTACCAACACAAACAGCATTTTGTTTTTCATTACTTTTAATTTGAGCATAAGCATTTTTCAAGGCCATCATTCCACTGGCACAAACACTTTGAAAACTAGCCACTTCACATCTTGAAAAATCTAACCCTCCATGAACCATACTCGCAAACCCTGGTATTGGCAAATCTCCTTGAGTTGTTCCTGTGCTCAATAATTGAACATCCTTAGCACGAACTTCGCTTTTTGCGATAGCAGCCTCTATTGCTTTTACTGCTAACTGAGCGTTAGAGTGTGTACTTTCTTGATTTTTATTTAATGCGTAATACCTTGATTTTATACCATTCTGTTTTAAAATACGCTCCCTAACATTACTGTTGATACCATTTATTCTACCTAAATAATCTTCCATCTCTTCATTAGAAACAGGATTGTTAGGTAAATAAACTCCCGAACTTGTTATATATACATCATTCATATCCATACTATTACTTTTTAAACTTTGATGATAATTTATCTAATAGGTTACTTGCAAATCCATAATTTTTTCTTCCCCTAAAATGATGTTGATTATGATGAGTTCCAAAAAGTTTCCAGCTTTCACCCTCACCTTTTCCAAAACGAAAATTACAATGTCCAGAATAGTTTAATAAAATACTCGCTAACGGATAAACAAATATAGCTATTGGTGAAAAGGGAATTAAAGGAATAATCGTTAAGGGAACCGTGCTCAATAATAAAGCTTCTAACCAGTGAAAACTATATACCGAATAAACTGTTGGCACTTTAGATTTGTGATGTATATAATGTACACGTTTCATAAAAAATGGTAAATGCATTATTCGATGAACCACGAAAAAATGAATCTCATTCCATAACGTTAACACAGCTACACCAACAACTATATTTAAAAATGTATTTGGCAATAAAGCCACTACCCCTTCTCGAATTAAAAAAATGACGGGAATAATTGAAAACCCAAAGATTACAATTGACTTGACAGAATGTTTTATTTCAAATTGAAGTTGTTGCTTAGTTACTTCCTTTTCTTCTATTTTATGAAGTATATTCTTCCGCTCTAACAACTTACACATTGCTAAGAACAAAGGAGCTAATGCAAAATACAGGAACAAAAAGTAGCCAAAACACAACATAAACAATGTTATGTATGAATAATTTTGGATGATATTGTTAATAATTACATCAAACATCTTTCATCCTTTTTTGATAAATCTTGTAAATAAACCAAATCGCTAAGGCAGAAAACAAGTGCTTAATAGTATGACCACTTATAAAACCTAAAAATTGAAAAACCTCAGCATCAAAATGCTCGCACAACTTTGCTATTGTATAAGCTCCAAAAGCATAAACCAATAATTTACTATAAAGCTGCGAATTCTTATAAAACACCAATATTAACGGTACTGCAACTACGGGGAAAAATTGAATAAATGCATACATCCTCAAATCTCCAACACCTGTCAATTCCGTATAATACCAATACAGAATGCTATAAATACCAGCTATCAGTAACATATAAAATACCATTGCTCCGACTCGTCTATCTACATAATCAGAAATAACAGTAGCAAATAATGCATTAAATACCAACGTCATTGGCAATCGATCGAAAATTAACGTGAAATTATTGGGTGCATAATGATAAAAAGCAGAGCCCAACCCTGTAAAAAATACTCCCACAAACAACGTAAAGGTCATTAAAAAGTAAGCCATTGTTTTTTGTCGATAGGCATTTCCAGCTATTTTAAAACCTAAAAACCCAATGATAATAAAGGGTAAATTACTTATCACATCCATAAAGTGAGGAATACCAAAATACTCACGACAATCAGAAAAATTATGATACGCTAAATCTTGCGCAATAGGATCTGCCCAGATTAAGATAATTGCAGTCATTAAAAAAACGGCAATCAGCACTATTGATTTATAGTATCTTTTCAAACTCATTCTTCTTCAAATTGATATAAAATCCCTGTATCAAAAGGAGACCAAACAGAAGTTTTTACTCCTCCCTCTTTTATTACTTGATTGGTCCACACATTACATGTTCTAAAAAGATGATAGCTATAATTAGCTTCATAAAAATTATCATGAACATCAGGATATCTGCAACAGTCAATTAGAATAGTAGAGTTATTTTTAAGGGTAATAGTCGCTAAAATGTATTTTTTCATTTTTTCAAAAGCTGCTTTATCTACCTTAAATGATTTAGTAGTTTCTGATATTACTGGATCTTTATCTAAATAGCTAACATGAATAGCTGCTGGTGAAGGAATGAAAAGCGCAGAAAAAGCAGTAGAAAAAGTTAAATCTGCCCAAGTTGGAGTATCTAAAAAGAATCCCTTATCTCCCCAACCAAATGAGATGTATTTTGGACTATTTGTTAGGGTTTTAAAATCTTGTACTTTAAAATACTCATTCCAGATAGAGTCTTCTTGTAATATTGGCAAACAAATATCAGCATGTACACCATTCGAGATAACAAATACTTCTATTCCATTTTCCGGAACTACATAATCATCATTGACTGTTACATACTTGCACAAATAGGCTGTTAATAAATATAGCCCTACGAATACAGCAATACCTAACAAGCACTTTAGCGTTATAACTAATATTTTTTTGAATACTTTTTTCATTTCTTCTCCATTTCAGTAATCATCTTATACGACATGTAACCCAATAAAATTGCCACACCACTTATCGCAATCCATATCCATAAAGTAGAGGCTTTTGTTTTGGTTTTTAATTCATTTTTTATTGATTTTATTTCATTTGTTTGCAAGATAGTGATATCCTTCCCTATTTTATTTTTAAAAAAACTAATGTCGTAATTTGGTTTAACAGTATTGCTGTTATTTCCAAAAACCAATTGATAATTGTTGTCTTTTTCTAAATGAGTTACCAAATACCTATTTAATTGATAAGGAATAATTTCAATATTATCTAAAGGTGGATTGTCTTCATTATCAATAACAATATAAAATTCTTTGTATGAAAAATCATTATTATAAAAGTTTAATTCATCATTAGAGTTTAATTTAAGATATGCGATAGGTTTAAAATAGGTTCTTCCTTTTTTATCTAGATGTTGTAAACAAATTTTGGCATTCCTATAAAAATAAAGAGGTTTTTCTACTTTAACCGTTAACTTATCAAAGTAAGGAGTATTTTTAAAACTAACTTTCAAATAAGTCTGCTTGGTTTCAGCACTATCAACCCTAGTGATAGTTGGAACTTCAATTCGTTTAAACTTTCCTTGCTCTTGGTAAGTATCAAAATAACCAATCTTCAACACATTAATTGGCAAACTAAATACATCGTAAATAATGATTCTATAATACTTATAATCGCAATAGGGAAAATTTAAAGGCTTTACCTCTGAAGTTAAGTTTCCCCCATTAGCCGAATAGAATAAATAGTTTTCCTTAATGGTATACCATTGTTGATAATCATCACTTCCTGCCAACTCCAATCTTTTTCTAACATCAAAGTTTTTAATTTGTAATTGAAGGTTATTGATGGTCGCCTTATCAGTATTCTCTATAAAAAGGACAGTTGCTCCATTTTTCCAATTCACTTTCTCTAACAGCTTATATTCTTTAAACACTCTTTTAGTTATTGAGAAATCTTCTTTTTCTAGATAGTAAGGCACTTCATTGTCCTTCTTATCTTTTATTCGAATATCAGCATAATTAGCAGTTAGTTTTGACAACACTTCTGGCTGCAAATCAACCTTATAAAACCCTGATGAATCAACTTTAGTTATTGTTGATTGCCACTGGTAGCTTTGGCAGAACAGTGTATTAGCCATTAACAGACTGAGTATTGTTATTATTTTCCTCATTATTCTATTCTTTTAAAAACACCCTCACCAGTTATTGGGGTTCCAAATATTATTAAAACTAGGCCTCCTAATGCAGACCCTTTATAAGATATAACTAAATCATTATTATAATTTAAACCAATATTTAAGTTTATACTTGTATTCCTATAAAAAACTAAAGGAATACCTTGTATGCTACTATTTTCAAAACCGCTTACAACTATAATATTATCATCAACCCTAAACCTTAATTGTTTTTTTTCTATTAAGGTATCTCCTTTAAATAATTTAAGTTTAATTAGGTTTTTACCGTCAATAGTAAGCTCTACATATTTTTCTTCTTCAGAAAAACAAAAAAAATTACTTTCTGAGCTATAAAAAGGATTAATCAATCCCCAAATACATTCAGGATTAATAGAATCCTTTGAATGATTCCAATACCTCCCCTCTAATAATGATAAATCTATTGGCTTTAATCCATCTTTAGTTTCTGAATCCATTAATAAAGAAGAATTTGAACAACTTGTAAAAGCAATTATTATAAATGTCATATAAAAAAACACTCTAAGGTTCATAATTAGTTATTTTCAGTGTTATTATCTAATATCAAATTCTTTAGTTTTTGGTACATAAAAGAGATGACCAACAACAATACTCCCAACAATATAAAAGCTACTATTTTTCCTGCTTCTGATGCTCCTTTAATATCAAACAAAAAGAGTTTGAATAGTATTATTGTAAAGATTGATAATGAAATTACACGAAGTGTTCTAAACTTATACTTCATTCCTAACAACATTAAAGCAAATGAACTCAATCCCCACACTATTGGAAATCCAATTTTAAGTGTTTGTTGATCGATAATTGACATGTTCGAATTTTGGAAATCAAAAAACATCAACATCATTTGATGATTTAAGTGCATACTTGCCACTATTAACCCTATAAAAGATAAAGACCACAAAGTAACTTTCCCAATATCAGTTCTCAATCCATATAAAGCCCTTACATTTTTAACTAACTGAACAGCTAAACAAAGAACTAAGCCTAAGTTTAAATACTGCGTAATTAAAGCCATTGAACTTAATTCGCCCATTAAAACAGCATCTCTCACATTTTGCTCTAAACCATTAAACAATGGATAAATGAACAACAATATACCCGATACCACTTGTAACACTTTACTTAACTCATTGTTTGAAGTAGCTTTTGAATAAATAGTTAAAACGAATTGAAACAATAAAGTATAAGCCAACACGCCAATAGTCGATAAAGCAAAATCTCCAACTCTATCTCCTAACTGAAAACCTATTTCTATTGCTCCAATAAAATAAACCAACCCAGTAAATATCATTTTTGCTGTGTTTTTTAGTCCTTCAACCTTAATACCTGGCAATAAATAAGTTTCGTTTTCATTTTTCAATAATCGAATGTAAACTCCTATACCAACAACACTAAACATAGTTGTTAAAAACCCTTTATTTAAAACAATAGGTAATGTTGAAGTACCGTAATCAAAGTAAATTTGTTGCCAATCCATCACCAAACTGATTAGCATTAATCCAAAAATGGTTAATGAACTAAACTTCATAAACTTAATTCCCGATTTTTGTCCTAACCACAATAACAGTAACATTTCAGCAGTCCAAAACAAGGTTATATAGTTCCCTGACAATTGCACTGGAGCAGCTAAACTTACAAAGGTTAGTACAGTACCTAACAATAAATAGATTAATGATTTATCTACACTGTTTCTCTTGTATAGAGGATATGCAAAAAGCAAGTTAAATACAGCTAAAACCAATGTAAACAATCCTTGTAATTGCTGGTTACCCGATAAGTTTAAAATAACCATCCCTGCACCATAAAACAAAGCTGTTGTGCTTAACATTAAGCCAAACTCAAAACCTTTAAACTTTCTTTTTTCTTTTACATTATTAACAATGTGCATAAAGAAAAACAACACATAAAAGATACTTGCAAAAATAAATGCTCCTTGGTATGGAGGATTAATTACCCCTACTACTTTTGCTCCAAACCACCCTGCGTAAAGCAAAGAAGTAAAAGCAAAAGATAAAATGTTTACTACATTCCATTTTTTAAAGTAAGCCAACACCAACATTCCAACATTTACAATGGTTAAATAACCAAATAAGATTTGATAATTACCGCCTCCATTACTCACCATTATTGGCGTAGAAAAAGCACCAATTAACGCTAAAATTGCCAATTCTTTTCTGTCGTAGCTAATAGACAACAACACTGAAAAACCAGTAATTAAAGCCATTAAACCAAACGCAACAGGCTGACTAAACAAATCATACTCATGAAAACCAATAGAAATGGTATAATAAAATACAGCCATTGCTCCACCCACTAAAACTGAGCTAAACGCTTTGTATGTTTTTCTGATTTTGTGTGCTAAAAAGGTTAACAAACCTCCAGACAAGATACCAATTGCAACTCTACCTACTTCATTAATCCAATCGTTATCGATGGCATAGTTTACAAAATAAGCAATACCTAACACCAACACACCAATACCAATTTTATTGATTAGGTTCTCTCCAATAAACTTTTCGATGTCTCTTTTCTTTTTAGGCGGCTTTACAAAAGCAGCTTGTTGAGGAATTTGAACTTTCACTTCTTCTACTCTTTCAATTTCAACTTTCTTTTCTTCTTCAATAACAGGAATAAGCTCTTCTTGGTTCTTGATTCTTGGCTCTTGAATTACTTCCTCTTCTGGCAAGGTCTCCATTAGTGTTAATAAACTTTCGTTGATATTTACACTATCCTCTTCCTCCACTTCTTCTTTAGCAGGAGTTATTTTTTGCAACTGATCTACTTTAATATTGAGAGAATTTACTTTATTAATAACCTCTCGTATTAAACTACTTGTTGATACTTTAAACCAAACCAACAAAATTATTGGCACTGCCAATATTGCTAGTAATAATAAAATGATGATTGCTTCCATAGTTTATTGTTTTAAATTAATTTAATTTGAATCCTACACTTATTCCTAACATAAATACTTGTCTTTTTCCATTAAAATATCCATAACTCAATGGATATTTAGCTGTATTTATCATGGGGTTTAAGTAAAATCTAAAAAAAGCTTTTTCGCTTTTAACATAAGTTCTATAACCTATTACTGGTGAAACATGATATTCTTTAGCAACCCTACTGCCCCAAAATTCTTCAGTTGAAGAAAACACACCACTTACTCCAAACTCAAATTGCTTTCTGCCACCTAAACAAACACTAAGCCCATGAGGTAATCCATAACCTAAATCTAATGTCAGCAAAGAGAACCCTCCTCTTAAATTAATCTCTATATTTTCTTTATCCAATAAATCTTGTTCAAGTAAAAGAGAAATTACAACCCCTTCACCAAAATATCCTATATGCAAGTTGGTGTTGTTGTCTTGAGATTTGGCAAAAACAACAAGAAGCAGTGACAGAGTTAATATTATTAGCTTTTTCATAATTGTTTGTTTTAAAATGAAACTCCAATACTAACACCCGCATAAAATGCAACCTTCTCTTTACCAAACCACAAACTTTCTCCATCTTGATTTCTATACAAGTTTCGAGTATCAATTATTGGATTAATATAAGCTCTAAAAAAACTATGGGTTTTTAAATTATGGTATCTATACCCTGTAATTGGATAAAACCAGTACTCTTCGACAGTTTTACCTCCACCTGAAGAAGATCCTATAATAGAAAAATTTAGTAAGGTTGTTTCTGCATAAGTTCCACCAAAACCAACTTCCAAATAATGAACTTTTTTACCATAATTAAAACTTAAACTATAGTGTTGATTTAAACCAAAAACTTGAAACCCAACACCACCTCTTCCTGAAACATAATAAGACTTTCCTTGAAAAAATCTCATGTCAGCCGCAACAGACATAAGTATCCCATCACCACCAAAACCTAAAGAAATTGCACCAATTGGTCTTCTTGTTTTTTTGAAATCAGTTTCTTGACCAAACAAAACACTTGAAATAAATACAAAACAAATTATTATAATTCCTTTCTTCATTATTAGTTGAGTTTTAAATTCCCAACAAACATAACTGAGATGTAATTGCCTATCAAACAAAAAAATGATTTTTACTGACTTTAATTACCTTTTTAATTATTGTTAAATCCTTTTATTTAAAGTACATTTGAATAAATATAAACTGACTTTTAATAATGGATCAATTACAAGAATTAGTCAATACCTTATCGGAAGATGATAGAAAAGAATTTAGAATTTTTATCAATCGTCAAAAAAGTAAAAAACAACGTAAAGATTTAGATTTGTTTGAGTTAATAGCAGCACAAATCGACCCTAAACTTATCCAAAACAAACTTTACAAAACACCCAACAAAGTAGCTTACCACACGTTAAGAAAACGTTTATTAAAACACTTAACCGATTTTGTTGTTTTAAAACAAATTGACCACGATACAACTGCAACTTCCTCTATAGCTGGACTGCTCTCTTTAGCTACCTATTTGTTTAAAAACCAAAGTGAAGAATTAGGTTGGCGTTTTTTAGTAAAAGCTGAGCAAACAGCAAAAGAAAATGAGCAATATGAATTGCTCCACAACATTTACCATTTGCAATTGGAGCAGTCGGAAAGTGAGTTTTCCCCTCCCATTAACAACATTTATAAAAAATGGAAAGCCAATAAAGTTTTAGTTGATGAAAACGAGAAAGCTAACATTGCTTATAACTTTATTAAGAAAGAAATTAATGAGGTTATTTTGAAAGGTAAAGACAAAGACCTTAACAAGATAATAGAAGCACTTTTAAAAAAGTATGAGTTAACAGACCTTGTATTTAAACGTCCGCAAATATTGTATAAAGTATTAGACTTAACACGTAGAGTAATGCTCTCTAAAAAGGACTTTTACAATTTTGAACCTTACATCATTAAAATGTATCATGAATTAATTAAAAAACATGGATTTTCTAAAAAGAATCATTTTTATAAGATTCACATTTTGTACATGATTTCTCACATTTTGTACCGTAACCGAAAATTTGAAGCCTCTAATACTTATTTAGAACAAATGCACTTAAGTATGAAAGAGTACAACAATAATTACTACAAACATTTTTACTCTAAATACATCATGCTTTCGGCAGCCAATTACACTTACTTAAATCAAAACGAAAAATCCATCGCTATTCTAACAGGGGTTAGTCCTACCACTTTAAATAAATTGCCAATTGAAGACCAATTAAATATTAAAATGAACTTAACGATTTATTATGGGCATCAGAACAATTTTAAGAAGTCAAATTTTATTGTGCAAACCTTAAATCACTCCGATAGCTGGTTAATTAAAAAAATGGGAATTGAATGGGTACTTAAAAAAAACATGATAGAAATAATGATTCAATATGAATTAGAGAATTTTGAAATAGCCATTAATAAAATTAGAGCTTTCGAGAAAAGTTTTGCAGCTTTATTTAGTCACCCATTATACAAAAGGGCATCGGTATTTATACAGCAAATAAAAACCATTATTAATAACCCTAACATCATGAAAGACAAAACCTTTATTGATGGAGTTATTACAACTTTGGTTAAAATACCATCTGAACAAGAAGACTTACAAGCTATGGCTTATTACTCTTGGTTAAAAGCTAAAATGCTCAACAAAAACTATTACGAAGTATTATTAGATGTCGCAAATACTAAGTATGAAGCATAATGTAACAGAATAAAATTTAGTCATCATAAACCTAAGTGTTAATTTTATAATTAAATTTGTTTAGATTTAAGCTAGTTGAGCCAAATAAAAACAAATATATCAGAAGAAGAACTAATTACTTTATTACAAGAAAATTGTAAGGAAGGGATTAGTCTTTTGTATGATAATTACTCAGCTACCTTATATGGTGTTATCACTAAAATTGTAAGATCTGAAGAAATTGCTCAAGATGTTTTACAAGATGTTTTTGTGAAAATTTGGAAGAATTTTTCGAGCTACGATTCAAATAAAGGACGTTTATTTACCTGGATGGTAAATATTGCTCGAAACACATCTATAGACTTTATACGTTCTAAAGAGTATAAGAATAGAAGCTTGAGTGATGGTGATGGTGATATTAATCAAGTTAAGGGTTCATCTCAAATTAACATTGATGAAATAGGGCTTGATAAAACATTAAACTTATTAGCTCCAAACCTAAAAGTAGTAATTGATATGATTTACTTACAGGGTTATACACAAGCAGAAACAGCTGAACAACTAAAAATTCCGTTAGGCACCATAAAATCAAGAGTAAGAAACGGATTAATTGAATTAAGAAAACACATTAAGTAATGGATATTAAAGCATTCATAGCATCAGGAATATTAGAAGAATATGTGTTAGGAGTAATTTCTAATGATGACAAAGTAATTGTTGAGAATATAGCTCTACAACACATAGAAGTTAAAAACGAAATTTCTCTTATAGAGCAATCACTTGAAGTATATGCCAATGAACATGCTATTAATCCACCAGAAAATTTAAAAGCTAACATTCTTAATTTTATTGAGGAGGAAGGAACTTCTCAAAAAGCACCTATTTTAACTCCTAATTCAAAAATTTCTGACTACACCTATTGGTTGATTAAAATAAAAGAACCAAAGGAATATGAAAATATGCACATGGAAACTATTGCTGAATACGAAAGTGCAAAAGTAGTTATTGCTTGGATTAAGGAAGGAGAAACTGACCATACACATACCGATTACTCAGAAAATTTTCTGATTATAGAAGGATCTTGTATAGCAACAATCAATGGAAAAAAATCTCATTTTGGCCCAGGAGATTATGCTAGCTTTCCTATCAATCAAAATCATTCATACACAATAACATCAACTATTCCGATGAAAGTTGTTGCTTGTTTAGATTTAGCCGCTTAAAAAAAATCCGTAAAAAAATCCAACTTTATTTATTTCTCGTAGGTAATAAAAAGAGCATTAAATTTTACTCTTTATTATTTAGCTATGGATATTACTCAATACATAAAATCAGGAGTTCTTGAAGAATTTGTTTTAGGCACTTTATCTAATGATAACAACTCTAATGTTATTGTGTTAAGTAATCAACACCCAAGAATAAAAGAAGAACTTAATAAAATTGAAGAAGGATTAAAACAATATTTAAATCAATACGCCTTAACTCCTCCAAAAAATTTAAAAGCAATTATATTACAACTAATTGATGAAGAAGAATTATTGGCTCACCCTCCTATCCTAAACATTAATTCTAAAATTTCTGACTACAACCCTTGGCTTAACAAAATAAAAGAAGCTGAAGAGTATGATAACCTTCACATGGAAGTTATTGGTAATTATGAAAATGCTACCATGGTAATTGCTTGGATTAAAGAAGGTGAAATTGATCATGAACATAACGAATACAGCGAAAACTTTTTAATTGTAGAAGGTTCGTGTATTGCAACCATTGGAAATGTTACTTCTAATTATGGCGTTGGTGACTATGTTCATTTCCCTGTTAATTTAAACCACTCCTATAAAGTAACTTCTAATATTCCTATGAAGGTTATTGCTTGTTTAGATTTACAAGCAGCTTAGTTTTCAATAAATCAATTTCTTTAAATCATAACATTTCCCCCTATTAATTAATCTCTTATATAGATTATTTAACATTTTTTTAAGTTTAAAAAATCCAACAACAAATTATTCTCGTAGGTATTAAACAAATCTATTATTAACACCTAAAATTAATTGCCTATGGATAAAAAAGCTTACTAACAGTAATAATCATTATTGTATAAAAGCACTCTTTAAAATTATTATTTACTACTCACGAGGCTAATATTCTTTAGCCAAAGGTTTAGAAACAAATTTTTATTAATTAAAATCAATAACTATGAAAAAAATATTATTTGCATTTTTAGCGATACCCTTCCTAGGGACTTCGGTTCTTGCATCCAGTCATAGAGAGGCACCGTTGATTGCTAATGATCCATTGGCTGACAATACTGACCTTTATGCATTTGTAAGTCCTGATGATCCTACTATGGTTACAATTATTGCTAATTATATACCTGCCGAATTTAAAGAAGGCGGACCAAACTATTATAGCTTTGGAGAAAACATCAGGTATGAAATACATATTGACAATGATGTTTCAGTAGCTGGAGATGAAATCATTTACAGATTTACATTTTCAAAAGTAAACCAAGATCCAACTACATTCTTTAATATAAGATTAGGAAGTGAAAACTTAAAAACTTCTTATCTTATGGAAAAAAGTACAGATGGTGGTATGTCATTTACAGCGGTTGTTCCTGCGGGAGTTGTTCCTCCTCCAAACATTGGAGCAAGATCAATTGATGACCCTGTATTAGGTTTAAATTCTACTTACCAGGCTTTAATGACTAGTGCTATAACTACGGCAACATCTGGTGAAAAAGTTTTTTGTGGACCAGCAGATGATCCATTTTTTGTTGATTTAGGTGGTATTTTTGATTTAGGAGATGCTCCTCGTCAAAATAACAACGGAATTGTAAGAGATGGATTAGCTAAGTTTAATGTACATTCTATCGCTATACAAGTTCCTATTGCAAGTCTTCAAAAAACTGGACAACCAGTTTCTGCTGCTGCTAATATATTAGATGGTGATTTTGTAATTGGTGTTTGGGCTTCTGCTAGCAGAATGGCGACCAGGACCTTAAATACAAATGGTACAACTTCTTATTCTGGTAACTGGGTTCAGGTGTCAAGATTAGGTATGCCGCTAACTAATGAAGCTGTTATTCCTGTTGGAATGAAAGATTATTGGAATGCGTTAACTCCTTACCAAGAATTAGCTGATACTATTTTAGATGAGTATTTCTACAATCCAGAATTAGCTCTATACATGGACAATGCTCTATTTGGTGGAGCTGTTCCTGCAATGGCTGGTTTAAGAGTTCAAAAAAATTCTTTAGGTACATATAATTTTGGTAATGGTAATGATGGATTATTTCCTTTAAAAGGAAATATTGCTTTAGCAGGTACAGCTTTAGATGATCTAATTTTTGGAACATTATTACTTCCAAAAGCTGGAGCTCCTAGATCTGTAGATTTATGGCCTATATTCCATACGGGTGTTCCTAACTTAGAGCCTTATCAATTGGCAACAGGGAAACCAGCTGGTAATCCATTAGCATCAGGAAAACCATTTATCAATAACTTTTTACCGAATGGTGGAGATATGTTGAGATTAAACATGGCCGTTCCTCCAACACCAAGAAACGATCCTAAATTTAGTTCTTTAGGATTAATACAAGCTGCTGTTTTAGGGTTAACTGATACTACTTATACTAACTCTGGTACAGCTCTTATGTTTATACCAAACATGGATGGATTCCCGAATGGTAGAAGATTAGAAGATGATGTAACTCGTATTGAATTACAAGCTGTTGGTGGTATTGTTTTAGCTGCTATTGGTTTATGGTATGATGACTACAGTGTAGCGAACTCTCCTACTCCAGTAACTAACCATTTAATAAATGTTTTAAATTATTCAACTGGTGTTGAAGAAAATGATACAACATTTCAATCAAGCTTTCCTTATGTACAAACACCATGGAGAGGTAACATTTAATTAAAATTTTAAGACTATGAAACAGATAATTAAAATAATGATGATGCTTTTACCTATGACTTCTTTGTTTGCATCAAGTCATAGAGAGGCACCACTCATTGCCAATGACCCATTAGCGGATAATACCGATTTATACGCTTTTAGGAGTCCAGATGACCCCACAACTGTCACAATAATTGCAAACTATATACCTCTTCAAATACCTCATGCAGGTCCAAACTTTTATAGTTTTGGTGAAGACATTAGGTATGAGATTCATATTGAAAAAGATGGTCTTGCAGGTGAAGATATTATTTACAGATTCACTTTCTCGAAATCTAACCAAGATGGTACTACTTTTTTTAACATAAGATTAGGACAAGAAAACCTAATGACTACTTATGTTATGGAAAAAAGTACAGATGGTGGCATGTCTTTTACAACAGTTGTAGCAGCTGGTGTTGTTCCTCCTCCACATATTGGAGATAGATCAATACAAAATGCGACAGTTGGTTTAGGAACTACTTACGAAACTTTATTTACCAATGCTGTAACAACAGCAACTTCTGGTGAAAAAGTTTTTTGTGGTTCTTCTGATGATCCATTTTTTGTTGATTTAGGTGGTATTTTCGATTTAGGAGATGCTCCAAGACAAAATGGAACACCGGTAGATGCTTTAAAATGTTTAAATGTACATTCTATCGCAATACAAATACCTATTGCAGATTTATCTAAAAATGGACAACCTGTTTCGGCAGCAACTACCATTTTAGATGACAACTACATTATTGGTGTTTGGGCTTCGGCAAGTCGTCAAGCTACAAAAGTATTAAATACTTCAGCAGTAAATGCTCCTAATACTGGCTCTGTAAATTCAGGTAACTGGATACAAGTATCAAGATTAGGGATGCCATTAACTAACGAAGCTGTTATCCCAATTGGTGATAAAGATGAATGGAATTCTAGAACTCCTTATAACGAAAATCCAACAATGGAAGCTCATTTCACTAACCCTGAATTAGCTTTATACATGGATAATTCTTTATTTGGATCTGCTGTTCCTGCAATGGCTCCATTAAGAGTTCAAAGAAATTCTTTACAAACTTTTGATTTTGGAAATGGCAACGATGGTTTATGGCCGATTAGAGCAACCAATGGTGGTGCAGGAACTGCATTAGACACTAACTTATTTGGTAATTACTTGCTAAGACAAGGAGCTCCTAGATCAGTGGATATTTTACCGATCTTCCATACAGGCGTGCCTAATTTAGCACCATATCAGTTAGCAACAGGTAAAGCTGGCAATCCACTTGCTGTTGGTAAACCTTTTATCAATAACTTTTTACCAATTTTTGGTGATATGTTAAGATTAAACATGGCTGTACCAGTTACACCAAGAAACGATCCTCAGTTTAGTTCTTTAGGATTAGTACAAGCTGCTGTTTTAGGGTTAACTGTAGCTCCATATAATTTAACAGCAAATCTTGAATACATACCAAACATGGACGGTTTTCCAAATGGTAGAAGATTAGAAGATGATGTAACTCGTATTGAATTACAAGCTGTTGGTGGTATAGTACTAGCTGCTATTGGTTTATTTTATGATGATTATATTCCTATGACTAGTCCAAGTCCAGTTACTCCTAACTTATTAGGTGTATTAACATATTCTACTGGTGTAGAAAATAATGATACAACTTTTAGAGCAGGATTTCCATTTGTACAAGTACCATGGAAAGGTAACTCTAATTGCTTAGGCAAACCAATTGCTTACACTCAACCAGCAATTTTAGGTGCTAGTCCAAATGCAATTAACGAATATAATAAAAAGTACATCTCAGCTTCTGCATTTCCAAATCCTTTAACTAATGGAACAACCATTTCATTTGTTTTAGATGCGGCTTCAAAAGTTGAAGTACAATTAATGTCGTTAGATGCTAAATTATTAGCTACTAAAGTTGTTGAATCTTATTCTCAATCTGGAGAACATAGCATTAAGTTAAATACAGAAAATTTACCATCAGGTTTATTTTTTGCTAAACTAAGTGTAATCAATGATTCTGGAACAAGTGTTCGATTAATTAAATTAATTAAACAATAAAAACCATTAAGAGCAGAGCTATTAATAGCTCTGCTCTTATTAATACAAAACAAAATGAAACATATTTACAAAGTGCTAACATCAAAAAATTATGTGATAATAATGTTTCTTACCATAGTTACATTTTATACAAGTAGTTGTTCTGATGGCACAGAGCCTAAAAAAGAAAAAGAAGTTGTTGGATATCAACCTATCGATTTATTAGATAGAGATAAAAATTTATCTTACGATGAGTTTATTAAAATAAACGAAAAATACCAAAAACTTAAAACACAATATCTTGCCGATAAATCAAACCTTGAAAGTTTATTAAAACTAGTAGAAATTTATGTTTACGAAGCAAGAGTTACAGGAGAGCATCCTTATTATTACCAAGCAGCATTAAAAACATTAGATGAGATTTTAAACAACAAAAACAAGCTAACAAAAGATCAAAATTTTACTGCTTTATTTTATAAAGCAACTGTTCAATTATCTCAACACAATTTTAATGAAGCATTAGTTACAGGTAATGAAGCGATGGCTATTAACAGCCTTAATTCAGGAGTTTATGGCGTTTTAGTAGATGCAAATGTAGAAATTGGAAACTACGAAGCTGCTGTAAAAATGTGTGACCAAATGTTAGAAATCAGACCTGATTTAAGATCTTATTCAAGAACCTCTTACCTAAGAGAAATTTATGGAGACAAAAGAGGAAGTAAAGAAATTATGGTTCAAGCAATTAACGCTGGAGCACCCTACTCTGAATACAAATGTTGGTCTATCATTACTTTAGGACATATTTTTGAAGATGAAGGTGAATTAGATAGTGCTAACATTTGCTATGAAATGGCTCTTAAAGAAAGAGAAAACTATCCTTTTGCAATTGCTGGTAAAGCAAGAGTTCAAGCTAAAAAAGGGAATTTTGCTGAAGCAAATACTTTATACAATGAAGCCATTGCAATTTTACCTGAAATTGGTTTTAACATCGATTTAGCTAAACTGAAAATTAAAGAAGGTAATGCTGAAGAAGCAGATAAAATGGTTCAAGAAATTGAAACCATGTTTAAAGAAGATATTGAATCTGGTCATAACATGAATTTAGAATATGCTTCTTTTATTATGTCTTTTAAAAAGGATTACAAAACAGCTTTAGAATATGGTTTAAAAGAATTAGAAAAAAGACCAAACAACATTGACGTTAATAAATTATTGGCTTTTGCATATTTTGGTTTAGATGACAAAGAAAATTCAGCAAAACATTTGAAAATTGCACTTGCAACCAACAAAAAAGATGCTGATTTAATGTGTTTAAAAGGATTAGTTGAGAACAATAAAGTAGAAATTAAAACTGCTTTGGCTTTAAATCCTTATCAAGATCATTTGTTTTACGAACAAGCAAGAAAGAACTTAAATTAAGATGAAAAAAATAGTTATTCTTTCTATCCTATTTTTGGTTTCAACCTTCGCCTATTCTCACGATTATGCTACTGGTATTATTAGAGATGGTAATAATGAGCCTATTATGAACTCAAAAATTACTGCGCTAAAATCAAACACTTATGCTATTTCATCGATAGATGGACAGTTTAAAATTTTAATAAAGGTTAAAGATGATAGTTTACTTTTTGAAAAAGAAGGCTTTGATAAATTTACAATACCTGTTGAAGATATTCTTCATAAAAAGAATGAGACTATTTTATTAAAAGAAAGAATAAATAATATTGAAGAGGTAAGTGTTTACGCCAATAAAACAAACACACTAAACAGAATTGCTAATGTTGATTTTTCTATGAATCCCGATAGGTCTTCACAGGAAATATTAAGATTAGTACCTGGTTTGTTTGTTGCCCAACATGCCGGTGGAGGTAAATCTGAACAAATGTTTTTAAGAGGATTTGATTTAGACCATGGTACCGATATAAATATTGGCGTAAACAACATGCCTGTTAATGCAGTTTCTCATGCTCACGGACAGGGTTATACCGATTTACATTTTATAATCCCTGAATTAATTGATGAAGTAGAATTTGGAAAAGGACCTTATTCCTTAAAAAAAGGAAACTTAGCAACGGCAGGTTATGTAAACTTTAAAACAAAAAAACGAATCGATAAAAATCAAATTTCTGTTGGTTATGGAATGTATAATGATAAGTCTGTAAGTGGTTTATTTAAACTATTTAACTTTAAAAACAATCATTCTGCATTTATCGCAACCGACATTAATAAACGTGATGGTTATTTTGAATCATCTCAAAATTTTAATCGAATTAATTTAGCTGCAACCTATTCTGGTTTATTAAATCAATCTACTCAACTTACACTAAACACTTCTTTTTTTGAAAGTGATTGGGATGCTTCTGGACAAGTTCCTGAAAGAGCTGTTAATGATGGCACTATTTCTCGATTTGGAGCTATAGATGATAAAGAAGGTGGTATAACTGGTAGAAAAACTACTCAATTAGAACTTTCTAAATTTTTAAGTGGAGAATCATCCATCATTACCAATGCTTATTTTTCTAATTATGATTTTGAGTTGTATTCTAACTTCACTTTTTTTAATAGAGATTCCATCAATGGAGATCAAATAAGACAAAAAGAAAATAGAAACACTTATGGATTTACATCAGGCTACCAAAAGGTTTATACTTTGGAGAAAAGTAAATTTGAACTTCTATTTGGTGTAGGGTCACGAATAGATAACATCAATAACATTGAGTTATCTTACACTAAAGATAAAACCAATACCTTAGAACGTATTCAACTTGGAGATGTAAATGAAATGAATTACTTCACTTACCTTGGGGTTGATTTTCAATATGGAAAATTGAACATTAATACAGGTTTAAGGTATGAAATACTTAATCACGAATACATTAACAAATTAGATGTAAACGAAAAAAAATCAGCAACTACACTAGCTGCTTTACTTCCAAAAATTTCAACTCAATACCATGCAACAGATAAGCTAAACTTATTTGCCAAATTCGGTATAGGTTTTCATTCTAATGATTCAAGATTAGTTATTCAACAAGAACAATCTAACCTTGCAAAAGCAAGTTCTTTTGATGTTGGATTTGAATATAAACCAACAAAAAAACTGTTGGTAAACTTAGCATTATGGACTATGAAATCAAATCAAGAGTTAGTTTACATTGGTGATGAAGGAACTGTTGAAATAAATGGAGCATCTATTAGAAGAGGAGTTGATTTAGGATTGGCGTATCAAATTATTACACCATTATTTATTAACCTTAGTACAAACTACACACATGCTAGATATGTTGATGGAGATGATAATTTCATTCCTTTATCTCCCCCACTAACTAGTACAGCAGCACTTCAATTAAAATTAACAAATGGTTTTAGAGCTTCATGGAATACTAGATTAATGTCTGACCGCCCTGCAATAGAAGACAACAGCATTGTTGCTAAAGGATATGTTGTAAATGATTTGAATGTTGGAGTTTATAAAACTAAATGGAATATAAGTTTAACGTTACACAACGTTTTCAATACCAAATGGAATGAAACTCAGTTTTTAACTGAATCAAGATTACAAAACGAAAATGAAGCTGTAGAGGAAATACACTTTACGCCAGGTTCACCAAGAATATTGAAGGCTAAACTCACATATTTATTTTAGTTAATATCTGATGTGATTTTGTTAGCTAAATAGCCTAGAACCTACGTTCTGGGCTATTTTATTAGTTACTGTTTTTTTTCTACCAAAAAATCTATTATAAATCATAAATTTGGACAATGCTAAACCAACTGCTTTTCATAACATTTCGCTGGTTAGACTTGGTTGATATTTTAATGGTTGCCATTATTATGTTTCAACTTTACAAGTTGGTAAAAGGGACAGTTGCTATTCGTATTTTTTTAGGAATACTAGCTATTTATTTATTTTGGAAAATTGTTGAAGCGCTTCAAATGGAGCTTTTAAGCGAAATTTTAGGGCAATTTATAGGTGTTGGAGTTATAGCCTTAATTATTGTATTTCAACAAGAAATTAGAAGGTTTTTATTATTAATAGGAAACAACAGTTTTTTTTCTGGCAACAAAAAAGGAAAATTATTTAGTTTATTAAAATCTAGCGAAGCACAAAAAGAGAGGCTAAATATTAATCAATTAGTTATTGCATCAAAAACCCTATCAAAAACTAAAACTGGAGCTTTAATTATACTTGATTTATACTCTGAACTAAAGTACTACTCAACTTCAGGAGAAAAAATTAATGCAGTAATTTCTGCTGCGATAATAGAGTCAATATTTTTCAAGAATAGTCCTTTACATGATGGAGGTGCTATTATAGAAAATAACAGAATAACGGCTGCACGTTGTATTTTACCCATCTCTGAGAACCAAGAGTTTCCTGCTCATTTTGGATTAAGACACAGAGCTGCTGCAGGTATCACAGAAGCATCTCGTTCTTTAGCTATTATTATATCAGAAGAAACAGGCAAGATTTCAATTGCTAAAGAAGGTAAAATAAATTATAACATTACTATTGAGGAGCTTACTGAATTATTGAATGAAGAGATTAAATAAGTCTTTTACTAAGGTTGTTTAATTCCTATTATTCCCCTAATTTAGAAGCCCTAAAACACATATAATTTTATGAAATTACAAAACTACGCACAAGGCAAATGGATAGAAGGCGATGGCGATGGAAAAGCATTGTTTAATGCCATTACAGGTGAACAAATTGCGGCAGCAAGCAGTAAAGGTTTAGATTTTGCTGAAATGATGAACTACGCGAGAACTATTGGTGGTCCAGCTTTAGCAAAAATGACTTTTCAAGAAAGAGGCTTAATGTTAAAAGCGTTGGCACTACATTTAATGAGCGTTAAAAAGAAATTTTATGCTTCAAGTGCTTTAACTGGAGCCACCAAAGTTGATAGCTGGATAGATATTGAAGGTGGTATTGGTAACTTATTTGCCAATGCAAGTTTAAGACGACAGTTTGGTGACCAGCCTTTTTATTTGGATGGAGATATGGCTCCTTTATCTAAAGAAGGAACTTTTATTGGACACCACATAATGGTTCCTAAACAAGGTGTTGCAATACATATAAATGCCTTTAACTTTCCAATTTGGGGAATGTTAGAGAAAATAGCAGTAAACCTTATGGCAGGTGTCCCTGCTATAGTTAAACCTGCAACCATTACTTGTTTTTTAACAGAGTTAATGGTTAAAGAAATTGTTGATTCTAACATTTTACCAGCTGGTGCTTTACAATTAATTTGTGGTTCTGCCAATGGAATTATTGATCATGTAACCAGTCAAGATGTAGTAACTTTTACTGGTTCTGCTACAACTGGACAAATGTTAAAATCACATCCAAGATTAATACAAGAAGCTGTTCCATTTAATATGGAAGCCGATTCATTAAACGCCTCTATTTTAGGAGAAGATGCTGTGCCGGGAACTGAAGAGTTTGATTTATTTATTAAAGAAGTTCAACGAGAAATGACTGTTAAAGCTGGTCAGAAATGTACTGCTGTTAGAAGAATTATCGTTCCTGAAAAATTAGTAGAAGATGTACAAATTTCCTTAGGCAAAAGGTTAGCTTCCACTACTATAGGAGACCCTTCTGTTGAAGGTGTTAGAATGGGATCTCTGGCTGGTCAAGAACAATTAAAAGAAGTAAGAGAGAAAGTAACTCAATTGGCTAAAACACAAGAAATAGTATTTGGGGATTTAGATAATTTCGAAGTAACTGGTGCTGACAAGAATAAAGGAGCTTTTATGTCTCCTATCCTATTTTTAAATAACGATCCTTTTAAAAATACAGATTGTCATAATGTAGAAGCATTTGGACCAGTATCTACAATTATTCCTTATAAAGATTTAAACGAAGCAATTGAGTTGGCTAACATGGGTAAAGGTTCATTAGTTTGTTCCATTATTACCAATGATGATAAAATTGCACAAGAGTTTGTAATGGGTGCTGCTCCAATGCATGGAAGAATATTAATATTAAATGCTGCTTGCGCTAAAGAAAGTACGGGACACGGTTCTCCAATGCCTATGTTAACGCATGGTGGTCCTGGTCGTGCTGGTGGCGGTGAAGAAATGGGTGGTAAACGAGGTATTATGCATTATATGCAGCGTACCGCCATTCAAGGGTCTCCTACTATGCTTTCTAAAATCACAAAACAATATCAATATGGTGGAGAACAAACAATAACTAAACAACATGTTTTCCAAAAGTACTTTGAAGAGATAGAAATTGGAGATACCGTGATTACTGAAAAGCATCACGTAGTTCCCGAAGACATTACAAATTTTGCTAACTTAAGTGGTGATCATTTTTATGCACACGTTGATCCTAACTCATTAGATGAAACCATTTTCGAACAAAATGTAGCTCATGGTTACTGGGTACTATCTAGAGCAGCAGGCTTATTTGTTGATGGCCCTAAAGGACCAGTTTTATTAAATTATGGAATTGACGAATGCAGGTTTACTAAACCAGTTTATCCTGGAATGACTTTAGGTGTCCGTTTTACAGCTAAAGAAAAAATCTCTCAAGAGAAAAAAGTAGCCGAAGAAGGCGAGGTTTTAGCCAAAGGAGTTGGTATTAAAAAAGGAATTGTAAAATTCTTAGTAGATGTATACGATGAAACAGGAGAAACTGTAGCTTTGGCAACCATATTAACAATGGTTAAATTTAAAAATCAAGATTAGTATATGGTTTTTGGTGTATAGTTAATTATAATATATTTAATGTATGAATCTGAATTTTAGTTTAGTAGTATTAATAATATTTTTTTGGAGTTGTACTGAAAAAAGTAAACCAAAAGATATGGATTCTAAAACCAATACTATTTCCGATGTTCAAATGAATAATAAGAAAAAAAGAAGTAGTGAAGTAAAAAAAGAAATTGCAAATCTATTTTCTATAAATATGAAAAATAGAAGTGATTTACTTAAAAATAAAAATTGGCAAAAATTTGATAGCATATGGTATAAATGGGAATCTGACACATTACTTTTAAATCATATTAGATTTGTAAAAAATGCATGTGGAGATTATCAATTAAAGTCAACTTTAATTCAAGATACTATATTGTTATCTTTTGTTGATCCAAACCAATGTGATTTAACATCAATATTAGAGACAAAATCTAAAGTTATCATTGAAAAACCTGAAAACTTTATTGTAAAATTTAATAATAAAATATTAAGTCATTAAAACTAAAACTAAAATGAAACTAAACTCACTTACACCCAATTTAATGGTATCCGATGTTGAGGAAACTATCGAATACTATACCGATACCTTGGGCTTTACATTATTAATGACTGTACCTGAAACAGGAAAGTTAGATTGGGCAATGGTAAAAAGAAACGATGTAGTTTTAATGTTTCAAACTAAAAAAAGTTTGAGCTCAGGATTACCTCGATTAGCTGGAGAAAAACCAGGCGGTGGTTTAACTTTCTACATTAAAGTAGATAGAATCACTGAATTACACGAAGAATTTTTTAACAACGAAGTAGAAATAATTTCAGATTTAGAAAGTACTTTTTACAACACTATCGAATTTTCGATAGTTGATGTAAATGGATATATCTTAACATTTTCTGAAGAACAACAATAACATTATGAGTGACGCAATAGATCAAGGAACAGTAGAAATTGTAGTTAACGAAAAAGGAATAGCAACTATTGAGTTTTTCCACCCGATGAGTAATTCTTTACCCGGTAAAGTTTTAGGTAAATTAGCAGAAACGATTACAGCAGCTGGACAAAACAATGCTATAAAAGTTATCATCTTAAAATCTAAAGGAGAAAAAGCTTTTTGTGCCGGGGCTAGTTTTGATGAATTGATTTCAATCAACGATTTAGAAACTGGAAAAGTATTTTTCTCTGGATTTGCTAATGTTATTAATGCTGCTCGTAAATGTCCTAAGTTTATAATTGGTAGAGTGCAAGGTAAAGCAGTTGGTGGTGGAGTTGGAATGGCAAGTGCCGTTGATTTTTGTTATGCTACTAAACATTCTTCTGTAAAATTAAGTGAATTAGCTGTTGGTATTGGTCCTTTTGTAGTTGGTCCAGCCGTTGAGCGTAAAGTTGGCACATCAGCAATGAGTATGATGGCAATTAATGCTACTGAATGGTATTCTGCTGAATGGGCAAAAGAAAAAAGTTTATATGCAGAAATTTTTGAAACCATTGAAGATATGGATATTGCTATAACTGAATTAGCTGAAAAATTGGCAAAATCGAACCCTCAAGCTATGAGTATGCTGAAGAAAGTATTTTGGGAAGGAACTGAAAACTGGGATACATTATTGGTTGAGCGTGCAGCTATGAGTGGAGAATTAGTATTATCTGATTTTACACGAAATGCTATTAATGCTTTTAAGAAGAAATAATCAAAACTGATTAAAACTCATATAAAAAAAGGCTGTTAAATAACAGCCTTTCTTATATGAATTATTTTCTAATTATTGCTTAATTATTTTTTGTGTTAACATTTCTGTATCAGAATACACTTGAATAAAATAAATTCCATTAGATAAATCGCTAACATCAATAACTTTATTAGATTTTGCGAATGATTTTATTTCTTTTCCAGCTACATCCATTATCGTAATTTTTTCAATTTTTAATTCAGTAGTTATGGTAATAAAATTATCTGCTGGGTTTGGATAAACTAGCATTTTTGAACTATCATTATTAATATTATTAATATCAGTTGATGTACAATATCTATATGGTACTTTTGTGCCATTATTAAAGGTAAAAAAACAACCAGTAGAAGCATTAGCTCCTAAAACTGAATAAAAAGCATTAGGTAGGTTAGTCATAAATGCACCCCAACTATTACCATTATCTACACTAGATTTAATCGGTGCTGCGGCATTACAAGGTCCATCAACAGTAGTTAAAATTGTTCCATTACTTTCTACCATATCAAAAACCTGACAAAAACTATGAAAAGTGCTAGAGTCAGCTCTACCCCATGTAACTCCATTATCATCACTTTTATAAAGCCCTTTACCAAAAATATCTGATGCTAAGATTCTATTCCCCTCATTTATAATTTCACCATATTTTCCTCCTATAGGATGTCCAGTACCTATTGGATTCCAATTTAATCCATTATCAGTAGATTTATAAGTGCCTCCAGTAGCTGCCACAAAACCAGCACCTGCAAAGTCAAGTATATCTCTCATTTCTATATTGGCAATACTTGCTACCTGAACTGAGTTTAAACCATCCGAAGATAGTTGAATACCTCCTCCTAAATAATTACCATGAGCAACGACAATGTTGTTTCCCAACTTATTAATATCGTTAATAAACTTTAAATTATTGTTAATAGCAGTAGTAACCCAAGAAGCACCATTATCGGTACTTTTATAAATAGAAGAATCACTAGAAACATAAATATAACTATTACTAGTATCTACAAATGTGTTGGTAATTTTTTGATTAGCTGCTATACCATTGGTCCAAGTTAAATTAGTCCAATTGTTTCCATTATCCGAAGATTTAAATAAACCTTTATTGGTAGAAAAGTAAAGATTGTTTGCATAGTTATCTATTTCTGAAACAGAAGTAACCGTATCAGTTCCAACAACAAGTAGTGGTAATGGATTCCATTGTTGGGCAACTAAATTATCAATAAATAAAATTCCTATAGAGATAATTATAATTAGTTTCTTTCTGTACATAATAAATTGTTTTTTAGTTTGAGTAAAAATAATTAATCGAGTTAAACAAAACAATTAGTCATTTGCCGTATATTCTATCATTATATAAACATGTCTTTTTATTCAATAAAACACAATTGATGATATACGTCATTTGCCTTATAACAGAAAATAAACTTGTTGTTTAAATTTGAAAAAATTAAACACATGAAAAAATTAGCACTTTTCTTTTTTAGCTTAACACCTCTTATTTCTCTTAACGCTCAAGAAACCGTTTTAATTAACGAAAATTTTGATGACAATTCCTTAGGTTGGTACAGCGATGATGGAGAATCCATGAAATGTGAAGTAAAAAATGGTGTATACTATCTAAAAAACAAAACAGAAAGTTCTCGTTGGGTCTATCAAAATATTTCTGACCTAAAACCTGATATTGAAGATTTTATTATAGAGATAAAACTTCGTCAAACTTCTGGAAATACTACTGATGGTTTTGGGATTTTATTTTCCATGTATTCAGATAATAGTTCTTATCAAAAATTTTTAATTACTTCAAGCAAAGATTATAAGCTTGATCATTTTTACAATGAAAAAAGCCACTTAATGGTAAACTATGAAAAAACTGAAGCCCTTAATGATAGTTATAGGAATAATGTACTTAAAGTGGTTAAAACTGCTAACATTGTAAGCTATTATATCAATGATAAACAATTATATAAAACTGGACAGTTCAGTTATTATGGTTCTCGATTAGCATTTTTCTTAGGTAATAAAATGGAACTAGAAATAGACTATTTAAAAGTAACTAAAACTCCAACTAAAATAAATTTAGTGGAAAATGCTGATAAGATAAATGAAAAAGTAAAGCTAAGTGACAAAGTTAATTCAGAATATTCCGAACTATCCCCTATAATTTCTCCCGATGGAAAAATTCTTTTTATTAATCGTTCAGAACATCCTCAAAACACAGGTGATCCAAATGATGATCAAGATATTTGGTTTTCTACTTTAGACGAAAATGGTGAATGGACAGCAATGAAAAATTTTGGTTATCCATTAAACAATAAAGGTAAAAATTTTTTAATCTCTGCTTCACCAGATAACAACTCTTTAGTTGTTGCTAACACTTACAATACTGATGGCAGTGCTAATACAAGCGGTGTATCCATAACTCATAGGACAATAAATGGATGGGAGGTTCCAAAAGATTTTGAAATAGAAGATTATTACAACGACAATAAATATGTTTCATATTTTATGTGTACTGATAACAAGACATTAATTCTGTCGTTAGAGCGAAAAGAAGGGTTAGGTGACAAAGACTTTTATGTAAGTTATTTAATTGATGGAAACAAATGGAGTAAACCCAAACACATGGGCAATGTAATTAACACATTTGATGACGAATCAAAGCCATTTATTGCTGCTGATAATAAAACTTTATATTTTTCTAGTCAAGGACACCCAGGGTTTGGAGCTTATGATGTTTTTGTATCAAAACGATTAGACGACACATGGACCAATTGGAGTGAACCTAAAAACTTAGGAAATAAGGTTAACTCTCCAAATACAGAATTAGGTTACTTTTTAGATGCAAAAGGTGATTACGCTTATCTATCATCTGCAGGAGACATTTACAAAATTGAAAATGTTGAAAGACCTGATGCCGTAGTTTTAATTTCAGGGATTACCTATAACAAAAAAACTAAGCAACCAATGGCAGCAAAAATTAAATACTACGATTTAGAAGCTAATGTTGAATTAGGTAACGCAACATCTGACCCAAAAACAGGTGAATACAAAATAATTTTACCCGCTGGTAAAAAATATAGTTTTATTGCTGAACAACAAGGATTTTATCCGATTAGTGAAAATTTAGACACCAAAGAACTAAGTGCTTATAATGAGATAACAAAAGATTTATATTTATTGCCTATCGAAAAAGGAGAAATTATTCGTTTAAACAACATCTTTTTTGAGTTTAACAAAGCTGACTTAATTAGTGATTCTTACAATGAGTTAGACAGACTTTACAACATTTTAAAACAAAACAAAAACCTTAAAATAGAAATTGGTGGGCATACTGATGATAAAGGAAGCGATGATTACAATAAATCTTTATCTAATAATAGGGCAAAATCTGTTTTAAACTACTTGGTAACCAAAGGGATTGAAGTGAACAGACTAACTGCTGTTGGGTATGGAGAAAGTAATCCTTTGGTAGCTAACGACACTGAAGATAATATGGCAATTAATCGTAGAGTAGAATTTAAGGTTCTTTAATTCATAAAAAAAGGAGCCTAAATTAGGCTCCTTTTTTTATGTGAATATTTGGTTGAAATTATTCTTTATCTCCACCTAAATCATCAAAACTAACATCAGTATATTCTGACGCTACTTTTTCAACAATCTCCTCTCCTTGTTCAGCCTTTAACTCTTTAATTTTATTAATTGCTTCTTCTAACCCTTCAGAAAATTTTTCAAAATCTTCTTTGTACAAAAATAATTTATGCTTCTCAAAGAAAAACTTTTGAGTATCATTATTAAACCTTCTTTTACTCTCAGTAACTGTTAAATAATAATCGTCAGCTTTAGTAGCCTTTACATCAAAAAAATAAGTTCTCTTCCCTGCTCTTACTGCTTTAGAAAACACCTCATCTCTACTGTTGTCATAATTCTCATTTTTTTCAGATCCTTCCATCTTTCTACTTTTAAGTTATTTATAAATTATTTTTTAGTTTAGTATATACAAATCTTCCGAATTTTTATTTAAAAAACAAGTTCAACGATAAAATTAATACATACATCTATTTTTTTTCAGGATTTAACTCAATATTTTTTTTCAAGCCTTCAGTTATAAAGGTCTGTAAACTACCTTCTTTGTCACTAAATATTAATAGTGCTTCTAACTCTTTATGTTGATTTAAAAATTCTTTACTTTTTTCTAATCCCATAACCATAAAGGCAGTTGCATAAGCATCCGCATAACCACAACCATCAGTAATAACTGTAGCACTTAATAAATTATGCTGAACAGGATAACCTGTTTTTGGATTAATAGTATGAGAGTATTTCAATCCATCCTTCTCATAAAATTTACGGTAATTGCCCGATGTAGCTAGTGCTTTATTATCTAAACTGACAATTGCTTCAATTTCTCGTTCCTTTAAATTAGGCAAAGGCCTATCTATTCCAACTCTCCATAAGGTATCTTGCATATTTAAACCATTAGCTTTCAATTCACCTCCTACTTCAACTAAGTAATTAGTAATCCCTTTCGATTCTAATAATTCACATATAACATCAACCGTATAGCCTTGAGCTACAGCATTAAAATCGAGCATTATTCCTTTACGATTTTTCATTACCTTATTACTTTCAAAAGTTATCGAGTTAAAGTTTACAAAACCCAACAAACTATCTATAGTAGAGCTATCTGTAGTAGTAAGGTTTTCAAAACCAAATCCCCACGCATTAACAACAGGTGCGATAGTCGGATCAAATAATCCGCCAGATGTTTCATAAACTTTCTTAGAAACCTTTAATACAGCTAAAAACATATCATCAACAACTAAAGATGAATCAACATTGTTAAACTTAGAAATCAATGATTTTTTTTGATAAGTTGACATAGAGTTATCAACTTCAATTAAAAGTGAATCTATCGCCCGTTGATAGCTTACTCCATCCTCACTAATATATTTTACACTGTAAGTTGTGCCTTGAGCATAACCGGCAACTTCAACCTCTTGTTTAGTTGGAGCACCCTTTCCACAAGAAAATAAAAACAGAACTAAAGCTATAAATACATATTTTTTCATCGAACAGTTTAAAAAATCCATAACATTAACTGTACAAAGGAACAAAAAATAATATTACTTTTGCAGTATGATTTTACCAATTGTAGCATACGGAGACTCTGTTTTAAGGCAAGAAACTAAAGAGATAGAAGAAAACTATCCTGATTTAAAATTGTTACTTAATGACATGTTTGAAACCATGTACGCATCTAAAGGTGTTGGACTAGCTGCTCCACAAATAGGATTGCCCATTCGTTTATTTATTGTAGATGCTTCGGGCTTTAATGAAGATGACGAACATCCAGAATTACAAGATTACAAACGAGTATTTATTAACCCAATTATTGTTGAAGAATCAGGTAAAGAATGGCCTTTTGAAGAGGGTTGTTTGAGTATTCCAGGGATTAGAGAGGATGTGAGTAGAAAACCTAATGTTGTAATTGAGTATTACAACGAAAAGTTTGAATTGATTGAAGAAACTATTGATGGCATAGCTGCTAGAATCATTCAGCACGAATATGATCACATTGAAGGTATTTTATTTACCGATCATATAAACCCTTTAAAGAAAAGATTAATTAAAGGAAAATTAAACGATATTGCTAAAGGAAATATAAAAGTAAGTTACAGAATGAAATTTCCATTAGTAAAAGCAAAACATTAAACCTATGAAAAACATTTTTTACATTTCGATTTTAAGCATAGCATTATATTCTTGTGGAGGTAGCTCTGATATTAAAGTTGAAGACGGAGTAGTAACTGACACCATTGCAGATACTTTTGAAGAAAGAGAAGCTGAAATAAATAAATACACAGCTCTTTTATTTGAAGATAGCTTAAACTTTAAACCTGAATACGCTGAAAAATTATTAAAAGCTTACGAGGAATACATTAGGTACCATAGCTTTGAAGCTGTTTCTAAAGATTACCAATTTAAAGCTGGAGAATTAGCAAAATCGTTAAACAAACCACATGTTGCTATTAGACATTTTAATGATTTATTAGCAAGAGATCCTAAACATGAAAAAGCTCCTGTTGCTTTATTTTACAAAGCAATGATTATTGGAGACATGTTGCATGAAGATGAATTAGCAAAAACTACTTACCAAGAATTTATAGACACTTATCCTGAGCATCCTTTTGTAGAAAGTGCAAAAGAATCGATTAAACTCCAAGGTAAAAGTTTAGAAGAAATTGTTGCTGGATTTGAGAAGAAGAATTCTTAATTATTAACTAAATTTATAATTATAGTTAGAATCCCACCAATAATCATAAACCCTATAATAATAGCGACTACATACCACCACAATCTTATCCATTTATTGTATTTCTCTTTTAGTTTTATTAGAATAGGATGTTTATCATTCTCTTTAATTGGTAAGACACTAATGGTGTATGTTTCTCCTAAAAAATAATGATGCCTTCTTTCTTTATAAGATGGGTCTATTTTAAATTTTAATCTTTCATATTTATTATATATAATCATCTGTCTTATCATATATATTACACCAAAAACTAAAAAAGAAGAAAATACTATCCCCCAATAATAAACCATCCCATATTAATCATTAATTAATCCTTCGCCAATTCTATAGTTGTTGGTGTAATAATTACTTTACGGTCGCTATACAACAAACCAACTGCACGTCTAAATGCTTTTTTACTTACCTGAAACTCTTTGTAGATAACTTCAGGATCACTTTTATCAGAAAAATTTAAAAGCCCTTTTTCCTTTAGTATACGCTCATAAATTCTATTTGACAATACTTCTACATCACTCAAACTAGCACTGTTAATAGTAATGTCTAATTTATTGTCTTTTCTTACACGTTGTAAATAACCTGTTAATTTATCTCCTAATTTAATTGGTTTAAAAACCTCGTTTTTAAACACCATACCATAATGTTTACCATTAACAATTACCTTATACCCTATTTCGGTTTCTCCACTAACTAATAAATCAACTTGGTCTCCAGCTTTAATTTCTAAGGTATTTTGTTTTATAAATTTTCCAATTTTAGTGCTTCCTACTAACCGATTAGTAACATTATCTCTATACAAATAAATTAAATATGTTTTTCCAGAACTGACAGGGTTTGCTTGTTCTGCAAAAGGAACTAATAGATCTTTTTCTATTCCCCACTCAAAAAAAGCACCATATTGGTTAACATCCACACATTTTAAAAATGCTAAACTGTTCAATTTAATTTTAGGTTCTGCAGTAGTAGCAATTATTCTGTCTTCAGAATCGGTATAGATAAATACCTCTACCATCTCTCCCATTTTTAAACCAACTGGAACATACTTATTAGGCAATAAAATTTCTTGTCCTGCCTCAGTAATTAAATAAACTCCTTGAGGCATTGTTTTGTGTGCCTCTAATTCTATAATTTCTCCTACCATTGTTATCCTCTTAAAAATACTAATTCGTTCGCTTTAGAAGCTGCTGCGTTAAAACAATAACCATCAGCATTAAAGCCTTTTAAATCTTCAACTTTTTCTAGCTTATTTTTAATAATATAATTCGCCATCATGCCTCTTGCCTTTTTGGCATAAACCATTACAGTTTTATATTGTCCGTTATTAAAATCTTTAAAAACTGGTGTTATTACATCTCCTTTTAATTTTTTAGTATTAACTACTTTAAAATACTCATTTGATGCTAAATTTATTAATGTTTTTTCTTTTTGATTTTCTAACACTTGATTCACTTCATCCACAACCTTATCTCCCCAAAACTCATACAAGTTATTTTTTCTACCAACCTTCAATTTAGTCCCCATTTCTAACCGATATGGGTGAACAACATCTAATGGTTTTAGTATTCCATAAAGTCCTGATAAAATTCTAAGGTTATCCTGTGCATAATTCATTTCTTTTTTAGAGAATGAAACAGCATCTAATCCTGTATAAACTTCTCCATCAAAAATTAGAGCAGCAGTTTTGGCAGTTTTAATCGTATGTTTTTTATCCCAACTTTGGTAACGTTCTACATTTAATTCTGACAAAGAATCACTTAAACTCATTAATTTACTAAGCTTTTTGGGCGAATATTTCTTTAAATTACTAATGAGTTTTTCTGCTTCATCCACAAACTGAGGTATTGTTGCGTTTTCTAAAACCGAATGATTTTCATTCAACTTTTTTGCTGGAGATAGAACTACTAACATAACTTTAATTTTGAGGCAAAGTTAAGATTATAGAACTAGGTGTACGAAAAATGAAAAGAAAATTATCTACCAAAAAGAGAATATTCGGAAGCTCCCATAAAACTATTACGGAATGGGCTTTTATCATTTACTCTAATTTCGCCTTGTATTGACATGTTGTCGGTTACTTTATATTCGAAATTAGCAGAGTAGCCAACATTATTTAATCCGTTATTGTTTGCTCCAAGAGCTGTTCCATCCATTTGGTTATACGCACTAAAATCATAAAAAACAGACCCTCCTACTGACAATTTATCAGTTAACTGATATTGCCCTCCAACAAAGGCATAGTACTGAGAAATATTTCCTGAAAATAATTGATATCCATAATCAGAATAAATAGGCATTTTACTAACATTACTATTTCTGTACTCTATCCCTGTTAATAGTTTAAATTTAGGAGAAACATCATAACTCATTGTTGGTCTATAATAAGTACTAAAGAAATCACCTAAATTACTTGAGTAACCAAAACCAGCTCCCATTGTAAAATTATAATGAAATTTATCTTTTTCTGATAAAGAATCAAAAGGAATTACGTAATCATCTTCTGGCACATAAGCATCATCATTACTTGCATTTTGCGCAGTAACAACAGTTGATGCAATCAACATAAACAGCAATAGATATGAGTGTATTCTTTTCATTTTACAAGTGTAAATATACAAAATCTAATTCACTTAATAATAAGGTTTTATGTTTTAACTTTTTTTAACATTCTCTAGACAATTTTTATCTTTTTGGCACGTAAATTGAAAGTAAGTTTTCAAATTAAAAACAAAAATTATGTTAGAATTAAGAAAAAGATATTTTGAGCTAAAAGCAAAAGCAAGACAATTAATGTTAGAAGGTAAAATGGCTAAATACCTTGAAGTTTTAACAGAGGTTGAACAATTAAATTTAATATTAGTTAGAGTAAATAAATAGTTTTATAGTTAGTTGAGTAGATAGGAAAAGCCCCTGTACAAAATTGTACAGGGGCTTTTTAATAAAACTTATTATGGGTATTTGGGATATTCTATCTATAAAAAGAAATTTTTATCTGAAACAGTAAAACTCTTTTTTTCATGATTAGCATTATTACCTTTTCCGTAACTTGCTCCTTCACCTTTCAAAAAAAGAACAATTGCTAAAAGCGCTATCAAAACTATAAACAATATTAACATATCGATTAATTTAGTAATTTCATCTACAAATATACAACTTTAATCGATAATAAAAAATTTAATCGAAGATATTTGTAGTTTTATCGAAAAATGAAAACGATTTATCTAATACGTCATGCTAAATCAGACTGGGGTGTTGCCAACCTTTCCGATTTTGATAGACCTCTAAACAATAGAGGAAAAAGAGATGCCCCTTTTATGGGGAAACAGTTAAAAGAGCTTGGTATTTTACCTGATACTATTATAGCTAGCCCTGCAAAAAGAGCCTTACAAACCATAAATAGTATATGTATAGAAATAGATTTTCCTTTTAGCAAAGTTGAGTTTATTGATTCTATTTACCATTCACCAGTTAAAAATTTAACTACAGTTTTAAATGGCTTATCGAATAAATATAATACCGCTTTTTTGGTTGGTCACAATCCAGGGTTAACCGAGCTATCAGATTATTTAACAGAAGATTATTTAGATAACATTTCAACTTGTGGTATTGTTAAAATTGAATTAGAAATTGATGATTGGAATGAAATCATTCAAGGCATAGGCATAAAAAAATTCTTTATTTACCCTAAGTTATATAACTAAAACTGTTCTCTGTATAGAAACAATTTTTGCAAGGTTTCTCTTGGTTTATAGGTGTAATAGATAAATCCATCTTTAATTTTTAATTTATCTACAAATTGGTAATACAATTTTTTCTCTAAAATTATTTCACCTGAATTATTGTCAATTTGCTTTAAATAGTAAAAACCATTCTTTAAAAACACACCATAAATTTTCCCATTTACTTCATCCATTATCAATTGTCGTTTCCACTCACTCTTTTTTCTTGGTTTATGATAATCAAAAGAAATACTATCCACCTCAATCGTATCCTCTACAAGCTTCCAGATCTTATCTTCATAATGATCGAAAATATTAATGGTATCATTAATTACAAACAAAGGAGCATAAACTTCTTCATATAAAAAATCATGCGAAAAACCTGTCATATATGCAGCAACATCATATTTATCATATCCTTGCAATCTTTTTGCCATTCGTTTTGCAAATTGCTTTTCTGCATTACTTAAAAAATGGTATTCAAAATCATATTTCCAAGCCATATCTTTATGCACCACTTCCTTTATAATAGAAACAGAAGTATCTTTAGGGTTAAATGCATAATATTTAAACCTTGGAAACTGTTTTAAGAAATCTGAAAAAATAATACTCCCATCAAGTGTATCAACAATTGGTTTAATTAATTGATTAAATTCATCTAACGGTAACTCATAAATAGATACTTTATCATTTTGGACTCCTATTCGATAGATCGCAGTTTTACATATTAAATTTACATTTCCTAAATAATCAGAGTATAGTTCAACAGGTTCCCCAGGTACAAAATGTTTTGAAATGATATTTTCATCCTCATCAACTAAATAAATTTCGCTATCCTTATTCAATCGTTTCCCATAAACTAAAAACAAAAATTTATCTTGATAAAACTCATAATCGGCAATACTGATTTTTGCACTTTTAAAAACTGTTTCTGGCACACCATCTTCATTAAAATTATAAGCCGGAAGACTTTCTGTTTTCTTTTTAAGTTGTACTGTTAGATTTAACGTATCTTTTTCTGTGGTTATTAATTCATAATTAACCTGATAACTTGTATGAGAAAAAACTAAAGATGTACGTTCTTTTTTAGGAAATGAAATGTGATACTTACCTTTTGCGTCTGTTTTAGTAATGATATTTCTTAAATGCACTTTAACATGAACATCTTCTATTACCTTACCTGTTTCAGCATCAGTAACAACACCTATTACTGTTATGCTTTCTTGTGCATTTACAACAATAAATATGCTTAAAAAGTTTAATAAAAGTGTAAGTTGTTTAATCATGAAATGCAAGTTTAATCTTATTGATGCAAAAATTTCTGTTTTCCATAAAAGTAGCTGTTTTTCCTTCGTTTTAATTATATTTGGTCTTCGAAAAAAATAAGTATGGCAAAAATACAAGACATTACATTTAATAAGTACGAAGACGGTAACAAAATGTTGGTTTCTGACCTTAATAGAAACCTGGAAACAGTTTATTTAGGTGGTGGAAAAACTAAAATTGAGAAACACCATAGCAAAGGAAAATTAACTGCTCGCGAAAGAATAGATTATTTATTAGACAAAAAAGCTAACCAAATAGAAATTGGGGCTTTTGCTGGAGATAATATGTATAAAGAACATGGTGGCTGCCCTAGCGGAGGCGTTGTTGGTGTAATTGGTTACATAGGTGGTAAACAATGCATTGTTGTTGCTAATGATGCAACTGTTAAAGCGGGTGCTTGGTTTCCCATTACAGGAAAAAAGAATTTAAGATTACAAGAAATAGCAATGGAAAACAGATTACCCATTATTTACTTAGTAGATAGTGCTGGTGTTTATTTGCCTCTGCAAGACGAAATTTTCCCTGACAAAGAACATTTTGGAAGAATTTTTAGAAACAATGCAGTTATGTCATCAATGGGTATTACACAGATTGCTGCCATCATGGGTAGTTGTGTTGCTGGTGGAGCCTATTTACCAATTATGAGCGATGAATCTTTAATTGTTGATAAAACAGGTTCTATCTTTTTGGCTGGCTCTTATTTAGTTAAAGCTGCCATTGGCGAAGAAATTGATAACGAAACTTTAGGTGGGGCAACAACACAAACTGAAATTTCTGGAGTTGTAGATTATAAATGTAAAGATGACCATGATTGTTTAGATAGAATTAAACGAATGATGGACAAAATTGGAGGAACTCCAACTGCTGATTTCAATAGAATTAAAGCGAAGGCTCCAAAATTAGATGAAGATGAGATTTATGGTATTTTACCAGACTCAAGAGATAAACCATATGAGATGAAAGAAATCATTGCTCGTTTAGTCGATGATTCTGAGTTTGATGAATATAAGGAAGAATACGGAAAAGCAATAGTTTGTGGTTATGCACGAGTTGATGGATGGTCTGTAGGAATTGTTGCTAATCAACGAAAAGTATTTAAAACAAAAAAAGGTGAAATGCAGTTTGGTGGTGTAATTTATTCAGATTCTGCCGATAAAGCTGCTCGTTTCATCATGTTATGCAATCAAAAGAAAATACCATTGTTATTTTTACAAGATGTAAGTGGTTTTATGGTTGGCTCACGTTCTGAGCATGGAGGGATTATTAAAGATGGAGCAAAGATGGTAAGTGCTATGGCTAATTCAGTTGTCCCAAAATTTACGGTAATTATTGGTAACTCTTATGGCGCTGGTAATTATGCAATGTGTGGAAAAGCTTATGATCCACGATTAATAGTTGCTTGGCCTTCAGCTCAATTAGCAGTTATGAGTGGAGCTTCAGCTGCTAAAACATTATTACAAATAGAAGTTGCTTCGTTAAAATCTAGAGGAGAAGAAATTACTAAAGAAAAAGAGGCTGAAATATATAATCGCATCAAAAATAGATATGATGAACAAATTTCTCCTTACTATTCTGCTGCAAGATTATGGACAGATGCCATTATAAAGCCTACAGATACTCGAAAATGGGTTTCTATGGGAATTGAAGCTGCCAACCACTCTCCTATCGGAAAAGCTTATAATGTGGGAGTTATTCAAACATAATATTGTTTAAATCATAAAATTTATATTATTTTACAAAAAAATTAACAAATAAAGCCATGCAAAAAATCACATTAAAATTATCTGCCTTCCTAATTATCGGAAGTTTATTATATGCTTGTGGAGGAGAACCTGAAGAAGTAATTACTGAAGAAGTAATCACAGAAGAAGTTGTTGAAGACACTTCTAATAAAGTTGAGTATATTTTACCATCTCCATTACAAATTGCTGAATTATTTAAAAATTCAGGATTAACTTATATCGGAGATTTAACTAATAACGTTGGTAAAGCAGAAAATTATAATTCTAAATACGATCAAAAATTAAACTTTGGGGTTTATTCTGCAGATATGGCTTATTGTATCATGAATAACCAAACTCAAGAATCAATCAATTATTTAAACACGTTAAGAAAGTTATCTGAAAAATTATGGATGACTGATATTTTAAACTCTATGGGTTTAAGTGAGCGTTTAGAAAAAAATGTAGGGAACGAAGATTCTTTAGCTTACATCATGGCTGATTTACAAATGCAGTTAGATGATTATTTAGATGAAAACGGAATGGGTTACACTGGATCTATCGTTTTTGCTGGAGCTTGGATAGAAACTATGTACTTAGGAGCTAAAGTAAATCAATCCAAAACAAATGAGAAATTGGTATCTAGAATCTCTGAACAAGCAGTAGTGTTGAATAGTTTAATTAAAACAATACAACAAAATGATGAGGACAATGAATTTGGTGCTTTAATTGCTGACTTAGAAAAAATAAACAGCCATTTTGCAGGGTATGATGAAGAAAGTGATGTTGCTTTTGTATTAGCACCAGAAAAAATTAAAGCCCTTTCAAACGACCTTATTTCTATAAGAACTAAAATTGTTGGAGAATAATAATAACACAGATTACTAAAATTATAATCATGAAAAAAATACTATTATACTTCACATTTGCTGGTATTATCTTATTAACAACATCAGCTTTTCAGACACAGAATGATTGTGACATTAGAGTTTTAAAAAACGATTTATTGTTGGCTTTAAAGCCAGACTTTAAATATGCCTCTTCTAAAGTAAATCGTTTTAAATACAGCAGAAAAGAACAAACTGTAGAGGTAGAAGCACCTCTTTTATTAGGGCAAAAATTTAAATTTTTATTTAATACTGCAGGACTTCCTCAGGGGATAGAAATTAAAATTTCTGATAAAAAAGGAAAAACTGCTAAACCTTTATTTTCTTTAAAGAGCGTATTAAAAGAAGGTCAAACTGTTTATACTTACGAACCAGCTGATGCAAGTAAAGTTTACATTACTTATGTTTTACCTGCTAGCCCTAAAGAAGAAGTTTACGGTTGTTTAGTTTCAGTTTTAGGATACAAGAAAAAGTAAAAACTTAATGAAAATTAAATTTATAGCTTTAATCATTGTAAGTGCTTTTATTTCAACTGCAGCTCAAGTTGGTGAAAATGATATTACTACTTTAAAAGCTGAATTAAAAAGAGAACTTCGTCCTGATTACAAGTACGATTCTTCTAAAGTGAGTGATTTTAATTATTCTAGTAAAACTCAAGTTAAAGAAATTGAAGTTCCTTTATTTTTTGGAGAACAGTATCGTTTTTTATTCAATACTGCTGATGCCAATGGTGTTCAAATAGAAATTCATACTAAACCCGCAACAAACAGTAATAGAAAAGCTATTTATACAACTCAAGGTACCGACAGCAAAAAGGTTCATACTTTTGAACCAGACAAATCTTCAAAAATGTACATCACTTACATTATACCTGAAGGTTCTAAAGGTTCTGGAAATGTTATTTTTGTTTTAGGATACAAATAATTATCGCTGAGAATCTACAGCCTTTCTAACACTTCCGTATTTTAATAATAACTCATTGGCTTTATCGTAATCGATAGCTAATTCTTGCATTATCATTTTTGTGCCTCTATCAACGAGCTTATCGTTACTCAATTGCATATCAACCATTTTGTTGCCTTTCACTTTTCCTAGCTTAATCATGGTAGAAGTAGAAATCATATTTAATACCAACTTTTGAGCTGTACCTGATTTCATCCGTGTACTTCCAGTAACAAACTCTGGTCCTACAACAACTTCTATTGGGTATTTTGCAGCATTAGCAACAGGACTATCTCCATTACAAACAATACAACCCGTTGCTATTCCATTTTCGTTACACTTTTCTAATGCTCCAATTACATAAGGTGTTGTGCCTGATGCAGCAATTCCAATAACCACATCTTTATCCGTAATGTTATGTTTTTGTAAATCTTCCCAACCCTGTGTTGTGCTATCTTCTGCAAATTCTACAGCTTTCCACATGGCAGAATCGCCACCAGCAATTAAACCGATAACCAATCCGTGTGCTACTCCAAAAGTAGGCGGACATTCAGAGGCATCTACCACTCCTAGCCTTCCGCTTGTTCCTGCTCCCATATAAAACAACCTACCTCCCACTTCCATTTTAGTAACGATAACTTCCACCAACTTTTCAATGCTTGGAATTACTTTTTCAATAGCATGAGGAACTGTTTTGTCTTCATTGTTCATATTCGTCAACAATTCCGTAATTGACATTTTATCTAATCCATCGTAATTAGAATCTTTTTCGGTAGTCTTTTGCATGGTTTAAAATTATAAAAAACAATTGATTCTTACTTCGGTTTCTCTCAGTATAAACTTAACATTTTTTTTGATTTTGTCAGTTCGAGTGTTCCGACTTAAGTCGGAATGTATCGAGAACAAAAAATTAAAAATCACTCGAACTGTCAATTATTTTTTTTAGATATAATCATTTTTAAACCAACTCCATTTCATTACCTTTATCGGTAATTGTTTTTAACACCAAACTATGAACAAACGTAAAGTACAAATTGTACCTCCTGAAGAGTTTAGCAATATTAAGTTAACTAAGCGAAAAGAAAAAGCTGCTGGAATTCCTGCTTTAGTTTCATCTATGAAGCACATTAGTCAGGAATTAGGTATTTGGCAAGGTATAAAAGTGCTAAACAAAATGAACCAAAAAGGAGGTTTTGACTGTCCTGGTTGTGCTTGGCCAGATGCTGACGGGAAACGTTCTAGTTTAGGTGAATATTGCGAAAATGGTGTTAAAGCAATTGCCGAAGAAGCTACTACCAAAAGAGTTACCCCTACTTTCTTTAAAAAATATAGTGTTGAAGAATTAAGTACTTGGACAGATTACCAAATTGGTAAAGCTGGGCGAATTACTGAACCAATGTATTTAAAAGAAGGTTCATCGAATTACGAGCCAATTTCATGGGAAGATGCTTTTCAACTAATTGGTAATAAACTGAATAGTTTAAACTCTCCGAACGAAGCTTGTTTTTATACTTCTGGAAGAACTAGTAACGAAGCTGCTTACATGTATCAATTGTTTGTTCGTCAGTATGGGACTAATAACCTACCAGATTGCTCTAACATGTGTCATGAATCTAGTGGTGCAGGATTAAGCCAAACTGTTGGCATTGGCAAAGGAAGTGTAACATTAGAAGATTTACACATTGCCGAAGTGATTGTAGTAATGGGACAAAACCCAGGTACCAATCACCCAAGAATGTTGGGGGTATTAGAAAAATGCAAGCAAAACGGTGGAAAGATAGTTAGTGTAAACCCCATTCCAGAAGCAGGAAACAATGTTTTTATTGACCCTCAAAATCCTTTTTCCATCATTAAAGGAGGAGAACAATTAACTGATTTATACCTACAAGTAAAAATTAACGGTGATGTTGCTTTATTAAAAGCTGCACTTTTCTTGATGTATCAAGAGGAACAGAAAAAACCGGGAAGTGTTTTTGATTTAGAATTTATCAATGATTTTACTGAAGATTACGATGTCTTTATAGAAGAATTAAAGAACATTGATTTTAACGAAGCTGTTGCTGAAAGCGGAATACCTGAAAAACAAATTAAGCAGTTTGCTCAATTGTTAATCGAAAATAAAAAGATTATCATTTGTTGGGCAATGGGTTTAACACAGCATGAAAATGGAGTTGACAATGTTAAAGAAATTGTAAATATTTTATTGGCTAAGGGAAGCATTGGTAAGCCTGGTGCAGGAACTTGTCCTGTACGTGGGCACAGTAATGTACAAGGTGACCGAACAATGGGTATTTGGGAAAAACCAAAAGAAGATTTTTTAGCGGCAATGGACCAACATTTTGGCATTAAGACTCCAAGAGAACATGGTTATGATGCTGTGGAGAGCATTGAAGCAATGAACGAAGGGAAAATTAAATTGTTTATGGCTTTGGGCGGAAACTTTATTTCTGCAACACCCGATAGTGAGTTTACAGGAAAAGCTGTTCAGAATTGTGACTTAACGGTGCAAGTTTCTACGAAATTAAACCGGTCTCATTTAGTTACAGGAAATGAAGCCTTAATTTTACCTTGCATTTCTCGTTCTGAAACAGATGTGCAAAAAAGCGGTAAACAATTTTTAACCGTAGAAAACTCTATGGGAGTTGTACACCGAAGTAAAGGAAGTTTTGACCCTGCTTCTCCTCACCTATTAAGTGAGCATGCCATTATTGGTGGAATTGCCCAAGCTACTTTTAAAAGTAGCCCAATTAATTGGCAAGCAATGACAGAAAATTACAGCGTGGTCCGTGACCACATTGCAGCTACCATTGCTGGTTTTGACAACTTTAACGAAAAAGTAAAGAACCCTGCTGGTTTTTATTTACCGAATGGAGCAAGAGACAGAAACTTTGCAATGCCTAATAAAAAAGCAAAATTTACCGTTAACCCAATACCTAAACGTAAAGTTGCTGATGGCAATTTTATTATGATGACCATTAGAACACACGACCAATACAATACCACCATTTATGGGATGGACGACCGTTACAGAGGTATTATTAACGAAAGACGTGTAGTATTGATGAACAAGCAAGATATGAAAGCCAAAGGCTTAAAACAACTGCAACAAGTTGATTTAAAAAGTGTGTTTAACGGTGAAGAACGTGTTGCTCATAACTTTAAAATTGTAGAATACGACATTGCAAAAGGCTGTGTTGCGACTTACTTCCCAGAAACCAATGTATTGGTACCGATAAAAAGTGTTGCCAAAACAAGTAACACACCTGTAAGTAAGTTTATTGAGGTGGAGATAATTTCAAAAAAATAAAAAATGGATAAAGATTTTAAATATAAATATGATGACCTTTTCAATCCAACTTTAAAAGCACTTAAAAACCTTGGAGGTTCTGGTTCTGTATCTGAAATAGAAGAACAAGTAATCAAAATATTGAATTTAACAGAAAATGCTATTAATGAAATACATAGAGAAAGTACAACAAAACTAACATATAGACTTGCTTGGGCTAGAAACTATCTAAAGCGATATGAGGTGATTGAAAATTCATCTAGAGGAGTTTGGGCACTTACCGAAAATGGTCAAAAAATTGACAAAGTTGACCAAGAAAAAGTAAAAAAAGCAGTTGTAAAGAAAGATAAAGAACAAAGAATTAATAAAGGAAAAACTAAAAAAGGTGAGCCTTATTTAGAAGATAAAACAGATGAAGTTGAAGAGTTTGAATGGCAAGACAAACTTCTAGATACTATGAAAAAAATAGACCCCGATCAATTTGAAAGATTGTGTCAAAGATTATTACGTGAGCTTGGGTTCGTAAATGTTGAAGTAACTGGGCGGACAAATGATGGAGGGATTGATGGTAAAGGAATTATTAAATTAGGCGGTGTATTATCCTATCATGTAGTTTTTCAAGCAAAAAGATATCAAGGTTCTGTTTCATCTTCTACAATTAGAGATTTTAGAGGTGCTATGAGCGGACGAGCTGATAAAGGACTTGTTTTAACTACCGGGAGTTTTACACGTGAAGCTAAAAAAGAAGCAACTAGAGATGGCGCAACGCCAATTGATTTAATAGACGGAAATGATTTTGCAGAAAGATTAAAAGAACTAAATCTTGGTGTTTCGATTGAGATGGTCGAGGAAGTTAAAATTAAAACCGATTGGTTTAAAAATCTTTAGAGGTGAAGTCTTTTCCTTCTCAAAAAAATAATTATGGCTTACGATGAATTTTTAGCAGATAGAATTAAAAGTGTATTTAACCAAAAGCGAATAACTTTTGTTGCTAAAAGCATGATGGGTGGTTTGTGTTTTATGGTGGATGGTAAAATGTGCTGTGGCATACACATCGATAAAAAATATGGTGATAGTTTGTTAATGGCTCGTATTGGAGAAGCTATTTACGAAACAGAATTAAAAAAGGAAGTCTGTTTGCCAATGGATTTTACTAGCAGACCAATGAAAGGCTTCATTTTTGTTACCCCTCTTGGTTTTGATTTAGATGATGATTTAGAATATTGGATTCAGCGTTGTATCGATTTTAACCCGCTGGCAAAAGCAAGTAAAAAGAAAAAATAACTAAATAGTAACCAATTCCTTTTCTTTGATGTACAACAAACTAGCCTCAATGTTTTGGTAGCCCATTTGAGTTAGTAAATTTCTGTAGTTACTCAATTGCTCAATGTGTTTTTGCTCTCTTTCACCCGTTTTATAATCCACTAAAAAGGTTTTATTATTTTTTACCACTACTCTATCTGGTTGATAAGCTTCTCCAGAACTTAATAAAATTGAACGTTCATTTTTAAGTTCATCGTAATTAATAAACAAGTTATTAATTGCAGCATTGTTAAATAATTGTTCAATTTCTGATCGTATAGAAATTAGCTCAGTTTCAGTAATTACTCCTTTTAACAAATAGGTTTTTAACACCTTATCTAAATCCGTTACTGTTTCAATTTTTGACAAAATGTTGTGTATCAATGTTCCGTATTCACCAATGGTTTCAGGATTTTCTGTATCCCAAACTTTTGGAGCTTGGTAACTAATTTTAATTTTATTTCGCCAATTATTGTATGCTGCTTGTTTAAATTCAGCACTTTCATTGTCTTTTTTATCTTTACTTAAATTTAGTGAAAACGGTCCAAAACGATAGTTATACTCTTCCACCATATTTTGAGTTTGTGTTGCGCAATAATTGTATAAATAATCGCCAACCGAACCATTTTCTGAAGGTTTTTTACCTTTTTTAGTGATGATGTGTAACCTGTCTTTTGGTCGCGTAAAAGCCACATAAATTAGGTTAATCAAATCCAATTTAGATTTGTCCATTTCGGCTTCGTAAACCTTGGCAAATTTTGTTTGCAACAAATCCTTTTGCATCGGTACTATTGCCGATTTTAAACCTTCTACATCTGTTTGGTCTGTCCAAAAGAAATCTTCCCCAGTTTTAACAATTGAGTCTGCAAAAGGATAAATTACCACAGGAAATTCTAACCCTTTAGATTTATGGATAGTCATTACTTGCACAGCATCCACACCATCTGGTATTACCACCGAAAATTTATGCGATTTTAAATCCCACCACTCTAAAAAGTTAAGAATTGAATTATCTTTTTTAGAAGCGTATTCATGCACTTTATCTAAGAAAAATTGCAGGTAAATATCAATGGAATTATCAAGACTAAAGCTTCTCAATAAATCTTCAATAATCTCGTACAACGCATAATTTGCTAGTTGATTAAAGTTTAACTGAATATTTTTTGCAGCTAAATAATTAATCAACGAATTTTGTTGATGCTCATTGATAACTTCAAACAAATCATCGTGGTAAATATGCTGTGTTAAGTAATTTAATACTTTAACCTGATACGTTTTATCTGTTGGAACGCCCAAATACCTTAACACATCTATTAAAAAAGTAACCTCTTTAGAAGTATTTAACAACAAACTTTCGGAAGAAATTACTTGTACGTTATTTTCTAATAAAAACACTGCTATCTCTTTACCTGTATCTCTTCCTCTTGTTAAAATTGCAATGTCTTTTAATGCATATCCATCAGTAATACTTTGGTGAATAGTTGCTAAAATATGCTCATAATTTTGAGCCGTATATTCTTCTCCATCTAAATCGTATAAAAATTTAACAGCAACTCCTCCTCCAGTATTATCAGCATGAAAACCTTGTTTTAAATTGGCATAAAGTTTTTGATAATTATCTGACAAATTACTTGAAACAGATTGAAAAAACTGGTTGTTAAAATCAACAACCTCTGCTTTAGAACGGTAATTGTTTGCTAAGTTTTCTTCTTTAAAATTTCTGATGATGCTTGCTTCACGCTCTAACAAAATAGGATTGTCGTTGTGTTTGTAGATGTTAGGGAAATTAATAATTTGCTCAACCTCTCCTCCTCTCCAACGATAAATAGCTTGTTTGGCATCTCCAACCACCATGTTAAAATGTCCTCCTGCCAAAGAGTTATCTACCAAAGGCAATAAGTTATGCCATTGCACGGTAGAAGTATCTTGAAACTCATCAATTAAATAATGTTGGTATTTCTCTCCTAAACGCTCATAAATAAAAGGCACAGGTTCTGATGATACAATAGCTGCTATTCGTTTGTTGAAATCAGAAATATTTAAAATATTGTTCTCTTTTTTAAAGTTAATTAAGGTTTTTTCTATCTCATTAATTACAGCAATGTTGTGGAGGTTTTTAATGAGTTGTTTGTTGATTAAATACCTACTTTCAAACTCATTAATATAACTGCGAGATTGATTAAACAAATCAATTAATTCTTGTTGGTGAGTATCAATTAAAGCTTTTTGAGAAGCTTCTACTTTTTGTGCATACCAATTTTGTAATCCTCCTACAATTTTTGTAACTGTTGGGTTTGGACTAAAAGACTTGAAATCAGAAAGGTAAGTCCAATAGTTATAAAAATTACTTCCAGAAAAACTTTCTTTTTCAATTCCTTTATTATCAATAAATACGATACCCGCAGCTCCAATCTCTTTTACTTTATTTTCAAAATCTTTGGTTTGTTCATACAATTGTTCCTTAATGCCTTCAAAATCTTCAATACTTAGGTTTCTAATGTTTTCTAAATGTAATTCTGAGCCATCTTTTAATAGTTTTTCAGAAAACTGTAACAAGTCTGCCTCTACCTTCCAACTCTTTTCGTCTTCAGATTTTTGAACCGCATATTCTACCAATATTTTAGTCAATTTTTCATTCGTTCCAACTTGCGTAATCAACATGTCAATGGCTGCTTTCAACACATCTTTTTCTTCAATTTCTATGTTGAAATTAAGTGGAAGTTGTAAATCATGCGCAAATGTTCGAATAATCTTATGAGTAAATTTATCGATGGTGCTTATTCCAAAATCGTTGTAATTATGTAATATCGATTTAAATACTTTTTTACTTCTTGCTGCTATTTGTTCAGCTGATATTTCTAGTCCACCTTCAGTTTTAGGTTTAATCAATTCAGCCATTAAAAACTTTGGAGTTCCTTCTAAAGCTTCAGCTCCAGATAAAGCTTTTAAAGCACTTAAAACTCTCTCCTTCATTTCAGCAGCAGCTTTATTGGTAAAAGTAATGGCTAAAATTTGACGGTAATTATTAGCATTGTCAGTTGCTAAAGCAATTTTTAAATACTCTTTAACCAAAGTAAAAGTTTTACCTGAACCTGCTGAAGAATTATATGAAACGAATTTTTTTTGCACTTATAGTTGCTGTTTAATAAAATCTATTTTTTCAGTTAGCGGCAAGTTACCATCAATCCAATTTATTTCAAAGCCATTTCGTTCCATTTTTCGATACCAGGTTGCTTGGCGTTTTGAAAATTGGTGAATTGCTGTGTTCAATTGGTTAAACATCGTTTTTCTATCAATCTCTCCCAATAAAAATTGAGTAATTAATTTATACTCCAATCCATAAAATTTTAATTTATCTGGGCTTACTCCATTAGCAATTAATGTTTCAACTTCATCTATCATTCCTTCGTGCTTCAAACGGTGTTTTAAACGCTCTGTTATTCTCTTTTTAACAATCACTCTATCATAAGCAATGCCAAATATCTTCGTATTTATTTTAGGGAAATCGTTAATTAAATTTTCATTCTCTGCTTCAAAACTAGCAATTTCTATTGCTCTTATTATCCTTTCTCTGTCTATTGTATCGGTTGTGTTGTGTACTTTTTTTAATGCTGTTAAAAGTTCTACTAATTCATCGTTGGTTTTATTCTTTAATGCTAATCTCAAATTATCATTGTTAGGTATATCTAGTAAACGATAACCTTTTAATACGGCTTCTAAATACATTCCTGTTCCACCACACAATATGGCTTGTTTTTTTTTAGCTTTAATTGCTTCAAAAGCAGTTAAAAAATCCTGTTGAAACTTAAATACGTTGTACTCTTTTCCTGCATCTACAATATCAATTAAATGATAAGGAATGTTTATTTCATTCACTAGAAACTCAGATAAATCTTTACCTGTACCAACATCCATCCCCCTATAAACTTGACGAGAATCAGCACTAATAATTTCTGCATCTAATTGGTAAGCCAACTGTGCAGTTAAATTGGTTTTACCAGTAGCTGTAGTTCCAAGAATAACTATTAAATCTGTTTTATTCATTAAAAAATGAGGAATATCATTATACCGTATTTAAAAATAAACTACATTTGATGTAGTGAAATTGTTAATTCAAATATCCTCAATAATTGTTGCTTTATTGTTTATTTATTCAATAAACTTTAAATCTATTATTACCATTAACTATTTTGCCAACCAAGCAGAAATTACTGAGTTATTTTGTATCAATAAAGAAAAACCAAAACTAGAATGTAATGGTAAATGTCACTTAATGCAAGAAATGAACAAGGTCGATGACAATAAAGAAGATGTACCTTTTTCAAGTAGTAATTTAGCTTACAATTTAGAAATCAATTTATCTTTTTCTGAAACTGGTTTTGATTTTTCAGCTCCGGTAAATCCAAAAAAAGAAACTAAATATTTAATTACACAGGAGCTTATTTCTGAAGGCTTCTTTTCAATACTCTCACCTCCTCCTAGAGTTTAACTATTAATTTATTAAAACAAATTTTAGTTAAAAACTAACACATTAAAAATGCATAAAAAAACAATTGTGCTGTTAATGCTTGCATTAACATACAATTTAACTTTTGCTTGCGACTTGTGTACAGTGTATCTTGGCATACAACCGAATGATTTTAAAAGCTCATTTTCGTTAAGACATAGATATACTGCTTTAGAAAGAGATTATGTAAACGAACCTTTCTTTTTTGCAAGAAGCAATCAACGAGTTATAAAAGGAGAAATTATTGACAAACATGGTGGTGAAGCTACTGATGCTATTGCTTTAGGCGAATCTTATAGATATGCTGAAACATACAATAGTTATGATGTGGTTGCCAACATTTATTTAAGTAATAAATTTCAACTAAATACAAGTATCAATTTTTCAGATAACTATCTAAAACAAAATGATAGTATTACTGATAACATTGGTGGTATTGGAGATTTAAAACTTTTATTAAAGTACCAACTTTACAATTCTGTTAAAACGGAAGATAGTTTATTAACTAATAAAGTATTACATCGTTTAACTTTAGGAGGAGGAATAACTTTACCTACAGGAAATTATAATAAAACATCTGTGGTAGATTATGTTACAGAATTTTCTGCAAACACCATTATTGGTTCGCCAATTATGGAGTTAAATCCTCACTTACAAGCAGGTACTGGTAGCTTTAGTTATTTAGCATCGTTAGAATACCTTATAAAACGTAATAGTTTTGGTATCAACTCTAATGTTAGTTATCAACTAAATACAACCAATAAAAATAATTTTCGTCTTGCTAATAGATTTAATGCAAATTCATCATTATTTATGTTGGCTAAAATATCTGAAAAAATAAAAGTGATGCCTAAGCTTGGCCTTTCTTATGAGAAAAGCAAACAAGACATTGATAACGACAACATTTTTATCGACTCGGGTGGCGAAGTATTATTTTTAAACTATGGCTTTAATTTTTACGTAAATAAATTAGGTATAGAATTTACTTATTTTAAACCTGTAAAAGAATACTTAATGGGTATTCAGGCCTACAATAAACAAAGAATAATTACACAATTAACTTATTATTTTTAATTAACTTTTAACTTTATAAAAATGAAAACAATAAAATTATTATTAATCGGAGTTGCATTATCAGCATTAGTATTTACTTCTTGTTCCAAAGAAGATGATCCTGTAACACCAGCTCCAACACCAATTACACCTGCAACAACAGGTACTGCAATGATGCACTTACACTCCTCTTGGGGAATGATGAGTTCAAACTTTTATTTAGATACCGTTTATACATTAGCAAGCACTGTAACTGGTGTTCCTGCAAGACAAATTAAAATTTCTGACGCAAGGTTTTATGTTTCTAAGGTTTCTTTTGATAACAACACATTAGGAGCTTATCTTTTAGTTAGTCCTGCAAATATGATGTATAATCTTGGATCAGCTTCACCAGGAACATTTACTAACTTATCTTTTAATGTTGGTTTAGATTCTACAACGAATCATTCTGACCCAATGACAGCAGCTGCTCCATTAAATGAAACAAGTATGCATTGGAACTGGAATACTTCTGCTGGTTATAAATTTATCCGATTAGAAGGACAAATTGATAGCTCTTTAACTGGTCTTGCTGGTGAATGGAAAAATTTTGTTTACCATGTTGCTACAGATGCTACTTTACGTAATGTTTCTTATTCTCAAAACAACTCTATAACTGTAGGACAAACAACTACAGTAAATTATCACATTATGTGGAATAGGTTTTTTGACGGTGTTGATGTAGCAACCAATTCGAACCAACATGGTGGTGGAACTACAAATACAGCAATAGCAAACAATACACAAATGGTTTTTATGCCAATGCCATAATCAATTTTAATTAAAGAGAAGGAGTAAATTACTCCTTCTCTTAACTAATAAACTATGAAACACTATTTTACTATAATTATCCTTTCTTTATTAATACTTACAACCTATTCATGTAAAAAAGAAGAAGGGTGTACTGATCCAGCTGCCATTAACTTTAATCCTGAAGCTGAAAAGAATGATGGATCTTGTTTGTACAATACTACACCCGCAGAAACTGGCACATTTAAGTTGAGTTTTGAAGCACAAACAAGTAATGGTCAAAATTTAGTTTTTAATCAACCTTATGTTGATTCTTTGGGTTACACCATACAAATTGAAGGATTTAAATTTTATATCTCTAACCTTACTTTAGTAAAAACCAATAATCAAGAAATAAAAATAAAAGATGTTGATTTAATTAACTTTAAAGTAGCTGGCGAAAATTATACAGACGCTAAAATTCTTATTGGAGATTATAAAGCCATTAAATTTGGAATTGGAGTAGATTCTGTATTAAACCATATTGATCCTTCTCAATATCCTAACAATCACCCATTAAGCTTATATCAAAACACTTATTGGAATTGGAGTACCCAATATCGTTTTTTAATGTTAGAGGGTAGAGCTGATACAGTTATTGGAAGCAGTAGTAATATTAATCAGTTATTAATTTACCATACAGGTTTAGATAATTTATATAGAGAATATCAAAAAAATGTAACCTTTTCAATCGGTTTAAATGCGATTTATGAAGAAAAATTAATTATTGATATCAACCAAATATTTTATGGTACTTTCGGAAACATTGATTTAAAAACAGAAAGTTTTACCCATGCTACAACAAATTACAATGTTGCATTAAAAGCAACTGAAAACCTTAAAACAGCTATCAAATGATAAAAGGATTCCATATCTTTTTAATTTTTGTTACAACTGTTTTATTAATAAGTTGCTCAAAAAAAGAGGATATAATACCTTATAACGAAGCTCCCTTCATTTTAAATGTTCCTGCGGGATTTCCAAACCCCATCATACCAAACGATAATACTTTAAATAAATACAGGGTAGATTTAGGAAGAAAATTATTTTACGACCCTATTTTATCTCGAGACTCTTCTATTTCTTGTGCAACATGCCATTTACAAGAAAAAGCATTTACGGATGGAAAAATTCTCAGCAATGGGGTTCAAGGTGGAATAACAGAAAGAAATACTCCTAACATTACCAATATTGCTTACCATAACGCGTTTTTTTGGGATGGAGGAAATCATTCTTTAGAATTACAAGTAATTGGACCTATTGAAAGTGTTAATGAAATGAACTTAACTATACCCGAAGCCATAGAACGTTTAAAAGAACATAACACTTATCCCAACCTATTTAAATTAGCTTATGGGTTGAATGAACCTAATATCTATGGTTTAACCAGAGCTTTAGCGTCTTTTGAAAGAACATTAATTAGTGGGAATTCTCCGTACGATAAATATACTTCCCAAGGACAAAGCAATGCCTTAACGAGTAATGAATTAAACGGAAAAAATTTATTTTTTAGTGCTACGCTAAAATGTGCAGAGTGCCATACCGGTTTTAACTTTACAAGTTTGGCTTATGAAAACAATGGCATTTATTTAAACTATGCTGATGATGGAAGAGGAAGAGTTACTTTAAATACTGCTGATAATGGAAAGTTTAAAGTGCCCAGTTTACGAAATATTGAAGTAACTGGGCCTTATATGCACGATGGCAGTTTTAATACACTTGAAGATGTGATTGACCATTATGCTCAAGGAGGGAAAGGCAATGTTAATCAAAGCCCTAAAATTGGTGGCTTTACAATAACCAATCAAGAGAAACAAGATTTAATCGCTTTTTTAAAGAGCTTAACAGACCAAGAGTTTTTAGAAAATCCTAATTTTAAAAGTCCTTATTAAATGAAATATAAACACACCATATTTTTATTAGGTATATTTATTATAACATTATACTCCTGTTCTAAAAAAGAAGAACCTTTTTATCCAGAGCCTATTGTTCTTGATGATGGTAATCCAACACCTTATAATTTTATAACGCCACAAGGTTTCCCTCAACCCTTTTTACCAAGCTCAAACCCTTTAACGGTTGAAGGCATCGAATTAGGAAGAAGATTGTTTTATGAGCCTCTTTTATCTGGTGATGGAACTCAGGCTTGTGCTGATTGTCATTCTCTTTCTTTTGCATTGGTTGATTCTAACAAGCAATTTAGTACTGGTATTACTGGTGCCATTGGAAATAGAAATTCTATGCCACTATTCAATTTAGCATGGAATTTTAATAATAAGTTTTTTTGGGATGGGAGAGCAATTAGTTTGGAAGAACAAGGATTTGCTCCTGTCACCAACCCTATAGAAATGAATAATACTTGGCCTAATGCTGTTGCAAGTTTACAAGCTCATCCAACATACCCAAACTTATTTAACAAAGCTTTTGGCACCAGTGTAATAGATTCTGTTTTAGTAGTTAAAGCCATTGCACAATTTGAACACACATTAATATCCAGCGACTCTAAATTTGATAGATACCTAAAAGGGCAACAAGCTTTAACTCCTGCTGAAATTAGAGGGTTTGATTTATTTACCCATGATAGGAATGTTCCTTTCCAAACAGGAGGAGCAGACTGTTTTCATTGTCATGGTAGTGCTGGTAATTTATTAATGACAGACAATGACTTTCATAACAATGGCTTAGACTCTACTTTTACTGATTTAGGCTTAGGTTTAATTACCGGTTTTTCTTACGATAACGGGAAATTTAAAACACCTTCATTAAGAAATCTATCTTTTACTGCACCTTATATGCATGATGGAAGATTTACTACACTTGATGAAGTAATTGATCATTATAGCGAAGGATTGGTTCATTCATCTACGATAGATCCATTAATGAAAAATGTAAGTTATGGAGGAGTCCAGTTAAATCCATCCGAAAAAGCTGATTTAAAAGCGTTTTTATTAACTTTAGATGACTATACATTTATAACAAATCCTAAATTTCAAAAACCAACTCCTTAAATAAGTCAACTAAAAAAGTTAACTTTATAAAAAAATTGATAAAAATGAAACTAAATAAATCGTTAACAACACTTACATTAAGTGCAATATTATTAGGTGCTACTGTATTTACCTCTTGCACTAAAAAAGAAGGCTGTACTGATCCTGCGGCTATTAATTTTGATGTTGATGCTCAAAATGATGATGGCTCATGTAAATATGATAAAGTAGAAGAACCTACAGAACACTCAGAAGCTCATTTAACATTTAATTTTACACATAATTTTGATGGACTATCTATATCTGCAGCTAATTTTAATCAATTTAACTACGTTACTGCTAATGGAGATAGTATTAGTATAAGTAAGTTACGTTACTTAATTTCTGATATTAAATTATATAAAGCTAATGGAGATAGTGTTGTATTAGAGGGTTATCAAATAGTTGATGTAACTAATGGAACAGGTTTGAGTTATTCTCCTGGTGAAGTTGACTTAGGCTCTTATTCTGCAATTGGTTTTAATTTTGGTTTTGATACAATTGATAATGCCGGCAATTATGTGGACTTAAATTCTGTAAGTTGGGGAGTACCTGCAATGATGGGTGGTGGTTATCACTGTATGCAGTTTGAAGGTAAGTATAAATTGAATGGAAACGATTCAAACTACGCATACCATCATGTTCCAATGACAAGACCAAGTATGATGGCTCCATTTGAACAAAATAATATTGCGGTTAGATTAAATGGAGTTTCATTCAACCAACATTATGTTTCTTTAAATGTTGAAATGAATATTGCAGAATGGTTTAAAAACCCTAATACTTGGGATTTAAATACATTTCACTCAAGTTTGATGGGAAATTACACTGCACAAAAAATGATGCAAGCTAATGGATATAACGTATTTAGTATAAACTCTGTATTTCAAAAACAATAAAAATTATAAATAAATTACTACTATACACACTTATAATCCTTAGTTCAATTAGCTTTTTTTCTTGTTCTAAAAAAGAAGGATGTACAGACCCAACTGCTTTTAATTTTAATCCAGAAGCCGATAGAGAAGATGGTTCATGTTTATACAATGGAACTCCTCCACCACCAAACAATGGACCTACACCAGCCCCTCTTCAAATACCACAACTTTTTGCTCAATACATAAATCCACCTATAATACCAGGTAATAACCCTCAAACAGTTGAAGGAATTGCTTTAGGAAGAAGACTTTTTTATGACCCTATTTTATCTTCGGATAGTTCACAAGCATGTGCTACTTGCCACATGCCTTTTAAAGCATGGGGACAAAGCACTCAATTTGCAACAGGAGTTACTGGAGCGATTGGAAATAGAAATTCAATGCCCCTATATAATATGGCTTGGAATTTTAATGATAAATTTTTCTGGGATGGTAGAGCTATCGGTCTAGAGCAACAAGGTTTTGCGCCTGTTACTAATCCTATTGAAATGAATAATACTTGGCCTAACGCAGTTGCCAGCTTACAAAATCATCCAACTTACCCCAATTTATTTCAAGCAGCTTTTGGCACGAATATTATTGATTCTGTTTTAGTTGTTAAGGCTTTAGCTCAATTTGAAAGAACTTTAATCTCTGCGAACTCTAAGTTTGATAAGTTTTTATTAGGTCAAGGAACGTTAACTCCATCTGAACTCAATGGCTTTGATTTATTTAGAAACGAATCTGGAGCAGATTGTTTTCACTGTCATGGTGGAGCTTCAGAGCCTTTATGGACTGATAATATTTTTCACAACAATGGATTAGATGCAACTTTTACTGACAATGGATTAGGTGATATCACTGGAAATCCTGCTGATAATGGCAAGTTTAAAACTCCATCATTAAGGAATTTAGCTTTTAGTGCTCCTTACATGCATGATGGTAGGTTTGCAACATTAGATGAAGTAATTGACCATTACAGTGAAGGATTAGTTAACTCAAGCACAATTGATCCTTTATTGAAATATGTAGGACAAGGTGGTGTTCAATTAACTCCTTCAGAAAAAGCTGACTTAAAAGCATTTCTACTAACATTATCAGATCAAAGTTTTATACAAAACCCTGATTTACTGACTCCTTTTTAATAGATGAATAGAAAAATCAAATTAATTTGGGATTTTAAAGGTTTAGATGCTCAAAAAACTGCAGAGCACCATCAAATTCATTTAAAAGAATTTGATAAAAAAGAAAATATCAACTCTTTGGGGTATAATGTTGAATCCATTAATGAGATGCATTATACTGCATCAATGATTGTTAAAGAAGAGATTGTTCTTAAAGTGAGAGACGTTTTAATTCCGAATAGAGCAGAGATTGTTGATTAATCTAATAATCAAAAATAAACTCCATAAAATTTTGTGTTCCCTCCACTATTAAATTCAACTGTTGGCATAGGGAATTTTAAAAATCCAAATGTACCTAGCAAAGTATTAGCAAATTTACTTTTAGTTTTAATTCTAGTTAAGTCAATATCTAAGCTAATATAATATTGCCTTTGTCTTTTAATATTTGGATAAAATGAATTATCAAAAGCTCCAACCATTCCATCAGAACCATAGCCAACAGCAAAATTTAACCATTTTGGGAATGAAGTATTTCCCCCTAAAAAAGAAGCAATATTTGCACTCATCCAATAGGTTTGTCCATTATAATCTTTAATCGCTTGTTGAACGATATTTTCACCTAACAGGTTAGGTCTTAGTTGTGCATAATCACTTTGATGAAAAGAATATTTTAAAAGCACTCTTTGCTCATCCCAAGCTAGTTGTTGAGCAATAAAAATTCCTGATCCAGCAGTATTAACAGCTACATCTCCCCAAGAAAAACCCCAAGCGGATGAGTAACCATCAAAAACTTCTACAGAAGTTAAAAAGAACAAACCAAAAGTCCCTCCATACCAAATTGATTTTTTACGACTCACTCCGCTCCATTTCAACACCTCAAATCCCGCTTTACCGACATAATAAGAGGTAACTCCATGTCCGACTTTATCCATTTGATTCCACTCTTGATTGTCGTTAAAAGTATGAAACGAAGAACTTGGTTCATTTTTATACCATAGTGCATACATGCCAACCATTGTTGATGTATAACCAATAGTTTCAAGAGCAATAACTGTTTTTAAACGATTTGTATTTAGGGAATCTTCTTGTGTAAATGAGTTTTGTGTAAAACACAATAAAGTAAAAAAGAATATGAGTGTTTTTTTAATCAAGTATTAATTTCTAGCCCAAATTTCTATTCCATCAGGAGAACCCCAAGCATAATTCAAGGATTTGTTAATGAAAGCCTCTGGTCCATTTTTTGGAAAAAATGCTGCACAATTAGGAACTTTAACACCCCATTTAGAAGAATTGGCTTGTTCTCCAGCAATAATTAGAACAGCTAATTTATTTTCATCATCTGTATTAATTGCAATTACAGGAATTCCTTCATTTGCAAATTTTTGAGCATTATCTAACGTTACTTGACTAGAAGCATCACCATAATTTCTCCAAGCATCACTCGATGAAACAAAGTCATAAATTTGGGGATAATCAATATATTTTCCTTCAACCATTAAATCCTCTATCCCAAAATATTTAGAAATAGCTTTGGCTGTAAAATCTTTACAAGCTAACGCACTTTCTGCCTCAGCTTGACAATCCCTATATTCATCAAGTAATTCTTCAATAGACTCTTTTTCTATATTTACTGTTTCAATGTTTCTATCACCTCCACAGCTAATTACAGTTAATATAAAAATGAATAATATGCTTGATTGACTAATTTTTCTCATACCTACTTACTAATTATTTTAAACTCGGTTCTTCTATTTTCTGCTCTTCCTTCTTCAGTTCCATTATCAGCTATAGGTTTTGTATCTCCATAACCTTGTGTTGATAATCTTTCTTTTTCAATACCTTTTTCAACTAAATAATCAAAAACTGCTTTCGCTCTATTGTTTGATAAAATTTGATTTGCTTTAGCATTTCCAACATTATCGGTGTGTCCTCCTAATTCAATTTTTGCAGTTGCATTCTTAGTTAAGAAACTAGCCAATTTGTTTAACTCTACTTTAGATTTAGACTTTAAATCGAATTTGTTTGTTTCAAAAAATACATTTTTTAATACAACTGTTTTACCTACTTCAATTTTTTGAAGAGGTACATCTTTCACAAAAGGAGTTTGAGCATTTCCTTCTGTTAACACAAAATTTTCAGAAAAAAATAAATATCCCTCTTTAGAAGCATTTAAAGCATACTCTTTATTAATAGGAAGACTAACTAAGTAATCACCTGTTTTACCATCAGAATATGATTGAATAACTACTTCGCCTGTTTCAATATCTATTAGTTCAAATTTTGCTTCTAAAGCAACATTGGTAACGGCATCATAAACTTTTCCTTTTAAATAATTTACAGCTTCTGGTCTTAAATGCTCAGGCATTTCAAACTGATATAAATCTAAACTACCATAGCCCCCTTCTCTATCAGAAGCAAAATATGCGATTGTTCCGTTTGAAGACACTAACAAACTATTCTCATCATTAAACGTGTTAATCGGATAACCTAAATTAATTGGTGTAGACCATTCACCATTTTCATCTTTATTACTCATAAAAATATCTAAACCACCCATTCCAGGATGCCCGTTTGATGAGAAATATAATGTTTTTCCGTTAGGGTGGATATATACAGATTCTTCAACACCTTTGGTGTTAATTTTATCGCTTAGCATTGTTGGTGTTGTCCAAACTCCTTCAGGAGTTAATTCAGAAGTCCATATGTCTTGTTGGCGATTTTGATTTCTTCCTATACCTCTAATAAAATAAAGTGTTTTCCCATCGGAAGAAAATGAAGGTTGTGTTTCCCAGTTTCTAGTATTTATAGTATTACCTAAGTTTTTAGGCTTTGCCCAATTGTCTCCAACACTATAAGTATAAAATAAATCACAACTACCATAACCTTGCCTATCTCTACCATAACCTTCTACAGGATTATCACAAGAAGTAAATATTAAAAATTTCCCATTAGCGGATAATGAAGGTGCTCCTTCATTAGTCATACTGTTTATAGGGGCGACATTAACACCTAAGCCCCAAGTTTTTCCATCAAAACGACTTACATAAAAATCCTCATTAAACCCTGAATAAGTCATCTCACTTTTTAATCGTCTTGTATATAATAACGTTTGCCCATCAACAGTAATAGATGGGAAGTATTCTGCCATGGGACTATTAACACCATCACCTAAATTTATAGGTTTAAATGGTACAGGATTTTTTAATGCTTCTATTGCAAAATTACAATCTTTCAACCCATCTTGAGCTAACTCCTTCATCATTAAAGGAGTTTCTGTAAATGTCAAATATTTTTCGAAATTGATTTTAGCTTCTTCATATTTACCAAACTTCAATTGTAGTGCGGCAGTAGATGAGTATATTTCTGGGAAAAAATTAGGATTAATTTCCGTACAACGAATATAATGTGGTAACGCTTTTTCGTATTGCATCATATCTGTATAAACATAAGCCAACATTAATTCTGCTTCAATAAAATTAGGATCTTTTTCTATTGCTTCTAATAAACTTAATTCTGCTAAAGGATTGTTTCTATTATCATAATACCCTTTACCTTCTGTATATGCTTTTATAGCTTTTTTATTACTTGATGAAATAGATTCTTGTGCAATTGTACAGTTTAATAAACTGACAAAAAAAGCTAACAATAATATTTGGGATAGATTTCTCATTAATCAACTTAAAATTAAGGTATCTGCATGTATTTATGTGTTTGTAATGATATATTCCATTTAGGATTATTCATTACGTAATCAATTATCATTGGTGTTACTTTATCTTTGTTACTCCATTCTGGTTGTAAATATAATTTACAATTTTCACCAACTTTTTTAGCATGACTCTCTGCCCATTCAATATCGTGTTTATTAAACACAATAACTTTTAATTCATCAGCTCGATCATACACTTCAGGCAAAGGCGGTAAGTTTTTTTTTGGTGATAAGCAAATCCAATGCCATGAACCACTCAATGGGTGAGCTCCAGAAGTTTCTAAAAAAACTTCAACATTACTTTCTACTAATCGATTAGTTAAATAGTTTAAATTATAAAGCAAAGGCTCTCCACCAGTAATAACTATTGATTGAGCCGGATATTGTTTTACATTATTTATTATCTGATTTACATCTGTTAGTGGATGTAAGTTTGGATTCCAACTCTCTTTAACATCACACCAATGGCATCCAACATCACAACCTCCAACTCTTATAAAGTATGCAGGTTTTCCAGTATTAAAACCTTCTCCTTGTATGGAGTAAAACTCTTCCATAATTGGAAGTCTTAATCCATTCATTAAATCTTGTTTCTCAGCTTTTGATATATTTTCTATTTCATCTATCATCAAAACAAAAGTAATAATATATTATATACCTATTTTGAATTCTCAATAACTAAAAAAGCTACAAGAAAACCTTGTAGCTTTTTTTAATTGATTTATCAATTTATATTATTCTTTAATAATTTTTTTTGTAGTTATTAATTCGTCCGTATTTAATACTAACATATATAATCCATTAGCATAGTTACCTAAGTCTATTAATCCTTTTTCCATTGGACTTAATATTTTCTCAAAAACTACTCTTCCATTAATATCTATAATTTTAGCAGTAACTATATCGTTTCCATTGTAATTAAAATTATACAATCCATTTGATGGGTTTGGATAAATACTAAAGCTAGTAGCTAATGAGTTTTCGTCTAAGTTAACTGTTCCAGAAACACTAATATCATCAATAGCCATATCACTTTCCCAGTTAGTTCCTGTTATCCCTCTAAATCTAAAGTTAACTACATTACCAACATAAGCGTTTAATGGTATTGTATTTTGAATCCAATTTGTTCCTTGATCTCCACTTATTGCGGGGGTAATATCATTAGTCCATGTTCCATTAATTAATATATCTACATGCAATGAACCCATTGTTGCTCCATTCATATTATAAGCATATGTTAATGCAGGAGAGGTAACATTTATTAAATCTATACAAGGTGATAATAGGTTTGCTTGCATATTAGAACAAACAGGAGCTCCTGATGCCTCAAGATACAAATAATTACCTGCTGCAGTTCCTGGATTAAAATCTATACTTGGACCTGTTCCTGCAGAAGGCGTACCTCCATCGTCAGTTCTCCAATCAATATCATCAGCAAAACCATTAGATTGATTCGTAAAATCATTAATCATATTACAAACTTCTAATTCACAATCACTATTAGTTCCACATAAAGAAAATGTTTCAAAATTTTCTGACCAAGGAATAGTTTTTGGTACTGAATTCACATAAGTGAATTGAGAAATAACAGTATCATTTAAGTTGTTTCCATCACCAGCCAAATCATTCCAAACTACTAAATTATTTACACCCAAAACAGGCGTAACTTGAGCTGTAAATGTGTAATTAATATTAGCTCCAACAGCTAAAGGCCCAGCATAAGTTTCATTAACAGCAGGACCGCCATTTAAAGTATAATGTACTGGAACATTTGAAATTGCGCTTTGTCCATTATTTTGAATATTTACTGTAACATCTAATGTTGGCGCCATACAGCTTAATACTTGAGCATTATTTAATGGATCTAAGCCTGATAATTCAGCATCAACAGCAATTACACAATTAAATGTACCTGCCGATTGATATTGAGCTATAGCTCTTCTACCTACACAATTATTTGCCCCTAGAGCTTTAACACTCCACCAATGATCAACATTTGAAGCTGCATTAATTACTAATACATTAGTACCTGTTGCTGTACCAACTGAATCCATATATTTAGAGCCTAATAAACTTACCTCGTAACCTGTAGCCCCTGGAACAGTATTCCATGTTACTTCCATTGTTGTAGGACAAACATAATTTACTGTTAAACCGGTTGGAACTGTAATTATTGAAAAAACTTGGTGACTTTGACTTGTACTCAGGCCTCTACTTACTCTAACCAATGCTTGACCAGTAACAACTGCAGGTACATTCCAATCATAATATCTTTGAGAAGAACTAATACCTGTCGCAATTGTATTCCATGAACTTCCGTTATTAGTAGAATATTCTAAAGTAAATGTCCCAGCATTTCCAAAAGCATCCCATCTAATTTTTTCATCAACATCACTATCAATACCTTCTCCTCCTATAGGGTAAGTTAATACCACATCATCAGTTACAAACTCATAAACTACATAATAAGTTTGAGGCCCTTGAGGAATAGAAGCACCACTAACGTTTACTGAATAAGTTCCTGCCCCAGGATTATCGATAGTAACTTGTTCCATATTATTAAGATTATCAGTACCTCTAACTGCAGGTTGATTCAACGTTGTTGCATTTGGTGCTGCATTTAATACCCAAGGACTTACTGGAGAACTACTAGGTGGAGTTACTGTCATATTAATATTATTAACCAACGCTGGAGAAGAGCTAGCCGCTCCTTCATAATCCATCCATAAAACCATTACTCTCAATTGATCTGTACCTGCTGGCACTGTAATATTATGAGTATTGCTTCCGCTATTAGAAATTGAACCTGTAATATATTGGTTACTATTCATTACATCAAATGCTCTACGAGCATTTATTCTCCCCCAACCATGAATAAAATCAGGACCAGGGTTACCAATATCATCTGCTGCATTTAAAACTAAAGCTTTAATTAAACCAGAAGGAGGGTTGTTTCCTGAATTTAAATCTTTGTATGCGTGATATAATTGTGCTAATGTACCTGCAACACCTGGGCAAGACATTGATGTACCAGTTTTATAAACGTAATTGTTAGGGTCATTAGTTGAATATACATTTGTACCAACAGCACTAATATCTGGTTTAATTCTACCATCGGCACATGGACCTCTACTACTAGAACCACTTATAACATCATTTGAAGTTAAGTTAGCACAAGTTATTACATTTTTACCAGCTTTATGCCCTCCAGTCACGTTAAACCATTGACTACCAGCAGCTGTACTACCAGAACCATTAGAATTACCTGCTGAGAAAACATGAATTAACTCAGGCATTGTTCTAATCTGTTGATCTAATAATTGAGCTAAAGTAGTATAACCAGCATTTACACCATTGCTATAACTTTTTGAAGTTACTCTAAGGTTATTATTAGTATAAAGGTTTGATATAAAATTACTGTAATTGTTGTCATCCCAATTATATACTAAAACATCAGCACCATAAGCCATACCTCTTGCAGTTGGGTCTAAATTCCCTGCGGCAGCAATAGTTCCTCCACAATGCTCTCCATGGTCACCACTTTGTGTTGAGTTCATATCTGTAAATCTACCGGTGTAATCAATATGTTGGTCTAACATACTATTATCTTGTAGCATCACAGTAACTCCTGTTCCATCATAATGTAACCCTGAAGAATATGATGTCGCAATATTATTACTTCTATGATCAGTTACACCAACCAAATTTTCTGGTTCAGCTGGAGCATCAATTTGCTCAAAATAGTATAAATAAGGTTGAGCGTATAAATTATTAAGTTTTGCTATATCAATTTCTACACGAGCAACATTATTGGTTGCCATAAAAATTAATTTTGCACCTATTTTATTTAATTCTTTACTAACTAACTCTTTTGATAAACCATCAAAATAAATTGCATTTACTTTAATTTTAGAACCATTTAAAGCCCAATTTTCAAACTGATTTAATGCTAATTTTTGTGACAACTTATAAGAAGGGCTAACATTCATTAAAGCTCTAACATCATATTTTTTTAATGCGACTATTTGTGCTGAAGATTTTACCTGAACATAATAAGCATTACTAGATATATAGTTCAATAATTTAAACCCATTTGAAGCTAACTCTTCTTTTTGTAAATTAGTTGGTAAATTGTTAAACTGAATTATACGATAATAATTACCATTAACTAATTCTGCTTGAGTATATGAATTAGTTATATTTATAAGCTCATCTAAATTAGCTTCAGTTTTTACTTCGCCTGATTTAAAAGGTATTCCAGTATTATTTTGAGCAGAAAGCCCAGAAGTTCCAAGAATTATTGTGGCGATTATTCCTTTAAAAATATAGTTGATTTTTTTCATTAATTGTTATTTTGTTAGTTAGACAGCTTAAATATAAAAATTATTTCTCAGACAAAAAATTATCAATCAAATTAAAAAGACTCAATGTTATAATCCTAAATAATGATTAAATCATATTCTAATTTTATTTACATAAACTTGTGATAAAATTAAACTCATGAAAATCTACGGATTATTAGGAAAATCATTAAGCCACTCTTTTTCTAAAAATTATTTTACTGAAAAATTTAAAAAAGAGAATATTACTGATTGTAGTTATGAGTTGTTTGAAATAGAAACTATTAATCAAATAACTAACATAACAGAAAAACCTAATTTAAAAGGTTTAAACATAACCATCCCTTATAAAGAAAGTGTAATTAAGCATCTGCATACATTAGATTCAATTGCAGAAAAGATTGGGGCTGTTAACACTATAAAAATAGAGAATAAAAAATTAATTGGATACAATACAGATTATTATGGTTTCAAAAAGTCATTAAAGCCTTTTTTAGATATTAATCATAATAGAGCTTTAATTTTAGGAACTGGAGGAGCTTCTAAAGCTGTTTTTCATGTATTAAAAGAATTAAACATTGACTGTCTTTTTGTTTCAAGAACTCCAAAAAATGAAAACGAAATTTCATACAAAGACATTAATGAATATGTTATTAAACATCATCAAATTATTATTAATAGTACTCCTGTTGGCACATCACCTAATATTAACGATTTACCAAGCTTAGATTATAACTTGTTAACACCAAACCATTTATTGTACGATTTAATTTACAATCCTTTAGAGACTGCTTTTTTAAAAATGGGAAAAGAAAAAGGTTGTATTACTTTAAATGGAATGGAAATGCTACAATTACAGGCTGAAAAATCTTGGGAAATCTGGAATTCTTAACTCAAATCCCCTTCATTTCATCACCATATTCTTCTTCAAAATCTTCAATACCAACATAAGTTTTATGCACGCCATAAATACGCGAAAAGAAAACATCAATACTTACACCCTTGGTAACTTTTAAATTAATCTGAATAAATTTAGGGTACTTTTTAGATTCTAAGTTTTGTTGGCAATGTGGACAAAAAAAATCAACCAATTCTTCTTTTTCAAAAGTTAAAGGTGGCTTACATTCTAATTTATATGAACCCGGCTTTGGGTCTAAAAACAATTTTGCTTTTTCTTTATTATATCTTATTATATCAAAAACGACCTGTTCTGTTGTGCTAAGCATTTTATTGCAACTCGGGCAATAGTAATCGTATTGACTAATATCTAACATAAAATATAATTAAAGAAATAAGATTTTGATTAATCTCATATACTTCTACTTCTTTTTAGTAAATAAGTTTCACATGTATTAAAAGGATGTAAAAGTGATAAATGGTAAATCCTATACTTTTACTTCCTTAATTTCAAAAGGAATTTCTAACAATGAAGCTAAGTCTTCTCCTAAGGCTTCCATGTCTTCATCATCTTCATCAAAGCACCATTCTATTTTAATAGCAACTTGATTAGGTTGAGTATAATTTACAACTTTTTTAAGCATAATTAAAACACACTCTGTAGAATGTGTATTTAAATAATCTAAATGAATAACTATACTAATTTTAGATGGTTGAGTCTTAAGATACGAAACAATCCAACTCTCAATAGGTTCGTAAAATTTAACAGGGTGCTCGGGAATTGACCTTCCGGTAATCTTAAGAAGATGAGTCGAAGCATTAAAATTAATGCTAGGCAAATTGATTGTTCCTTCTAAAATTAGGTTTTCCATAACGCAAACAAAGATAATTTTTATCCTTATCTACGCAAAAAAAGAAGCAAGCTTATTTTAAAATTTCTGAGAATGTTTTTTTAAACTTATCCAACTTAGGTCTAACAACGGCTTTGCAATAAGGATTATCTCCATTTAATTCAAAATAATCTTGATGATAATCTTCTGCAGGATAAAAACTTTGAATTGGTGTAATCTCAGTAACTATAGGATTTACAAATACTTGTTCTTCATTAAGCTTGTTTAATATCTTAGTTGCAACTTCTTTTTGCTCCTCGTTCTGGTAAAAAATAGCCGAACGGTATTGTGTACCAACATCTCCACCCTGTCTATTTAACGTAGTTGGATCATGAACTTGCCAAAAAACTTCTAATAATTTTGCTAATGATACTACTTCAGCATCATAAACTAACTGACAAACCTCTGCATGTCCAGTTCTACCTGTACAAACTTCTTTATAAGATGGATTTTTAATTGTTCCACCAGCATAACCAGAAACCACACTTTCTACACCTTTAATGTCATCAAAAATTGCTTCAACGCACCAAAAACAACCTGCCCCTAACGTAATTGTATCCATTGCCATTTTATTTGTTTGTTTTGTTTCTTTTTGAATTAATTCTGTTTTAGGATTAGCCTTATAATCTGTACACGAAATTAAAATAAACCCTACTACTAATGTTGATATTATCTTTTTCATTTTATTGTTTTTTATACTAACGACAAAATGAGTGCTTTGGTTTTTAATAAGTAGCCATAAGCTGTTTTATCTTATTGTTTGTCTCCTCGCTGACATTCACCAATGGCAAACGAACAGCATCACCTGTTACATTTAACTCTTTTAATGCTGCTTTAACTCCAGCTGGGTTTCCTTCAACAAATAAATAATGTATCATTTCAAAATACTTATAATGTAATTTTCTTGCGGCAACCATATCATCTGCCAACCCTGCTCTTACCATATCAGAAAATCCTTTTGGAAAAGCATTGGCAATTACAGAAATTACTCCATCACCACCACTAGCTATAAACGGCAACGTAATCGCATCATCTCCAGAAATCACTAAAAATCCTTCTGGTTTATTTTGAATAATAGTCATGCATTGCTCTAAATTTCCTGAAGCTTCCTTTACTGCAATAATATTTTTAAAATCACGGGCTAAACGCAAAGTTGTTGCTGGCAAAACGTTAGAACTTGTTCTACCAGGTACATTGTACAAGATAATTGGCAAGGTAGAAGCTTCCGAAACAGCTTTGTAATGTTGGTAAATCCCCTCTTGCGTTGGTTTGTTATAATAAGGACTAACAGACAAAATTGCATCAACACCTGTTAAATCAGTTGTTTTTAAAGTATCTACAACAGTAGCTGTGCAATTTCCACCAATACCTAAAACAATAGGTAATCTGCCATTATTTACTTTCTGAATAAATGCTAAAGTTTCCTTCTTTTCCTCTTTAGTTAAAGTAACTGATTCACCTGTTGTACCTTGCACAACAATATACTCAATTCCACCATCAATTAAGTGATTAACTAATTTTTCTAACGCATTGTAATCAACGCTTTTATCCGCTTTAAATGGTGTAACAATTGCGACACCAGTTCCTTTAAATTTATTCATATAATTATTTTTAGCAAAGGTTTACTTTATTAGTGAATTATGGAAGAATTTTAAAAAATTTAATTTACTTGTTTTTCTTTTTAAATTTAAGCGATAATGTGGGTAATTTAGACCAAAATTTAGCACAATTATGATATCAAAAAAAGAAATAGTAGATAACTGGTTACCACGATATACAGGAACAGCCTTAGAAGATTTTGGAAGTTATATTTTGTTAACCAACTTTAATAATTATGTAGAGTATTTTGCCAAACTACACAATGTAGAAATAAAAGGGAAAGACAAAGCTATGCCTAATGCAACAGCAGACGGAATTACTATTATTAACTTTAGTATGGGAAGTGCCAATGCAGCTACTATTATGGATTTGTTAAGTGCTATTAAACCAAAAGCTTGTCTGTTTTTAGGTAAATGTGGTGGTTTAAAAAAGAAAAATAAAATTGGTGATTTTGTGTTACCCATTGCTGCCATTCGTGGTGAAGGTACTTCTGATGATTATTTTCCGCCAGAAGTTCCTGCTTTGCCGGCCTTTACTTTACAAAGAGCCGTTTCTACAACAGTTAGAGAAATGAAAATGGATTACTGGACAGGAACTGTTTACACTACTAACAGAAGAGTTTGGGAACACGATGAAGATTTTAAAGAGTATTTAAGAGCAATTAGAGCTATGGCAATTGATATGGAAACTGCTACGTTGTTTACTACTGGATTTGCAAATAGTATCCCTGTTGGAGCTTTGTTGTTAGTATCTGACCAACCTATGATTGCAGAAGGAGTTAAAACCGATAAAAGCGACCAATCAGTTACTAAAAATTATGTAGAAAGCCACATTGCAATTGGTATTAAATCGCTACAAGAAATTAAGAATAACGGAATGAGTGTTAAACATTTAAGGTATTCGTTTTCGGAAGAATAATGGAGCATACGCAAATATTAAAAGATCTTAAAAACAAAGTTTACCATCCTGTTTATTTTTTATCGGGAGAAGAAACTTATTACATCGATTTAATTGCTGATTATATTGAAGAGCATGTGTTAGATGCTGCCGAAAAAGATTTTAACCAATCGGTACTTTACGGAAAAGAAACGGATTTAACCTCCATTATGAGCGAAGCCAAACGCTACCCTATGATGGCAAACCACAATGTAATTATTGTAAAAGAAGCTCAGCATTTAAGTAGAGAAATTGACAAGCTTGAACCTTATTTAGACAACCCAACAACTACCACTATTTTAGTTTTTTGCTACAAGTATAAAACCATTGATGGCAGAAAAACTATTGGCAAAAAATTAAAAAAACAAGCTGTTTTTTTAGAAACAAAAAGACTATACGACAACCAAATACCTGAATGGATTACTTCCTACTTAAAAAATAAAAATTACGATATAACTCCTGCTGCATCGATTTTAATTGCTGAGTTTTTAGGAACCGATTTAAGTAAAATTGTTAACGAATTAACCAAACTAATTATTAATGTACCCGAAGGGAATACCATAGACCCCGAAGCTGTAGAAAAGAATATTGGGATTAGTAAAGACTTTAACAATTTTGAACTGAACAAAGCCTTGGGTAAAAAGGATATTTTTAAAGCCAATCAAATTATTTATCATTTTTCTAAAAACGAAAAAGACCACCCTATTGTGGTAACCATTGGTTTGCTTTATACATTTTTTACCAATGTGTTGAAATACCATTACGCTAAAGATAAAACAAGAAACAATGTGGCTGCTATTTTAAGAGTAAGCCCATTTTTTGTGCAAGAGTATGAGTTGGCTGCCCGTAATTACAACATTAAAAAAACAGTAAAAATAATAGAATACTTACGCGATTACGACCTTAAAAGTAAAGGTGTAAACAATGCCTCTACCCCACAAAGTGAGTTATTAAAAGAGTTGGTTTTTAAGATTTTGCATTAAAGTTTGAGTATCTTTGAATGAGCAATAAGTTCTACTCAATTAAAAACACAAAATTAAAATAAACTAATGGCATTTATAGATTATTATAAAATCTTGGGTATTTCGAAAACCGCAACTGAAAAGGAAATTAAAAGTGCCTATCGTAAACTCGCACGGAAGTATCATCCAGATTTAAATCCAGATAATAAAACTGCTGAGCTAAAGTTTAAAGAAATAAATGAAGCAAACGAGGTTTTAAGTGATGTTGAAAATCGTAAGAAATACGATAAATATGGTGAAAATTGGAAAAACGGAGAACAATTTGAACAAGCCCAAAGACAGCGCCAACAAAATTCTCAGTATCAATCAGGTCAGCAAGATTATTCAAGCCAAGATTATTCTGATTTTTTTGAATCTATGTTTCAAGGAGGAGGGGCATCATCTTCAGGACACAGACAAGCACCAAAATTTAGAGGACAAGATTACAATGCTGAATTAAATTTGAATTTAAAAGACGTATATACGGCTCAACAACAGGTTTTAACCGTTAACAACAAAAAAATAAGATTGACAATTCCTGCTGGAGTTGATAACGGTCAAGTAATTAAAATAAAAGGAAAAGGAGAACAGGGAATAAATGGAGGTCCTAATGGTGATTTATATATTAAATTCATCATCAATAACCACACGGAGTTTAAACGCGAAGGAAACAATTTGCACCAAAATGTAGATTTAGATTTATATACATCTATTTTAGGTGGAGATATTACTGTAAATACTTTTAACGGTAAGGTTAAACTTAAAATAAATCCTGGAATGCAAAATGAATCGAAAGTAAAACTGAAAGGAAAAGGATTTCCAGTTTACAAAAAAGAAGATCAATTTGGGGATTTAATCATCACTTATCACATAAAAATACCTAACGATTTAAGTGAAAAAGAAATCTCATTATTTGAAGAACTACAAAAACTTAAAGCAGCATGATTCTACAACAATTAATATCGACAAAAACCATTTGTTTGCATTATAACATTGAAATTTCATTTATAGATGCTTTAATCCAAATTGGCCTTATAAAAATTGAAATTATTGAGCAAAATCAATTTATCCATCAAGACCAAATTGGTAATCTTGAAAAAATAATTAGGCTCCACAACGATTTAAACGTTAACGTTGAAGGCATAGATGTGGTATTTAATTTATTAGAAAAGGAAAGGGATTTGCAGCATGAATTGAATGTCCTAAAAAATAGATTAAGGCTTTATGAAAATGAATAAAAATTAGATTTATAAAGTTAAGCCATCAATTTAGTAATAAACTAATTAAGAATTTAATAAACATAGACGACTCAACTACTGAAAACTATTTTACCGACTCAATATGCCTTTTTATAGCGTTGTAAGTTCTATCAATATTATTATCCAAACCAATGGAAATACGAACTAAACCATCTGTTAAACCCATTTGAGCTCTTTCTTCTTCTGGTATTTCAGAAGAGGTACTTCCACCCGGTGCACTAAATAAGGTTTTGTAAGAACCTAAACTTACTGCCAAATAACCAACATTGTCATCTTGCATTTTTTCCATTAAATCGTTCGCTTTATCATGGTTATCCATATCAATTACAAACAATCCACCATAACCATACTCTGGGTTCATCATTCCTTTCATTACTTCATGTTGTGGATGAGTAGTTAATCCAGGGTAAGTAATTCGGTGTCCATCAGCAGCTAATTTAGTAGCTAAATGCATTGCATTTAAACTATGTTGTTTCATTCTAATGTGTAAGGTTCTTAAATTCTTTAAAATACTTGCCGAACGAAAACTATCTAAAACAGGTCCTAACAACATTGCTGCACCATTGTTTACATCATATAAAGCATTAACTAATTCAGCACTTCCGCAAACAGTACCTGCCACACAATCACTCATTCCATTAATAAACTTAGTCATACTGTGCACCACTACATCTGCTCCTAATTTAGCAGGAGAAAATATCATTGGTGTAAAGGTATTATCAACAACAAATTGGCAATTGTTTGCTTTAGAAATTTCAGAAAGTTCTCTAATGTTAGAAACTTCTAACATTGGGTTACTTAATGTTTCGCAATAAATAATTTTTGTATTTGGAGTAATGGCTGCCTTTACTTGTTCAACATCAGTAGTATCTACAAACTTAACGTTGATGTTGAATTTTGGTAAAAAATTCTTAAAAAAAGCATAAGTACCACCGTAAATTGTTCTACTTGCAACAATTTCATCTCCACTACTACACAATTGCAACATTACAGAAGTAATTGCTGCCATACCAGAAGACATCACACAAGCACTTTCTGTACCTTCCATCTCTGCTAATGCCATTGCTAAGTAACGGTTACTCGGATTCCAATGTCTTGAATACAAATAACAACCCTCTACTTCTCCTTCAAAAACACCTTCCATTGTTCCTGCACGTAAAAAAGTAAAAGTAGATGAATCTGTAATTGAGGGGTTTACACCTCCATATTCACCAAAATATTGTAAATCTTGTATTTTATCTGCTGGATTATAATTTGACATAATTATTGGATTTTTTAAAGAATTTTATTCTACAAATGTCGTTAAAAACAAAATATTAATCTAAAAAATAGTACAGTATTATCTTTTGTATTTTACTGAAATATGCACCTATTCCTTATTATATACTGTATCACAATTGATGTCATACCGAGTGTAACCGAGGTATCTTCTAAATTTGTAATACAAAACTCAAAAGATTCCTCTATTTTGTTCCTTCGTCACTACAATCGGAATGACAATTAGGTAATTTAAAAAGTATATTTGCTTTATGAAAAATGATTATGATGTAATAATTATAGGTGGAGGAGCTGCGGGAATATTTGCTGCTATTAATATTGCCAATAAGAACAAAGCATTAAAAGTATTGGTGTTGGAGAAATCTACCAACCTATTGTCTAAAGTAAAAGTTTCTGGTGGTGGAAGGTGTAACGTTACCCATGCTTGTTTTGAGCCAAAAGAATTGGTTAAGTTTTATCCTAGAGGACAAAAAGAATTGTTAGGTCCATTTCATCAATTTCAACCAGGAGATACGATTGCTTGGTTTGCTGATAGAGGTGTAGAATTAAAAATTGAGGAGGATGGAAGGATGTTTCCAACAACAGATAACTCACAAACGATTATCGATTGTTTTTTAGATGAAATTGAAAAAAATAACATTGAAATTCGATACAGCTCTAAAGTCAATAAAATTGTAAATACAGACAATCAGTTTTCGATTGAGCTAGAAAACGAAAAGTTAAGTTGTGAAAATTTAGTTGTGGCTACAGGTGGTTTTAACAAAGTTGAAGGCTACGCTTTTATTGCTGATTTAGGGCACAGCATCATTACCCCTAACCCATCCTTATTTACCTTTAACTTACCTAAAAATGACCTTTTAAACCTACAAGGCTTAGTAGCCAATGTTGAGATAAAAATACTTGGTAGTAAGTTTTTGGATCAAGGTCCTTTGTTAATTACCCATTGGGGAGTTAGCGGCCCTGCTGTTTTAAAGTTATCATCATGGGCTGCTCGTTTTTTAAATGAAAAAAACTACGAATTCGATTTTATGGTAGATTGGTTACAATCCAAATATGATGATGAAAGTTTAAAAGAGCTTTTTAATACTTGGCGGCAAGAAAATGGCAGTAAAAAAGTAGCCAATCAATTCAATTTTGATATCCCAAATAAACTAAAAATCTACTTATTACAAAAAGCTGAAATTGACAACGAAACCAAATGGGCAGATGTATCAAAAAAGCAACTGAATAAATTAATAGAAGTGTTAATTAGAGATATTTATCCATCTAAAGGTAAAACTACCTTTAAACAAGAGTTTGTGAGCTGTGGTGGTGTTAAATTAAGTGAGGTAAACTTTAAATCGATGGAAAGCAAAATTGTTCCTAATCTTTACCTTGCAGGAGAAGTTTTAGATATTGATGCGCTAACAGGTGGTTTTAACTTTCAAGCAGCTTGGACGGGTGCTTGGATTATTTCGGAGAGTATTTCAAATCAGTAATTCAACAAAAAAAGAAATAATCCTGCATAGCTATTTGATCTCTTTCTAAAAAATATTTTTTAATTTCATTTTGAGCTATAGGACTTGCAACCGTAACAATACTTTGAGTATTTTCTATTTCATCCAATGCAGTAAAAGGCAACATTTTTTTATTGTAAATTTCCTTCCCTATCTTTTTTGGGTTATCACAAATCCATTGAAATGGAATCTTGTTTTTTAATAACAGTTCTGCTACAAACTTTCCTTTTTTACCTGCTCCCCAAACTACTAGGTTTTTAGATTTATCATAATCTAATTTTAAAAAGTAATTCGTTTTAATTTCAATAAAACTACTATCAGCATAATGCTCGTGAGTTCGCGAAGTACGCGTTGGATAATCTCTCCACAAATGCAATAAATGATTACTTGGCAAGCATTTTAAACCGTTCTGGTAAAACCGAAATACTAAATCATAATCTTCAGGATAAATGTTAAAATTAAATCCTCCACATTTTTCAAAGTCTTCTCTATAAACCATCCAGCAAGGTGAAGGGACAACACATTCCTTATATATTTCTGTAAAGTTGGTTCCCAACTGTGTTAATCCGTTTAACCAATTTTCATAATTACTAAACCCTTCCCCTATTCCATCTTCCGAAAAATACTTCACTAATCCTAAAGCTATATTATCTTTCCCATTTTTCAACAAATCGTTGGTCATTAATTCTAATTTTTCAGCAATCATTACATCATCTGAGTCCATGCGTGTAATAAACGCTCCAGAGCTTTTTGAGTAAGCTAATTGAAGTGCAGGTATAATTCCGTTGCCAATATTATTAAAAACTTTAATACGCTTATCTTGATGAGCAAAAGCAGTTAATATTTCTAAACTCCTATCTGTAGAATTATCGTTTACAACTAATAACTCCCAATTATCATAAGTTTGATTGATGATAGAATTAAGGCACTCCCACAAAAAAGCGGAAGTGTTTTTAACAGGCATTACTATACTAACTAAAGGGTGATTCATATTCAAAAAAAAACCTACTCACGGAGTAGGCTTTTTATATAATTGTTCTATAATTATCTCATTAAACTAACAGTGTGTCTTTCTTCTTCGATTTCTGTTTCACCGTAAATTCCTTTTACAACTACAAAGTAAGTTCCTGGAGGCACATCACTTCCGCTTTTATTCTTTCCATCCCATTCAAAATCATAATATTCAGAGTGATAAATATTAAGTCCCCATCTATTATAAATGTCAACTATTAATTTGTCAGTACAAGGATTAGAGTAACCTCCAATTTTATAAGTATCATTCATACCATCACCATTAGGTGTAAATACATTAGGTATAATTGTCAGTAATCCTTCAGGTCGGGCAACTTCAATTTTAAAATCCAAGGTGTCTTCAATTCTACCACTACAACCTAATGAGAAAGCTTTCACACTAAAATCGTAAGGCACATCAGATAAATCCTTACATGTTGGAGTCCAACAAAATCTATAAGCTATTGTACCAACATTCATAAATGAATTTAATGAATCTACATAAGTATTTTGAGGGATTAAAACTGAATCATTATTTTGATTATATGTATATAGATATAAATCAGGATTTGTTTGATAAGGTGTTAATGTAGCTCCATAAGCTCCCAATTGAAAAATAGGAGATGATACTTCTAAAAATACCGTATCGTTAATGTCGTTATCTTGGAAAATTATGTCTTGACAAAATTCTTCAGCAAAAGGAACAATAATAGTAGAATCTGCTAATCCAGATAATTCAAAAGGTGGGGAATCTGTTGTACAGTTTAATGCTTCATACTGAACATCTCTTCTTGTTTCACCTATTTTAACCCCATTTCTAAATTCTTCTACTCTAACAGCAAAAACGAAAGTTCCTAACATGTTTGGTTCAGCAGTAATTACACCTGTATTTTGGTTAATTGACATAGGAGTAAGACCTCCAACAATATTTGCCAAACTATAACCTGGAGCCCAACCACAAGTGCCGTAAGGAAATGTAGGAGGAGGATTAATTGCAGTTTGATCTAATGGTTGAGTTAACGAATAAACTAAAGAATCTCCATCAGCGTCCGATACATTAAATTGAAATTGTTTTGAATTATTTACACATAGATAAGCATCTAGTGGGTAAATACCCATATCAGGTGATGAATTATTAAGAGTAGCAGGATTTCCTGGGTTAGGTATCTCACAATAAAAAGTCATTGCAAACTGACTAGAATTAGCTAATAAATTGGTAATTCCTGCATTTCTAGCTGCAATTTGGTATGCGAAAAAATATCCATTACCTGATGGATTATCTGGAATAGTAACATTTTGAACAAAAACACCTTCATCAACACATAATCCAGTAGGTGTAAAACAATCATCTCCAAAAGCAAGTGTAGTTATGGTTGGATTACTGATAGTAATACTGCTCCCTTGTTGAGCATAAGTAACTAAATCATAATAATTTACAGTAACACTCCCGGGCATTCCAGCAGAACCTACTTGACAACTTCTATAAACTCTAACTTGTACTTGAAAATCATTTTTAGTAGGTCCTATCCATTTAACAATAACATCCCCCCCAACAATGTGAGAGGCTTTAACAAATGGAGTTAATAAAAAAAGTGTTATTAATAGTACTAATATTTTATTCATCTAATCTTTATTTTTAATTCAACAAGTAGATGTAAAAATATAAATAAAGGTTGCATTTCCTAAATTTATAATAAAAACAATGATTTTAAATTCACATATAATTGTATTGCAAACATTTTACAATCAAGTTCGGAGCAGATTGATTCAATTAAGTTAAACTCTAAAACCCCATTTGACTATTACTCAAATTTACCTATACATCATACTCTAACGCCAATAATGCAAACATCATCAACTTGTTCCAAACCACCTTTCCAATCTTCAAATACCTTATTCAATACTTCTTTTTGATGATCCATACTTTTCTCTTTATTTTCTAAAAGTAGTTTTCTTAAAGGTTCATATTTAAACTTCTTCCCTTTAGTCCCTCCAAACTGATCTGCAAAACCATCAGTATATACATACAAAGAATCTCCATTATTTAACTGAATCTTATGATTAGTAAAAGACTTACTCGTTGCATAAATACCAATAGGTTGTTTGTCAGCTTTTATCTCTATAAGTTCGTTATTTTGAATGATAATTAATCCATTATTCGCCCCTGAAAAATTTAACTCATTTGTTTTAAAGTTTAAAGCACAAAGTGCTATATCCATTCCATCTTTTACATCATCTCTACTTTTGGCAAAAGTTTCTATCACTAGCTCTCTCACCTTATTTAAAATTTGAGATGGCTCCCTTAACTTAAACTCTCTAACAGCTCTATTAAGTGCTCCATGACAAACAACACTTACCATGGCTCCAGGAACACCATGGCCGGTACAATCTGCAGCCGCATAAAAAACAACGTCATCAATAACCTCTAACCAATAAAAATCTCCAGCGACAATATCTTTGGGTTTAAACAATACAAAACCATTTTTTAAATGGCTATTTAAATCTGATGTTGGTGGCAAAATAGCATCTTGTATTCTTTTTGCGTATGTTATACTGTCGGTTATTTCTTTATTTTTTTCTTCTACCTGTTGTTTTTGCTCATTAATCAATAAATTATCTTTCTTTTTTTGTTGATATCCTTTAATACTTAATACTACTAATATTAACATTAAAATTAACCCTACAATCAACGCATATTTTAGCGTTTGTTCTTGTTTTATAGTTGCTGTTTGCTCTTTTATTTGTAAATCCTTCATTTCTTGTATTTGAGCATTCTCAATACTATCTTTTAAAGTTAATTTTTCATATTCATACTTCATTTGTTGCTCTAAAACAGTTTTTTTAGTTTCTTGACTATTAATAGAGTCTCTCATCACAATATGAGTTTCATAATAATCCCATCCTTCTTTATATTTCCCTTCTTTTTTCGCAACTATACTCAGTAGCCTAGAAGCATTACTAATAGGAGAAGGAAAACCTAACTCTTCTGCTATTTTTAACGATTTTTGTGCATATTCTTTAGCTAATTTCACATCTCCTTCCTTTAGTGCTATTTCAGACAAATTAGTTAGTGAATAAGTAATTCCATCTTTATCTCTTATAGCTTCTTGAATTTTTAATGATGCTATATGGAAGCTTTTTGCTTTTTCGTTATCTCCTTGGCGTTGATAAATAAATCCAATACTATTTGAAGAAGATGCTTCCCCTTGTAAATCTTCTAATTCTCTATATATCTCTAATGACTGATTAAGGTACAGTAAGGCCATTGGAATATTTTTTTGAGTGTTGTATATAAAAGCAATATTATTAAGTGAATTAGCTAACCCTGTTTTATCTCCGATTTGTTCTCTAATTTTTAATGCTTTATGGTAATACTTAAGAGCCATCGTTATATTTTCCTGATCATGATACAATAATCCAATATTATTAGATGCTGCTGCTATTCCTTTTTGATCACCTAATTCTTCATACAATTTTAAAGACCTAAAAAAATATTTTAAAGCTTGCGAAACATCTCCTTGATTATTATATATAAAACCAGTATTATTAAAGGTTAACGCTAAAGAGTTTTTATAAAAATGTTTTTCCGTCTCTGACGCTTCAGTATTTGTAAGAAGTATAGCACAATCAGTTGAAATACTATCCCAATAACCTGTTCTAAAAATCCAACCCGTTTCACCTATTTTAAATCTTAAATCTAACTTAGTAGTATCATCTTTAGCAATGGATAATAATTTATTTAGAGAATCAATTTCTTGCTGTTGTTCTGGTGAGTATTGAGCAAAACAAGTCATTCCTGATAACAAGAACAATAAAATATATAGTATTGATTTTTTTATTTTCACTTCAGCAAGATAATAATAATTTTAAGGATTATATTTCTATTTTATAACCACAATCAAAATGCCCTTCAGGACATTCTTTTTTACCATGCAAACCACAAGGACGACAAGTTAATTTTTCTTCTATTTCAATTATTTTAGAATTCTCCCCTAAAGGTCCAAAACCAAATGCTGGAATTGTAGAACAAAAATAGGCTGTTACAGTAGCATTCATTGATGAAGCTATGTGCAATGGAGCTGAATCGTTAACATAGTTCATTTGGGCTGTTTGAATTAATGCTGCTGACTCTAAAAAGGATAACTTACCACAAAGGTTAATTACATTTTTACTTTTTGATAATTTCTTAATTTCTTCACAACTTTCAAAATCCGTTGATCCACCTAATAAATAGATATTATTTTGATCATTAATTTTATGAATAACCTTAACCCATTGTTCTTTTGGCAATTGCTTAGTAAACCATACAGAGGTGGGAGCAATACATGTATAATTATTAATTTTATATTCCTCTACTTTTAAATAATCTTTTTTTGAAGGGTATAGCTTAGGTTTTAAAGCTTCATTATCCGTAAGCTTTGTAATTAATTGTTGGTTTCTTTCAACCTCATGAGTTCCATCACCTATTTTATGAGAAAAAGATTCAGTAAACGAAAATGATAGTGGATTTTTTTTAAATCCAATTTTGTGTTTTGCTCCTGAAAAAGCAGTGATTAATCCACTAGAAGCATAGCGTTGTAAATTGATAACAGCGTAATAACCAGCTTTTTTCACACTTTTTGTTATCCCTTTTAAATTGTCGTATTTTTTATTCTTTTTATCCCAAACTAACACTTCATTTATAAATGGATGGTTTTCCAACAAACCTTCATTCCCTTTTCTTAATAAGAAATCAATTTTACTTTCAGGATAAAACTCATGCAATTTTTCTACAACTGCAGTTGCTAAAATTACATCACCAATAAAGGCTGTTTGTATGACTAAAAAATTTTTCAATATTAAACTGCTACATCATGTTCTCTTAGTGCATCATTTAAGGATGTTTTTAAATCTGTACTTGCTTTTCGTTTACCAATAATTAAAGCACAAGGTACATTAAATTTACCAGCAGGAAATTCTTTAGTATATGAGCCAGGAATCACAACGGATCTTTCTGGTACAATTCCTTTGTATTCAATTGGGTCATCACCACTAACATCAATAATTTTTGTTGATTTAGTTAGCACTACGTTAGCTCCTAATACTGCTTCTTTTTGAACTCTCACCCCTTCCACAACAATACATCTAGATCCAATAAAACAACCATCTTCTATAACAACTGGTGCTGCTTGTAATGGCTCTAAAACGCCACCTATTCCTACTCCACCACTTAAATGCACATCTTTACCTATTTGAGCACATGAACCTACTGTTGCCCAAGTATCAACCATAGTACCTGAATCTACATATGCTCCAATATTTACATAAGATGGCATCATAATTACTCCTTTAGAAAGATAGGCTCCATATCTAGCAACCGCATGAGGAACAACTCTAACTCCCAACGCAGCATAATTAGTTTTTAATTTCATTTTATCATGAAATTCAAAAGGACCAACCTCAATTGTTTCCATTTTTTGAATAGGGAAATACAACACAACTGCTTTCTTTACCCACTCGTTCACTTGCCAATCATTACCTACAGGTTCAGCAACTCTTATTTTACCTTTATCTAGTAGTTCTATTACTTCTCTAATTACATTCTGAGTTTCTTCCGTTTTTAAAAGCTCTCTATTATCCCAAGCACTTTCTATTTTTTGTATTAATTCATTCATTTACTTCTATTTTTAATGAGATGAAGTTATCAATTTTTCTAAAATTGAAGTGCTTCCTTCCCAAGTATAATTTTCCTTTACAAATTGATATCCTTTTTGAGACAAACTCTCACAGAGTTTTTCGTCATTCATTAAATTAATAATGTGTTGCGCATATTCTTGTTCACTATTCCCTATCATTATGCTCTCTTTATGAATAGCTCCAAGTGCATTGTTAGCCAATTGAGATGTTACACAAGGTAATTTCATTGCCATTGCTTCTAACAATTTATTTTGAAGTCCAGTACCAATTTGCATAGGTGCCACAAATATTTTTGATTGAGAATAGTATTCAGAGATGTCTTCTATCCAACCAGTAACATTTACTTTTTCTGCTTTTAACCTTAAAACTTTAGCTGTTGGTTTTGCTCCTACAATTACCAAGTTAATTTCAGGTTGCTGTTTCCATACCAAAGGCATAATTTCATTTACTAAATAAACCACACTATCTATATTAGGTGGATAAGACATGTTTCCTGTAAATATTAAATCATATTTTTTAGGTAAGTCTTTTAGTTTATAAGTATAGTAATCTACACCATTAGGTACTACAGTAATATCATCATTATTAATGTTTACTATTAACTTTCTATCTTGTTCTGATATGATAACATTGTTATCAAAATCATTAAAAATAAAATGTTCGTAACGTTTTAAACGAGTTGTTTCTGTTTTTAAAAACCACTTTAAATAAAACGGTGCATCATCAACTCTTCTTTCCATACCTCTCGCTAAAGCATCCATATAATCTAGTGTTTTGTTAATGGAAGAATTACGAACATATTCAGTAACCCTGATTAATTGACAATAAATATGGTCTGGCTGATATTTATTTAGATATAAATCTATTTTTTTTTGAGCTGCCGAATTATAAAAATAAGCGACTTGAAGTGATTTATCCGTAAACAACAATTGCCTTATTAAATTCCAATAAATTTTATACTTGGGTAATTTTATAATTTCAATATGCTCACAATATTTAGATAAAATTTCAATTGATTTTTTCTCTATCTTTTCATCAGTTAATGCACATAGAATTATTTCGTGATTTTTCGACAACTCCTTTATCTGATGAAATGCACGCAATTTATCTCCTTTTTCTAAAGGATAAGGGAAACGAGAAAGTAGAACAAAAATTTTCATTAATTTATTAAACCCTTATAAAAATCAGATAGTTGATTACAGATAATTTGATTGTCGTATTTATTTTCTGCTAAAGTTCTAGCATTTTTACCAATTGAATCAGAGAAAACAGTATCACTTACACATTTTTGTATGGCCTCAGAAAACTCATTTTCTGTATCAGCTATAATAATGTTTTTTCCATTTTCATATTCTATACCCTCAGCTCCTACACTAGTAGAAATTATCGTTTTTCCAAAAGCCATTCCTTCAATAATTTTTACACGCATACCTCCACCAGAATTTAATGGAACAATCATGATTGATTTTGAGTTAATGAATTCATGAGAATCAGCAACTTCTCCCTCCACTACTACATTTTTCATTTTAAGATGGGTTAACCAATCTGGCATATTTCTACCAGCCAAATATAAATTAATAGCTGAATAATTTTCAACCACTTTTAACCAAACACCTTTTAAAAACCAATTAATTCCATCAGCATTCGGTCTCCAATCCATAGCTCCGATATGAAATACAGAAGGTTTTTCTAAATTCGCCACCTCTATTTTATATTTCTCTAAATCTATTCCAAAAGGCACATGCATAATTGGTTTTATACACCCCATATCTTTAAATACTTTTGTATCTAATTCTGTTATAGTCAAAATTGCATCATATTTATTAAGCATCTGCAACTCATATCCTTTTAATCGTTTGGCTAAAAGTTTTAAATATGTCTTCTTTAATGGATTAGAACAATCTTCCGCTAACCGCTCCCAAATCATAAACTCAACATTTTGAGACCTTAATACAACTTTTGCACTAGAATATTTTCTAATTACATCAACATAAGGGGTCACCCATAGCGTTTCTAAGTGAATTATATCGTATTTGTTAGCCTTTAGCTTGGTTATTAAGTTGGATTCAAATTCTTTGGAATAAAAACGTTCAATATTGTAAGACTTAGAAGAAAATAAATTAAAAAATGCTGCAACTGGCTTTATTGAGGTATCAATAAATATTGATTGATAATTAGTTTTTGATCGATAACCTTCATCTATATCTTCGGCTTTAATATAATGTTTTGGAGTATTTACAGCCAACACATCCACCTGATTACCAGAAGATATTAATCCATGTGTTAAAATATTCATAGCAATACTTCCTCCATCTTTTGGAGGGAAAGGTATTTTGCTACATATCTGTAATATTTTCATAAAAAATCTTACTAAAGAAATTCAATATTTATGAAGATTGCAAATATAGTAATTAGAATTGCTTTAGCTTTTTTGATTTATAATTTGCTATGAATGTTTATTTTTGATTCCGAAAGATTGAATAGATGATTTATAAAGAAAAGTTTTTAATTACAGGATTTTCAGGATTTGTTAGTAAACACTTTCTAGATTTTTTAGAAAATAATGAAATAGATGCTGAAGTTTTAGGCATTGACATCAATGACAACATCTCCTTTGATTACAATAATTTTTCATCTATCAATTGTAGTTTTCAAAAAGTTGACTTATTAAATAAAGATGCTGTAAACAAGGTAATTACTGAGTTTGAACCAAATTACATATTACACCTAGCATCATACAGTAGCGTAGCATTAAGTTGGAAACTTCCTGTTGAAAGCTTTACCAATAACACCAATATATTTTTAAACCTTATTGAAACTGTTCGCCTTTCAGGTATTGATTGTAGAATATTATCTATTGGTTCTTCTGAAGAATATGGAAATGTTTCAGAGAGTAAAGTTTATTTGACAGAAGAACACGTTTTAAATCCAATCAGTCCTTATGCTGTAGCGCGTGTGTCTCAAGAAATGTTATCAAAAATTTATACCAATAGTTATGGGATGGATATAATTATGACTCGCTCTTTTAATCATATTGGTACACATCAAAAAGACATGTTTGTTATTCCATCTTTTATTAAAAAGATGATCGCTTTAAAAAATGACGCTAATCCATTAAAAGAATTAACTACAGGTGATACTTCTATAATTCGTGACTTTGTAGATGTACGTTCAGTTGTAGAAGCATACTACTTACTATTTAAGAAAGGAAAAAAAGGAGAAGTATATAACATTTGTAATGGGAAAGGAGTTACTCTAACGGAAGTTATTTCAACCATTTCTTCTATACTAGATATTCAAGTAGTTCAAAAAACAGACCCTAACTTGGTTAGACCAAATGACAATAAAGTAATAATAGGCTCTAACGAAAAATTAATGAAAGACACTGGTTGGCTTAATAAATATTCTTTAGAAGATAGCTTAAAAGATATTGTTTCCTATTACCAATCAAAAAATTAAACCGTTTTCTTCTTAAAAATTTTAGCGAAAAATAGTTTGTAGGCATTAAAATCAAACATTGCTGAATCAGTTGTGGCTTTGTATGTAAAGAATAGCCCCAAAGGAAATAAAACAACAGTGGACATCCACATTCCTTGATATGGAAGAAGAACCATTTCTTTCACCATATCCTCCCCAATAATTGATACTACCCAAAAGAACAAAAAGAAAATAACAGAAATAACGACAGGCATCCCTAAGCCTCCTTTTTTAACAATGGCACCCAATGGGGCTCCAATCAAAAACATAATTAAACAGGCTAAAGAAAATGAAAACTTTCGATGCCATTCAATTGCCATTCTAGCCATATCTCTTGCTCTAATTACTGTTTCCGAAGCTGCTGCTCCACTTCTACCTTTATTGGTTCTTGCATTATTAATCGCAATCGCATAAACTTGATTTAATTCTTCTTTCGTTATATTCTTAAATATCTCAGCTGAAGACAAAATAGGTAATGAATCAACTTTCATTTTATCATAAATCGAATCATTAAACATATAGGCATGGTTGATCAAATAAGTAAAACTCTCTACTGCGTGATTGTATTCTTTTTTTAAAGTATCTGTTTTATTTTCGAGCTGTTTTAAGTTAAATAACCTGTAATCATGTTTAAAGGCATCTTCATCTGTTCTATTAAAACCAAACCCTGTTAAACTTATTCTCATCTCATTCTCTTCAAAAGAAAACCTTGATAATGGATAAGATTTTGAAGTGGTATTCTCATCTTGCTCTTGATAGTCTGTACCATTAAACAGTTTAATTGAGAAATAAGTTTCATCATCTGACACACTCATAATTGCTGAATCTGCAACTGTTAAATTTCTGTTTCCATTCCCATTTGTATGGTTATAAATCATCACATCTTTCAACATTTCCGTACCATTCTCTAACATATCTTTACTCATTACTCTTAACACATATCCATCAATTTCTTTATAAAAAACTCCCGGCTTTATATTTACCGCAGGTTTTTTACTTCTAATATCATGTAATAATGAGAAAAACTTAAGGTTGGCTACTGGCATTATATAATTAGAGAAACAAAATGCCGAGATGCTTATAAAAATCACAAAAATGATTAATGGCCTCATTACTCTTTGTAATGATATTCCAGCTGCTTTAAAGGATACTAACTCAAAATGCTCTCCTAAGTTACCAAAGGTCATTAAAGATGCTAATAAAACCGAAAGTGGTAAAGCTAGTGGGACAACGTTTGCTGAAGAGTAAAGTAATAATTCTGCAATCACGTACCATTCAATGCCTTTTCCTAACATTTCATCAACGTACAACCAAATAAACTGCATTAATAAAACAAATACAGCAATAAAAAAGGTAAGTATAAACGGACCTATAAATGAAAGAAATATGAAACTTGTAAGTTTTTTCACCTTAATTTTTGATTGCAACAAATATACCTATTCAAGATAACTTTTATTAACGAAAAATATGAAAGTGTATTGCCACAAATAAAAAAACCGCCATTTCAATAAAATGGCGGTTTTATTTAATTTTATTAGCAATTATTTAAATTGACTAGAAACAATTAAATCTTTTGTTCCATGAGTCCAAGAATAAAAACCTTCACCAGATTTAATTCCCATTTTACCTGCCATTACCATGTTAACTAATAAAGGGCATGGAGCGTATTTAGGATTTCCAAAACCTTTGTACATTACATTTAGTATTGACAAACAAACATCCAAACCAATAAAATCAGCTAATTGCAATGGTCCCATTGGATGTGCCATTCCTAATTTCATTACCGTATCAATTTCTTTAACGCCAGCAACACCTTCATGTAAAGTAATAATAGCTTCGTTAATCATTGGCATTAAAATACGATTAGCCACAAAACCTGGGTAATCGTTTACCTCTGTTGGAGTTTTACCTAATTTTTTAGATAATTCCATAATGGTTTTAGTAACCTCATCAGAGGTAGAATAACCTCTAATAATCTCTACCAGTTTCATAATTGGCACTGGATTCATAAAGTGCATCCCTATTACTTTATCTGGGCGACTTGTAACTGCTGCAATTTGAGTAATAGAAATAGATGAAGTATTAGAAGCTAAAATTACATCAGCAGCAGTTGCTTCATCCATTGCTTTAAATATTTTCAATTTTAAATCAACGTTTTCTGTTGCTGCTTCTACTACTAATTGAACTCCTTTAACACCTTCAGCCATTTCTGTATAAGTAGAAATATTACCTAATGTATTACTCTTATCTGCTTCTGTTATTTTTTCTTTAGCAACCATTCTATCTAAATTTTTAGAGATTGTTGCTATTGCTTTATCTAAAGATGCTTGAGAGATATCAATTAAACTTACTTTATATCCTGATTGAGCAAAAGTATGAGCAATACCATTACCCATTGTTCCTGCACCTATTACTGCTACTTTTTCCATAATAACTTGTTTTTTTAATGTCCTTTTGCTGCTATATATCTTTCTGCTTCTAAAGCCGCCATACAACCTGTGCCAGCAGCTGTAATTGCTTGTCTGTAAGTTTTATCTGCTGCATCACCACTAACAAAAACACCAGCTACATTTGTTTTAGCGGTGCCAGGTTGTGCATATTTAATATATCCAGCTTCATCTAAATTAAGGTAATCTTTAAATATTTCAGTATTTGGGGTATGTCCAATTGCTACAAAAAATCCAGTACAAGGAATTACTTTTTCTTCACCAGTTTTATTGTTTTTCACTTTAGTACCTGTTACCAAATCGTTTTCTCCTAATACTTCTAAGGTATCTGTATTGTATAAAATCTCGATGTTTGGCGTATTTTTTACTCTTTCTGCCATAATTTTAGATGCTCTAAACTCATCTCTACGAACCAACATCGTAACTTTTTTACAAATGTTTGATAAATAATGAGCTTCTTCGCAAGCAGAATCTCCTGCTCCAACAATAACTGTTTCTTGACCTCTATAAAAGAAACCATCACAAATAGCGCAAGCAGATACTCCACCTCCAGCTTTTAAATAATGTTGTTCCGAATCTATTCCTAAATATTTTGCTGATGCTCCAGTAGAAATAATTACTGTTTCAGCATGTATTTCTTTTTTATCTTCAATCCAAACTTTATGTATTGGTCCGCTAAAATCAACTTTAGTTACCCAACCATTTCTAACATCGGTATCAAAACGTTTTGCTTGCGCTTCTAACTGCATCATCATTTCTGGACCAGTAACTCCATCAGCGTATCCCGGAAAATTTTCCACTTCATTTGTTGTTGTTAATTGTCCACCAGGTTGCATTCCTTGGTATAATACTGGGTTCATATTTGCTCTTGCTGCATAAATTGCTGCTGTATATCCTGCTGGTCCTGAACCAATAATTAAACACTTTACTTTTTCTATTTCTTCTGACATTTTATAATAATTTTGAAGGCTAAAATTAGAATTAATTAACCTGTTTACAAAGGATAATTTATACTCAATGTTGGATTTTTTATTTTTCTAGAGCACTCAATAAATACTTCTTAGAAGCATCAACTAAAAACTTCTTTAAAATAACTCTACCCAATAAAACTGGAAAACGCATATTACTCCTATCTGTTAAAGTAAAATTGGTAGCATACACTTTTTTACCAACTTGTATATCTGTATTTATTTTAAATCGGGATTCTTTGATTCCTGTAGAACTTTTAACTACAGTTTTGGTGTAATTTTTAAATTGAATATCTTTTTCATTGTAATCAGGATGAGAGGGATCTAACAATTTAAAATGTAAGGTTTTTGTTGTTTCATCTTCCCAAATATCATGACAGTGTATTGATGATGAATACGCTCCTGTATCGATTTTAGCCTCAATATCAATTAAGTCTAATTCAATAAAGTTAATTCGTTCAAAACGCCCAATAATTGGTTTTACTTTCAATAGCTCAATTAAAATATTCGAGTCAAATATAATAGTATTGTTTAAGAAATCCTTAACTAAATTAGTTTTTAAGATGATGCCTTTATAGTATCTTTACAAAATGAATAATGAAAATGTATTTCAAATAATTGCAAAAACATCTTTTGGATTAGAAGATGTGCTAATTGAAGAATTAAGAGCGTTAGGTGTAAAAGATTGTGAAAAAGGAAATAGAGCTGTTACTTTTTCTGGTAATAAAGAGATGCTTTACAAAGCAAATATTTGGCTTAGAACAGCGAGCAGGTTAATTGTTCCTTTTAAAGAGTTTACAATTAAGGATGATACAGATTTATACAACAAAGTAAAAGAAATAGAATGGGAAACTATTTTTGATCTCAACCAAAGTTTCGCGATAGATTCTACTGTTTTTTCTGAACTATTTAATCATACTAAGTATGCTGCATTAAAAGCTAAAGATGCCATTGCAGATAGATTTAGAGACAAGTTTAATGAACGTCCGAATGTAGACACGAATAATCCTGACATTAGAATTAACCTGCATATTAATGCCGATAACAGATGTACAGTTAGTCTAGATAGTTCTGGGGATCCTTTATTTAAAAGAGGTTATCGTGATAGTCAAAGTATGGCTCCTATTAAAGAAGATTTAGCTGCAGGATTAATACTTTTAAGTGGATGGGATAAAAACTCCAACTTTATCGATTTATTTTGTGGCTCTGGAACGTTACTAATCGAAGCAGCAATGATTGCTTGCAACATTCCTCCAAACATTAATAGAGCTGTATTTGGTTTTATGAATTGGAAAACTTTTGATGAAGCAATTTTTGATGATGTAATTGATGAGGCACTAGATGCAGAAATTGATTTTGACTTTAAAATTATTGGAATTGATATTGATGCAAGAGTAATGGGAATGTGCAGAGTTAACATTGAAGCTGCAGGATTAACTGATAAAATTGAATTACATAAAAAAGATTTTGTTGATTTTGATGCTCCTCAACTAAAAGGAGTAATTGTTTCTAATCCGCCTTACGGAGAAAGAATTGGTGAGAATGTTGATGATTTATACACAGCATTTGGTGACAACCTAAAAAACAGATACGATGGTTGGAATGCTTGGATTATCAGTTCAAACATGGAGGCATTAAAAAAAGTTGGATTAAGACCATCTCGAAAAATAAAAGTATTTAATGGAAGTTTAGAATGTAGATTTATGAAATACGAAATGTATAGAGGAACTAAGAAAGTACATAAGATGCAAACATCAACTAACAACTAATCAAACTTTGAATTTTGGATATTGTAATTTATAATTTTACCACTTATGCTTAAAAAAGATTACATCCAACGACATTTAGATGAATTAGTTAAAATGATTGCCAAAGTTTTATTGCTTCAACAAAACAGCGAACCCGAAAAAGCTAATTTTGAGTTAGACCAATTTGGAGAAAGCTATTTAAAACTAAACCTGAACAAAATAATTGAAGAAAACCCGAGCAACATTATTGATGAATTATTAGAAAAACAAAATTTTGAAATCACTCATTTTAAAATATTAGAAGAACTGCTTTATCAGAAATACTTGATAACCCCAACTAACCCTCATCTAAAAAGTTTAACTTTAAAAATATTAACTTATTTAAGCAACACTGATAAAGATTTTTCTATCTCAAGAAAAGAAAGAATAAAACAATTAACATGAAAAAAATAGGCGTTTTTACATCAGGTGGAGATTCTCCAGGAATGAATGCTGCAGTAAGAGCTGTTGTGAGAACTTGTATTTACCACAATATAAAACCTTACGGAATATATGAAGGCTACAAAGGCTTAATTGAAGGAAATCTAAAAGCGTTAGTTTCAGCTGATGTAAGTAACATTATTCAACGTGGAGGCACTATTTTAAAAAGTGCTCGCTGCAAAGAATTTCATACCAAAGAAGGAAGACAAAAAGCTTACGATAACATTAAAAAGCACGAACTAGATGGAATAGTTGCCATAGGTGGCGATGGAACTTTTACAGGTGCAGCCATCTTTAACAAAGAATTTAACATCCCATTTATTGGTATACCTGGCACCATCGATAATGATTTGTATGGAACAGATTATACCATTGGTTACGATACTGCTTTAAATACTATTATTGAAGCCGTTGATAAAATTAGAGATACCGCTAATTCGCACAATCGTTTATTTTTAGTGGAGGTAATGGGTAGAGATGCAGGTTTTTTAGCGTTAAGAAGTGGAATTGGAGTTGGTGCTGAAGCCATTTTGATTCCAGAAACACAAACCTACATAGATGAATTAATTGCTAAATTAGAAAGTGGGACAAAGCAACATAAATCTAGCATGATAGTTATGGTTGCCGAAGGAGATGATGCAGGTGGTGCTTATAAAATTGCTGAAACTATCAAACAAAAATGTCCAAATTATGATGCAAGAGTGACTGTTTTAGGACATATTCAACGAGGAGGCAGTCCATCTGCTTTAGATAGAGTTTTAGCAAGTCAACTTGGTAATGCTGCAGTTAATGCTTTACTTGAAAATAAAACTAATCTTATGGTTGGAGTAATTGACAAAAAAATAGCTTATACACCTTTTGAAAAAGCCATTAAACATCACCAAAAAATAAATACAAACTTGTTAACTTTAGCTGAAATACTTTCTTGTTAGATTATGACCAATAACGAAACCATATTTATTGATGTAATCTTACCCCTTTCGTTACCGAATTTGTTTACTTACCGCTTACCTAAAGAATTGAATGATGATATTCAAATTGGACAAAGAGCTGTTGTTCCTTTTGGAAGAGGAGGTAAATTATACTCTGCTTTGGTAAAAAAAATACACCACTCACCCCCTACCGAATATCAAGCAAAATATGTTGAATCACTTTTGGATGACAGGCCAATTGTTAACGAAAAACAACTAAAACACTGGGATTGGATAGCCAATTATTACATTGCTAACCCAGGTGATGTTTTTAATGCAGCTTTACCTGGCGCTTTAAAGTTAGCTAGCGAAACCAAAATATTATTGAATGATGAGTTTGATGGAGACATCCATAAAGACTTAACCGATAACGAATACTTAATTTACGAAGCTTTAGAGGTTAGAAGTATTTTAAGTCTGCAAGAAATTGCAGAAATTTTAAACATTAAAAATGTACACCGAGTTGTTAAATCCTTAATAGAAAAAAAAGCCATAATTGTTGAAGAGGATTTAAAACGTAAATACAAACCTAAGTTAGTTGCTTTTGTAAGATTAACTGAATTTGCCAATCAAGAAGAAAACCTAAAACAAATCTTTGAAGACTTATCAAAAGCTAGTAAACAACTAGAAACATTGATGTCTTTTATTCACCTTTCTAATCGATACAACAAGCCAAAAGAAGTTAAAAAGCTAGATTTACAAAGCTCAACCAATATTACAGCAAGCATTATCAATCAATTAGTTAAAAAAAATGTTTTTGAGGTTTATGAAGTAGCTGTTGATCGAATTGGAAAATACCAAAATGAGCTTATTGGTGATAAAAAGTTAAACGAGCATCAAACCAAAGCACTTACTGAAATAAAAACTCAATTTGAAGAGAAAGATGTTGTTTTGTTACACGGTGTAACCTCTTCTGGTAAAACAGAAATTTACATTAAACTAATACAGGAAGCCATAGCTAAAGGCGAACAAGTACTCTACTTATTACCCGAAATAGCATTAACTACACAGTTAATTACGCGTTTACAAAAAGTTTTTGGAGATACCATTGGAGTTTATCACTCTAAATTTAATGAAAACGAAAGAGTAGAAATTTGGAACAGTGTCTTAAATTTTGAACATACAAAATCAAGTCGTTTTCAAATTGTAATGGGAGCACGGTCTGCCATGTTTTTACCTTTTAACAATTTAGGACTTATCATTATTGATGAAGAGCACGAGAACAGCTTTAAACAATATCAACCTTCTCCAAGATACAATGCAAGAGATGCTTCTGTTGTTTTAGCAAATATCCATGCAGCAAAAACATTAATGGGTTCGGCAACTCCAGCAGTTGAAACGTATTGGAATGCCAAAGAAGGTAAATATGGCTTGGTAGAAATTACCAAACGACATGGAGGAGTTCAAATGCCCGAAATATTGTGCGCTGATGTAAAAGAAGCTTCCCGAAAAAAAATAATGAAATCTCATTTTTCTCCATTATTAATGGAATTGATGGAGGAAGCTTTTAAAAATAAAGAACAAGTTATTTTGTTTCAAAACCGAAGAGGTTATGCGCCTTTTTTATTGTGTGAAGAATGTGGTCATGTACCGGAGTGTAAAAACTGTGATGTTTCTTTAACCTACCATAAATTTGCCAATTTATTAAAATGCCATTATTGTGGCACCAGTAAACAAATGCCTTCCACCTGTGGCTCTTGTGGCAGTGCGAGAGTAACGTTAAAAGGCTTTGGAACAGAACAAATTGAAGAAGAATTACCCTTATTTTTTCCAAAAATTAAAGTAGCCCGAATGGATGCTGATACCACTCGAACTAAAAATGCTTACCACAATTTAATTAGCGATTTTGAAGAAGGTGTAATTGATGTTTTGGTTGGCACCCAAATGGTAACTAAAGGTTTGGATTTTGATAATGTTTCGGTTGTTGGTATTTTAAATGCCGATGGAATGTTGAATTTTCCTGATTTTAGAGCTTTTGAGCGTTCTTATCAATTAATGAGTCAAGTAAGTGGAAGAGCAGGAAGAAAAGCAAAAAGAGGCAAGGTATTGATACAAACTTACGATCCTTACCACCCTATAATAAGACAAGTAATTGAACACGACTATACAGGAATGTACAACGATGAAATTGTTCAACGTAAAAAATTTAAGTACCCTCCTTTTCAACGGATTATCCATTTTACGTTAAAACACAGAGACAAAGAAGTGTTAAATGAAGGCGCAAGAGAATTTACCGATGCTTTAAAAATTCAATTTGGTGAACGTGTTTTAGGTCCAGATTTCCCTGTAATTGCTCGTATCAAAAACCTTTACCATAAAAACACCATGTTAAAAGTAGAACGAGAAATTTCAGTTAACAAAACTCGTGAGCTAATCATGAACATTAAAAATAACTTTGAAGCTTTTAGTAAATATAAAAGTGTTAGAATTACGATTGATGTAGATCCGATGTAAAATATTTAGGCTTTATTATAAATGTTAACTAATACCTAAATAAACTTACTTTTGCGGGATGATAAACAGCATTAAAACCCAACAAAACATCCTAACTAAATTAGGTATTGAGAAACTCAACCCGATGCAAGAAGAAGCACATTTAGCTATTTCTTCTAATTCGGATATAGTACTACTCTCTCCAACAGGTTCTGGAAAAACAGTTGCATTTTTATTGCCTATTATAGAAAAGTTAGATCCTAACTTAGATGAAGTTCAAGTTTTAATTTTAGTTCCAAGTAGAGAATTAGCGATACAAATCGAGCAAGTTATTCGTACTATGGGCGCAGGGTTTAAAGTAAATGCTGTTTATGGAGGTACTTCTGGTTCTCGTGATAAAATGGATTTAAAACACCGTCCAGCTATTTTAATTGGAACTCCAGGAAGAGTTGCTTCACACTTAGTAAGGGATGTATTTCCTACCGACTATATTAAAACCTTAGTGCTGGATGAGTTTGATAAATCATTAGAAATTGGTTTTGAAAGAGAAATGGTAGAAATAATCGAATGTTTACCAACTATTAATCAACGGATTTTAACATCTGCGACAGCTAAACTAACTATTCCTGAGTTTGTTGGTTTAACTAAACCTAAAACCATTGATTATTCAAAAGAAGGGGATTCTCAATTACAACTTAAAACAGTTATATCTCCATCAAAAAACAAATTAGATACCTTGGTAAAAACAATTTGCCACATTGGTAATGAGCCTGGAATTATCTTCTGCAATTTTAAAGACACCATACAAGATGTTAGTGATTACTTAACCGACCATAAAATTGAATACTGTTGTTTTCATGGTGACATGGAACAAATTGATAGAGAAACATCCCTTATTAAATTTAGAAATGGCACCCATAAAATTTTATTGGCTACCGATTTAGCTGCAAGAGGGTTAGATATACCAGAAATAAAATTTATTATTCATTACGAATTACCAAACAGAAACCAAGAGTTTACCCATAGAAATGGAAGAACAGCTCGAATGAAAAAAGAAGGTAGTGCCTATGTATTAAAATGGAAAGATGAAAGATTGCCTGATTTTATCACTAATTCAGAAGTTATAGAAATTGAGGATGCAGCTATTCCACAAAAATCAGATTGGCAAACCTTATACATTACTGGAGGCAGAAAAGATAAAATTTCTAAAGGAGATATTGCTGGACTATTTTTTAAGCAAGGTAAATTGAGTAACGATGAGTTGGGTATTATTGAATTACAACAAAACTGTACTTTTGTTTCCGTAAAATCTAGCAAAGTAAATCAATTGCTACAATTGGTTAACAACACAAAACTCAAGAAAAAAAATATTCGTGTTACCGTGATTTAATGTAGGAATTAAATTTTCTTTAACTCTTCTTTCACAAAATCAACCAACTCTTTTACATAAGCTTGAGAGAAATTAAACTCAATTCCCGCTGTTTTATAAATTTCTCCGATAGACTTTGTATAACCTAATTTTAAAGCTGCAATGTATTGATCTATTGCTTTATCAGGATTTTGCTTGTAATTACGCCAAACGGCAATTGCTCCTAATTGAGCCATTCCATATTCTATATAATAAAAAGGAACTTCATACAAGTGCAATTGTTTTTGCCACAAATTGGTTAAACTATCTTCGTTTCCTGTCCAATCAACCACACTACTTCCAAAGGCTTGCATAATGTTATTCCATTTTGCATTTCTTTCATCAATAGTATGCGTAGGGTTTTCATAAACCCAATGTTGAAATTTATCAATAGCAGCAACCCAAGGCAAGGTTTCTAAAGATTTTTCTAATTGCTCTTTTTTAGCTCTTTTCAGTTCTTCTTCATTGTCATAAAACTCATCCCAATAATCCATCGTTATAAGCTCCATACTCATTGAAGCTAACTCTGCTACTTCTGATGGAAACTCTTTAAAACCAGTCAGTTTTAAATCTCTTGTTAAAAACGAATGAACGGCATGTCCACCCTCATGTACCATCGTTACCAAATCTCTTTGAGAACCAACAGCATTCATATAAATGAAAGGAACGCCTATCTCGTGTAACGGATAATTAAAGCCTCCTGGTGCTTTACCTGTTTTAGATTCTAAATCAACATATTTCATTTGTTTCATAATCTCTAATCGCTCACCAAAGTAAGGTCTAATTTTATGAAAACATTTTATCGATTTATCAATTAACTCTTCTCCTCCATCAAAAGGATTTAATGAACTTTTACCACTTGCATCAACATCAGTATCCCAAGGCTTTAAAGTTGTTAATCCTAACTGTTGCTTACGTTCTAAATCAAACGAATTTGTTACCGGAACTACTTCTTTCGCAATTGCATCATGAAATTCAAAACAATCTTTAGCAGTATAATCAAATCGGCCCATTGCTGCAAACATGTAATCTCTAAAGTTTGAGAATCCTGCATTTTGAGCTACTTCATTTCTTAACTTAATTAAATGGGTGTAAAGATTATTTAATTCATTAACCTCCAACAATCTTCTGGTAGTCATTTTTTGAAAAACTTCTTCTCGAACCTTTCTATCTGTATCTTTTAACAACTTAGCAGCTTGTTGCATGGTAACTTCTTTGTTATTGATGTTAACCGTCATTTTAGCTGCAATGGCTCCATATTTTTGAGCATCTGCTTGCAATTGAGTTTGTAAGGCAATGTTTTTCTCTCTAAAAATTTCTATCTCTTTTTTGATGCCTCTTAAATAAATATGATATTCTTCTTTATCTAATTCATCAACAAATTTAGATGCAATTAGTTTTTTATTAAACTCATTAAAATAAGGAGCTATTTGAGGTTCTATTTCAGTTATAAAAAAATGAAAATCTTTTTCCAATTCAGCATCAGTTGTATCGATATTCATTTTGATATAACGCCAAGCCATATCTTCCTCTAAAACAGCTTCTAACTCACTTTTATCTGCCAACCATTTTTCTAGTTCAACTACAGAATTTATTTCCCTATTTTTTAACTCTTCAAAATAGGGTACAATTTTATCCCAAGAATCAATTACTAAATTGTTTGGTAATAATGTTCTTGGATTTTTAGATGGTAATTGTAATGAGCTAGTTTCCATAAATGATATGACATAAAAAATCCGAGTCAAATTTGACTCGGATTGTATAAAGTTGTTTTAATTATTTTCCTTTTTTAGAAGGGGTTGCAGATTTTGCGCCTCCTTTAGCACCTGATGTTTTTGGGCTTGCTTTTTTTGCAACTGGTTTTTTAGTTACCGCAGCTTTTTTTGCTGGAGCTTTTTTGGTAGAAGTCTCTTTCTCTCCTTCTCCTGCTTTTTTAGGTTTTGCGTCTTTCTTTTCAGGAACTAACAAACCGTTTTCTACCAATAAATTAAACCATTGAAACAATTTTTTCAAATCCGAATTATAAACTCTTTCTTGATCAAAGTTTTTTACTACTTCAACTAAAAAGCTTCTTAACTCTTCTGGTTTTGCTTTATGATCAACTGCAGCTTTACCAGCAGTTTTTTTATAAAGTTTTTCGTAAACCTCTTGAAGTGGCATATCACCCTCATTAGTATAGATACTAATATCATTTAAAGCACTTACTTTTTCTGAAGCATACACAGGCATTCTTTTACCGTCAGCAATTGATTCTACTATTAAACCATTTTTGGTTTGAGACAACACTTTATATAAACCGCCTTTACCGGTAATTGAAATAATTGATTCTAAATTCATAGTTAATTTTAATGAAAAACAAATGTAATAAAAATAAAATTTAAATAGACCTATGATTTAAGGGATGATGTAGAAGTTTTTAACTGATTAATGATAAATTAATTTTAAAACAAAATTAATTACCACAATAGCTACCACAAAAATAAAGATGTATTTAAGCCATGTGCCTCCATTTTCGAACTTAAAAATTAAATGAACTATTAAAAATAACAGCATTAATATCATTGGTATTAATGCTGGGTACAAATAAAAACTTTCTATTAAATTTCCTTTTAAAAGTGCTACAAAAGAACGTTGCATTCCGCAACCAAAACAATCCACTCCCAAATACTTTTTGTACGGACAAGACAACATGTTATTCTCTAACCAAGTAATTAGGCTCATAGTGAATGTGCGAATGTTTTAATGCTATAATAGTTTTATTTTACTGAACAGGTTCTTTTCCAATTAATTTACCTTTCTCGAAAATTTGTATCTCTATAAGTTCTTCCTTCTCATTGTATCGATACCATTTACCATCAATAAGCTTAAAATCTTTAAATAAACCCTCTTTAATTATTTGTTTATTAGAATTATATAACTTATAATTACCCGTTGCACGAATCCCATAAAAAAAGACATCGTTAGTGCTTCCTAAATCTTTTGTTCCATTATCACTGTAATCTTTCACTACAATTGGAACATCACCATTTTGAACATCTCCAGTTGTAAAAACCCTTACTCCATCATCTAATTCTCTATAACGTTTACGAGCATCTACCACATAAATACTACTTTGATAATCAAACATTATCTTTTTATACAATTCAGCTGCTTTTTGTTTATCATTTAACTGGTTGTCATTTAATACTGCTAACTGATAGATAGCATCATCCGCGAAAATATCGTAACTGTAATTATCAATAATATCTTGTAAATTTTTAGCTGCATCAACATACTTGCTTTGTTTATAGTTAATTTGGTAGCGCTTATATAAGATGTCATCCGCAATGGTATGCATCGGGTATTCCTTTTTTAAGGAATCTAACATTTGCATCGCTTCGATATTCTTATTCTGAAAAGCCAACAAATCTGCCTTCGCAAACATTAATAAAGGAGCTTCTGTAGTATCAATACCAATATTATCGGTTATTGTTACTGATAGTTGCATGGCATCATTTGAAATCAACTTAGATGTTGAAGCTTTTAATGCATCTAATTGTGTTTTAGCCCAACCAAAATCTCCTGTATAAAAAGATATTTTAGCATTTTTAAACTTTGCAGTTTCTCCCAATTGGTCATATTTAAAAGCTTTTTCAACTTGAGAATACAATAAAGAAGCATCCCAAATTTCACCCGTAAACAAATAAACATCTGCCAATTCTATTTTGTTTTTAGCAACATCATGGGCGCTTAACCTTGGTATTACAATAATTTCATTTAACAAATTAACAGCATCGTTAGTGTTGTGTAAATAAAAAGCTTGCAAATGAGCCAACCCTGTTAACAATGGAGCTGTTGCTGCTGATTTACCTAATTCATTGATAGTTGATTTGTAATTTTTTTCTAATGCAAGTAAATCTTCTTGAGTGTACTTATTGGAACCAATAATTTTTTGATTGTAAACATTAACCAACTCCATTTTACAGCTAATGTAATAGTAGTTATCTGCTCCTTTATCAATAACATATTGGTAACATTTAATGGCTGTTTCGTAATCTTTATTCTCTAAACTTAATTCTGCTAATGAAATAATTCTTTTACCTGTTTCTTTTTGTCTTTTATCCAAAGCTTTTGCCTGTATAAATGCACCACTAAAATTTTCTTCTTGAATATAAACCCAAATTAGCATTTCTGGGTAAACCCGAACATCTGGATTTTTTTGAATGTTTTTGATTAGTAATGATTTTAATAAAGCTTTTTTCTCACCATCAACATCTGGATTTAAAGCTGTTTGCAAGGCGTTCTGTACACTTTGAATGTATGACTCTTGATAAGTCAATAACCCTAGATATTCTTCTAACATAGCCTCAGTATTGCCCTGCAAATCATACACCTGAGCTAATTCAAAATTAAAAGGATAACTCCCCTTTAATAATTTTCTTCCTTTTAAATAAGTATCAATAGCATATTGAGTTTCTTTATACTTTAAAAAACCATTAGCCAAACCCATAATTTGTTCATTATTGGGTGTTAATAGTTTTAAAGCTTTATCGTAGGCTTGAGTACTTTTTGAGGATTCATCAGACAGTTTATAAAGATTCCCTAAATCTGTCCAATATTCTAATTGAAATTCGTTTCGTTTCGTTTCTCGTTTAATCAACTTTTCAGCATTGCTGTATTCTTTTAATTCAATAAAACAATCCAACAACCTTACATAATAAGCTTGAGAGTGTGTTTTATCAAATAATTTCTCGTAATAAATAACAGCTTTATCGTATTCCTTATCAGTATAGTATTGTGCTGCTAATCTAACATCCGTTTCTTTTTGTGCGAATAATTGAGTCGAATAAAAAACGGATATTAAGGTAAATGCTATTATTTTAAATGATTGCTTCATTATTTTGTTTCAGCAGCATGGGATTTGTGTTCTTCAATAATATTAATAACTTCTTGCCTGTTTATTCTTAATTTTTCTAATACTTCTTCTAAGCCTCCAATAGCTTGGTTTATTTGGCTATTTAAATCCAAAATAATCATTTGCTCCGATTCATAATATTTTGCATAATCTTCTTTAGTTATCTTACCATTAGCTAAATCTTGTTTTAAATTAACTAATTGATTTTTAGAGTAGTTAACCTTCTCTACATATCCTTGGTAATTTCCTGTTAACCTAAAAAGTTTCTTTTTACTAGAATAGTATTCATCTAACCTAAATGCTTGTTCTTTAGATAAAGTATCTTTTGTTGCATTAAGTTCATCTAAATCTATTTTAATTTGTCTGCTAGCTGTAAATGCTCTCGAGGTATCTACAGAAAGTAAAGCATTTTCAGTTTCTGTTAAAATATTCATTAACCCATCAACCTCACCTATTTCTTTTTCGTAAGCATTTTTACATGCAAAAATGGTTGACCCAATTACTAATAAAATGATAATTTTTTTCATCTCTTTTTAATTTATGATGTTAAACCCTGTATATTTTACCAAAACTTCAGGAATTTTTATTCCTTCTGCTGTTTGATTATTTTCTAATAAAGCTGCTAATATCCTTGGTAACGCTAATGCACTTCCGTTTAGTGTATGTACTAACTGCATTTTGCCATTCTCATCTTTAAATCTACACTTTAATCGGTTAGCTTGAAATGTTTCAAAATTAGAAATAGAACTTACTTCCAACCATTTTTCTTGAGCAGCAGAATATACTTCCATATCGTAAGTTAAAGCAGACGTAAAACCTAAGTCACCTCCACAAAGCTTTGCAACCCTATAAGGCAATCCTAACTTATTCAACAACTCTTTTACATGTTCTACCATTAAAGTTAGTGTTTCATAAGATTTATCTGGATGTTGAATTTGCACAATTTCTACTTTATCAAATTGATGCAAACGATTTAATCCTCTAACATCTTTCCCATAAGATCCTGCCTCTCTTCTAAAACAAGGCGTATAACCAACATTTTTAATAGGAAAATCTTCTTCTTTTAAAATAACATCTCTATAAATATTAGTGATAGGGACTTCTGCCGTTGGTATCATATATAAATCATCAGCAGGCATATAATACATTTGTCCTTCTTTATCTGGCAATTGTCCCGTTCCATATCCAGAAGCTTCATTTACCATTAATGGTGGAATTATTTCTTCGTATCCATTCTCTACAGCTTCATCCAAAAAGAAACTAATCAATGCTCTTTGCAACCTTGCTCCCTTCCCTCTGTATATTGGAAATCCTGCACCAGTAACTTTAACGCCTAACTCAAAATCAATTAAATTATATTTCTTTGCTAATTCCCAATGAGGAACAGCTTCAGTATGCAAGGTAGGAATATCTCCCGCTTCAAAAACAATTTCATTATCTGCATCACTTTTCCCTGCTGGAACAATTTCATTAGGAACATTTGGTAATCTATATAGCACTTCATCTAATTTCTCTTTTACTACAATTTGATTAGCTATATTAAACCCTATACTTGCCTTAAGCTTTACTACTTGTTCTTTTAGCTTATTTGCTTCTTCTTGTTTACCCGCTTTAAATAGATCTCCAATTTGTTTAGCCAACAAATTTCCTTCTGCTAATTGACTATCTATCTCCTGCTGATTAGCTTTTCTATCATCATCTAATTTAATTATCTGATTAATAATTTCCGCACCATCAAAGTTTCTCTTCTTTAATCTTTCAATGATTAAATTTTTATGCTCCCTAATAAATGTTGTTTGTAACATTTTTTCCTATTTAAATAATATACTACAAAAATACCGATTAGGTATTTATAAAAACAAAAACTCCTGTACCTAAATTTAGATACAGGAGTTAAAATATTTGCAAATAAATTCTTATACAGTTATTGGATCAACTGAAACATAAGATCTATTATCTTTCTTTTTTCTAAAACTAACAACACCATCTACTAAAGCAAATAAAGTATGGTCTCTACCAACCCCAACATTTACACCTGGTTTATGTTTTGTACCTCTCTGACGAACAATGATGTTCCCAGCTATTGCAGCTTGTCCACCAAATATTTTAACGCCTAATCGTTTACTTTCTGATTCTCTTCCGTTTTTAGAACTACCGGCTCCTTTTTTATGTGCCATAATTTATAATTTTTATTTCGTCATTAAAGACGAAGAATTATTATTTTTTAGCTGAATCGTCAGCTTTTTTAGTTGTTTTTTTTGCCGCTGGCTTTTTAGCTGCTGGTTTTTTAGCTGCTGCCTTTGGAGCCGCTTTTTTAACTGCTGGCTTAGCTTCTGTTTTTGGAGTAGCTTCTTTTTTAGCTTCTACTTTCGGAGCTGCTGCCTTAACGGCTGCTTTAGGCTCTTCTTTTTTAGCTGCTGGTTTAGCGCCTCCTGTTTCAGAAATTCCATCTACTTGGATTTTAGTTAAATACTGACGATGTCCATTTTTAACTTTATATCCTTTTCTTCTTTTCTTTTTAAACACGATTACTTTATCGCCTTTAAGGTGCTCAATTACCTTCGCTGAGATACTTGCACCTGCTATAACTGGGGCGCCAACATTAACTTTACCATTGTTATCGATTAAAAGAACATTGTCAAAAATTACTTTTGAACCTTCTTTGTCTTCTAAACGATGTACAAAAAGCTGTTGGTCTTTTTCAACTTTAAATTGTTGCCCTGCTATTTCAACTATTGCGTACATTATTATAAGTTTTTAATTTTTTAAACGGCTGCAAATTTATTATTTTTTTTCTAATAAACCTATTTATTATTAAATATTAAAAAGTAAGGCTTGCACCTAAACTTGGCATTAATGGTAACTGGTAAACTTTTTCTGCAGTTACCCTATCAACAAAAAACAAGTTATCTCTATTATAAGCGTTTGTAGCACCTAAATTAATCTCTAAAGTTGAATTCTTACCTAACTCAAACTTACGTTTAATGTTAACATCTAAACGGTGGTAATAAGGTAATCTACCTTTGTTTAACTCTGCAAATTGCAAGTTAAGACTTCCATTTGAAGATGTGTAAGATTGATCGATTGAAGAAAAACCAACTCCTTCATAAAAACCTTGTGTTTGAGTAAAAGGGAAACCTGAAGCTAAATTCCAACGAGTATTAAACTCCCAGTTTAAATCTTTTCCAAAAATATACGCTACCACAACATTTACATTATGTCTTCTATCAAATACAGGATTATATTCTTGAATTCCATCCCAACGAGTAACTTTTCCTAATGAATAGATAGTCCAAACATTTAAATGGGTAGAAGCGTATTTTAAAGAAAAATCCACTCCATAAGCATCACCTGTTTCTACTATAAACTCTTTTTTAAGTACATCTGGTTTATCATCTGCAGAATCATCGTTTTCATCAAATATTTGATTTCTGTTTGTGTTTGTTAACTGCGTAAACTTTTTTAAATAGCCTTCAACATTTAAACTTAAAGATCTACTTATATCATATTCAAAACCAACAATTGCATGGTTAGCTTTTTGCAATTTATGTGTAACCTCCCTAACTGTTCCGTCTTGCTCAGTAAATTCCTCTTGCAAATTATCAGGCCCTGATAAAAATCCATAAAATAAATTTACAATATCCCTATCTGAGTTAGCACTAATTAAGTTTTGAGAATACATCCCTCCAGCTAATTTCAATCTAAACTTATCGGTAACATTGTATTTAAATCCAAAACGAGGTTCAGGTGAAAATGCAGCTAAAGAAGCATAATACTGCAACCTTAAACTTGGCTCAATTACCACTTTTCCAACATTAATCCTATACATCAAATAACCAGAAAACTCCGTAGTATTTTCTTCTTGAATAATTTTCGTTCCAATAGTATTAACAAACTGATAATTGGTTTTAAAACCTAACATTTCAAATCCATACTTAAATTGATTATCCCCAGAAAAAGTAGTAAAATCCATACCTCCATTAAATCCATTAATAGAACTTGTTCTTGGTAAATCATCCCCCACCTCATCAAGTTCAATTTTGTAATTTGAAACTGCAACTACCCCTTCAATTAATGTTTTAGAAGTACTTGGTATCAAAACAAAATTTGCACCTCCACCAGCAGAACTCCATCCTAATTTAGAGTCATCAAAATAGTTGACATTATCTTTAAAATTAAATCCAAAAACACTTACTTTATTTCCATTATCTCCATTAAAAGAAACTTTACCATAAATATCAGTAAAACCATAAGGTAATCCCAATGTATCAACCCCTCTTGCATTCGCTGAACTCAACCCTTCAAAATAAGGCTTGTATATTGAGGAAGATTGTTCTAAGTAAGAATGTTTTGCAGAAACAACAAATGTAATTCCTCCATTACCTTCTTTAGCTCTTGTTATTGGGCCTTCTAATAAAAGTTTAGTATTAAATGTAGTAGCTGACACCTTCCCTCTTAATCTTTTTTTATCTCCATCTCTCATTGTAATGTCCATAATAGAAGAAATTCTTCCTCCATATTCAGCATTAAAACCACCAGTGTATACATCTGCACTTCGCATTAAATCTGTATCGAATACAGAAAATAGACCTATTGAGTGAAAAGGATTATAGACAATCATCCCATCTAATAAAACCTTATTTTGTACTGGAGAACCTCCTCTGATATATAATTGTCCACCTTGATCTCCTGTGAAGGTAACACCTGGTAATACCTGTAAATATTGAGCTAAATCGGGATCTCCACCAATTGCCGGAATAGATTTAATGTCTTTTGGGGTTACTTTGGTAACCGACATTTTAACCTGTGTAGTAGCTTCTTGTTTTTCTGCTGACACATTAAAAGTTTCTATCATCGTAGAAGCTTCTGTTAAATTTTGATTTTTAGAAAGTATCTCATTATCTTTTACAGTAATTTTTTCTTGTATCGTATCAAAACCCAATGATGTAACTACTAATGTATAAGAACCTCCTGGAATTTTAGTGATTGAATAAAATCCATTAACATCCGTTGCCGCACCCATGGTAGTTCCCTTTAAATAAACAGTTGCACCTATTTCTGGCTCTCCAGATTTATCGTTATAAATAAAACCTCTAACGGTACCTTTTTGTGCTAAAACATTAACACTTAAAATTAACAGTATAAGAAGTATAGAGAAATTTTTAACCTTTTTGATAATCATGTTTTTTTTATTTAAGCTGACAAAAGTATAAAATACTTTTATAGTAAGGGTCAAATGTAGGAATTTGCCTTCATTTTTTTGTTACCGTTTAACATTAATAAGAAACCGCTTATTAAATAATAAACTAGATGAAGTAAAATGTTCAACTGTATATTATTGAACAGGCTCAGTGATGTTTTTTTTCTTTTTCCTTCTTAACCCAAAACGTTGTAATAAATTATCCCAAAACTCTTTATTTGTATCATACTCTTCACGATAAGAAATACCTACCCCTTGTGTATAAGGACTATTAATATTTTGAAAAGAATATTGATTAGAATTATTAAATGCTTTAACCCTTAATTTTCCATCTTTAGTTATTTTATATTCCAAAGAAATATCTCCAGCCAGATTACTAGTGTTTTGTGCCGCACCTGAAACATTTTGTCTATCAGAAATCCCTAGATTCCCATCCAGCACTAATCTATCATTAAAAATTTGAGTTGATAGTGCTAATTCTAATTCTTGATTCGATAATTCATCTCCAGGCCTATAGTTAACTCCTATATCAAAATCGTTACTGATTTTAGACAACATATTACTCACTTGATTCGACAAAAGCTCACTAGATGTAGTAGAACCGACACCTGCTCGGGAGTAATTGGCATCAGCCCCTGATGGTGGTAAAAATGAGTTTAACACCAATAATGAGAATACTTGTTTGTTTAACTCTTGAATATTCTCTTCTTTACCGCTTACATACAAAACACTTCTAACCTTACTTTTGGTATCCTCATCAGCGGTTGGTAAAACTATATCAAAACTTATATCAGGATTCATCATTGCATTTCTCATGTTCAATTTTAAATCTACTGGTATTCTTCTTTTATAAACATCACTTGTATCAACATTGGCCAATAAATCATATAATCTCGCTCTTAATCGATATATCGCTGTTAAATTAATTTCTGCATCATAGGGGCTACCATCCCAAAAGATTGTTCCCCCTTCCTCTAAATCAAATCTCTTATTAATAACGTTTTGTAGCGTAAATAAATAATCTCCATCTTTAACCGTGTATTTACCAAACATATTTAGGTCGCCATCATTATTAATGTTCAGTTTTAAGTTTCCACTCCCAGTACTTCTCATTACATCTCCAATTTGATCATCAAAAATCAACCTAATTTCAGCATCGGGTGTTACTTCTAAATCAAAATTCATTTCTAAACCTGATAAATCAACTTTGTTTTTTGCTTCTAAATTTACATCTGCACTATCTTTTGACACAAATGTGATAAAGCTATTTTCAGTAATGTCTTCATTATCAGTTAATGGAATATTTATGGTTGTATTTTTTTCTGTTTTAACATTAGCTTCTAAACGCATTTGTTTGTCTTTATTCCCATTATCAATATTTACAAAACCACTAACATTTGCCTTTCCATAATAAATACTATTTTCTTTTTCAGTTGTATTCAACACTAAAAAATTATTTGCATTTATACCAACATCCAAACTCCAATCGGCAAACCAGTTGTGATAAATAGTACCGTTAGCAACTCCCCATCCCAACATTTTATTCTCTTTTGCATCTAAAATTTTTATATTATCAAAACTGATCATATCAGGAACAATATCTATATTACATTTATCAATTTTAAACGTAGTGTTTAAATAGTTAACCTTAAATTTTGCACTGGTTAAACCTACCTTACCATTAAGAGCTGGCTTTTTAAAATTCCCAGTAAGACTAACGTTTGCAGTAGCTTCACCATCTATTAACGCTACATAATCATCAATATAAGGAGCAAACATTTTTAATTTAGTTTTATACATACTTAAATTAATATTCAAACTTTCATCTTCTTCTTTAGGGTAGTAATAACCATCAAATAAAATAGTAGGAATATGATCCCTCTTAAATTCTCCCTTTAATTTTAATGCTTCAGATTTTGTATTCCACGTAGACACTACATTTCCATTGCCAATTAAATAATCATTTAATCTTAAATCATCTACCTCTAAATCAGAAGTAAACAATAGTGCTTCATTTTCTTTTCGAATAGAAGCAATTCCATCTATAATTCCAGTAACATTTAATACTTCTTTTGGGATAATTTTATTAATAGTTGTTAAATCAAACTTCTTTAACAGTAAATCTAATTGATCATCAGCACTTCCTGACAACCTCCCATCAATCAAAATACTCTCCGTTCCTGAAGCTATACTAAACCCTCTAAAAAACAATTGTGTTGTATCCATTTCTATAAAACTATTTGGATTAATTTGCCACAACATATCTGATAATAATGTATAAGAATTATCAAAAGTGTTGGTAACATGATAAAATCCATCGAATAAGGTTGTTATTTCAAAATTACCTTCATTTTGCACTAATGTATCGTTGTTTAACCATCCTGTTTTAGTGATCAATGTATTATTTTCAATATTACTATGCAACCTAAAATTATTGATATAAAAGCTATCTGTTTTTAAAATGTTTAAAGCGTCAATTTTTAGTTCCATCTTATTTTCATCAGCATAAGAGTTAAGAGTTAAGTTTTTTATAGTTGCACCATAGGCCTCTATATTTGGGGATGTGACTAATAATGATAATACATGGCTTGTAGCATTATAACCTCCTTTAACTGAAGTATTGTCACTTAATTTAATATCCTTAAATAAAAGTTTAGACAAAAGCTCCGTATTATGAAATTCAATACCAAAATCTAAATCATTAGAAAGATTAGCTACCTGGTGTTTTTCATCAATTTGGGAAGGGATATAACGTACAAAAAAGCGCTCTATAAAAGTGGTTAATTCACCTAATTTTAACTCTCCCTTTAAATTTGCTTCTAAAATATCTGATTTAACCGCAATAAATCTCTCTGCACCTTGGTTTCTAATTTCCATTACAACACTATCAACCTCTATAGAGTCTAATTTATCTTTATAAATTGAATTTAAAAATTTAACCTCCCCTACTAAATTATCTATATTATCTCCTACTAAATCTACTGTTAACTGAGTAGAGAATCTGGTTTTTAATGGGTTTTCACTATTTATCATATTTAACTTCGCCAACTTTGCTTCTTTTATGTTTGATATAAAATGATATGCTGGAATTTTATTGGCTAAATCAATACTCCCATCAAAATCAAACGCTATATTTTCATCCTGAACCGAAACAAAACCAGTAAAAATTTTCTTTTTAAATGCTCCTTCGACAGTAACATTAGTGTAATTATAACCCTTCACTTCTATTTGTTTTATATCTCCAACCATCGTTGCATCGATATCATTGATAGAAAACCCTTTCCCATCAACATTGACATTCATAGTAACAGCACCTATATCTTTAGGTATTTCCATAAATTGTCCTAAACGAAAACGATTAGTTTCAATTTTTCCTTTGTAAACTGGAGTTCCGTTTTTCAGCTTAAATGAAATATCTGTTTTTAAATCTCCTAAACTGGTTTTAACTTTACCATAAGCAACAAAATCGTGATAAAACCCAGTAAAATTACCTTTAAACCTTATCGCTCCTAAGTGTCTGAAATTTCGTGGCAGCTCAATAAACTTTCCTTCGGTAAACGGAAAAGCAGGCATGGTTTCAACTTTTTCTTTGGTGGTACTAAAATCTTTTATGTCAACATACATAAACATGTCTTCCACATTAGGTAAGCCCGATATATCTACTTTCCCATTAAAACGAGTACCATCATCTGTAATAAACGAAAATTTACGTGCTTGGATATTACTTATTCTTCCCTTTAACTCTCCTTCAAAATCTATCGATTTATTTAAACCATTTAGTGCTGGAGCAAAGTAAGAGATATCTTTAAAGTTGAGATGAGTATTATTAAAATAAGACTTAATTTTAACTGAATCTATAAAATTGGCTAAATCGCCATAGTTGTTAGTTAAAAAAGTAACATTACCATCTATTTTAGATTGAGGTGTGTTAATTTTTAAATTTTGGGTAATTATGCCTGTTGGAGCTACATTTGCCTCGGCATAAAATTGATCTATTTTAAATCCACTTTGTTCTAAAAAAGTTAAACTGTTTATTTTACAATCTATCCCTTTATTAATAAATCTTATTTTATCTAAATCTGCATACAAACCAGAAATGCCTATATGACTATAATCAATACCTTCTTCTGCTTTAACAAGATTTAAGTTATTGTAATTAAACCGGGTATTTTTTAATTCTACGTTATTTAAACCAAACTGCCAATTGCTTTTTGTAGTATCATTGGAGGCAAAATGATCGATAATGAATTGGAGATTGGTTACATCTTCGTATTTATGTTTTTGAAGATTAAAATAACACTCATTAATCAATACTTTGTCTAATATTATTTTTTTATCGGTTAACGCAAATTCATCAATACCAACTTCTAATTCTTTTATGTAAGCCAAAGTATCTTGATGCAAATCCTCTACATACAAATTGGTTAAACGCACTTTATTAAAAAATGAAGCTTCAACAGTTTCTACCGAAATATGGGTATTTAACTTTTTAGATAATGATTTTAAATATTGCTGAACTAAAAAAGTTTGAAAAGAAGCGCTATACCAAGCCAATGATAGCAGTCCTCCAATAATAAACAGAAAGACTAACAAGACTATTAATATTTTCTTTCTTTTTTTAATAATTTCGCTTCTTAGTAATTAACCCGTAAAAGTAAGTTTAATGCAGCAATCGACAATAATTTTAGGTATCGAATCTTCTTGCGATGATACTTCTGCTGCAATTATTAAAGATGGCAAAATTCTTGCCAACATTATTGCCAACCAAAGTGTACACGAAGCCTATGGAGGAGTAGTTCCAGAGCTAGCCTCTAGAGCTCATCAACAAAACATTGTACCAGTTGTAAACGAAGCTTTAAAAAAAGCAAACATTAAAAAAGTAGACATTTCTGCTGTTGCATTTACTAATGGACCTGGTTTACTAGGCTCATTATTGGTTGGCAGCTCGTTTGCAAAAGGCTTTTCATTGGCAATGAATATTCCTTTAATTGAGGTAAACCACATGCAGGGACATATTTTAGCTCATTTTATTGAAGAAGCTGATGGAACTAAAAATAAACCCGAGTTTCCTTTTTTATGTTTAACCGTAAGCGGTGGGCATACCCAAATTGTAAAAATTACGGATTATTTTAGTATGGAGGTTTTGGGAGAAACAATTGACGATGCTGCTGGTGAAGCTTTTGATAAAGTTTCTAAAATGTTAGAATTACCTTACCCGGGAGGACCAGTTTTAGATAAAAATGCCCAACAGGGAAAGCATACTTTTGAATTTCCTCACCCAAAAGTAAAAGGGTTAAACTTTAGCTTTAGTGGCTTAAAAACATCGGTGCTTTACTTTTTAAAGAAAGAAATCGCTAAAAACGAAAATTTTAGGGGAGATAATTTGAATGACATTTGTGCTTCTGTACAACATACCATTGTGGCTATTTTAATGAACAACCTAAAAAAAGCCATTAAACAAACTGGCATTAAACAAATTGCCATTGCTGGAGGTGTTAGTGCCAACTCCGAATTGCGTAAACAAATTTTAGAATTACAAAATGAAGGATGTAAAACCTACATCCCAAAATTTGAATACTGCACCGATAATGCCGCCATGATTGCCATAACTGGTTATTACAAATATTTACAGCAAGATTTTACCACCCAAAACGTTGCTCCTAATGCAAGGATGAAAGTTTAGATATAGTTTATGAAATTAATTTTAATCATTTTATTAGCTCCTTCATTAGCCTTTAGTCAAAAGAATATTCAACTTGATTCAATAGCAATAAATACTCCTGATAGCTTAACAATACAACCACAACAATTAGCTAATTACATTAATCAGTTTACTAATAATGATTACGAAAAAGTTCGTGTTATTTATTCTTGGGTAGCGCATCATATTAAATATGAAGAAACAATATCTGAAAATGATTCTTTAAAAAACTTAGACTTGGTTATGTATTCATTAAATACAAAACAAGGTGTTTGTAAAAACTATTCCGCATTATTTACTATTCTTTGTTCATTAGTTGGTATAGAGTCATACTCAGTTTTAGGTTACACAAAAATTAATAATCAATTTGTCTTAACTAAAGACCATGCATGGAATATAGCCAAAATTGAAGGCGATTATTTTTTATTTGATCCAACTTGGGATGCAAATTGCAAAAGCTTTAATCCAAAGAATAAGGAATTTGAATTTTGTTATTTTATGAATAGCTCAAATGATTTTATTAAAACACACATGCCCTATGACCCAGTGATGCAGTTAACGAATTATCCAATAAAACATAACGATTTTTTTAAAGGAAAAACAAAGGGAAAAACTTATCTAAATTATCAATCCGAATTAAAAATATATTACAAACTAAATGAACTTGATAAATTAAAAACGACTTTATCAAGAGCTCAATCTAATGGGATTGAAATAACAGAATTAAATTTTTTGTATAACAAATTAAAGTTTTTTGTAAAACAGAGTATTGATAATCATAATTAATACTTCGATACTCACTGTATACATTTATTTTAATATTCTTACCTAAATAAATATTAAACTTCTCGCTTTAAAACCTGTATATTCGCCACTTCAAAAAAAAATATGAAAAGAATTACTGAATACAAAAAACTGTTTAATGTAGAGGGAGAAATTTCGCTTAAAGAACTTAAAACTACTTACAGAAACTTAGTTAAAGAATGGCATCCCGATAAATTTCAGGAGGGAGACAAAAAAGCTACCGAGGCTGAAAACATTAGTCGTAAAGTTATTGACGGCTACCACTTTTTAGTAAGTATTGCACCAGAAACAAAAGCTGCTAATTTAGCTGACTACAATGTAACCATCTCACAATCTGGCATTGCAGATTACCAATTAAAAGGATTAATGCTTGAAATCTCTTTTTTAGATGGAACTACTTACGAGTATTTTGGGGTATCTAAAAATGTATTTACAAAGTTTAATAACTCAGATAAGCAGTTTCGTTTTGCGAAAAGAAACATTTTTAATTCATTTCTTTATAGAAAATCTAAAGGATTAAAAGCTGATTAACACTACTACAAGATAATACAAAAACCTTTGCAGATGAAAAAAAACATTTCCATTTTATTAGCAATAATTACTTGGTTTGCAGTATTAACTCAATACTATTTAATGCTTGAAAATAGAGTTACTTCAGTTGCTGAAGCAAGCATTCGGTTTTTTAGTTTTTTTACCATTTTAACAAATTTATTACTCGCTATATACTTTACCATCTCTTTACTAAAGGTAAAAAAAGGGATTTTTTTAAGCCTAAATAAACCAGGGTTTTTAACGGCAATTACTGTTTACATAACCATTGTAGGTCTTGTTTATCAAATTCTTTTACGTTCTGTTTGGGAACCAACAGGCATACAATTAATTGTAGATGAGTTACTGCACACAGTAATACCAGCTATTGCAATTCTTTTCTGGTATCTTTATGAGGATAAAACAGCTGTAAGGTACATGCAGCTGATACAGTGGTTAATTTATCCTTTAATTTACTTAGTGTACATCTTAATAAGAGGACATTTTTCTGAGTTTTATCCTTACCCATTTTTAAATGTAAATGGCCTTGGACTACAAAGTGTATTAGTTAATAGTGCTGGACTTATGGTATTATTTATTGGAATATCTGCACTATACATTAAACTTGGAAAAGTGTTAAAAAGAAGAGAATAAAAAGGTATCGTCATTGCGGGCTTGACCCGCAATCTCCAAATTATAGCAACAAAACAGATAAAGAAGACTAAACTAAATAATCCTTGACTAAGTTTTATTTAGTTGACAACTACTCACAAGAATAGGTAATCTTAATTGGGAGATTACGGATAAATTTTTTCGTACCTCAAAATTTTCCGCAATGACTATATCTTTTAAACAACTTTTGAACTTTGAACTTTGAACTTTGAACTTTGAACTTTATCCTTTTAACTAACTATCCCCCAACCGCTTTTTTAATTTCGTTGAGCTTCATTAACGCTTCTACGGGAGTTAAGGTATTAATATCAATGTTTATCAGTTCTTCTTTTATTTGCTCTAAAACGGGGTCGTCTAACTGAAAAAAGCTCAGTTGCATGTCATCTACATCAATGGTACTTTTTACTTTTTTAGGTTTGGCATTACCCACATGTGAGTTTTCTAATTGTTTTAGCACTTCATTGGCTCTGTTAATCATTTTGGTAGGCATCCCCGCCATTTTAGCTACATGTATTCCAAAACTGTGGTTACTACCACCCTGCACCAGCTTACGCAAGAAAATAATTTTGTTATTAATCTCCTTTACCGAAACATTGTAGTTTTTAATGCGCTTAAAGCTATTGGTCATTTCGTTTAACTCGTGGTAATGGGTGGCAAACAATGTTTTTGCTTTAATGTTGGGTTGTTCGTGCAAATATTCGGCTATACTCCAAGCAATAGAAATACCATCGTAAGTACTAGTTCCTCTTCCAATCTCATCCAATAATATTAAACTTCTATCCGATAAGTTATTTAAGATACTTGCTGTTTCGTTCATCTCTACCATAAAAGTAGATTCGCCTTGCGAAATGTTATCGGAAGCCCCTACTCTGGTAAATATTTTATCTACCAAGCCAATTTTAGCACTTTTAGCAGGCACAAAACTACCTATTTGAGCCATTAAGGTGATTAAAGCAGTTTGTCGTAACAAAGCAGATTTACCACTCATGTTAGGCCCTGTAATCATTATTATTTGTTGAGTAGTATCATCCAAATAAATATCATTGGCTACATACTCCTCTCCCACTGCTAATTGTTGCTCTATTACTGGATGTCTACCAGATTTAATGTCAATTATTTTGGTATCGTTAATTTCTGGCTTGGTGTAATGTTGCACAATTGCTAGAGTAGCAAAAGAAAGCAAACAATCTAGCTGTGCAATTAATGCTGCATTAAGCTGTACAGGCACAATGTAATCTGCCAACTCCAACACCAAATCATTAAAAAGCTGTGATTCTAATTGAAGTATCTTTTCATCAGCACCTAAAATTTTGCTTTCGTATTCTTTTAACTCTTCGGTGATGTAACGTTCTGCTTGAGTTAGCGTTTGTTTACGGTGCCAATTCTCAGGCACTTTATCTTTGTGAGTATTTCTTACTTCAATGTAATAGCCAAAAACATTGTTAAACGATATTTTTAAACTAGGTATTCCTGTAGCTGCTATTTCTCTTTCTTGAATTTCTACCAACGCATCTTTACCTGAGTTTAAGATTTTACGCAAATCATCCAACTCATCAGAAACACCATTTGTAATCACATTTCCTTTTTGAATAGCTACTGGTGGTTCATCTTGTAAATATTTACCAATTTTATCTCTAATTAACTCACAAGGGTTTAGGCGTTCTCCAATCTTTTTTAAAGAGTCATTACTAAAAGTAGAACAGGCTTTTTTAATTGGTTCAATCACCGTTAAAGCTCGTTTTAATTGAACCACTTCTCTGGGATTAATACGTGCAGTGGCTACTTTAGAAATTAGTCTTTCTAAATCACCCACCTCTTTAATGTTAGTACCAATAGTTTTTGAAAATTGTTCATCGTTTACAAACGCTGTAACAACATTTAGCCTATCATTTATTGGCTGAATATCTTTTAAAGGCAGTGCCACCCATCTTTTTAACAAACGAGAACCCATTGGAGAAATCGTTTGATCCAATACATCAATTAAGGTTTTGGCGTTCTCGTTGGGTGAATAAATTAATTCTAGGTTACGGATGGTAAACCTGTCTAACCAAACGTATTTATCTTCTTCAATTCTTGATATGCTCGTTATGTGTTTGGTTTTATCGTGTTGGGTGTCTGATAGGTAATGTAAAGCAGCTCCAGCAGCGCAAATAGCTGAAGTCATGTCATCAATACCAAACCCTTTTAAACTTGTTGTTTCAAATTGTTTTTGTAATGTTTCATTTCCAAAATCTTCGGCAAAAGCCCAATCATCCAAACAAAAGGTATAAAATTGGTCGCCAAAAGTTTCTGAAAACTGTTTTTTCTTGTTGCGTTGAAAAAGTATTTCAGTTGGTTTAAATCCATGTAATAACTTATCAATGTATTCAGTACTTCCTTCGCCAACTAAAAACTCTCCTGTTGAAACATCTAAAAAAGCTACCCCACAACTTTTTTTATCGAAGTGGATGGCTGCTAAAAAGTTATTGCTTTTATGATCTAGAATTTGATCGTTAAGTGTAACACCTGGAGTAACTAATTCAGTAACTCCCCTTTTTACAATTTTCTTTTCTTTACTTGGCGCTTCTAATTGGTCGCATATAGCAACACGATAACCAGCTCTAACCAATTTGGGTAAGTAGGTATTTAATGAATGGTGTGGAAATCCTGCCAGCTCTATTTTAGAGCCTCCATTGTTTCTGGCAGTTAAGGTAATTCCTAAAATATTAGCTGCTTTGACAGCATCTTCTCCAAAAGTCTCGTAAAAATCTCCCACTCTAAACAACAACAATGCATCAGGATATTTCGCCTTAATCCCATTGTACTGTTTCATTAAAGGAGTTTCTTTTTCTTTTGTTGCAGCTGCCAAAATATTGTTCTTAATTCATAGACCTACAAACTTAATTAATGACTAATATTTACATTATTTTTGCATTCAGTTTTAATGATTAGTTATGAACAGAAAATTAAAAAACGAAGAATTAGATAGAATATCAGTTGATGATTTTAAAGCAGCTGAGAAGACTCCTATTATTATTGTTTTAGACAACATTAGAAGTTTGAATAATATTGGTTCTGTTTTTAGAACGGCTGATGCGTTTTTAATTGAAGCTGTTTATTTGTGTGGTATAACTGCCCAACCTCCACATCGTGAAATACAAAAAACTGCTTTAGGTGCTACCGAATCTGTTCATTGGGAATATTTTACTACTACTAAAGAAGCCATTAATCAATTAAGAACAAAAGGTTATCAAGTTGCTGCTATAGAACAAGCTGAAAACAGTATAATGCTAAATGAATTTAAACCTAATGAAAAACTAGCAGTAATTTTTGGTAATGAAGTAAATGGTGTTGAACAAGAGGCAATAAATTTAAGTGATTACGTAATAGAAATTCCTCAGCAAGGCACAAAGCACTCATTAAACATATCGGTAAGTTGCGGAGTAGTTATTTGGGATTTGTATAATAAAATAGTGTTGAGTAGAAAGGCAAAAAACTAACTCATAAAACTATATATTAATTTACTTATCCACTAAAAACTATTCTAAACCCAACAACTATATACTATCAACCAAACACTATTTACTATCAACCAAAACTGCTTCCAGCTCTTCCACTTTAAAAAACTCTCCTGTCCATTTCTTTTTAAGTGTCCCTTTTTCTAAATAAACAAAAGCTGGCAAAATACCTCCACTGTATTTAAAAAAACCATCATCATTAATCCATATCAGTGGAAAATCAATTTTGGTTTCATCCAAAAATGGTTGAATGTTTTTTTCTTCTTTAGAGCCTAAAATAATATATAAATTCTCTATCTTATATTGTGATTGCAGATAAGCTAACTTATGAGCAGCACTCTTACAATGTTCACAACTCACACTTAAAAAAGCAACTATTTTTTCTCCTTTGGCAAAATCTATTTTATCTCCTTTTAAATATAAAGGAGGTAATTCTGAATAATCAACAGGTTCATTCAATTCTATTGCTTGTGCATTTTGCAACCCAACTCTATTTAATAAAAATGTGCTAGTAAAAGCAATAGCTAAAAATAAAATGGGCAACCACCTTACAATACCATAAGTATGGTAGCGTCTTTTTATAAGGAGTAACATAATTATTAAAACAACATTTTTAATAATTGATTCAACAGGAGTTAATGCTAAGAAGCTTCCAAAACAGCCACAATCTACATTGTTTCCTTTTGTGATTAATAGATAAATTAAATAAGCAGTAAATACGCCTAATGAATATAAAGCAACATAATAAACGATATTTTTTATCCAATTATTAAATACAATAGATAAACCTAAAAAGATTTCAAATGCAATAATAAAACGAGCTATAAAAGGGGCTAATAACCAATTAGAAACCCCTAAATCAACAAAAATTATCTCAAACGGTTCTATCGGGAAAAGCTTCGCTATTCCCGATAGGATAAAGGCTAACCCTACTATTATTCTTAATATGTGATTTAGAAAATTCATTTCAAAAAAAAAGCTACCCAAAGGTAGCTTTAAAATCTTAAAAGATTAAGATTATTTCATTTCACAACCGTTACTAGATGAGGAAATTTTGTAAAGAGCATCTAAAGTGTTACATGCTTCTTCTAAATCTCCATCTGCATCATCTTCATCATAAGTTTCTGTTGAACCATTAACAGTACACTCACATTTATCAGATCCACAAGAAGTGAAAGCTACTGCTCCAGTTAAAACAACAGCAAATAATAATACTTTTTTCATAACAATATTTTTTTTAATTAATAATTTTCAGCTGCTAAAGTAATACTTTTTTAAAATATATGCTACTATACTGCTTAAAATGAGTATAAATACGCAATATGCCGTATAAAAAAAGCTATCCAAGGATAGCTATTTAAAAAAATAAAGTTTTATAACTTATTTTAATTTACAAGAACCTCCAAATAATTGAGCACCTGCATCAGCATCGTTACATGCATCTTTCATGTTCTGACCATCCTCTAAATCATCTTCAGTGTAAGTAGTTGTTTGACCAGCAATTGTACATTCACATTCATCTTTACCACAAGAAGTAAAAGAAATAGCGCCACCTAATACGATAGCAAATAATAACATTTTTTTCATTTTATTTTATTTTAGTTAATACAATAAGCATGCAATATAATGCATATTTTTTAAATAAAAAAAACAAAATATATGCCAAATATTGGAAATAAAAAAAGTCCCGAATAATTCGGGACTTTTTTTAATCGAAATTGAAAATTATTAATTTACAGCTGATTGGAAATCAGCGTTGTCTTTAAATTTAATAAACTCAGCATCACCTTTAGCTTTTGCTTTTAAAGCAGCGTCTTTAGATGTAGCTGTTTTTAAGTTATTAATTAACATATCATTATCTCCAGCTCTTGCACCAGCAATTGCTTTTAAATAATAAGATACTGCTTCCTCTTTATCATCAGAACCATCAATTACTTTTCCTATTGCATTTTCTCCATTTAGCAATTTAGCCAAAGCAGAGTTAAATGAATTAACACCAGAGTAGTTAGAAGATGCTGCAACGTAATCACCTTTAATAATGTTGATGATACCTTTATTTTGTGCAACTTCTTTACCAGCTCCTGAAGCTTTATTGTAATACTCCATTGCTGCATCTAAGTTTCCATTTAATCTTTCGATAACTCCTAAGTTATTTTGAACAACTGGATTGTTAGCAGAAAGACCATTAGCTTTTTCAAACTCAGCTTTCGCATCAGCCAATTTGTTTTGAGAAACATAAATAAAACCTACGTTGTTTGGTCCTCTCCAATCAGAAGAATGGATAGAAGAAACACTTTTGTAAATAGATTCTTTTTTAGCAACATCATCATAAAGCGTAGCTGCATATAACATTTGCTCTACAGTTAATGAATCGATTTTAGAGTCAACTAATGCTTTAAGTTCATCATCAGTTAAATTGTGGTGTTTCATTACTAAGTTGCATTGTGCTCTTCTTAATTCTGGAAGAACTTTTTTAGCAACTTCAGTATAAGTAGCAGCTAAGTTTTTAATTTCTTCTTCTCTTTTAGCACCATCTTGGTAAGTTTCTAAAACTCTAATGATTAAATCTTTGTCTTTAATATCAGAAGCAGTCATTAATGTTTTAAACCCGTCCCAATCTTCACCTTTACCAGCACCAGCAGAAAAACCTTCAGGCAATTCAATTTTAGCAGACTTTAAAAGCCCTTCTAATGCTTTAACAGCAGAAGCAGCTCTTTCGTTAGCTAAGTTTTCGTTTTTACTTAATTCACCTTCTGGAGATGCATAAGCACTAATTGCTAAATTGTTGAATTCCATTTTAGCATCTTCTTTCCATCCTTTAAATTTAGCTTTTAACTCTTTAATGTCTTTATCATTCATTTCACTTCCTCTAACAACTGAATTGTTAACTAAGTAATGAATTTCAACATTGTTATCTTCTAAAGTAAATTTCTTGAATTTATCAGCCCCAACAATAGCTTTATCAGAAGACATTACCAATTTAGGAGTAATGATAGTTCCATCAGCAACTTTTCTTGGATCTAAATCTTTAGTTTTTCCTTTGTATTCACCAGAAACTCTTAATTCAACAGTTGCTGTTTGCATCCCATCTTTGTAAGGTATTCTAGCTGTATGAGAAAAACTTCCACCTTTTTCATAATTGATAGTTGAACCTTCTGCCTCAGAAACCTCACCTTTTAATTTTAATGGCTCGAAATTTTCAGAATTTTCACCATAAACAATAACTGGAGTAATCGTAGCCGATACTTTTTTATTAAAATATTTTTCTGGAAAACTACCAGAAAGAGATATTGCTATACTATCACCGTGCATTTCTACAGGGTTTGGAGTAAGTTCATAATTTACTTCTCCTTGCCTTTTCACCATTTTACTTAATGGGTTACAAGCCATAAAAGCAGTAGATGTTACAACAACTAATGCCAATAATTTAATGTTTCGATTTTTCATCTTTTATTTATATTATTCTTTAAAAACTAGTTTATAGTCACTTTTTCAACTGCAATGTTAGTGAATACTTTTTACTTTTGAAAAAGTATTTGATATAATCTGAAAAAATATTTTTATTATTTTTTTATTACCTCCAACTTATCTTTACAATTAGCGTGAAGCATTTTTATAGTTTTATTTAAAATTGGATGTTTATAATCTGGTATTATTTCGTTTAACGGAGCAAGTATAAAGTTTCTATCTTGAATAAAAGGATGTGGAACTATTAAGTTAGGTGTGTTTATTATTTCTTCTCCATAAAAAAGAATATCAATATCAATTGGTCGTTTTTCCCATTTTATTTGTTGCTTCCTATCTCTCCCTAAATCCAACTCAATAGATAAACAGTTTTTTAAAATAACTAATACTTCTAATTGGGTATCAAAAATAATTACTTGATTTAAAAAATCGGGCTGATTTTCTACTCCCCACGCTTTTGTTACATATATAGAAGACTTTTTAGTTAAGTCGCCAATAATATTTGTTAATAATTCAATTGCCTTATTAAAAGTATCGGCTACATTTCCAACATTTCCACCTAAAGAAAAAACTATTTGCTTGCTCATTTATTCCGTTTATCAATTTCTACAACCATTGGTGTATTATGTAATATTCTTTTAAAATACTAGCCATACTTTCGCAAAGATAAAACAACTAAATTTTAATACAATGAAACAATTTTTTAAATTCATGTTTGCAAGTATGGTAGGTACATTTATTACCATTATGCTTGCCAGTATATTAACAATGGTCATTTTCTTTGCAATGCTAGGGTCTCTTATAGGGTCAGCTGCAGATGGACCAAAAGAGCAACTATCTAAAGTAAAAGATAATACCGTTTTACACGTAAAATTAGATCACGACATTCCTGACAGAACATCAAATAATCCTTTTGAGAATTTTAACTTTCAAACATTTAAAGCTAGTGAAAATTTAGGTTTAGATCAAATACTAAAATCTATTAATCACGCAAAAACTGATGATAAGATTAAAGGTATTTATTTAGATTTAACTTCTATTGGAGGTGGAATGGCAACTTTAGAAGAAATAAGAAGTGCCTTAGTAGATTTTAAAAAATCTGGAAAATGGATCATCAGTTATTCTGAAATCTATACCCAAGGAACATATTATTTAGCTTCTGTATCTGATAAAATTTATTTAAACCCAGCTGGTATTGTTGAACACAGAGGTTTATCTGCAGAATTAATGTTTTTTAAAAATGCCTTAGAAAAATTAGAGGTTGAGATGCAAATTATTCGTCATGGTAAATTTAAAAGTGCTGTTGAGCCTTATATGCTAGAAAAAATGAGTGATGCCAACAGAGAACAATATGAATTATTGTTAAACACTGCTTGGGGTAGTATGATTAAAGAAGTAGCAAAAAGCAGAAAATTAAGTATTGATAAGTTAAATGAACTAGCTGATGAAATGAAAATTCAAGATGCTAAAATTGCTAAAGCTGAAGGATTGGTAGATGAAACCTTTTTTAAAGATGAATTATTAAGTGCATTAGGTAAGAGGTTAAAATTAGGCGAAGGTGATGAAATAAACTACATTACATTAGGTAAATACAGTAAATCATTTAAAAGTAACACTTCTAAGAAAACTAAAAATGAAATAGCTGTTATTTATGCAAGTGGTGAAATTAGAAGTGGTGAGAGTGAAGATGGAACAATGGGTTCTGAAACAATTTCTGCTGCTATTAGAGAAGCTCGTTTAGATGAAAATGTAAAAGCAATTGTATTAAGAGTTAACTCTCCTGGTGGAAGTGCATTAGCATCTGATGTAATGTGGAGAGAAGTAGTTTTAGCTAAAAAAGCAAAACCAGTAATTGTTTCTATGGGTAATGTAGCTGCTAGTGGTGGTTATTACATTGCTTGTGCTGCTGATAAAATTATAGCTGACGAGAAAACAATTACTGGTTCTATAGGCGTATTTGGTGTAATTCCAAATGCTCAAGGTTTAATGAATAATAAATTAGGTATTACTTTCGATAGAGTTAAAACCAATAAACATTCAGATTTAATGTCTGTTTTTAAACCTTTAACAGGTGATGAAAGAGATATTATTCAATTAGGAGTTGAAAAAATCTATGATGACTTTATTACTAAAGTAGCAGATGGTAGAGGAATGACTAAAGAACAAGTTGATTCTATTGGTCAAGGTAGAGTTTGGATGGGGTTAGATGCTATTAAAATTGGTTTAGTTGATGAAATTGGCGGTTTAGAAAAAGCAATTGAAGTTGCTAAAAAAATTGCAAAATTAGATGACTATAATTTAGTAGACTATCCTAAAAGAAAAGATCCTTTTGAAGAGTTAATGGAAGAATTAACTGTAAACATTGAAACTAAGGTATTAACTAAAACCTTAGGAAGTGAGTACAAGTACTACAAAAAAGTACAAGATGTTAGTGCTCAATCTGGCATAATGGCTCGTATGCCTATGGACATTGATATTCATTAATATAAAATAGCTCAATAAAAAAAGGAGTTCTGAACAATTCAGAACTCCTTTTTTTATTTCTAAATTATGCTGTATTTTGTAAAAGTTATGCAGCTGTTTTATACACCCGATATTAGTAATGATAAAACTTACACCTTAAGTGAAAGTGAATCGAAACACGCCATTAGAGTGTTACGCTTAAAAACGAATGATACGATTCAATTAATTGATGGTAAAGGACATTTTTACGAAGCAATTATTATTGACGACAACCCTAAAAAATGTGAGGTTGAAATAACTAAAACAACACCAGAAGAAAATTCAAAACCATTTTTAAACATTGCCATTGCTCCTACTAAGAACAATGATAGATTAGAGTGGTTTATTGAAAAATGTACAGAAATAGGCATTACTGAAATATCCCCAATTTTGTGCAAGCATTCTGAAAGAAAAAATCTTAAAACAGAAAGATTAATTAAAACAGCTATTGCTGCTATGAAACAATCGTTAAAAGCAACCCTGCCTTTAATAAATGAGTTACAAAGCTTTGATGACTTAGTTGAAAGTGATTTTAATGGGAAGAAATTTATTGCTCATTGTTACAATCAAAATCAAGCTCAATTTAAAGATTGCTGCAACAAAGGAGAAAATACCTTAATTTTGGTTGGGCCTGAAGGTGATTTTAGTGAACATGAAGTAGCTAAAGCGATTGAAAATGGATTTAAACCCATTACCTTTGGTAAAAGTAGGTTAAGAACAGAAACTGCAGGAATTGTTGCTTGCACTAATTTTAATTTAATCAATGAGTAAACTCTTAATTATATATTTTTTATTGTTGAGCTCTTTTGGGTTTACTCAAACTTCGAGTTTTCAAATTGCTTTGCTAAAATACAATGGTGGTGGAGATTGGTATGCTAACTTAGAAACATCGTTACCTAACTTAATTACTTATTGCAATAAAAACTTAAAAACAAACATCAATACCGAGCAAGCAATAGTAGATATTGGCAGCAAAGAAGTTTTTAATTATCCCTTTTTACACCTTACCGGTCATGGTAACATTATTTTAAATGGTGATGAAGCCGAAAACCTAAGAAATTATTTAATTAGTGGTGGATTTTTACACATTTCTGACAATTATGGAATGGATAAGTTTCTTCGCCCACAAATGAAGAAAGTATTTCCTGAGCTAGAGTTTGTTGAGCTACCCTACAACCACCCTATTTATCATCAGAAATATGATTTTAACAATGGTTTACCTAAAATACACGAACACGATGAAAAGCCACCACAAGGGTTTGGTTTAATTTACGAAGGGAGACTAGTTTGTTTTTACGATTTTGAATGTGATTTAGGTGATGGTTGGGAAGATCAAGAAGTACACAATGATTCTGATGAAAATAGAACAAAAGCGTTAAAAATGGGAGTTAACATTATTCAGTATGCTTTTAGTGAGTAGAATTAGATTGCGGGTCAAGCCCGCAATGACGAACAAAAAAGAATGAACGAACAAAAATTTATACAAGAAAACTTAGCTAAACCACTTCCCGAAATTGCTTTATTGTTGAGCAAACAAACTGAACTTGATAAAGAGTTTATTCTTAACCAAATAAATGGTTTACAAAAAGCCAAAACCAAGCTTCCTGAATTTTATAAAACAAGCAATTTAATTTACCCATCTAAACTTTCTTTAGAACAAAGCTCATCAGAAGAAACTGCCCTATTTAAAAGTAAGCTAGTTAAAGGAAATAGTTTAGTAGATTTAACAGGTGGTTTTGGAATAGATTCCTTCTATTTTTCTAAACAATATAAGCATGTTTGTTATATAGAACCTCAGCAACAGCTTTTTAATACCGCTAGCAATAACTTTAATTTGTTGGGTGCTAATAACATTAAAACGGTTAACCAAACTGCTGAAGACTTTTTAAAAACCAACAGCCAACAATTCGACATTGCTTATATAGACCCGAGTAGAAGAAATGAAAACCAAAAAGTTTTTATGTTGGGAGATTGTTTGCCCAACATTGTTGAACTGCAAGAGGCTATTTTTAAAATAGCTCCTAAAATATTGGTTAAAACCTCCCCTATTTTAGACCTTAAACAAAGTATAAAAGAACTAAAAACGGTTAGCGAGGTTTGGGTAGTTTCGGTTAATAATGATTGTAAAGAAGTGTTGTATTTATTAGAAAATAAGTTAACTCCCGAAATTAAAATAAATACTATAAATTTAATTCCCCTCTCGAGAGGGGAAGATTTTGTCTCTGCGACAAAGGAGCAGAGCAACAAAATCAGGGGTGTGTTAACTAACCAATACCTTTCCTTTACTTTTAATGAAGAAGAAAACTGTACCCCAGATTATTCTGAACCACTGCAATACCTATATGAACCCAATACTTCTATTTTAAAAGCTGGGGGATTTAAAAGTGTGTGTAATAATTTTAATGTTAAAAAACTTGCCCCTAACACCCACCTTTATACATCAGCAACCGCAATAGAGAACTTTACGGGCAGGAGTTTTAAAATAACTGAAGTAATAGTGTACAACGCAGCTAATTTTAAAAAATTAGGCATAAAAAAAGCCAATGTAAGTTGTCGTAATTTTAAAGAAACTGTAGCACAAATTAAAAAGAAACTCAACCTAAAGGATGGAGGCGATACTTACCTTTTTGCTACTACCGACAACAACAATAAACCTATTTTGGTGGTTGCAAATAAACTTGACTTTATCCTAAAAAAGACTAACTTCGTTTAATCACGATAGCTATCGGGATTATTAAAGAACATTGAAACGTTCCAGACACAGTCGTTAGCAAACATAGTATTGAAATACGAATCCACATATAAAAGTAAATCCTTAAAATCAAAAACGGTTTACATAATGGGTATTGCAAGTCTTGGTATGTTGATATTACCCTTTATTCTATATGGAATATTTAAATATCAGGAAACTACAAAAAACTACCAGTCTGGAAGACACAACAGATTAAATAGAATTACAGAAGGAATCTCCGAAATGGATAATAGTGAAATATTATCGGCTCTACTTGTCGGATTTATTATTGTTATAATTCTTAATTATTTTATGTACTTATGGCAAAGTAAAGTGAGATTAGTCGTTGAATTAGAAACGATTGATTCAAACAAAGAAATCTTGGTAACAACAAAATCTGCATACGATAAAATCAGAGTAACTAACATACCTTATGGTAACCTTCAATATAAATTAATAGCGGACCAAATGGACGGAATTGGTCACGGTGAATATAATTGTATTGAAATATCTAAATCGGGTAAATTTATTGGACGTATTTTCTCAGAGCACTACACTTGGGACTCTTTGACTTATAAAGAAATTTTAAATAAAATAAAATCAATTGCCAACAAAGGCTGAAAATCATAATCAAACCTACCTAACCGTTTTACTCTTTTTAGTGTAGCCTTAGGTTGAATTAAAGTATCACATAAATGAAAAAATCAGCGTTTAAAAACACAGCTTTTTATTGGATAATTATTACCATTATTGGTGGCTTATTAATATGGAATATTTCCTTAACAATTGCCTATTTAAAACCAATAGGACTTCTACCTATTACAATCCAATCAATTTTATTGATTCTAATTTTTATTAAACACGAATTCGCAAAAATTGGAATAAAAATCTGGGCAATAATTTTCTTATCTATAGCTTCAAGTCTTCAGTTGGTGGGTAGATTCCTTCAGGAATGGGCTGATGGATTTGAGAATATCAGCCTTGATCATTATGTAATAACTAGTATAAAAATATTAATTGGTGTGTTTATAGTCGTCTACACTAATAAGTTTGTAGTAGTTGAAATGAAAGAAAATGATGCAGTAATTAAATAACGATTTGCTAACATCATCTATATTTCATAGGGCAGTTGGTAGTATTTTGAAACAGTGAAGCAATTAATAAACTCCGCCAAAACTTATCTTATGAGTTTTATGGAGTAAAAGTTAAAACCCAAAGCCAAGCTTTGGCTAATTAGTTAAACGAAAATAAGTACTTTTAAATCGCCCTACAAAAACATAGATTGGGCGTTAAACGAAAAGCCCATTTTTTTTATTAATTAGAAGCTGAAATATAATAAGATTCAGCAGTTGGCAACCATTCTTGTATTCTGCTTATACGTGTATCATGGCTTGGGTGGGTGCTTAAAAATTCAGGAGTTCCGCCTCCATCTCCAACTGTTTTCATTCTTTCCCAAAAAGGTATTGCTTCTTTAGCTTGGTAACCTGCCATTGCCATAAATACCATTCCTAATTTATCTGCTTCACTTTCTTGGTTTCTACCAAAAGCCAAAATTCCAACATTTGCTCCTACTCCAATTGCACCTAAAAACAATGCTTGCGTTTCAGCTGGTTTTTCTCTCATAAAAACTGCTATTGAAGCTGTTCCTGCTTGCGCTAATATTCCTTGGCTCATACGCTCATTTCCGTGTCTAGCAATTGCATGTGCAATTTCATGCCCCATAACTACTGCCAATCCATCATCTGTTTGTGCAATAGGCATTATCCCTTTATAAACAACAACTTTTCCACCAGGCATGCACCAAGCATTTACTACATTTTGGTCCACCAAATTAAATTCCCATTTGTAGTTTTTAATTCGGCCAGATTGTCCTTCTTGTTTTAAGTATTTTTCAACAGCATGAGCGATTCTATTCCCAACTCGTTTAACCTGCTTAGCCTGCTCTATTTGATCTGATACTGGTGGATTTTGAGCTAGAAAATTTTGATATTCTACCAAACTCATGCTCATTAATTGACTTTCGGGCAATAAATTAACCTGTCTCCTACCTGAAATTGGGACTTTAGAACAGGCTAAAATTGAACCAATTAATATTCCTAAAACTAATACTCGGGTGATATTCATATTAATTTATTTCAACAGTTAAACCACAATCTGCTAAAATTTCTGAGATAATTTCTAATTCTTGGTATTCGCCAGTCTTTACTGCACATTTACCAGCATAATGAACCAACATAGCACATTGTTCTGCTTGAATAGGTTCATGATTACAAACTTTAATCAATAAATCAATAACATGGTCAAAAGAATTTACATCATCATTGAAAAGGATTAAATTGTGCTTTTTAACAATTTGTTCTTTTAACTCAACTTCTTCTTCAAATAATGTTTCTGTACTCATATTATTTATTGTTTTTCATTAATTCTAAGGCCTCTTCTAATGGAATTTCATTTCCATCTTTTAAAACCATTGTTTTTGGGTTTTTAACTCCCATCTCTTTCATTTCAATTTGCAAATCTAATGCTTTTTGGTATTCTTTAAACGAACCTAAAGTATAAATTGTTTTATTGTCTTGTTCATAATTTTTAATTCCTCTTGAAGTTAATTTTAAAAATATTCCTGCCTCATCTACAGGAACATCCTGTTGATACTCTCCTAATTTCACTTTAAACTCTAAGTTTAAGTTTTCTTTGGGGGTTAAAACGTTTTCTTCAACTGGAGTTTCTTCAACTGGAGTTTCTTCAACTGGAGTTTCTTCAACTGGAGTTTCTTCAACTGGTGCCTCTTCAACTGGTGCCTCTTCAACTGGAGTTTCTTCAACTGGAGTTTCTTCAACAGTATTTGTTGAAGTTATATTTCCTCCATTTAACAATTCTGTAGCTTGTGCTACAGTTATTTTAGCTCCTCCATTGTAAGCAATTACAAAAGCATCGGTAATACCCAAACCTCTAATTCTATCTTTAGCTACATTTGCATCGTTTAATGTTTTATAAACCCCTGATGTATATCTAATTAAACCACTTGTTGTTCTTTCACTATTAATTGGCGATACATTGTTTAATTGTCCTGCTGTTACTTGTTTTGAATAAACTCCCACTTGTATTGTAAAGAAAATTCCTTCAATGTTTCTAACATCTGTAGAAACCCCATCTTTTACCTCTTCAGTTTGGTTATTTGTAGTTACTGTATTATTTGTAGTTGTATTGTTATTTGTATTAGTTGTAGAGGTATTATTAGCTGTATTGTTTGCGTTAGTATTTTCATTTACAGCAAAATTATTTTCAGAAGGGGTATTGGCCTCATTAACCATAGCTCTTGCCTCATTAATATTAATTCTTTTGCCATTTAAAAATGCTACTACAAAAGCATCTCCATATCCTATTGAACGAATAGATGTTTTAGCTTCATTGGCAACATTAAAAGAATTAAACAATCCAGCTGTATAACGAGTAATTCCGTTTCCAGCATCTTCTGCCATAATTGGAGCAAATCCCTTAAAGTGATCTTGAGGAATTTCATTTCTAAATGCACCAATTTGAACTTTAAAAACCAACCCTTCTGGCATTTTAGCAGCTGTTGGTATTTTTTTAGTGTTATTATAAACTGATTGGTTATTATTATTGATAACAAATATTGACTTATTTAAAACCGTTGGTATCTCATCTATATTTGTGGAAACTTCTGTTGAATTATTTGCAGTTGATTCATTTGTGTTATTCTGATTATTTGTGCTTTCGTTATTTGTTTCGTTTGAAGCGGTTTCATTTGTATTTATCTCATTGGTATTGTTAGCATTTGTGTTTGTTTCATTCTCGTTAGAAGCTTTTTCATTAGTATTTACTTCGTTGTTTGTTGTTGTTTCAGTAGTATTATTTTCATTTGAAGCAGTTTCATTTGAGTTTACTTCATTGTTTGTAGAATTAGTATTTGTTTCGTTCTTATTAGAAGCTGTTTCATTAGTATTTACTTCGTTGTTTGTTTCATTATTACTATTCTCATTATTCGTTGTTGTAGAAGTATTTGCTTCGTTCGTATTATTTTCATTCGAAGTATTTTCATTTGAGTTATTTGTCCTATTCATTGCTTCTGCAATTAAATTGTTATCTAACAATTCGGCTTTTTCTATTGCAGCAATTCTCTTAGCTTCTTTTTCATCTGCATTAATCAAAATTAAATTAGATTTATCTTCAGCTGTTTTTGCTTCTTCTTCTTTAGCTGCAGCACTTTGTTTTAAACTAGAAGCTTTTTTTTCATTTTCAGCAATCATTTCGTTTAACCGTTCTATTTGAGCTACTTTTTTAGCTTTATCTTCTTCTGAACTAGCATTATCTGCCATGGCTTTTAACGTTGACCCTAATGTTTTTTGATCATCAACATCTTGTTCAATCACCTTTGCCTCAATATATTCTACCTCAGCTTCTTTTACTAACCTTCTATTTTCTTGTTTTAATTCCGCATAATTTTTAAACTCTTCTGAATTTTTAACGGCAGTAATTTCTTTTGCCCCTAAATTCGCAATCACTTTTTTATCTTCTTCAGTTATTTGGTCTGAAGTTCTTGAGTTTGCTCCATTAGAATTAGTCTCATTTTCAGAACTGTTAGTTTCATTGGATGCAGTTTCATTATTTGTTTTATTAGTATTTACTTCATTATTATTAACTCCTTCATTAGCATTATTTTGATTGGCTATGTTTTCGTTTGTAACATTTTGATTTGAGGTGTTTTCATTTGTAGCTACTTCATTTGAAGAGTTTGTAGTTAATTCATTATTATTAGTTCTGTTTGTATTATTTTCATTCTCCACACTACTATAAATAACCTCTGCGTCTTTTCCATTTGCTAACTGATCAATAGCTTTGTTTTGCTTCTCAATAGCTTTCATCTCTAGTTCATAAGCTTTTTGTAGAGAAGCTTGCTTAGCTGTAAAATTTGGAGCATTTGCTGCTTTTTCTCTCGCTTCTTTTGCTTGTTCAAAATAATTTTCTGCTTCTTCAATAAACAATTCAGCCATTAATGTGTTATTAGCATAAGCATCAGTATTTTCTTTTTTTAGTTTTGAAATAACCGATTGGTTATTATAAAACTCCGAACTATTTGCAGTTTCTACTATTCTAGCTACTTCCTCTTGTTTTCTATTGGATTGGTCAGTTAAATTTTCTGACTTTGCTAATAATTCTTTTTTCTCTGTTTCAGATGATGATGTTGACGCAACGTTTAAAGCTACCTCAGCCTCCTCTTTTAACCTTTTAGCCTCTTCCTTTATTGGAGCTACAGTAGCTATTGTATTTTTTGACTGCTCTGATTTGTAATCAAAACCATTATTGTATTTAAGGTTTGAAAATTCATCTTGCTCAGCATTTAAGTTATTAGCTGTTAGATTAGCTTCTTCATTTTTCTTTTTCTCTGCTAGAGCTGCTGCTTGATAATTATTATAATTCGTTTGTTGTGCTGCTTTTTTAGTTTCTAATTCTTTGATGGTAGTATTAATTACTTGCTTTTTAGAATCATCAGCATATTTTAACTGTTCATTTCTGTAGTTAATTTCTTCATCAATTGCATTTATCCACTCTTTAGTTAAATTAGATTGTTCAATATTTTTAGAATAACTATTGGTTTGTGAATTAGTAGCAGCTATTTTATTTTCATAGTTTGAAGAGTAATCTTTTACTGTTCCATCGGTATTAACAACATTAAATTGAGATAAGTCTATTGTTTGACTATTATTCGTTTCATTATTACTAATCTCGTTTGTATTTGATTCGTTAGATGTATTAACATTATTAGATGTAGTATTTGTACTTGATATATTTGTTTCGTTATTATTAGATGTAGTATTATTAGTTTCATTGTTTGTCAATGAGGTGTTATTGGTGTTGGTTGCTAATTCAATTGGTTCAACTGAAGCCGCTTGCGCATCATACAATGCAATAAATTCTTTTTGCTCAGCTAAGTTATTTTCTAAAATAGCAATCTTATTTTGAATGTCATTTTTTTCAACTTCATTAGCTTCTACTAATTCCATTTTTCTAATTAAAATTTCTTGTTCTGTTGCGCTAGCCCAATCATTATGTATAGCAGCTTTCTCTTTATAAGTTTCGTAAGTATCTTCTTTAGTATAAGTACTTAGTTTTTTGGTGTAATTGGTTGGATAATCTATTATGCTACCATCGGTATTCATAATATTAACTTCTTCTGTATTTGCAGATACATTTGTTGAAGTTGTGTTATTTGAATTAGTATTATTAGAAGCTGTTGAAGAATTATTAATTGTATTGGCATTGTTTGCTAATATTACTTCATTGTCTGCTATTTCTTTCAACTTAGCAGCTTTTAAACTTTGCAGAGAGTTTACTTTATTTTGTAAATCTGATTTATTTGCTGGATTAGTTTCTACTTTTAATTGTTCATTTCTAAGTTTAATTTCTTCATCAATATTCTCAATCCAAGATTGATTTATTTTCATTATAAGCTTTGCTCTTTCAGCAGGATCTTTAACTGCATCTAGTTTAGATAAGTCTGAACTGAAAGTTGTATTATAATCAACTATTTTACCATCTTCCCCAATAATATTATATTCATCCTTATGTTCTGCTAAGCTATAAGTTTCATTAGAAACTATATTGTTCGATTTCACCTCATCAGAAGGGTAAACGCCAACCATCCCTTCATCCTCAAAGTATTTAATGTCATTTTCTAATTGTAGTTTACTACTCTCAGAAATAGTTGCTTTATTATTACCTTCAACCACTTTAGAAACAACAGTTTTATAAGTTTCAACTTCATTAATAGCCTTTGTATATTCTGTTTTAGAAGAAGCTGCTTTTGTTTTAGCATTATCTAATGCCAATCCATTATCTTCTATATCAATGTTTAAGACTTTTAATTGAGCTTCTAAATCAGCTATTTCACTTTTCTTTTTAGCACCTTTTTTTTGCTCTTCTAGTTTATCAGCTTTAGCTTTTAATTCATATTCTCGATTTGTTAATTCTGTAACCTTATCTCTAGCTTTATTGTAAATTACTTTCTTTTCTGATAATTTATCATTTAATAATTTTTCTTCAGCCACTAAAGCAGATTCATTATGGTAAGTTGCAGCAGCAATCTCATCTAATTTAGCTAGATTAGTTTCTGCATCACTCCTGTTTCCATTATCAATATTGGTGTTAATTTTTTCTTGTAATGTTTTAACTGTTGCAACATCACTTTTTCTTTCAGTTAATTCATTATCTAGCGTTCTTGCCATATTTAAAGCCGCTACTGTTTCATTAATCAATTTAGCAGCTTCCATTTTTTTACTTTCTGCTAAAGCAATTTTTTGCTGTTTTTCTGATTCAGAAGTTGAGTTTTTAGCTTCAGCTAAAAGTTTTTCTGATTCATTATACAATGCTTTTGCTTTAGTGCTTTTTTGATTTGCTAAAGCATAAGATGTGTTTGCTTGTGTTTTAGATTGATCTGTTTGCTCAATAATTTTGGTCGATTTTTCATTTGCTGCATTTGCAACTTGAGCATTACTAAGTTTTTCGTATTTATTATTTCCTGTCTCATTTGATGCAACAACAGCATTTTTAGTAGCATTTTGTATTTCTTCCTTGGTGGTGTTTACTTCTAATTTTGCTCTTTGCTTTAAAATATGTTCAACCACCAATGGATCATGTATATCAAATTCATCAGATTCATCAAATAAATTTTTCACTACTAATTTTTCACTATCCCCCTCGCCAACCAACCTTAACTCTTGTTTTAAGGCTCTAAAACCATCTAAAACTGGTAATTCAATAACTGCAGAATGAATTGGTGCATTGTTAGTTGTTTCAACTAAAATTTTAAATTTTCCACCATTAGATGGGAATACTAACAAATACTCCCCTGTTTCTTGATGCGTTTTGTAGACACCATATCGTCTATCTTTTTCTATATCTCGAATTGTAATTGTAGCAGATTTCATACTTGGATTGGATTCTGCTAAAAAGAAACCTTTTACAACTGAATTTTCTACTGGAGGAGCATCAACAGTGACATTATAAACTGTTAACTCCCCTTGTTTACTTTCTCTTGAAGAAGCAAAATAAGCTAACTCATTATCTATATCAGAAATGTATAAAATATCGTCATCAGGGGTGTTAATAGGAAAGTCTAAGTTTTCTGGAAACGACCAATTTCCATTTGCATCCAAAGTAGATTTAAAAATATCATATCCACCCATGCTATTATAGCCTTTTGAGCTAAAATAAAGTGTTCTCCCATTTGGATGTAAAAATGGATAGTCTTCATCTAAACTTGTATTTATACCATCGCCAATTGGTGTTGGTTTACTCCACTCCCCACTTGGTAATTTTACCACTTTATAAATATCTTTACCGGTAGAGCCATTATTTCCATAAGAAGAAAATACTACAGTATTTTTAGATTCCCCTAAGTAAATAATAGAATTCTCATTATTCTTTTTATCTAATTTTGTTTTAAACTCATCAGGTTTTACAATTATTTTCCCTCCTATTCCTTTTAACTCATAACTTCTAAAAAAATCGGTTGCTTTAATCTCCTTTTTACTTAAAACACCTATATCAGTCATACTTTTAATAAGGTTCTCACCACTTTTACACATTTTAATCTCATTATCAATGTCGTATTTCTGAAGTTCTTTGGTGGATGCTTTTTCTTTAAACTTAATGTAATAAACTTGGGCTGGGGCAAACTGATAATTATGGTGATATGCTTTTGCTAAAAAATAATTAGCAATAGGATCTACTGTTGATTTTGTTACTGAAAATTTAAGAAATTTTAAGGCATCATCTTTATCTCTAGAGCCAAAAAGTACCGAAGCACCATATTTATAATTGTAATTTACATCTTTAGGATAAAGACTTAAAAGCTGAGAAAATAAAGGTAATGCTTCGACATACTTTTCTTCCTCAAAAAACTTATCCGCAGCAACCTTTAGCTCATCTTCAGAAGCATATTGTGCTATACTAGCATTAGCTATACAAAAAAACGCTACTGCAAAAAACAGTATTTTATGTAGGTATTTTTTTATCATATAAAAGCCGAAGCTAACTTTCAAAGTTAACAATATATTATATGGATGCAAAAAAGTGATGATTTCTCTAAATTATTCTTCAAATTTTCTCACAAAATCTTTTTTCTTACGATCTGTTGAATACATAAATTGATATGGTTCTTGTCCTTTTTCTGCTTTAGATTTTCTCTTATCTGGTTTAGTTTCAGTAATTATCGTATTAAATTCAGAGTTAGAAGAAATAGCTTGCATTATACCTCTTGTATAGTTAAAGAAAAACCAATTATTTTTATCAATTTCTAAATAAATAGTAAGCGCATCTCCACTTCTCTTTTTAATCAACTCCACTCTACCTGTAACATATTTGTTTATTTGTTTATTTCCAATGTTACTTATACCTATTCTACCAAAAGAGACATAAGCCTTTTCTTCATTATTCCAACGCATTTTTAAATCATTAAAAACAATTGGTTTTTCTAAAGATTCCGGTATTTTTTTAAACTCGCCATATAAACTTACTTGGGCAATAAGTTTGTCTGCATCTTCTTTCCCTAAAATCTCTCTCAATCCCTTTTCATATGTAGGTCTATCCAATTTCACTGGATCTAATGAACTTGCTTCTTGCATTTGTTTTGCCATTTTCTTTAAAGCATCATCGGCAAAGAAGAAGTCAGAAGACATCACCATATCAAAAATAACCTCTCCATCCAACTGATTATGTTCTAATGAACCTGCAGATGAAAGATTTACTTGACCTAATTCACCTCCAAGGTCAAACTTCCCTTCACCATAAGCTTTACAATTTTTCGTGTTTAAACTTAAATAATTCCCTGCAAAAGACATTTCTTGTAATTTATCTTTATTTGATATTTTATACTCCTCTTTTTCTCTATCATAATATAAATATCCTTTAGCAGCCAAAACATCTGAGTGACTGTATTTAATTCTACTATTCAAGAATGCTGTATATATTCCCAACGAATCCGAACTAAGCAAAACACTAGCTACCAAAGGATTGCCGCCTAAATCTTTAGTATTACTATCTATTGGTATGTAAATATCATTCGGATTAATCTCAGACTCAAAACTGAACCAATTTTTACTTAACAAATCACAATCATGAAAAATTCTAGAATACCCATTAAAGGTTAAATATGGATTATTTGCCAATAATTTCACTTTTCCATAATACTCATAATTAGGACTTAATGTAAACTTAGCGGTATCTTTAATTTCTGCTGTAGCATAAGTTTGTCCTGTGCTATCAACACCTATATTATTCAGATAAATAGTTTGTGATTTAGTAACTTCATCAACATAATCTATATAACCACTTCCTGCATATTTCTTTTTACCAAAAACATTAATTGATGAATTGTAAATATTATGATTTTGAGTAATATAACTAGCAACTACCCTAGAATTATTAAGCGTTCGCATTTTCGCATTTTTATCAATTATCAATTGACCACTATCAGGATAAACCATAGCATCAGCAATATTCATAAACTTAATCCCTTCTGCATAAATAATTTTCTTTTTAATATCATACTTTGCTTTAGAGGAGAAAAAGCTCAAAGAATCCTGATCTGGGTGAACTGATATAAACTGAGCTCCATCTAGTTTCACTCCATTTGCATCGGTTGATTTTGATTCCCCAGCAGTTAATTCAATATCATCATTATCCATGTACCACTTAAACTCTTCCATATAACAGATATATTGCATAGGATCAAAGCTAATATGTGAGCCTCCTCCATTAGATTTAAATTGGCCATATCTTTCATCAAAAGTTACAAAAGCATTTACATTAACTGTAGAAAAAGCTAATGCTTCTGAATCTACATTTCCATCATCTTTTAATCTAAAATCAGCAGTATCTGATTGAAAATCTTTAAACTTAAACCTTATCACATCAGCTTCTAATTCTGCTTTTTGAAATTCAAATGTTCCAGCTCCTGATAATCCATCTGGCTGAATCATTGTTTGTCCATGCATGAAAGATTTCATATCATACATTGCAATTGGCTTATCAGTTTCCCTATGAATCATAATATCTTTTGAAGGATACCATCTTGTAAAAACATTTTCACCTTCTACAGGAGGAAATTCAACAGCAACTGGACTTTCATTAACCACATAACTTTGTGCTAAAGCATTCATAGAATCTGGAAAGAAAATAAAATCATTAGAGTAAGTAGTAGAAGTAACGTAATCCAATTTACCACTACCTCTTAACCCTTCATTACTTAATTTAATAGTATCATTAAATGTTCCTTTCCCCCCGTACATTGCAAAACCATCAGGTGGAGTTTGACGAACAAAACCAAGAGAATGATCAGGCTGCAGTGTTAACACCTCTTCAAAGTCTGGAAAAATACCTGCTGAAAGCATTGTTCCTTTGAACCTTAATTGACTGTTATCAAAATTATCTAAGCTATCAATAACAAAAGGTTCTACATGAAAATAAAAGTCATCTTTATTATAAACTCCTCCTTGGATAGATTTTTCATCATAAAATACATAAGAATCTCTAAAACTATTTAAAACAGGATATTTATCCGCTTTTTTAACCCCTGATTTATTATTTGGTTTATCAATTAATAGATCTCCACTAATTTTTTCAATTACCGTTTTCACTGGCCTAATTACGGGTTTCCCATATTGATCTAAAGCACCTGTTTCTGCATAAATTCTTAATGAATCTACATTAGGCATGTCAATTTTAAATTCATCATATTTAAATGAAAAGTTACTTCCCATAATATCAAAACGACCAGCCTGAACTACTCCACTAAAATCAAAATCACGATTTTTCTTTAAAATTAACTCTCGATTTCTCGGATATATAACAACCTCCTGAGAATCACTAACATTTACACTAGTAACCCCTCTTAACTTTAAATCATAATTTAATAAGCTTAACGTAGCATTACTGTATGATTTTAAATTAGAATAAAAGCCTATTACATCATAATCAATATTACCACCACTAGCTTTTACCCAATTAAGCAACTTATCTTTTACTATAAAGTTTTTTGCATCATAATTATAATTGATAAACCCTTTATTGGATAAATCTAAAAGCATTATTTCTATCTGATTGACCGATTTTAAAGTAAACTCGGCCATTTGATAATTGGTAATAAAATTAGTATCTAATTTTTCTACCAACTTACTAATAGTGTGCAGAGGATGAGTGGATTGTAAACTCATTAAATTAATGTAATCATCTTTTCGAAAATAATTAGAAGAAACAAATGTTGCATCGGTTTTTGTTCCTCCGGTTAAATTTTTAAATTCGACCATTGGAGAATCTAAATCCCATTCTAAAGATTCAAAATCCATATCTACCTGATGGTAAGAATTAAAATAAGGAGTTATTTTAATTCCTTTGTTATCTCTAATTAAATTAACTCTTCTATCATCTATAAAAAACTTAAATGAAACTCCTGGGTGATAGATAGAATCTTCTTTAATATAGAAGGTTGCTGCTGCTAACTCTGTTGCAATTCTTTCTGGTTTAATTATAAATGTTTTTGCTGCCATTTTTAAAAAAGGAACATTGTCCTTTTTAAAAATAATATTAGCATCCAAATCCTCTGTTCCTCTACCTACTACTTTTCTACCATAAAGAGAAAAGCCACCAACATAATCAACTCCTTTAGCTATTTCAAGTATTTCTAATCGTGCATTATAAGAGTCAAACCTAGGATAAGACGCTTTTTCTTCAGTTACATTAGCTAAAACTTTATCCTCTAAAACCCCTTTCATCGGTTCACTAAAATAATTGTAATCATAAAAAGTAACATCTTTAATTACATATTTAGGCGATTTGAAACTAATACTATAATTATCTACTTCAGCATAAACTGAATCTGAAGGAAATCCTGCTCTTTCCCAATTTACAACTCCACCAGTACCATACCACATAGCTTCTGTAGGATAATAAATTCCTTTTGTATTTTTTATAACAGAACTATCTTCTTTAGAATAGCATGTAAGAGTTAAAGCCTCAAATTCAATTGTTGGTAAACTATCAAAACCAAATTTATAGTTATTGTTATTTGCAGCCCACTGATTAGAAGCCGATTTGTACAATAAATTTTCATCAAACAAAGTGTTACAAGCTTCTAAATAATCCCCAAATGCTTTCTTATCTTTCCCATTAATTAACTTAATTACAATCTCTTGCCAACTCTCAAAGGATTCTTTATTCTGGTATTTACTTTTCACAAATTGGGACACTGTAAATAAGTAATTTCTAAAATCTGGAAAAGCTCTTTTTCTTTTATCTAACATTAAGTTACAAACATTATAAACTCCTTTCCTCTCATTTTCAGAAAACATTCCTCCAAACCAAGTCCAAGAAAACTCATCCATTACTAATTTACCATCTTCTTTTCGTGAAGCTGTTAAGAAATCTTCCATTTCGTAAAAAAAAGCAGAAGAATCCGCAGTAAATTGCTTTATTTTAGTTTGTGAATAACTAGTGAAAGTTGTTAGACAAACAATTGTAAGTAAGATGTATTTATATATTTTATTCATATTTTACAAGGTGTAACATCATCCAGTCATTTTTAGTTTCTTCATAAAACAACTTTAATTTTAATTCATCAGCTTTTTTTAATAATAACTCTTTATCGGTACTAAAAAAACCACTTAATAATAGGTTTCCATTAATAACAATTGAGTTAACATATTTCTCCATATCATTTAACAAAATATTTCTATTAATATTAGCAATAAAAACATCGTATTTAAAACTTGTTAATTGCTCTGCACCTCCCATTAAAACCTCTATATCATTACAATTATTAGTTTCTACATTTTCTAAAGTATTATTATATGCCCACTCATCAATATCTATTGCTACCACTTTGTTTGCTTTTTTCATTTTTGCTAAAATAGCTAATACTCCTGTTCCGCATCCCATATCGAGCACATTTTTATTACTTAAATCTAATTCCAACAAGCGTTTAATCATTAAATAAGTTGTTTCATGATGCCCAGTACCAAACGACATTTTAGGATTAATTACAATGTCATAAGTTATTTTTTTTTCTATTTCATGGAAAGGAGCTCTTACTAAACATTTTCCTTCAACATTAATTGGATTAAAGTTTTCTTCCCAAGTTTTATTCCAATTTTGATCTTTAACTAGTTTTGAAGAGTAAGTTATACTAAAATTGCTGTTTTTAAGAATCTCAACTGATGCAATTTTACTCTCATCAAAAAATTGTTGTTGAACATACGCCAATAAACCTTCTTCTGTCTCAACAAAACTTTCAAAATCAATTTCTGCTAGCTCTGCTATAAAAATATCTCGCCCTGGTTCTAAAGGACTTACTTTTGCTGATAACTCTATATAATCCATACAATTTTCAATCTATTATAAAAAAACGAAAAAAATTCATCATCCACTAATTAAATCAACTTAATCATTTAACAATTTTTAATTTTTTGGTTAGTAACTATTAGGCTAACTTTATAAAAATTCAATTTATGAAGAAACTTGTTTCTTTTATTTTATTTTACCTACTGCTTTATATCGCTAATGGACAAATAGATACAACAAGTAATAAAAATTATATTCTTTCTGGAACCATTGTAAATGGAATTACTAATGAAATTTTATCTGGAGCTAATATTATTACAACCAAAGGAGTTGGAACAAAATCTAACGAAATTGGGGAATTTGAAATTAAAGTGACCGAAAACGACACTTTAAAAATAAGTTTTATAGGTTTTAAAAGCATTGAATACATTGCTCCTTTTAAAGAATACGGAAAATACCTTATAAAATTTAAACTTTATGTTGATTCTGTTAATTTAGATGAAATAGAAATTTTTCCTTGGCCAACTTATGAAGAATTTAAAGAAGCTTTTCTGCTTTTAAACAAAGAAGATGAGAAAATTAAAATGGAAGGTGTTAAAATGTATAAAGACAGAGTGCTAGAAACAAAAAAACCTTCAGTTCTAAATCCCGTATCTTTTATTTACGACAAATTGTTTGACAAGCAGGCAAAGCTTAAACGAAGATTAGAAAGAAATCGAGAAACAATTAGAGATGCTCAATTGAGTGATTGATTTTTTATTACATTTTGTTATTTTTTAAGCACTTTTAGTGTTTTTTTATTACATTAGCTCACTTTTTGTTAAATTATTAAAAATGAAAGCTACACACGTAATAGTAGAAGAAATCATAAAAAAATCTCCTTTCTTAGAAGAAGCTTTAGCTGAAGGAATAATTAATCTATCATCTTTATCAAGGCAAATTAAACCAGAGATTGATGAGGAATTAAAAAAAGATGTTCAAATAGGCGCTATAGTTATGGCACTTAAAAGACTTTCTCCAAAATTTGATCCCAATTTAAAAATAAGAGTAAAAAAAGTAATTAATAAGTTAGGAGACATTACTGTTCGATCTAAAATCACTTATTATACTTTTAAAAACTCTGATTCGCTTATTGAGAAGCAAGCTGAATTACTTAGAAAATTACAAGGTAAAAAAGATATCTTTTTTGCTTTTTCTCAAGGAGTTTATGAAACTTCCATTATATTAAGTGATTCGGAACATAATGATGTAGATGTTATTTTTAAAAACGAAGCAATCGTTCAAGAAAGTAAAGGTTTATCTTCTATCACAATAAAACTACCGAGTGAAAACTCTGATGTATCTGGTATTTATTATTTTATATTAAAGAAAATTGCTTGGGAAGGAATCAATATTTTAGACATAATCTCTACCATGCACGAATTTACTATCATTGTTAATGATGAAAGTATAGATAGAGCTTTTACTATTCTTAAAAATTTAAATAAAGGTGATTATTAGTCTTCGTATCCCTCGTTATAATGGGCTGCGATATCTTCATACTTGATTCGTCTTTCATCGTCAATAATGTTTAAAGGAGCACAAACACCGTCTCTACAACTATAGCATTTTAATTTATCTCTAAAAACTGCTGATTTATAGATAGATTTACCTAATAACATTCTCGCAGCCTCTTGAACTCCTTCTACAATGGATGGATGTGGATGAATCATATGAGCCAATTCATCAATTCCTTTATTCATATATATTAAAAGTGCAACAGCTTGAATTGCAGAAGAAGCATGAACTCCAACTGCACGCATTCCTAAAATTTTCATTTCAGAATCATCAGTCACAATTAATTTAAAAAACCCTTCAGGTTTTCCCATAGAAATTGCTCTTGCAATGGTAGAGTAATCTACCTTTGCTATACGGTAAGGTATATTTTGTTCTCTTAATGTTTGTTCATTAGCTCCAACAGCTGCAACTACTGGATTTAAGAACATAATAGTCGACACATTTTCGTAGTTTATTGCTTTCACTGGAAAAGGAGCAAACATTCTTACAACAGCATGTCTAGCTTCTCTTTCACCAACATTAACCAATGGTATTCTTCCTGAAACATCTCCAACGGCATAAATATGAGGAACATTAGTCTGTGTATCCACATCTCCAATGTGAACTCCTCTTTTACTCATTTTAACCCCAGCATTCTCGATGTTTAAACTTTTAATATTTGGAACCCTACCTATTGAAAGTAATGCTTTTTCTACTTGAATGACTTCTGAACTACCATCTGCACATTCAATTTCATATTCTACTCTTCCATTTTTAATTTCTATTCTTTTAAGGCTCGATTTTTTATGAATAACAACACCTTGTTTTTCCATGTTTTTAGAAATCAAATCAGAAATATCTTCATCTTCAAAAGGCAAAATTCGTTCAGCTCTATCTATTAAATGAACTTTCGTTTTTCCAAAATTTGCAAACATAGTAGCGTACTCGCAGCCAATTACACCTGCACCAACTACTACCATACTTTCCGGAAAATCGTCCATCGCCATAATACCATCACTAGTCATTATTATTTTCTCATCAACCTCTACATTTGGCAAACCTCGAGGATGACTTCCGCTAGCTATTATAATATTCTCTGCATAAATGATTTCTTCTTTACCATTATCTTTAGTAATTTTTATCTCTTTGTCTGTAACAAAACTTGCGGTTCCTTTTTCATAAGTAATCAAACCTGTTTCTGCATGAATAATTCTTAAATGACAAGTCAATTGAAATTTACGATCAAATATAGCTTCATTAACTGTTGCTTTTACCTCATCAAAAGTAATGTCTAAATTTCTATCTGCTCTTTCTTTTCCTAAATCCTCATAAACCTTACGGTATCGAGTAGAAAGCTCCCACATTGTTTTAGAGGATAAAGCACCATTATATATTCCTGCACCACCTAATTTTTCTTTTTCAATTAATATTACTCTCTTTTCAAAATCTATCGCTCTCATTGCTGCTGCATACCCTGCAGGACCTCCTCCAATAACACATAAATCGTACTTTTCCATAATAGAATTTTAGTAAGTTTTAATTTGATAAATTAAAAGTAATAAAAAGTTTGTAGTTGCTTATTTTTATTGGTGCTTTTCTTAATAGAATCGAGTTAACTCTTATTAAATTTCATGCAGTTGACAGTAATATATAAACTTACAATTCTTATAAATAATGCTATCTAATTCAATTAATGAAGCTAATGCTAATTGAGAATAATTTTGAGAAGCATTTCTAAAGCTCCCAACTTCTGTTTGCCATAAAGTTGTAATTAAATTCATATCTCCTTTAGTTGGATTAATTAATTCTAAAGCATTTTTCACATTTCCTGCTCCAGCATGATAAACATGTAACACTAACAATTTGTACCATAAATCCGAGGGATTATAGGTTATTCCTTTAGCAGCTAATATTCTATTGGTTTCAGGAATACAAATTGTTCGAATTAATTTAGCTGATGCCCAAGCACTTTTATCAAAATCTGCTCTCTCATCTTCATCTTTAGTAACTTTTAAACCTAAATTAATTGCTACGTTTTTCATTATTTGAAATGAACCATAAGCTCCAACAGGTGATTTTTGAGTTTTATTTGGACTTTCAATCAATAAAATAGCTTGTGCATAAAATGGATCAACATTGTTTTGTCCAAAAATTGCTATTCCTCTACCAATACTTGGTATTACTCTTTCAAAATCATAAAAAGCTTTTTTACCAGAAGTCATATAAACATGTTCTTCTTCAGGTAATCCATAATGTGTTTTTACGCTATCTCTAATCAAATCTTTGTCTGCGTCACTAATTCTATTCCAATCAGCTACAGCTACTCTTTTAATGATTTGACGTGTACTACCTATATTAATTAATGCTGAGTCAGCTTCCATTGTCATTAAAGTCCTCCAAAAATTTGGCTGAACTAATGTATCCCACCCTTCTTTATACAATTGTTGATTTTCTACAAAATGATAATTATCTGTAAGATGCAAACCAGCCACCTCTACCAACGTAACATTTAATTGTAATGATTGAGGAAAAGCTATTGAACTCATCATCAACGCTATACCTAAAATTATATTTTTTAATCTTTTTATCATATATCAAAGTAAACGAGAATTGATTTTAAATGTTGCTGTTTTTAGGCAATCTTGTGAACATAATTTTGTTACTTAATCTTTTTTTACCAACATATACAAATCATTTTCTAATACTGAATAGCCTTGATCGTAACAAAAATAATAAACCTTACCAGCCTTAGTTGTATAAATTTCAGTGATGTAATTAAAATCAAATCCTTTAATATCTAGTTTATTTTTAGATATTGTACATTTTCCGTTTGGATTTAATTCTTCTAAAATTCTCCAATTTTTTCGCAATCGGTTATTAATGTTTCTAATTAAATTTTTACCATCCTTATTCATTTTATTATTATAAGCATTTCTACAATAATCTGAACAGAATTTTTTATCTACTCTACCAACAAAGGGCTCAGAGCATTCTAAACATTTTGGCTTTTCCATAAAACAAATATAGTAATTATTCATTTACAAACGACTACAAATGATTACAATCGACCTTAAACGAAAACAAACGGCATCTATATACAAAAAGGGACAAATGAATATTCTCCTACTCCACAGACAAGTACTATAATTTTTTTTCAAACTTAATCTTCTAAAACCGCACAAAGTTTTAACCCTTCAGAGGGATGGAGTGAACCATCAAAAGACAAGTTTATAGATATGTAATCTAAGAGTAAAAGAACGTGTTATAAACGATTAATACTATTTACCGCCTTAGCGTAGTCTTAATCAAACGGTCAATACCGATTTATAACTCAAAGATAACAAAAAAAAATAGAATGATATTAGACTAAACCATTATGGCTTGATACCTATGGGCAAACAACTCAAATAAAACACATAAAAATGCCCCATTACTAAAAATTGGGAACGCATCTTGTTTTTTATATGTTAACCATTGTTTATGGTGTTTAACTGACATTTCGGCTATATCTTCAATTCTTTTTATACCGCCTATATTTTTAGCATCTTTAGTTATGTCCATACTTGCTATTATTCCTAAAGCCACAAAATACGCATAATTAGAATTAAGGTCTCTATTTTCAAATTCAGAAATGGTTGAATCACAAAATGGTTGAATATACACTATGCATAACTCAAAAAGAGAAGCCATTTTATATTTATTAACTTTTTTAACTATTAAAGGCTTCACTTCTTTATGAAGTAGATTCCAGTAAAGCGTGCATATTAACTCAACTGAATTATCCTTTAAAATAAGAGTTTTACTGAATTTTTCCTTGTAACAGCTAATATAGTCATCTAATGATTTTTGAATTTCAACAGACCTCTTACTAACATCAACTTGCTCACCAATAAAATCCCCCACCGAAACAAATATTATTTTAATCCGTGAACAATATCGAATGAAACTTTGTTGATTTCCGAAGTTAAAAGATTTACTTTATTAGAATCAATCTCAGAATTTGATAGTTTAACACCTTTATTCAAACAATAATCCATATCAAATTCTGAATCAATATTTTTTAATGCGTTTTCTACAAACTCATTAACTTCTGATATTTTACTATTATATGTAAGCATAATTCTGTTTTTAAATTATTAATAAATAGTTATATCTATCAATTATTATTAGCTAAAGTATAAAAGATATACTGCCTAAAGTATAAAACTATACCGCAATATTAACACATAAATGTTTACAAACAAACAAAAACTATCACAAACTTTTTTTATTAAATACTACCTAAGTATTAATACGTAATCAAAACAAGTATAAACACTTAGAATGAAAATAACGATTATATTATCTTATTAAAGCTTTTCTAATAGAGAATATACAACAGATAAAACAACTATAATTAACACTAAAATTAAATACCCTTTATGCTTTTTAGCTAAATTATTTTCGTATTCATTTTTCATCTTGCTTCTTATCCTTAGTTCGAGGTATCGAAACTTTCAATACCTCGTCTAAAGTTCCATCAATAACTAATTTCTTATCGTATTCTTTAGCCCTTTCTTTTTTAGGCTCTTTCTTCTTCTTTGTCATATTCAAATTTAATGAATTAATCATTAGCAATAAGCTGTTTGTATGATAAAGTGTTCTCACTTTGATTAAGGAAGTTCTCGAATCTCTCACAACTTGATATACCACGTGTATTAAATCTTGCTGCAAATTCATCTAAATAAGCTTCAAAATGTTTGTCACTTACTTGGTGGTAAACACCATAAAGACCTCTTTTTAGAACACTCCAAAAATTTTCTATCGTATTTGTGTGAACATTACCAGCTACATAAACATTCAAAGAATGTACAACCGTATCGTGTGTATAGGTCTTATGTAGCTTTTTATACATTTTACTCTCATCAGTATAGATTTTTGAACCTTTTGGTACGTGCTGCTCAATAAATGGTATAACACTTTCTCTTTGAGCATTAGGTACGTGACGAAGCTTTACTTTTCCGTCTCTCTCTATAATGCCAATTACAACTTTCTTTGTATTATACTTACTACCATCATTAGACACACTATCTAATTCTGAACGTTTCTTATTATAATGTCTATTTTTTTCAATACCACCAACATAAGCCTCATCAATCTCTACCACCTTATCTTCTCCTAACATTTTCGGTGCTTGTTCTTTTAACATAACTCTGATTCTGTGTAATACAAACCAAGCTGTTTTTTGAGTAATACCTAAATCTAAAGCTAATTGAACTGAACTAATACCCTTTTTGTGTGTAGTACATAAGTAGATGGCTGCAAACCAAATGCGAAATTTGATTTTAGAGTTTTCAAATATCGTCCCCACCTTAACTGTAAACTTCTTGTGACATTCATTATTAGAACATTTATACCCTCTTGTTGTTTTATATGGGTTCTCACTATCACAATGAGGACAAACAGGATTTCCATTCCACCTAAGGTTTTCGTAATACTTAATACAAGTATCTTCCTCTTTAAAGTGGTCTAATAACTGTGGTAGTGATTTGAAGTTCATATCTTTAATTTTTTAATACATAACAAATATACATATTGTCCCAATAACTACCTAATATTTTTATAGATATTTTTATCAATTTGATATTTGATTTTATTGAACTACAGAAATATAAGACGTAATGAAAATGCTAAAGTTATTAACAATTCAAACCACTTATTAACAATGTGTTTTATGTAATTTTAATACACAGATAGGATAAACAAAAGCATTCAGCCAAAATCCTAAAAAGATAACTTATTGTTGTTTATAAGTACGTCTTAATTTTTATCTCGTTTAGTCTCGTTAATTGAAATAATTTTTGTACGTTTGCTATATGGAAATAAAAAATCCGTCCAAGTTTGCGACACGAACGGATTAATTATTTTTTGAAGTCTTGATGAGTCAGTAAACTTCCACCATTGTAAGGTGGGTTGAGTCAATGCTGACGAGGCTTCTTTTATAGAACAAATATACAAAAAAAAAATGAATTATGGATAATAAAGCGATTAAAAGTGCTATTGAAGTGTTAATAAAGGAAAGAATAGACTTACTTAATAAGTATGGTATTCTTAATGAGATAGATAATATTGAAAAAGGTATAGATAGCTTAACAAGTCTTAACTCACTAAAAACATTAACTACTCCTGTTGCATCTCTTATTTCAACAAAAGATGCTGCAACAAGACTAAATAGTGCTCCAACTACAAAGCCTAATGGATATAAACCATCATTAAGTTTGTCTCACAAATTTGCTCTACTACTTAATCATAATGGTAGATTCCTCCATTTTAGAGAAGCTGCCGAAATGATTAACTATTTAGACGCTACTAATAACGAAGTGGGTAAATTAGCAAGTAAGCTATCATCAAGCTGTACTTCACTTAAAAAGGAGCACTTAGTAAAATATAAGATTGGAAAAAATAACATCAACACTTTTTGGGGTAGAACAGAATGGATGGATGATAATGGTGAAATAAAAAGTGGTTATGAATTTAATGAGTCTGCTGTTAATATAAAAAATACAGGTGCTATGGATTTATTTGGTGATAATAAATAAAAAAGGAGCTAATTGTAGCTCCTTTTTTAAATATTGTGTCTTTCGGGACATATAGTAGGTAAGGCTGAAATAGTTGCCGTCTCCTCAACACTTTCCTCATAAGTTAGATAGTTGTTGAGAAGCCTACGGAAAGGGGAAGTGTTCACGCACTCCCCTTTCTTCATTTACAAAGGTATGTAATTTATTTCAAATATCCTTGTCCCCCTTTGTATATAGATGCCAAACAAACAGTTAACAACCGAATAAACTTTTTTAGCTGTCTTTACTTTGCCTCAACAAATCTGAACGAATCAGGTTTTAACAAAAAACTTATTATAAACCTTTAAATTTTATATCATGAACAATTTAAAAAACAAAGTACAATTAATCGGAAATTTAGGTAATAACCCAGAAATTGTAAACTTAGACTCTGGAAAAAAATTAGCGAAATTCTCAATCGCAACTAACGAATCATACAGAAACGCGAAAGGCGAAACAGTTAAAGAAACTCAATGGCACAATTTAGTAGCATGGGGTAAAACCGCAGACATTATTGAAAAATATTTACAAAAAGGGAATGAGGTTGCTATAGAAGGTAAATTAGTCAATAGGAACTATGATGACAAAGATGGAAACAAACGTTACATTACCGAAGTATTAGTTAATGAAATTTTAATGTTGGGCAATAAAAAATAAATTCAATTGCTTCAAATTAAAAAGCCACTGAAATTCAGTGGCTTTTTTGTTGTAATTATCTTTCTATTTAAACTGAGACTCCTCCAAAACAAACCAAAAATGCGAACACTATTCCTGGTATCCAAAATATTAATGTTAACAATAATCCTACCCAAAAGTTAGATGTAACATTTCCCTCATAAATTAATATACCTACAAATGGTATTAATACACAAAAAATTGCGACTAGTATCTCACTAGCTCTTTGTTGATTAGAAATCATGTCAGAATGATTTTTCAACATCAGCTCACTTTTATTATTCATCATTGAAAAATCCGTTGTTCTATTATACTTATTCCAACTAGAATAATCATTTGCCAATGTTTTTACTTTGGCTAATTGTTCTTGTTGTTGATAAGTTAAAGTTGCAACTTCTACCGTTTTTTCTTCTTTAACTTGAACAGGAGTTATTTGTTCTTCAGTAGATGCTGTAATTACTTGTTCTTGTTTTACCTCATAAGCAATTTCAGTTTCTAACTCTCCAACTTTATCTTCATACTTCACATTTTTTTCCTTAAACTTTTTAAGGTATTTTCTTTTAGAAAATTGACTTAACATTGTGTTCTCCGAACCACAAGAAACCAACAATAGACTTGCTATAAATAAGCCTACCAATCCAAATACTATTTTTTTCATTTTACTAAGTTTTAATTTATGTTAAAGATAGAATAACCCCTTTAAAATTAAAAATTTTTGATATTCACTTATTAACAAAATCAACTTTAAAAAGTAACTTCGCACTATTATGAGTTTAGAACAAGAAATAAGCAAAAGAAGAACATTTGGTATTATTAGTCACCCTGATGCTGGTAAAACAACTTTAACAGAAAAACTATTGTTGTTTGGTGGAGCTATTCAAACAGCAGGAGCAGTAAAGTCAAATAAAATAAAAAAAACAGCTACTTCCGATTTTATGGAAATAGAAAAGCAAAGAGGTATTTCTGTAGCTACTTCTGTAATGGCTTTTAATTATAAAGATGTTAAAATAAATATATTAGATACTCCAGGCCATAAGGATTTTGCTGAAGATACGTATCGTACCCTTACAGCTGTAGATAGCGTTATTTTAGTTATCGATTGTGCCAATGGTGTTGAGCCACAAACTAAAAAATTAATGGAGGTTTGTCGTATGAGAAATACTCCGGTTATTGTTTTCATCAATAAAATGGACCGTGAGGGACAAGACCCTTATGATTTATTAGATGAAATTGAAACTACATTAGATATAAAAGTTAGGCCATTAAGTTGGCCAATTGGCATTGGAAGTACTTTTAAGGGTGTTTATAATTTATTTGAAAAACACTTAAACTTATTTGATAGCAACAAAACTAAAGTAGAAAGAGACATTGTGTCTATTAAAGATATAAATGATCCAAAAATTGAAGAAAAGATTGGCAAATTTGCCGATAAATTGCGTGAAGATGTTGAATTAATTGAAGGTGTTTATGGTAAATTTGAAATTGAAAAATACAAAGCTGGTGAACTAGCTCCTGTATTTTTTGGTAGTGCTTTAAACAATTTTGGTGTACAAGAGTTATTAGATACTTTTATAAAAATTGCTCCTTTTCCAAGAGAAAGAGAAACCAACATTAAACAAGTGAAACCTACTGATAAAGATTTTAGTGGCTTTATTTTTAAAATACACGCCAACCTTGATCCAAAACATAGAGATAGAATTGCTTTTTTAAGAATCTGTTCTGGTAAATTTGAAAGAAACAAGTTTTATCAGCATGTTAGAACAGATAAAAAAGTAAGGTTTAATAATCCTACTAGCTTTATGGCTCAAGATAAAAGTGTTATTGACGAAGCTTTTCCTGGAGATGTAATTGGTCTATATGATACTGGTAATTTTAAAATTGGAGATACCTTAACTGAAGGCGAAAACATGGAGTTTCAGGGAATACCAAGTTTTTCCCCCGAAATATTTAAGGAGTTAATTAATAAAGACCCAATGAAAACTAAACAGTTAGAAAAGGGAATTCAACAATTAACAGATGAGGGAGTAGCTCAATTATTTATACAACAACCTGGTAATAGAAAAATTGTTGGTACAGTTGGTGAACTACAGTTTGAGGTAATTCAATACCGTTTGCAGCATGAATATGGTGCTTCGGCAGAATTTCAAGCTAAAGCATTACATAAAGCTTGTTGGATGACAACCAATGATGAAAGTAAGTTAGATGAATTTATTAGACGTAAAGCTCAAAATGTTGCAATAGATAAAGATGGTAATCATGTATTTTTAGCACAAACAGCTTTTTTATTACAAAGTGCTCAAAACGATTATCCAGAAATAACTTTCCATACAACTTCTGAGTTTAAAAGAGCTTTAGTTGAATAAATTAATCTTGTAAAATTTCAGCCAACCATTTATGGTATTCATCATAACTATTTAAATTGTTATGCGAGCCGTCTTTAATTGTTAATAGTTTTATGTTGTTACACAGCTTTGCCAATCTTTCACTAGAATTATAAGGAACCGTTTCGTCCTCTGTCCCATGTACCATATAAATCGGAATTTTTATGTTTGGTAATAGCTTATCTGTTTTAAACTGATAATGTAACAAGATAGAGTTTGGTAAATAAGGATAATGAAACTTAGAAACATCGTAAAAATTATAATAAGGTGTTTCTAAAACCAATTTTTTAGGGTTGTTATCGTGCGCTAATTTTGCTGCAATTCCTGTTCCTAAAGAAGTTCCATAAACAATAATATCCCGTTCCTTATAATCGTAAGTCAATTTCTTATATATCATTACAGCATCACTATAAATCATTTTTTCATTTTTAATATCGCCTGTACTTTTACCAAAACCTCTATAATCATACATTAATACATCATAACCATTTCTAGTGAAATCTGCAGCTCTCATTCCCCACGACTCTAAACATCCCGCATTTCCATGATGATAATAAACAACTCCTTTAGAATTTTTTGCTTTAAACAAAAGTGTATTTATAGTTTCTCCATCATCTGTTTTATAGTTGATTTCTTCAAAATCTTCATCAAAATTAAATTGATATTTATCTGATAATTTTTCTGGATGAAAAATTAAACGCTCTTGAAATATATATACAGCAATACCTAACCCAATTAATACGGCTGGCACGATAATTATGAGATATAAAACAACTTTAGGCACGTTAAAACTTTGTTAAAAACACTTAATTCGCTATAAAGATAGAATATAATATTAACTTTGAAACTACGTCAAATTACCATAATATGAAGAAATTTTTAACATTATCCATTATCATTCTTTTCAGTTTTTCAGCATTTTCACAAAAGGATGCTTTTAAAATAAAAATGACCGTAAAAGGTCTTCAAGATTCATCGTGTTATCTTATTAATTATTTTGGAAATCAACGCTATTACAAAGATACTTCAAACTTTAACAAAGATGGAGTAGTTATATTTTCTGGTAAAGAGCACCACCCAGGAGGAATTTATGGAGTATATACTAGTGGGAAATTATTGTTTGAAATTGTAATAAATGGAGAGCCTTTAGTTGAGTTAGAAACTGACACACTAGACTATATCAATAATATGGTGGTAAAAAAATCAGAAGAAAACAAAGTGTTTTTTGATCACTTAAAATTTATCACCAAAAAACAACAAGAATCTGAGCCTTTAAGAAACAAACAAGCTCAAGCTGGCTTATCAGAACAAGAAACTAAAGAAATTAACGATGGCCTTGCAAAAATTGGAAAGGAAATTAATGATTATAGAATTAATATTATTGATAAATATCCTAACCTTTTTGTATCAGTCATCTTTAAAACAATGAGAGAACCTGAGGTTCCAGAATTCGATGAGATAAAAAATGATTCTTTAAAAAGACAAGTAAAATACGATTACTTAAAAGCACATTTTTTTGATGATGTAGATTTTTCAGATGCTAGAATCAATTACACACCATTATATCACAATAAAATGGAAAAATATTTTGAAAGTATTGTTATCCCTCATCCAGATACAATTATCAAAGAAATTGACATACTCGTTCCTAAAGCTAAAGCAAATGATGAGATTTTTAAATACACCGTTCATTATTTGTTAAGTCATTATGAAAGGTCTAAAATTATGGGAATGGATGGTGTTTTTGCGCATGTGGGCTTAAATTACTACACTCACGATTTAGCTTTTTGGGTTGATTCCGCTCAAATAGAAAAAGTACAAGAACGTGCTAGAAAAATTGCACCACTTACTATTGGTAAACCAGCAATTAATTTAAGTTTGTTAGATACTGGTGGAACTAATTGGGTTAATTTATATAAAGTTGAAGCTGAATACACTGTTTTGGTTTTTTGGGATCCAGAATGTGGGCACTGCAAAAAAGAGCTTCCTAAAATAGCTCATTATATTGATTCTGTTAAAAATAGCATTGATATTAAAGTATATTCAGTTAGTTCTGATCATACTGAGGAATGGAAAAAATTTATTAGAGATAATAAATTAGATTTTATAAATGTAGCAGTACCTCAATCTGTATATAAAGACCAACAAAAAGCTACAGAATATATCATGAAAGGATATACTGATTTAAAAAGTTTAAACTATCAAACTACTTATGACATTATAAGTACACCTCAACTATACTTGCTAGATAGAGAAAAAAAGATAATTGCTAAAAAATTAGATGCTGCTCTGCTCCAAGAAGTATTGGAGAAAAAAGAAAGTTTTAAAAAAAAATAGACTAAAAACGCTTCAAATAGTTGAAGCGTTTTTAATTTATAATACTTTTACAAAAAAGTTTTATGAAACGCTTAATTCCCATCATTATAATTATAGTTATAGGTATTTCCCTTACCTACTATATGATGGACAAAACTAAACCGCTTAAAATTTTTAACCCAATAGATCTTAATCCTAAATTGGTAGATAAGTCATTACAAGGAGTGGATAAATTTCATCGAGTAACTACCTTTAGTTTAATAGATCAAGATGGAAATAAAGTAACAGAGAATGCTTTTAAAGATAAAATATACATTACCGATTTCTTTTTTGTTACCTGCCCTACGATTTGCCCTAAGATGACTAATCAAATGCATCGTGTTTATCAAGAATTTAAAGATAATGATGCAATACTATTCCTATCACATACCGTAATGCCTGAAGCAGATTCTGTTGCCATTTTAAAGGACTATGCCGATAAATTAAAAGTTTCTTCTAATAAATGGAAATTTGTAACCGGAGATAAAAAGCAAATTTATAACCTTGCCCGAAAAACCTACTTTGCAGCTGTAACAGAAGGAGATGGAGGCGTAAACGATTTTATACACACTGAAAACTTCGTTTTAGTTGATAAAGAAAAACGACTAAGAGGGTTTTATGATGGAACATCAAAAGAAGATGTTGATAGACTAATTCGTGAAATTTATACGTTATTAGAAGAGTATAAGGAAAAATAAAGAAAAAGGTATGAGGTATATTTTAAAAATAATAAGTTTTATCATCGTTATATTTATTGCATTCTCTTGTAATAAAAAAATAGATCAACGATCTATGTTTCATGGTAGAAGCAATAAAACCAAGAAAAAAGGAATTTACGATGCTGGTTTAAATTCTAGAAAACCTGTAAGTGTTCAATTAGCTAAAGAATATGACAAGCTTAGTAAAAATGACACTGACCCTAAAAAAGCAGCTAAAAAAGAATTAAAAGCTTTAGAAAAGAAAAAGAGAGCTGCTAATAAAGTTAGAGCAAAACACAACAAAAAAACGAGGGTAAAAGTTAAAACTACCAAAGGTAAAGCTGGAGGAGATAGCTAATTATTTAGGATACTCAATCCTTACATGATAAATGTTCATTAATTTTTTAATGAACATTTTTTTTATGGTTGTAACATCATTAAAAGTAATGTTAGTATTTATAAACTGGTTTTCTGCAACCTGATAGTTAATAATCCCTTCAACTAATTTGGTAATAGAATCAGAATCGTAAGCTTTTAAACTACGAGAAGCAGCTTCAACAGAATCTGCCATCATTAAAACAGCTGTTTCTTTAGAGTATGGTATTGGTCCTGGATATTGAAATAATGTAACATTAACTTCTTCCTCAGGGTTCTCATTTTTATACATTTTTAAAAAATACAGTGTTTTTGTTGTTCCATGATGAGTTCTAATAAAATCAATTATTTGCTCAGGCAATTTATATTCCTTTGCTAGCTCTATACCTTTAATTACATGATTAATAATGATATCAGCACTTTCTTCATAAGCCAATTCATCATGTGGGTTAATCGTAGTTTGGTTTTCAATAAAATATGCAGGAGCTAACATTTTTCCAATATCATGATACAAAGCACCTGTTCTTACTAATAAAGGGTTCCCTCCTATTTCTCTAATCGCTTCTTCTGCTAAGTTTGAAACTTGTAATGAATGCTGAAATGTTCCTGGAGCTTTTAAATTTAACTCTCTTAATAAACTATTATTGGTATCAGAAAGCTCTAAAAGTGTAACATCAGAAATATATCCAAACACTTTTTCAAAAAGATAAATTAACGGGTAAGTAAGCAAAGTAAAACCAGCAGCTATTCCAAACCAACCAAAATTATTCCAAGCTATATTTTCTAAACTACTTTCTTGTATTAATGCTATACCAAAATAAGTAACCGAGAAGACTAAAAAAGTTATAATTGATGTATAAAAAACTTCGGCTCTTTTGTTGACATTTAAAATAGTGAATAAAATAACTATTCCAGCTATTGTTTCAATAACAACAAACTCGAAAGAATTTGGTACCATAAAACTTATTAAGAAAATGGAAATTATGTAAACGAACAATGCTAATCTATTCCCAAAAAAAGTTCTTATTAAAAGAGGAATTATGGTAAATGGAATTACATAAACATTAATTTTTTCGAATTTTAAAACCAATACCGTTATTGCAACAAACCCCACAACAATTAAGGAGATAAAACCTATGTCCATATTACTATTAAACACCTTGTCATTGGCATTTTTAAGAAAAATAAAAATTGAAAAAACCAATAAAAACACAATGATTATTTGACCTATCACTAACCAAATAGATTGTTTAGATGAACCTAATTTGTTTTCATATTCTTCTTTAAGTGATTGTAAAACAGCAAATTTTTCTGGTGAAACAATTTCACCTCGGGAAATAATTTTTTCCTTTTCGTATACTCCACCTTTTATCAGAGAAATGTTATCTAATTGGTTTTTTAAATCCTTATCAGTTAATTCATTATCATATTTTATACTTTGCTGTATCGTATTTTCTATAGCTAATAAAAAGAAATTTTGATTAATTCCTGGATACTTTGATAAATCTTTAGCCACAAAATCATAAGCAGTTTTTATAGTATATAAATTTTGTAATTCTACCTCTTCTACCAAATTACTTCCCTCCATCAACATAACTGCAGGGTCTATTTTATTATCAAAATCATCTATCAACTCTATAACTCCAACCCCATAGATTGTTTCAATATATTTAAAACCTAAATCAATATAATTCTTCTCATTACCTAATTTTAAGGAATCTTGCCAATTATTTACTATCCAATTATTAAAATTTGTTAGTGTTTCAGCTTTAACTTTCTTGTTATTAGTAATAAAATAATAAGGGTGTTGCTGTTCTATCTCAGATGTCTCATAAGCTAATTCTTCTTTGTTTTTGTTTATTGCAAAATCAAAAGGAGCAAATAAATCTTCGTGCACCCAAGGTTTATTTTTTTGGAATTCATATTTAAATTTACCTTCTTTGGGTAGTAAAAAAACGATTAGCGTTATTACAAATAAGAGTAAGAAAATTTTGAAAATTAACTCGTGTTGGTTTCTTATGTTATTTATAAAACTAGTTTTCATAAAGTTATTATCCCATTAAAGGTATAATTTATTAATACAAAAATACATATTTGGATATAATATGGTTTAAGCCTTCTATTTTAAAACGAAATAATTAACTTCGTGGTCGTTAAATTTATCATAATAACAAAAATATAAAATCATGAAAGAAGTATATATTATCTCAGCCGTAAGAACACCAATAGGTAGCTTTATGGGTAGTTTATCAACTGTTGAAGCTCCTAAATTAGGTGCTGTTGCAATAAAAGGCGCTTTAGTAAAAGCTAATATTTCTGCTGATAATGTTGATGAAGTTTTTATGGGAAATGTTTTACAAGCAAATGTTGGGCAAGCTCCTGCACGTCAAGCTGCTATTTTTGCTGGTTTAAACCACAACGTCCCTTGTACTACAGTAAATAAAGTTTGTGCTTCAGGCATGAAGGCTATTTCATTAGGAGCACAATCAATTATTGCAGGTGACAATCATTGTGTTGTTGTTGGAGGGATGGAAAACATGAGTTTAGTTCCTCATTACATGAATGCAAGAAATGGTGTAAAGTTAGGTGACATTAAAATGGTTGACGGAATGGTGAAAGATGGATTAACTGATGTTTACAATAGAGTACATATGGGTGTTTGTGCTGAAAAATGTGCAACTGAAAAAAATATAACCAGAGAAGAGCAAGATGCTTTTGCTATTGAATCTTACAATAGATCTTCGGCTGCTTGGGATGCAGGGAAATTTAATGATGAAATTATTCCTGTAGAAGTTCCTCAAAGACGTGGAGATGCAATTATAGTTAGTAAAGATGAAGAATATACCAATGTTAAAATGGAAAAAATTCCAGCATTAAACCCAGTTTTTGATAAAGAGGGAACTGTTACTGCTGCAAATGCATCTACTTTAAATGATGGTGCTTCAGCATTAATATTAATGAGTAAAGAAAAAATGGAAGAATTAGGAGTTAAACCGATTGCAAAAATTGTAAGTTATGCTGATGCTGCTCAAGCACCAGAATGGTTTACTACTGCACCTTCTTTAGCAATTCCTAAAGCATTAAAAAAAGCCAACCTAACCGTTGCTGATATAGATTATTGGGAATTAAACCAAGCTTTTGCTGTTGTTGGAATTGCTAATACAAGAGAATTAGGTTTAGACCCAAGTAAAGTTGATGTGAATGGAGGAGCAGTTGCCTTAGGTCATCCTTTAGGGAATTCTGGATCAAGAATTATCGTTACCTTGATAAATGTATTAAAACAAAACGGAGGTAAATTAGGTGCTGCAGCTATTTGTAATGGTGGTGGAGGTGCTTCCGCTATGGTTATTGAAAATATATAATCACAAACAACTTAATCAATTGTGAAATACGGTATTTGTCATTTAAGTGTTGTTCCATGTAGATTAGAGCCTTCTGATACTAGCGAAATGGTTACGCAATTACTTTTTGGCGAAACGGTTAAAGTTTACGAAGAAAAAAAGAAAAGCTGGCGAAGAGCAAAAACAGTATATGATGATTATGATTGTTGGTTAGACGAAAAACAAATCACCTACATTAGTGAAGAAGAATTTAACCAAGTAAATAATAGTAACGTTAGTAGTGAATTGGTTCACGTAATTGAGAATAAAGCTTCAGGATTAATCACTCCAATTAGCTTAGGAAGTAGTTTACCCAACTTTAAAAACAAACTGATTGAATTTGGTAATAGTCAATACTCCTTTGGAGGAAATTCTATCAATACTTCTAATTCAATTAATAAATCTAAATTAATTGAAAACGCTATGATGTTCCTAAATGCCCCTTATTTGTGGGGAGGACGTTCTCCTTTTGGTATTGACTGTTCAGGGTTTACTCAAGTAGTTTATAAGTTGAATGGTTTTCAATTACCTCGAGATGCTTGTAAACAAGCTGAAATTGGTCAAACATTAAGTTTTATTGAAGAATCTGAAAGTGGTGATTTAGCGTTTTTCGACAATGATGAGGGGAGTATTATCCATGTTGGCATAATGTTAGAAAATAATAGCATCATCCATGCTTCAGGGAAGGTTAGAATTGACAAAATTGACCATCAAGGAATATTTAATGTTGATACTAATACCTACTCTCACCGATTAAGATTGATAAAAAAAATACTTTAAGTATAATATTAATAAAAAAGAAAGCCTTTCAATATTGAAAGGCTTTCTTTTTATCTCTGAATAAGGATTTATTAGTTAACCAACTTAACTGTAAAGTTATTATTAGCATTGTATAAATTCAAATAATAAATTCCTTTAGCTTGATTCGTTAAGTTAATTGTTTCTTTTTGTAAATCATTAGTAACCGTTAGTTGTTCAGTAGAAACAACCTGCCCTAAAGAATTCAAAATTGTTAATGTATAATTCCCTTTATCAATATTATTCATACTTAATTGAATATTATTAGAAGAATAAAAAGCTGCAACAGAGTTTTCTCCGTTTAACTCATCTACACCAGTACAAATTTGAACGTTTGCAGTAACTGGAGCTCTAGGGCTAACGCAATCAGCTTCTTTAACCACCCAATCATAAAAGAAATAATAATAACCCGCTGCAGAGGCACTACTATTAGTAATTGAAGCCACACCATTTAACGTGTATGGATATGTTACACCTGCATTATTTCTATACATATTAATGTTTGCAGTTGAACCTGCAACACCTAATTGATAATCCGTTCCAGGACTAATCATAAAGTTTAAATTTACTGTTTGCTGTCCGTTAACCATATTAATTATAGCAGACTGTAATGGAGTACCATTATTATCTCTTAATTCTATAGTTCTATTACCAGCACCACTTGCGTATGCAACAACTGAAACTAATTCCATAGGTTGATAAACATCAAATATTAAGTGCTGTTGATTATTATAATTAGCACCTCCACCTGTATTAGTTGGTTTACCCATGTTTGCTGGAGTAGCTGCAACAACATTTTCAACATAATAAGTTGTCGTAGAGGCTAAAGTTGGCGTAGTGTAAGTTAAACCTGTATTAATAATCGGCCCTCCTGTAGCTCCTGCATACCAGTTTAAAGTTCCCGAACCTGTTGCCGAAAGATTAGCTGGTGAATTTGTACAAACCATATCATCAACAGTAGTAGGACTAGCTGGAGTATTAATTACAATATAAGCTGTTTTAGAAGTAGTATCTTTTCCACATAAACCTCCATCAGCAATTAACTCAACAGTATAAGTTCCATTAGCTAAATAAGTATTAGATGGATTGCTTTGTGTACTTGTATTTCCATCCCCAAAATCCCAAGCATAAATACTACTATTAGTACTTGTATTACTAAAATTAACTGTAAAAGGAACTGTACACGAAGTTAAAGATGGCGCTAGAAAATCACTAACAACAACAGACGAATAAGGAAGTCCTACTCCTACTGCATACCAAGCATTTGTTACTTGTTCTACTTCATTTGTACAAGCCCCATACAAGTCCACCGCAGATTGTATAGCATAAAACCTTGCATCCGCATACTGTGATGATTGGGTTAAATAAACAGTCAAATTTCTAAATGCAACCTCACCAGCTTTAATTATGCCAATAGGCTTAACTATATAAAAATCATTATTATCATTAGTTCCAGAACCCATTCCGGCAATAGTTGTGTCCATCTCAGATAATAATACAAACCAATAATTTTGGACACCACTGTTAGTATGCACACCACCATTATCATTTGTTCCTGTAGCCCAAGAAGTTCCTAAATAAGTATCCGGATCTCCTTTAGAATTAGGGTTAATCATATCTCTAATTACAAAACCTAAATCATCTCCTAACTTCCACTTGTTAAATGGAGTTGTTGTAGTTGGTCGGTTAATTATATCAATAGATATTCCGAAAATATCACTAAATGATTCGTTTAAAGCACCTGATTCATAAGAGTATACTAAATTAGCAGTATTAGATGTTAAACCATGTGTTACTTCATGACCTGCAATATCCAACGCAGTAAACGGAGAACTATTTCCGCTTCCATCTCCATAAGTCATTCTCTGTCCATCCCAAAAAGCATTTGCATAATTATTATCATGATGAACATAGCTTAATAAAGCAAACCCATTTCCATCAATACTATTTCTACCATGTATATTTAAATAATAATCATAAGTCAATTCAGCACCCCAGTGTGCATCCAAACCAGCATCTGGAGTATTCCAAGTTGTAGTTCCGTTTGTAATATCAGTATTACTGTAAGTAGTTGTATTATTATTCGTATAAGTTCTAATCCCATTACCTCTCCCTGTTTCTCTTAATCGGAAAGGCCCACTTGAGTTATCACAAGTAATTGTTTGTGTACCACTAAATAATGTTGAAGCTGTACCTGTAACATCGGCATCGTGTAACTTACTTTGCTCCCATACTACTTCTCCAGTATTTGCATCAATAAATATCTCTCTTCTACTTAATGGAGTTTCAGCGTAAATATTGAATTTATAAGCCAATTTTAAAGGATTTTCAATATTTCCTTTATCGTTTATCAAAACTAATTCTCCAGTTGGAAAATAAGTAGCAGTAGGATCGTTTTGTTCTAATTTTAAATGATCTTCAGCAGCTTTATTCTCCCATTTATATTCATCTGCCTTTATATGACCTTTTGCTTTGAATAAAGCAGCCATCTCAGACAGATTGGAGTTAGCATTTAGAATAACATCTCCAAATAATTCTCCATTTACAGAAACTACCAAACCATTTTTAACATGCGCAATAAAGGTTGTTAACTCAACTGGAATACCATTTATAGTTTGTTGATAACGAAAATTTGTGAATCCTAATTTATCTACCTCAGCTTTAATAAGTTTTAAGCCATAAGTTACATCCGTTTTATAAAACTTACTCAACCAATTTTCTAAGTTAACAAAAGGGATTTCTTTACCTTTTTGAAATTGAACATAGTTTGGAACATTAGTAAAACTTTTCAATCTTACTACTTCACTATTCAATACTTTTTCCGCTGCTTCTTTGCCTCTCAAAATGACTGCTTCTTCTGATGCAGATACTGAAAGGAATGAAAAAACTGTTGCAAAAATTAGTAGTTTACGCATGTTTTATTGTTTTTTGAGTTTGTAATTCCATAAATTTAATCATACTTTTTAAAAAAACAAGCATAATTTTGATTGATTCTTTGGATGCTAAAACAAAAATTATTTAAAAATGTTAGAATTAATCAATTCTTCCAAATAAGTTCTTTTACCATTTATAAACATAATTACAAAAGCATCATCCTGACCTTTAGCTTTTGCTTGCTCCTCTAATTTTTTCGCAGCTCTTAATGTTGATAAACTTCCAAGGGTAAATCTTGTAATCCCATCGTCTAATAATGTTTTAGCTATTTTTCCTAGTCCGTTTAAATGTTTATCATTATAATTACTTGGATTAGTATAGGCTCCAACTTGCACCTTAAAAACCAATCCTGCTATTGTTTGATCCCCATATCTTTTTAAAATATCTTCTTCTGTCATATCATCCAATGAAGATGGCACACCTTTTAACAATCCAAAAAACTTATTTTTCATCTCAATTCTATAATTACCTTCATCATCAGTAGGAGCCCCATTAATTAGTGTTTTACTATATGGAAGTCCTTTCATAGTAATTTGTCCTTTAAACAGGTAATTAGAATCTTCTATTATTTTTTCATCTTCTTCATTTAAGAATAATAGATAGTATTCATCATTCGGTAAATTAGAAAAATCGTATTTCCCTTGAGCATCTGTAGTATCTGTTAAATTAACTGATTTGTCTTTATTCGATAAATTTATTTTTAAGTTAAATAAAGGGGAATAAGGATTTTCTCTTAATAATGCTACACCATTTATAGATAAATCTCTTTCTTGAAAATTGACATCTTTCTCAATCTCTTGATAACTTGTAAATTTTGTAGCATCAATAGGCTCCACTTGAGAAGGAAACCCTTCCAATTCATATGTTATTACATAATAATCATTCAAATCAACATAAAACTGGTATTTACCATCACTTACATCAGAATAATAAGTCCCTAAATCTTTTCCTGATTCGGTTTTAACTGTAATCTTAGAAACAACAAAATCATCATTAGCTTTCACTACACCTTTAACTAATAATACGGGCTTACTAGTAATAACATCATTTACATTAATAACATAAATATCCTGTTGCCCAAAACCACCGTTTCTGGCAGAAGAATAATAAGCATTACCCTTTCCTGAAACATAAAAGAATATGTCATTTGATGTTGTATTTATAGGATACCCAATATTTCGAGGTTGTAAATAATTACTATCTTTTACTATTTTTGATTCAAAGATATCATAGCCGCCCATAGATGTATGTCCTTCAGAACTAAAATTAAAAGTTACTCCATCAGAATGAATAAAAGGAGCGTCTTCATTATCTTTTGTATTAATTACTGCACCTAAATTTTTCACACTCCCCCAAGTCTCATCTTCCTGAAGATATGCGCCATATAAATCTTTCCCGCCAAAACCTCCAGGCCTATCACTAGAAAAAATCATAAACTTACCATTAGGACTAATTGCAACATGACCTTCCCAATCCGCTGAATTAATGTTCAGCCCTTCTGGTTCACTCCACTCTCCATTCTCTTTTTTACTTACAAATATATCTCCTGAGGCTTCTTTAGTGTCTTTATATATATATAGTTTTTGACCATCTGGTGATAAAGAAATACTTGCTTCATGTATATTTGAATTTATACTATCACTTATTGATTGAGGCTCCGACCAAACATGTTCCTGTAATTTTGTGATATAAATATCTTCATAAAAATTTCCATTCTCTTCTTCCCTATTAAATTCATCCTGTCTGTTTCCTTTACTTTTTATCCCTTTGTATGTAAAAATCAATATTGTTTCATCAGCATTAATGGTCGGACTATATTCATTATCAGCAGAATTAATAGGCTCTCCTATATTAATAATTTCTACATTTAAAGAATCTTTTATTAACTCTATTCCATTTTTACATTGCTCTATTAATCGAGGTATTTCAAGTTTTGAATCTTCAGTAGTTTTTTTATTTGATAATGCTTTTTCAAAAGTTGAAATAGCATCATTAAATTGATAATTGAGAGCATAAGCTTTTGCTAAATAAAACTCAGCATTATTTAATTTCATTTTTTTTGTTGTTAATGATTCAAATAATTCTATTACTTTTTCAGGATTATCGGTAAGGTTTAAATGGCAAACTCCAGCTTTAAATTTATATTCATCAACCTTAGGATATTCCAGCGATAGTAAATCAAACAAAGGCAAAGCATCATAATAATTTCCTGTTTTATAGAAATTATCCGCATCGGCATAATTTAATTCTTTACCTCTGGATTGATATTGTGCAGAAGAATCACCTATAAATGAAAATAGGATAAATAGAAAAAGAAAAAAATTACTGTATTTTTTAGCCATAGTTAAGTTATAATTCATTAAAACTAAAGAATAAAGACGTATCAAACAATAGATTAGTTGTTTACTCTCCCATTTAAAATAACTGTTTCTATAGAGTTATTACCGAAAGCATATGGAATGTATGCGTAAGAAGGTATTTTTTTTGTGATAATTATATTTGCCTTTTTTCCAATTGCGATACTCCCATGTGTTTTAGATAAATCCATTGCATAAGCACCATTAATAGTTGAGGCATTAATAGCTTCTTCTGGAGTTAATTTCATGTTTATGCAGGCCAATGAAAGTACAAATGACATATTACCAGAAGGTGTTGATCCAGGGTTAAAATCGGTAGCTAAACAGAGTGGTAAACCATTATCAATTAATCGTCTTGCAGGAGCATAAGGAATACCTAAGAAGAATGAGCAAGAAGGTAAAACTGTTGGCATTACCTCAGATTTAGATAAATCTGATATATCTTGTTCAGTCATTACCTCTAAATGATCAACAGAAAGCGCTTTGTTTTCAATTCCCACCTGTATTCCTCCAATAGATGTGAATTGATTGACATGAATTTTTGGAGTTAACCCTGCATCAATTCCTGCTTTCAATATTCTATCTGTCTCTTCTGGTGTGTAATAATTGGTCTCACAAAATACATCTATATAATCGGCTAAGTTTTCACTTTCTATTAAAGGAATCATTTCACTAATAATCAAATCAATGTAACCTTGTCTATTTTCTTTAAATTGAATTGGAATAGCATGTGCTCCTAAAAAAGTAGCTTTAATTGTTAAATCACTTTCTACTTTTAATCGCTTAATTACCCGAAGCATTTTCAATTCTGCCTCAACACTTAATCCATAACCACTTTTAATTTCAACTGCTCCTGTTCCTGTCCTTTTAATTTCTTCTAATCTATTCCATGCTGAATTAAATAATTCATCTTCTGATTGATCTGATAATTTTTTTGCAGAATTTAAAATTCCTCCACCTTTTTGAGCTATCTCTTGATAAGTTAATCCATTAATTCTATCTACAAACTCCCCTTCTCTACTAGCTGCAAAAACAATATGAGTATGAGAATCACAATATGTAGGCATTACCATTCTTCCTTCTGCATCAATTACTTCTAAATCCGTCCAATCAGTAATCCCTCCCCAGTCTTTCATTTCACCAAAAGCTATAATTACATCATCTTCTATAGCTAACCACGCATTTTTTATTGTTGGCAAAATTGCCATCTCTTTTCCTGAAACCTTGGCTTTAGGAGTTTCTTCTACTTGTATTAATTCTTTAATGTTTTTTATTAAAATTCTACTCATCACCATAATTTATATCCCGAAATTAGTAAAAATAGAGCGACAGAAAGAATTAAAATTAATAGTATTTTAGCAGTTGGTTATACAACTCTAATATGGCAGGCAATTCAATTGGAAATATTTTTACTCTAACTACTTTTGGCGAATCACATGGCTCAGCCATTGGTGGAGTTATTGATGGATGTCCAGCAGGATTAAAAATTGATTTAAACTTTATACAAGAAGAATTAGACAAAAGAAAACCAGGCCAATCTAAAATAACTACCCAGAGAAAAGAAAGTGATGAGATAGAAATACTATCTGGAGTTTTTGAAGGAATTACAACAGGTACTTCAATTGGATTTGTAATAAAAAATACCAACCAAAAATCTCGAGATTATACTCACATCAAAGATAAATATCGTCCTTCGCATGCCGATTTTACGTATAATGCTAAATATGGAATCCGGGACTACAAAGGAGGTGGAAGAAGTTCTGCTAGAGAAACAGCATGTAGAGTTGTCGGTGGAGCTATTGCCAAACAAGTTTTAAAACATTATGGAATTAAAGTAGATGCTTACGTTTCTCAAGTTGGGGATTTAAAAGTATTAAAACATTATTCCGAATTAGATTTATCAACCACTTACAACAATGCAGTCCGTTGTCCTGATGAGCACTTAGTAGATATGATGTTTAACTACATTGATAAAATTAGAAAAGAAGGCGATACCATTGGAGGAATAGTGAAATGTATAATTACTGGAACTCCTGTCGGTTTAGGCGAACCCGTTTTTGATAGATTAGAAGCTGATTTAGCAAAAGCTATGCTAAGCATAAATGCAACAAAAGGGTTTGAAATAGGCTCTGGTTTCAAAGGAATTACTCAAAAAGGTTCTGAACATAATGATGAATTTTTTATTGATGATAAAACGGTAAAAACCAAAACAAATAATTCTGGTGGAATTCAAGGTGGAATAAGTAATGGAGAAGATATATATTTTAATGTTGTATTTAAACCTGTTGCAACTATTATGCAAAAACAAAATACAATTAATACTAATTTTGAAGAAGTAACTATTGATGGAAAAGGTAGACATGACCCTTGTGTTTTACCCAGAGCTACGATTATTGTAGAAAGTATGGCTGCAATTGTAATGGTAGATCATTTATTAAGAAATAGAACTTCCAAATTGATAATTGATAATTGATAATTGATAATTGAAGTAGTGAAAACTAATATAATCGAATATTGAAACATAATAAACTTTTTAACTTTATACTTTAAGAACTTTATACTTTAAGAACTTTCAACTTTACAAACTGACTTAAATGAAAAAACTAGCACTACACTGGAAAATATTAATAGGAATGGTATTAGGAGTATTATTTGCGCTTTTAATGGTTCAATTTTCTTGGGGTGCCGATGTAATTAAAGATTGGGTAAAGCCGTTTGGCAAAATGTTTATCAATGCACTTAAACTAATTGCAGTTCCTTTAATACTTGCTTCATTAATAAAAGGTGTTTCTGATTTAAAAGACATCTCAAAACTCTCTAAAATGGGAGGAAGAACAATAGTAACTTATGTTTTAACAACAGTTTTTGCTGTATGTATAGGATTGGTGGTTGTAAACATTGTACAGCCTGGAAAAAGCATTTCTGAAGAAACTAGAACAGAACTTTTAGAAAGTTATAAAGCTGATGCTGAAAGCAAAAAAGAAGCTGCCCACAAACAAAAGGATACTGGACCATTGCAAGCTGTTGAAGATTTAATTCCGGACAATATTATTTCTGCTGCTTCTGACAATGGAAATATGCTCCAAATTATTGTCTTTGCTATGTTTTTTGGCATTGGTCTAATTCTTATTCCTGCTGACAAAGCAAAACCAGTAACCGCATTTTTTGATGGGTTTAATGAAGTTATTTTAAAGTTAATTGACCTAATAATGCTTGCTGCACCATTTGGAGTATTTGCATTACTAGCTACTTTAGTTGCAGAATCTCCAAGCATAGATTTATTTAAAGCTCTATTATGGTATGCTTTTTCAGTTGTTTTAGGCTTATTAATTATGATTGCTTTCTATGCTTTAATCGTAAAAATATTCACTAAAAAATCACCAGGATTCTTTTTTAAAGGCATCTCTCCAGCTCAATTATTAGCATTTTCAACAAGCAGTAGTGCTGCCACTTTACCTGTAACAATGGAACGAGTAGAAGAACATTTAGGTGTTGAAGAAGAAGTAGCAAGCTTTGTACTACCAATTGGAGCTACTATTAACATGGATGGAACAAGCCTATACCAAGCAGTTGCAGCTGTTTTTATTGCTCAAACATTTGGAATGGATTTAAGTTTTATGGCACAACTTGGCATCATTGTCACAGCAACTTTGGCCTCTATTGGTTCTGCCGCGGTTCCAGGTGCAGGAATGGTAATGTTAGTTATTGTTTTAGGCCAAGCAGGCATTCCAGAAGCTGGTTTAGCCTTAATCTTTGCTATTGATAGACCTTTAGATATGTGTAGGACTACCGTAAATGTAACCGGAGATGCTGCTGTTGCTATGATTGTAGCTAATTCTATAGGAAAATTAAAAGATCCCGAAGAGAAAAAATGGGACGATAATTACGCCAAAAATACTTAACAATAATAAAACATAGTTAGCAGCAATAAATGCTAATAGTTTTTGTTAATTTTATTTTTTGAAATACAACACCCAAAATCAGTTAATCTTATTATATAAAATCATGAAAAAAATTCTAAAAAGAACATTTAAAATTCTAGGATTCACACTGTTAACCCTACTTATTTTAATCATTTTATTGCCAATAATTTTTAAAGGAAAAATTGTTGAAATGGTAAAAGAAGAAACCAACGCCATGCTAAATGCTAAGGTTGATTTTGGAGAGTTTGATTTAGGATTAATCTCAACTTTTCCCAACTTTAATTTTGAAATTGAAAATATAAAAGTTGAAGGCGTTGATAAATTTGAAGGTGTTTCGTTGGCTGAAGTAAAAAAACTTTACTTAAAAGTCGATTTAATGAGTGTAATTAGTGGAGATCAAATTGACATCAAATCAATTCAAATTACTGAGCCTGTTATTCATGCAATTGTTTTAGCTGATTCATCTGCTAACTGGGATATTATGAAGCCAAGCGATGAAATAGAAGTAGCTGAGGAAGAAAGCTCTTCTCCAATTAACTTACAGTTAAAAGATGTAAGTATTATTAATGGATATGTAATGTATAAAGACGAAACAATGGCTTTAATCACCGAAATTAAAGGATTAAACTTTAATATGGATGGTGATATGACTGCTGATATTACTACTTTAAATACACACACGACCATTGATGAATTTAACTTAGAAATGGAAGGAATTGGTTACATGAAAAAATCAGTAATAGTTGCTGAGGCAGCAATTGAAGCAGATTTAGCTAATTCAAAATATACGTTTAAAGACAATGAGTTTAAAATTAATGAATTAATTCTCGGAATGAATGGTTGGTTAGCAATGCCTACTGATGATATCGATATGGATTTAACCTTTTTTGCTAAAAAAACAGAGTTTAAAAACATCTTATCAATGGTTCCTTCAGTTTATATGACTGATTTTGCCTCTGTTAAAACAGCGGGTAAATTAGCGTTAGATGGACATGCAAAAGGAACTTACTCAGAAACTAAAATGCCTGGCTTTGGTATGAAGTTAATTGTAGAAAAAGCAATGTTTAAATACCCTGATTTACCAAAATCAGTTAACAACATTAACGTTGATTTAAGAATAACTAATCCTGATGGAAATTTAGATCATACGATTGTAGATTTAAAAACTTTCCATATGGAAATGGCTGGGAATCCAATAGATGCTAACTTATATGTAAAAACACCTATTTCTGATGCAGATATTAAAGCAGGCTTAAAAGCTAACTTTAACTTAGCATCTTTAAAAGATGTAATGCCTTTAGAAGGTAATGACCAATTAAATGGACAAATTACAGCTGATTTAAAAATCGGAGGAAAAGTATCAGCATTAGAACAAGAACGTTATCAAGATTTTAATGCAGAAGGTAGTTTTGGAATTACAGGAATGAATTACAAAAGTGATTCAATTCCTTACGACATTATGTTAAACACTTTTATGCTTAATTTTTCTCCTCAACATGTTGAGCTAGCTACATGTGATATGACAATTGGTAAATCCGACATCAATGCAACTGGTAGAATTGATAATATTATCTCTTACGTGTTTAGTGATGATGAAGAAATTACAGGCACATTCAATGTAAACTCTAAACTTTTAGATTTAAATGAATTTATGAGTGATGAAGAAGTTGCTACAACTTCCACTACAACAGCTACAGAAGAAGAACCTTTAGCTGTAATTGAAGTACCTAAAAACATTAATTTCCGATTAAACTCTAACTTTAATAAAGTAGTTTTTGATAAAATTAACATTGATGAAATTAAAGGTGTTTTAGTGGTTAAAAACCAAAAAGTAGCGATGGAACATTTAGGTATGAAATTGTTTGAAGGTACTATGGTTATGGATGGTTATTACGAAACCACCAACCCAACTAAACCAGGTATTGACTTTAAGATGGACATTGCCAACTTTAATGTTGAGTCTGTAGTAAATAGTGTTGATGCTGTTGCTGAAATGGCTCCAATTGCAAAAAATTGCAGAGGGAAATTTGGAACAAAAATGAGAGTTAATGGTGTAATGAATGATAAAATGGAGATTGATTTAAATACATTAGCTGGTGGTGGAGATTTAACTACGAAAGGAATTGAAGTTGTAGACTTTAAACCCATGGTTAAATTAGCAACTATTCTTAAAAATGATAAGCTAAAGAAAATAGACTTAAACGATGTAAATATTACTTATGAAATTAAAGATGGTAGAGTTTATACCAAACCTTTTGATGTTAAAATGGGAGGAACAAAAGGAACAATGTCTGGTTCTAGCGGCTTAGATCAAACTTTAGATTACGATATGGCTTTAAAAATACCTAGTAAAGATTTAGGTGTTAGTGAAGCTATGAATAAAATGAGTGGACAAGCAAGTAAACTTGGTCTAAATATAAAAGCTACAGAAACAATTGATGTAGATGTAAAAATTGGTGGAACGATGACAGAGCCAAAAATTACCACTGATTTAAAAGGAATGGCTAATAATATTAAAGATGATATTAAAGAGCAAGTAAAAGAAAAAATTAACGAAAAAATAGATGAAGGAAAAGATAAAGCTCTAGAAGAAGCTCGTAAAGCTGCTGATAAAATTAAAGATGAAGGAAAAAAAGCAGGCGATAAAATTAGAGCAGAAGGTAAATCTGCTGCAGATAAAGTTAGAGCAGAAGGTGATAATCAGGCACAAAAGTTGATTGATGAGGCAGGTGGCAACCCTATTAAAAAGAAGTTAGCAGAAAAAGCTGGAGATAAAGTTAAGGATACAGCCGAAAAACAAGCTCAAAAAGTAGAGGCCGAAGCAAACAATAAAGCGAATGATGTGGAAGCTAAAGCGAATGAGAAAGCTGATAAAATGGTTGAAGACGCAGCAGCAAAATTGAATAAGTAATTTTACTTTATTTTGTCATCCTGAGCCTGTCGAAGGATAAAACAAAATGAAGTAATAAATCTAATTTTATTATTAAAAATTGAATAAACTATTAATCATTATTATTATAAGTACATCTTTCTTGGGCAGAATTTCTGCCCAAGAAAGTAATTGTCCCGAACCAAGTAAAAAAGCATTTAAGCTTTTTAATGCTTCAAAAACTGCTTCCTATAACGATAGAAAAGGTTTATTAATAGATGCTATTAAAGCTGACCCAAATTTTGTAGAAGCCTATGATGAATTAGCAGTACTAGCGGACAAAGCTTCAGAAAATTCTTATAATAAAGGAGATGTTAATGGCTACCGACAAAATCAAAATATTAAAATTAAATATTGGAAACAGATTGTTGAAGTTTGTGCCGAATACCGAAATTTTTACCACACTTTAGAGTTAGGAGATTATTATTTTGGACAACGAAAATTTGAAGAATCAAAACCTTATTTCCAAAGAATATTAGCTTCGCCTAATGCTTATAAAAAAGATGAAAGGTATGCCTACGAAAGGCTTCAAGACATTGAGACTTATGTCAACCTAGTAAAAGATACGGTTCCTTTTTCTCCTCATGTAGTTCAAGGTCCATCTACCGAATACAATGAGTATTTACCAATGTTATCACCTGACAATAGGTATTTGTTTTTTACTAGAAAAATGCCAGATGAAACCAAACAAGCTTTTGATGCAGGCGATAAAGAATTGTTTATTAAAAGTACCAAAGCAATGGGCAACAAATTTAGTGGCGGTATTCCAATGCCTGCCCCATTCAATTTAGGTCAATACCAAGGAGGAGTTAGCGTTTCTGTAAACAATAAATTAATTTTTATCACCTTAGTTGATGTTATTCCTTACAGGGGTAAAAACAGAGCTGGTTATGGACAAATGTTTGATAATGCAGATATCTTTTTCTCTGAATTTAAAGATGGCATTTGGACTAAACTAGAATCTATTGGAAGCCACATTAACACCGAATCAACTTGGGAGTCTCAACCGTCTATTTCATCAGACAATAAAACACTTTATTTTAGTAGAGTAATAGACCCATTTGGTGGGGATATTGACATTTGGAAAACTGAAAGACAACCAGATGGCTCTTGGGGTGAAGCCATTAACTTAGGTGCACCTATAAACACTCCTGGTGATGAAAAATCTCCATTTATGCATTCTGATAGTTACACCCTTTATTTTTCATCTAACTATCATATTGGTATGGGAGGTTATGATGTGTTTTACGCTAAAATGGATGAAAAAACAGGCCAATTTCAAAAACCAATTAACATAGGCAACCCTATTAATACGCCAAAAGATGAGCATGGATTTATTGTTAGTAGAGATGGCGATCAAGCTTATTACGGTTCTTCTGAAGATGGAAAAAATTTAGACATTTACTCTTTTGAATTGTACGAAGAAGCTCGACCTAAAAATGTTGTTTTTGTGAATGGAGAAATTTTAGACAACCTAGGTAAAGTACCAGAAGGCGCTCAAGTAATGTTGAAAAACACGAAAACCAACCAAGAAGTTGAAGCAGTTGTAGATAAAGAAACAGGAGCTTATGTTGGTGTTGTTACCGTTAATAAAGATGAGGATATTATGTTAACTGCCAAAAAGAAAGGTTATGCTTTTAGCTCACAATTAATATCTGCTAATGAGGTGGTGGTTGGTAAACCTGTAAAAACCGAAAAAGTAGAAATTAAACCAATTGAAGTTGGTGAAGCTTACCAAATTAACGACATTAACTTTGCAACTAACTCTTACGAGATTAATGATAAAATCTTATTGGTATTAACAGAGTTTATTGCTTTCTTAAAAGAAAACCCAACTGTAAAAGTAGCCATACACGGACACACGGATAATATTGGTGACCCTAAAGAAAATATGTTGTTATCAGAAAACAGAGCCAAGGCAGTTTACAATTATTTGGTTATTGAAGACATTGAAGCTGCTCGCTTATCTTTTAAAGGATTTGGAGAAACCAAACCTTTAGCTAAAAATACCACTGATGAAGGTAGAGCTAAAAACAGACGTACTGAGTTTGTAATTGTTGGAAAGTAATGATTGAACTTCTAAAAAAATGGAATACTAAGTATGATATTTGGTCTTTCTTTTCTGACTTTATATTTGTTTTTGGCGTTTTAATTTTGGATTGGAGTCCAGTATTACTTATTCTATTATTAATAATTGATACAAGTGTAATGCTTCTTTTTGTGAATATCCTATTTCACAAAGAAAATAAAGACTGGATTAAAACAATTGGATTTATTCTTTTATCTCCATTATTTTTAGGATTATTAGCAGGTCTATATGATACATTAATGAGGTTTATTGTACAAATCGATTTAGAAGATATTATCATTGCCGATCCCTCACAAATATTTAATTCATACATCTTACCAATAGTTCTTGTTTCAAGTGGTTTAAATCATTATGCTGAGTTTGACAAAAGTCTTCATAAGATGAAAAATGGGACTTATAACAGTTCATTTATTAAACATTTCTTTTTAAAATACATCTTCGTAATGGTAATTATTTTAGCCCTTGCTGTAGGTTATTATTATTTTAATGCAACAATAGTCATTGTTCTTATTCTTGGGAAAACATTACTTAGAATGTGGAATAAAAAATTTAGAACAATACTTTAATTTTGAAAATTCACCAGTTTTTGACTTTAGGGTCACATATTAAAAAAAGTAAAATGAGTCCTAAATATTATTATGAAATATAATTATGTATTGGTTAAATAATTTTAAACCTAGAAGAAGAAAATTAATTGGCAAACAAAAAATCCAATACAATGATTTAAACACTCCTATCAAAAATGGTAAAATAAATAACCTAGAAAAAGATAAGTTTATCAAAGAATTTAATCTAAAAAAAGAGAAAGAAAAGAAACTTCGTTTAATCTTTATTTTTATCCTTATAGGTTTAGGTTTAATAACATTAGCTTTAATGCACTATCCTTTTAAATCTTAATCACTTTACCTCCAACTCAATTAATGCCTTAATTTTAGCATCGCTTTTTTTATCCCAAACAACTACTGTACAAGTAATATTGGAGTTGCTACAAATTATTCATAAACAAATACTTGTAAAGAATAAGGAAAAAGTAATAATTTTATACTTTTAAAAAAGTATTGTTATCCATTACAATAAGCCTACCTCAAAATATACATCAATAGAGTGAAACAAAAACAATAGATGAATTTTAACTTAAAACTGTTTTATCGCATCGCGTTTTGGTTTAGCCTTACAGGATTAATTGTTATAATTTCAGACTTTGGATTTTCACAAACCAATAGTTACCAAAAAATGATTGATGGGTTTTACTTTATCGTTCTTGACATTGGCATTGTATCCACTTTTTCTAGATATATTTATAATCTTCAATTATTCAAAAAAAAAGTATTCATTTTTGACCTTCTCTCCGTTTCCTTTACAATATGGGTATTATACATGTACTTGTTTGTTGGTGTTCCATTTGAAACTGACTTACTCCTTGAAAATCCAATTTGGGTAAAATTAGCAGTTGCCTTTACTTTTATTCGCGAATCTTCAGAACTTAAAATAAACATTAAAAGAGCTGTGCTAAATCCTGCACAACTATTTATACTGAGTTTCTTGGCAATTATTATAATTGGTTCATTTTTATTGATTTTACCCAATGCTACTTACAAAGGCATATCCTATTTAGATGCTTTATTTACTTCAACAAGTGCTGTTTGTGTAACAGGTTTGATTGTTGTTGATACCAGTACCCATTTTACGTTGTTTGGTCAAACTATCATCATGATTTTAATTCAAGTTGGTGGGTTGGGCATCTTAACTTTTGCTAGTTATTTTAGTTACTTTTTTAAAGGCGGAACAACCTACGAAAATCAACTTGCATTGAGCGATATAACTAGTTCCAATAAATTAGGAGAAGTATTTTCAGCATTAAAATACATTATTTTAATAACATTTGGTATAGAATTATTTTCAGGAGCATTAATCTATTCAAGCATTGATTCCTCTAGCTTCGATTCTCAATCAGAACAGCTTTTTTTCTCCGCTTTTCATTCTATTTCGGCTTTTTGTAATGCTGGTTTTTCAACATTAAGTAACAATATATATGAGGAAGGTTTTAAGTTTAATTATTACCTCCAATTGGTCTTAATTCTAACATTTGTACTTGGCGGATTAGGATTTCCAATTGTGGTAAACATCTTAAAATACTTGAAATATAAAATTTCTACTTTATTTTCATCAAGAAAAAGTAAATACAGACCTTGGGTTCTGAATCTAAACAGTCGCATTACGTTGGTTACAACACTATCAATTTCATTCGTAGCTTTTATTCTTTTCTACTTTCTTGAATACAACAATACCTTAGCTGGACACAGTGAATTCGGGAAACTAGTAACAGCACTTTTTGGTGCAACAACACCAAGAACCGCAGGGTTTAACACGATAGATACTGCTGCAATGGCATTTCCAACCCTTATAATGGTTTTCCTTTTAATGTGGATTGGAGCTTCTCCCCAATCTACTGGGGGTGGTATTAAAACAAGTACTTTTGCCATTGCAATACTTAACATAATAAGTATAGCAAAAGGAAAATCAAGAATAGAAATTTTTAGGAGAGAAATAGCAGACGTTTCGATAAAAAGAGCATTTGCAATCATATCATTATCTTTAGTGGTTATCAGTTTTGCAATTTTATTCATAGCTGTATTTGATCCTGAAAAAGAGCTGGTAACTATTGCGTTTGAATGTTTTTCAGCGTATAGTACCGTTGGTTTAAGTATGGGAATTACAAGTGATTTGAGTAGTGCTAGTAAACTTATAATTTTAGCTGTAATGTTTATTGGTCGAATCAGTATGCTTTCGTTAGTAATTGCTGTGTTTAAAAAAGTAAACCATAAAAACTACAGATACCCAACAGAAGAAATTACCATAAATTAAAAAATTTTAACTAATGAAATACATAATTATAGGACTTGGAAATTTTGGTGCATCACTCGCTCAAAAATTAACAGAGCAAGGCAATGAGGTTATTGGAATTGATATGAATATGTCTAAAGTAGATGCTTACAAAGAAAAAATATCTCATACCATTTGTATGGATTCTACAGACGAGTTTACCGTATCTGGACTTCCTTTAAATGATACAGATGTAATTTTTGTAACCATTGGAGAAAACCAAGGTGCAAATATTATGACAACAGCACTACTGAAAAATCTTGAAGTAAAACGATTAATTAGCCGGGCTATAAATCCATTACACGAAAAAGTGTTACAAGCTATTGGAGTAGATGAAATTGTACATCCTGAAGAAGAAACCGCAGAACGATGGGCTAAAAGATTATGCCTAAGCAATATTGTAGATTCATTTGAACTTAATGACGATTACAGTATTATTGAAGCAAAAGTTCCAAGTGATTATATAGGAAAAACTGTTCAAGAAGTTGATTTTCGATTAAAGTATAATTTATTGGTATTAACAATTATTAAAAAAATTGAAGTAAAAAGTATCTTAGGGAAAACCAAAATAGAAACTCAAGTTCAAGGAGTAGCCTCTGCAGAAGACATACTCGAACCAGAAAACATTTTAGTTTTGTATGGTTCCAATAATGATTTACAAAAATTTCTTAAACAAAAGTTGATATAATATGCTAACAAAAAAGAGTATCAATTCTAGTTCAATTCCATAAGGGAATCTATTATTTTAGCTCTAAATCAATTAAGGCTTTAATTTTAGCATCGCTTTTTTTATCCCAAATAACAACCTCGCAAGTTACAGGATTGGTAAATTTAGTTTCAGTAAATGTAATGTTTGCTGAAATTTGCTCTTCTAAAGCAGTCATATCAAATTCTTCATCACCAAATAAATCCGGAGCATTTACCAACACATAACCTGTTTTATCAGTTGCATTTACACTCATACCAACACTTACTTTTCCTGCATCATCCTTAAATCCTTTTAAACCTTCAAAAAAGATGTAATACTTCTCATTTAACTTTATATCCTTATCCAAAATGGCTCTTTTCTCACCAAACAAATAAATATCATTTACCGAAACCTGCTTACTTTTTTCAATTTTAAAATTTTCGTTTGCTATTACATTAAAATCCATTTCTGCTTTAAATGTTCCTGTTCCTTTTTTATCCCAAATATTCACATAAAGTTTATACGCTTTATCAGAATTCATTGGCTTTGCAACCGTAATGTTGGTGTACAAATACAAGGGGTAGACATCTACTCCATTTGTTTTATCTGCATACATGTCTTTATAATACATTGCAGTATCCCCACTTTTACCTAATATCAAAATTTCCATTCCAGGAAAAACATTGCCGTTTTCTTTAACAAACCCACTTACATTTCTAAAATTCACATAAAAGACTTCTCCATAAGTAAATGTAGTCCTACTAATTTTCTTATCATCAATAGACAAATAAACATCACTAGATGCTAATCCATTTCCTTTAGAAGAGAGGCCAGTTGTTAAATCTATTTTGGCTGATTGGTTAAATCCACAAGAACTTAAACCAAATGCTACTGCAGCAACTAAAAACAATTTGAATTTCATAGTTATAATTTTTGATGATAAACTTAATAAATTAAAAATAAACACTCATCTTTTTTACAAAATTTTCTGGTGCGGCACAAGGCTTCATGGTTGTTTTGCTAATAAAAACCAAAGTAGTTGAAGCTTCATTTAACAACTCCTTATTAGCATTGTATGTTTTATAGGTAAAATGAATACGAGCTTTTGGCAATTCTGCAATGGTAGTTTCAATAGTCAATTCATCATCATAAAAAGCTGGTTTAAAGTATTTTATCGAAAAATCTAACACTGGCAAAGCAATCCCATCATCTTCCATTTGCTTATAAGTAAACCCTAACTGACGAATAGCCTCTACCCTTGCAACTTCAAAATAAGTAGCATAATTACCATAATAAACATAACCCATCATATCGGTTTCTGAATACCTTACTCTAACTTTTGTTTTCGATTTATACATATTTACTTAATATTAGGATAAAGAATTATAACTAATTTAGTAGCTCAAAATAACACTATTAATTTGAGATTAAACAGTAAATATTTCATCTTTATTACCATTACATTGTTACTGATACAATGTACTCCCTCAACAAAAGTTATTAATACCAATTCCTCTACTCCTATTAATGGTAATATTACTGAGCAACAACAGGCCGTTGATTTAATTGCTCCATACAAACAACAATTAGATGCCGAAATGAATGAAGTATTGGTTATTTCATCGGAAGAATTTCCAAAAGAAAAAGGCAAGGCACAAACCAAATTAGGCAATTTAGTAGCTGATTTAAGTTTAGAAGTCGCTCAAAAAATGTATGCTGATACCATTGATTTTTGCTTATTAAATTTTGGCGGGTTAAGAACATCTTTACCAAAAGGAGAAATTACAAGAGGCAAAATATTTGAGTTAATGCCTTTTGAAAATGAGTTGGTGGTTGTTAGCATTGATGAAGCAAAAATGAAGGAAATTACAGCTTATCTTAAAAAGATAGGAGGACAACCCATTTCAGGAAAATTTACTGCTCACTATAATATTCACAAAAAAAAACTTAAAACTGGCAATGTATTAGTTACTGACTCGACTTGGTATCAGCAAAACAGAAACTCTATGATTCCTAAAAATGAAATCCGAGTTTTAACCTCAGACTACCTTGCCAACGGAGGTGATAACATGAATTTTTTTCTAAATCCCCTTAAAACAGAAAAAATTGGCATTAAATTAAGAGATGCCATTATACAATATTGTATTGAACAAAATAAACAAGGAAAACAATTAGTCGGTAAGTTAGACGATAGGATAATTATAGAGAAATAACAAATCACCCCTCCAACTCCCCTCAAGGGGAGAGTCTCCTCCCTTGAGGGAGGAATAAGGTGGGTGAAATTAGATTAGCATGAGTAATAGAAGAAAATTCATAAAACAAACCATAATTGGCGGAATTGGTTTCGCTGGATTAAACCTTATTCCTTTTCGTTCTTTTGCAGCTAACAAAAAGAAATACACCAAAATTACCATCCTCCACACCAATGATGTACACAGTCGTATTGAGCCTTTCCCGGCAAACGACCCTAAATATCCTAACATGGGTGGCGCTGCTCGAAGAGCTGGAATTATTCAAGAAATTAGAAATACCGAAAAAAATGTATTGTTGCTAGATGCTGGAGATGTTTTTCAAGGAACTCCTTATTTTAATAAGTATAATGGTGAAATCGATTTTAAGCTCATGAGCTTAATGCAATATGATGCAGCAACAATTGGCAACCACGATTTTGATAATGGCATTGAAGGGCTTAATAAAATGCTTCCGCATGCACATTTTCCGTTTTTAAATGCCAATTATGATTTTTCTGACACGATTTTAAATGGAAAAATAGATAAATACAAAGTTTTTATTAAAGGTGGTGTAAAAATCGGTGTGTTTGGTTTAGGAGTTGAATTAGATGGATTAGTAGATAAATCGATGTACCAAAATACTATTTACACAGACCCAATTATATCTGCAAATAAGGTAGCAAAACACCTAAAAGATGAAGAGAATTGCCACTATATCATCTGTTTATCTCATTTAGGTTACGAATATAAATCAGACAAAATTTCTGACCTTGTACTAGCCAAAAGCACCGAAAACATTGATTTAATTTTAGGAGGGCACACACACACTTTTTTAGAAAAGCCAACCGAAGTGAAAAATTTAGCTAATAAAACAACATTTATTAATCAAGTAGGTTGGGCTGGTATTAATTTGGGGCGTTTAGACGTCTATATTCCTAACAATAGAAAAGATTATTTTATTAAGTCTGAGAGCATTAAAATTACTGACAAAATCTTTTTAGAAAAACAATAGCAAAAAAGTTTTTTTTTTCACTTTTTTATTCAAATATTTGTTAGAACAAAACAAGGACGCAACTTTCAGATTGAAAGTGTTGATTTTAAGAGTTTTAACAAGTATTGATATCGTTATTTATTTATTAACAATCAATCCTTAAAATCAACCGTTAAATTTTGAACAAGTAATATATTATTTTAACTTTTAATACAGGAGCTTTTTAAAATGCAAAAAGACTTTAATTTAGTTTGGGAGAATTGTCTACAGGTAATCAAGGACAACGTAAGTTTACAGAGTTATAAAACTTGGTTCGAGCCAATAAATCCCATCAAACTAAAAAATAGTGTCTTAACCATTCAGGTTCCTAGTCAGTTTTTTTACGAGTGGCTAGAAGAGCATTATGTAAGCATTTTAAAGAAAACCATTAAAAAAGAATTAGGTGCAGAAGGAAGATTAGAATACAGCATTGTAATGGAAAATAGCCAATCAGGCACTAAACCTTATACTGTTAAAATTCCAGCAACTAACAGACAAGCATTAAAAAATCATCCGGTTTCTATGCCAATCGATTTGAATAAAGACAAATCTATTAGAAACCCATTCATCATACCTGGTCTTAAAAAGATTAATGTTGATTCTCAATTAAACCCAAACTACTCATTTAGCAATTTTGTTGAAGGAGATTGCAACAGATTAGCACGTTCAGCAGGTTTTGCAGTAGCAAAAAACCCTGGAGGAACAGCTTTTAACCCATTGTTAATTTACGGTGGTGTTGGCTTAGGAAAAACACATTTAGCTCACGCTATTGGTATTGATGTTAAAAATAAATTCCCTAATAAAACTGTTTTATACGTTTCTTCAGAAAAATTTACTCACCAATTTATTGATGCTGTAAGAAATAACGAACAAAATGATTTCATCCATTTCTATCAAATGATTGATGTTTTGATAATTGATGATGTTCAGTTTTTTAGTGGGAAACCAAAAACGCAAGATGTATTCTTCCATATATTTAATCACTTACACCAATCTGGAAAACAAATTATTTTAACTGCTGATAAAGCTCCTGTTGAAATAATTGGTATGGAACAACGTTTATTATCAAGATTTAAATGGGGATTAGCTGCAGATTTACAAGCTCCAGCTTTAGAAACCAGAATAGCTATCTTGGAAAAGAAAATGTATCAAGAAGGCTTAGAATTACCAAAAGATGTTGTTGAGTACATTGGATACAGTATTACTACAAATGTTAGAGAATTAGAAGGTGCTTTAATTTCTATTTTAGCACAATCTTCATTAAATAAAAAAGCAGTTAACTTAGATTTAGCTCGCCAAATGGTGGATAAATTCGTTAAAAACACTGCAAAAGAAGTTTCTATTGATTATATACAAAAAGTTGTTTGCGACTATTTTGATATGGCTATTGACACTTTAAAATCAAAAACAAGAAAAAGAGAAGTGGTACAAGCTCGTCAAATAGCAATGTATTTCTCTAAACAAATGACTAAATCTAGTTTAGCAACAATTGGTATGCATTGTGGAGGCAAAGATCACGCGACTGTATTACACGCTTGCAAAACAGTTAACAACTTGATGGAAACTGACAAAAGATTTAGAGGTTACATTGATGATTTAAAGAAAAAAATCAGCTTAAACTAACAATACTAAAGACGCAACAATTAATGATTCTCATTATTTTGCACTAACTAAACAGGAGCGTTATGTTCCTGTTTTTTATTATATGGGATTTTTAAATAAAAAATACGAAACGCCTTATCACTACAAACCACTTTCTAGAAGAAGGCAAAAAATGCTATTTTATGTAATTGTTGCATTAATCATAGGTGTTAGTTTATACATTTTATCTTTTTACTTATGAACAAGGTTTTATTTGTTTGCTTAGGAAACATTTGCCGTTCAGCTATGGCTGAAGGTATTTTAAAACATAAATCAGATACTCAAAAACTAAATTTTGAAGTAGATTCTGCCGGAACATCTAATTACCACATTGGAGAAGCTCCAGATAAACGAATGCAAAAAAAAGCATTGCAGCACGGCATTGATATCTCTTACCAAAAAGGAAGGCAGTTTTCACCTGGGGATTTTGATGCGTTTGATTACATTTTTGCAATGGACGAATCCAACAGAGATAACATCCTAAAACTAGCAAAAACTGAAGCAGATAAAAATAAAGTTAACCTGTTTTTAAATTACAGTTACCCCAACCAAGATTTAAGTGTTCCTGACCCTTATTACGGAGGAGAACAAGGTTTTGAAGATGTTTACCAAATGCTTAACCAAGCTTGTGATAATTTTATAGAACAACTAAAAAAATGAGCGATAAAGGAATTTTATACCTAATACCTGTTACGTTGGGTGATTCAACCATTGAAAAAGTTATTCCCGCCTTTAATAATAACATTATTAATGAGATAGATGTTTATGTGGTTGAGAATATAAAAACTGCCCGTAGATTTTTAAAAAAAGTTAATATTGTAAAAGCCATAGATGAATTAACATTTTACGAACTCAATAAAAGAACCGACTATTCGCAATTAGCTACCTACATCAAACCTTTACTAGTTGGAAAAAATATTGGTGTTTTATCTGAAGCTGGTTGCCCTGGAATTGCAGACCCCGGAGCAGACATGGTAGCATTAGCACAGCAACAAAATATTAAAGTAATACCTTTAGTTGGTCCTTCTTCCATCCTACTCTCTTTAATGGCAAGCGGTTTTAACGGACAAAGTTTTTGTTTTAATGGCTATTTACCAAAAGAACAGAAAGACAGAGTGAGAGCAATAAAAGATTTAGAACGATTAGCTAAAAACAAACAACAAACTCAACTTTTTATTGAAACTCCTTTTAGAAACAATAACTTATTAGAGGATTTATTAAAAAATTGTTTTGATAGTACCAAACTTTGTATTGCTGTTGACATTACATTACCGACTGAAAAAATACAAACCAAAACCATTGATGATTGGAAAAAAACTAAAATTGATTTACACAAAAAGCCCTGCATGTTTTTGATTGGATAATTTTTAAACGTATAATTACACGAAGAACAAAGGTTTACCTATAGAAAAATTTAAACAATAACTAATAAGAGGCTATAAAAATAAATGCATTGCCAACCTATCTAAAAGGTACAAATTATGGAAGACAGTAAAACACTTAATTATATTAAAAAGGTGCTAGAAAATATGCCAACTGATTGGCTAAACCTAACAACTCACCGATTAGATATTTATGATGAAAAATTAGCGAAAACTCAATTTTTAGATGGGTTTGAAAGTTTATTTAATATCAACAATTCTGAAGCATCAGCCTTAAATGAATTACCTACTGCTTATGATTATATTCGATTAGGTCATCCATTATCATCTATTTTAGAATGGACAATTGCTAACTTAAATAACATAAAGGCTAAAAATGTAATCAGCTTTTCATCAAGAACAGTTCCTATTTTGGCTGTTTTAAGAAAAAATTTATTAACCAATAAAAACACCAAAATCTTTTACACAAATGAATTGCCTAACTCTTTTGATGCTGAAGTATTAAGAAGTATTTACGGCTATCAATTTGATTTGAAGAAAGTTGATAAAATAGAAGATGTTTTAGCCCACGATAACTATCGGGGTAACGGAAGCACTATTTTTATTTCACACCCTAGTGATGTTTGCAATTTTTCATTTACCATCCCGATAGCTATCGGGATAGATTTTTTTATTAATACAGATAAGCTCCTAGGCAGTATTCTAGTTGTAAATGGTGAACAAAACGAAAGTTATATCTCAGAAATCCAACATGTAAGGAGAAGAGAAACCATTGCTATGACTCCTGCCAATACGCTAACTGCTTTACAAACACTGTTAAAACAAACTACTAGTAATACTACTTGTAATACTACTTGTAATGTTGAAATAAATAAAATAGCAGTATTAAATTCCATTAAAGAGATTACTGATTCTGATACAAAAGCGCTGGTAGCGTCAAGTGGACTTTCTATGCAATATGCAATAGTCATGGGATTAATACATGATGCCTTAGAAAATCACAAAGGAAAAGCCATTAAAATTATTGTCCCACCAAATTGTTATGGTGGCACCAATGACCAAGCAAGGAGAGTTGCTGCTTGTATTGATAATGTTGAAGTGGTTGATTTACCTGTTGATGGTGATAACAACATGGTTAAAAGCATTGACATTGTTTTAAATAAAATTGCAGACGAAGATGCAATTCCCTATATCATTGCTGAAATTCCAACGAACCCAAGAGTGGAAGTTCCTGACCTTATAAAATTAAAAGACGTTTTAAGTGCGACACGTAAAACATCAAATGGTTCAATTGCTATTGATCCTGTTTTTATTTTAGACCAAACATTTTGTCCTAATACTCACTTTTTAGGTGAGGCCGAAATACTTTCAACCACCAGAACAATTGCTTATGTTAGTGGCTCAAAGTTTCCAAGTGGTGGAAAATGTACCGCTGGCTACTGTGTAGCGAATAAAAAAGCTGAAACATTAATGGAAAAAATAGAATTGCATTTAGGACTTTGTGACAACGAAGCTACTAATCTTCAATATGAAATTTTAGCAACACAACTACCTTCCATGAACCAAAGAATTGAAGATGCCTATAAAAATACTCGTGAATTTGTAAACTTTATCAAAGAAACGTTACCTGCTGCTAAAATCAATTTTGTTTCAGAAGAATTGGCACAACAAGGATTTACGCCTTCTGTATTTTCATTAGATCTTCCTACAAAGGGAAACACGCATGAAGAAAGAGAAACTTATAAAAGGGAATTAAATTTAAAATTAATCAATTTAATGATTACTGAAATTCCAACTGAAAGTAAGTATTGTGTGAGCTATGGACAGTTAAAAGGATGCTATTGGACAATACCTGCAACATCAACTCAAGGAACTACTAAAGAAGGAGATAAAGATTACATTGCTCGTGTCTCACTTTCTGCCAATATGAATCTTGAGCTGCATAAAAAAGTATTTTCAAACTTTGTTGAAAGTATTAAATAATCGACAAAACAAGAATTAACAATATACTCGAGCTTATTTTTAAGATAAATCTACAGCCCGATACTTTAGCAACAAATCTTTAGTGTTTTGTTGCTTTTCCTGATTCATCATTTCAAGTAAAATATTGGCTCCATCAAAAATAGAGACATCAGCACAATAATTATCACGAGCAAAATGAACATACTTTAACACTTTAAAGGCATTAAACCAATTGTAAAATAGTTTTACAAAATGAGAAGTGGAGGTACTATTTTTTTTGATGTTAGTGAGGTTGTTTTCAAAATCAATCGTTTGCAAAAATGAACTAATAGATGTTGGCAACACTACTTTATCAGTAGTAAAATAGTTAGGTAAAAGTTCATTAAACATTTTTAAATCTTTAAAAACATTTGGAGGATAACTCTTTAATTGATTACTACCATCATTCAACCAATTCTGCATTGCTTTACCTGTACCAAAAGGAACTCTATCAGAAACACGAGGAGAAGGAATTACTTTAGTAGTCTTTATTTCCGAAAAGTTACCCAAAGGAATGAGTTTTTGCAAGAAGTAAAAATCTTCACCAGCTTTCCGCTGATTCATTCCATTTTGTTTTTGATAACTGCTGCTTCTTACTGCCATACTAGAACCAATTGTGTGATAAGCATAAGGTAATCCAGCATAAGCCAATCCATTTTTATAATACCTTAAATGCAGTTCATATTGTAATATTCCATCGTAAATTTCAGGTAAGAATTCATTTCCATTAATTGGATGTTCAAAATGAATAGAACAAGCTGGGGTTTTAGGGTTATTTTTAAAATGCTTTTCAATTTCTACCAAGTAATTTGGCTCACACTGAGAATCTGCATCAAAACAAACAATTATTCCATCTTTATTAATGGAATCAAACCTTCTTACTGCTTCATCCATTCCAATTTTTCGAGCCAGGCCAACACCTGCATGTTTTTTAGGTAAAACATTCTCTTCCAAAAAATGAAAATTAATTTTATCATCTGTATGAGTTTTACTCCAAAGTAATGCTTCTTTTAACGTTTCTAAATTTTGATTAATAATTGATTGCTCTGCAATTTCAGATGCATTAATTACAATAATAACCTCTGTGATACAAATAGGTTTTTTACACAAAAAAAGACTTTCCAAAGAAGTAATTAATGCTGTTTCGTTACAACAGGGAATAACAACAATTAACCCTAAGTTTTCACTTGGTTTTGTTTCAATTAATTGCTGTCTAAGTGCATACCTATTGAGGTAATAATTCATCCGTCAAAAGTAGCAAAACATAAGTTTTTGTCAATAGAAATTTTTCAACCATTCTTCAGCTTTCTCAATAGAATCGAAAAATTTGGTTGGAACTGCTGGTTTATTTACACGCATGTAAAAATTTGCCAACATTTTTTGAGGTAATGAATTGATAACGAAAGCTTCTGCTATAGAAAATTTCAACCCTATTTCGGATGCTGAATATTCTCTCGCATCCTTATCCATTGTAACATAATTCCCAACTATATGAAGTAATGGCACTTTGCTATCTCCAATTAAAATTTGATAAGCATTTGTCAACTCAACACATTCATCAATCCCAACATCCACATTATCGTTTACATCAATTTGTAAAACACCATCTTTACGAAGCGTAACTGTAGAATGTGTTAACTCTATTATTTCATCCATACTTTTGATCAATGTACATATGAATATAATAATTTAAAAATCGACAATTAATCATACTAAACAAATTTTAATATCCATTCTTCAGCTTCTTTTCTTGTAGCAAAAAATTTAGTAGGAAAAGGTGGTTTATTAATTTTCATGAAAAAATTAGCTAAAATTTTATGAGGTAAAGAATCTAAAACATAAGCACTTACCAATATATTTTTCAGTCCTTTTTTTGTTACTGCATATTCTCTTGCTTCTTTAGTAAAATTCATATATTTCCCTAAAACTTGAAGAATTGGAACCTTTTTATCTCCCAGATAAGAATTTAATATTTCAACAACCTGATGACCTTCACTAATGTCAATGAATGTATCATCTCCAAATACTAATTCAACAAAACCTGCTTTATGAAAAATAATTTCACAAAAATCTAGCTTTACTATTTTATCAGTTGCAACCAATAATACTTTTTATTTTTAAAAGTAAAATTTTATAACTTAGATTGCAAATAATTGGCTGTATATGAATTTTTACACTTAACTAAATCTTCTGGAGTTCCTGCAAAAACAAGCCCCCCACCTTTTTCACCTCCACCTGGACCTAAATCAATTACCCAATCGGCACATTTAACCACATCCAAATTATGTTCTATCACAATTATTGAGTGTCCTTGAGTTATCAATGCATTAAATGCTTTTAATAGTTTTTTAATGTCATGAAAATGCAAGCCGGTAGTAGGTTCATCAAAAATAAATAGCAAATTATTAGCACTATCCTTTTTAGTTAAAAACGAAGCTAATTTAACTCGTTGCGCCTCTCCACCAGAAAGTGTGCTTGATGATTGCCCTAAATGGACATACCCTAATCCTACCTCTTGCAGTGGCAATAGCTTTTCTATAATTCGTTTTTCATTATTTCCTTCACTTTCTTGAAAAAACTGTATGGCCTCATCAATGGTCATTTCCAATAAATCAGCAATATTTCTTCCATTAAATTTTATCTCTAAAATTTCTTCTTTAAATCGTTTTCCCTTACATTCTTCACAAGTTAAATGAATGTCTGCCATAAACTGCATTTCCACAGTAACCTCTCCTTCACCTTTACAAGTATCACACCTACCACCATCAACATTAAAAGAAAAATGAGCAGGCTTGTAAGCTCTAGTTTTTGCTAGTTTTTGAGAAGAATACAAAGTTCTTATTTCATCATAAGCCTTAACATAAGTTACCGGATTGGAACGAGATGATTTACCAATAGGGTTTTGGTTGATAAATTCCACTCCTTTCAAACTTTTAATATCACCACTTATTTTATCGATAGATCCAGATTGCTCTGCATAGCCATCAAACATTTTTTTTAATGCTGGCATCAAACAGTTTTTTATTAAAGAAGATTTTCCTGAACCACTAACCCCAGTAATAACCGTTAAAGTATGTAATGGGAATGCTACATCAACTCCTTTTAAATTATTTTCTCGCGCCCCTTCAATCTCAATTTTTTTATTCCAAGATCTACGTTTGGTAGGAATTTCAATTTTTTCTAAGCCATTAATGTATTTTGCCGTTAAACTTTTGTTTTCCGATAACAATGCAGCATAATCTCCCTGAAAAACAATTTCACCGCCCAAATGACCAGCTTCTGGACCTAAATCAATTATTACATCAGCTGCTTTAATAATATCTTCATCGTGCTCAACAACAATTACTGAGTTGCCTAATTTTTGCAACTCCTTTAACACCCCTATAAGCTGTTCAGTATCTTTAGAGTGCAACCCAATACTTGGTTCATCTAAAATATACATAGAACCAACCAAACTACTTCCTAAAGAAGTTGCCAAATTAATTCGTTGAGATTCTCCGCCAGATAAAGTTGAGGAAAGTCTGTTTAATGTTAAATAGCCTAAACCAACATTGTTTAAATATTGTAACCTGTTTTGTATTTCAACCAACAACCTATTTGCTATTTCAATTTCCTGTTTAGTTAATTTAATCGAATCAAAAAAAATTGCTAGCTCACTTACTGGCATCAACACTAAATCTGTAATTGATTTATCGCTTACCTTCACATAATTGGCATCTTTTCTTAATCGAGTACCTCTACAATCAAAACACATTGTTTTTCCTCTGTATCTAGAAAGCATAACTCTATATTGTATTTTATAGCTTTTTTCTTCTATCATTTTAAAGAACTTATTTAAACCTTTAAAATGTTTATTTCCAGTCCAAATAAGTTGTTGTTGCTCTTTAGTTAAATCGTAATAGGGTTTATGGATAGGGAAATCAAATTCTCGTGCACTCATTACTAAAGCATCTTTCCATTTTTGCATTTTTTCTCCTTTCCAACAAACTACTACATCCTCATAAATTGAAAGATTTTTATTAGGAACAACTAAGTTTTCATCGATTCCAATAACGCTACCATAACCCTCACAAGTTTTACAAGCCCCTACTGGATTATTAAAACTAAAAAAATGAGCATCTGGTTCTTGAAACTCAATTCCATCTGCTTCAAAACGATTGTTAAAAGATTTTTGAATATTTTTATCTTCTCCTACAATAACAATACTGCATTGTCCTTTGCCTTCAAAAAAAGCAGTTTCTACACTGTCGTAAACTCTACTCAAATTATCTTCATCGCTTTTATCAATCACAAAACGATCAATTAATAAGTTAATGTTTTTTGTTTTTACTTGACTTTCATCAACCTTATCTATTCGTTCAACCTTATCATTTAACCAAACTCTAGAAAAACCTTGTTTTAACAATAAATCTAACTGTTCTTTTAATTTATTTTTTTCAAAAACAATTGCTGCAATTAATATTACTTTAGTACCATCTGGCTGCTCATTAATATATTTTGAGATACCATCAATAGTATCTCTTTTAACAATTTCACCAGAAATTGGAGAATATGTTACTCCTATCCTAGCGAACAATAATTTTAAATAATCATATATTTCGGTAGATGTACCAACAGTAGAACGCTTATTCACTGTATTCACTTTTTGTTCTATAGCAATTGCTGGAGCTATTCCATAAATGTGGTCAACATCTGGTTTTTCTATCTTCCCTAAAAACTGACGAGCATAAGATGATAAGCTCTCAACATACCTTCTTTGCCCTTCAGCAAACAGAGTATCAAAAGCCAAGGAAGACTTACCAGAACCTGATAATCCTGTAATTACGACAAATTTATTTCGAGGTATACTAACATCAACATTTTTTAAATTATGTACTCTTGCTCCCTTAATAACAATGTGTGTTTTTGCATCTATAGGCTTCTCAAGAGTTTTAGGCATAATTAATGTGTAATGTTAATTTATGTTAACGAATTCAAAATTACTTTTCTTTTTAGTAGTTTTGGGGAAACAAAAAAATATTTTTGTCGTACACAATAAAACAAAATACACAACGTTATTGTTTGTATTGTAAATTAAAATTAAATAAACGCCTATAAGTAATATCTACTCTTTTTAAATAATAAGCTATTAAAGCTATAATTATTGTATAACAACTAAAGGAGGAGGTATTATGAAACTTTCAAAATTTTCGGACCAAGAATTAGTTCAAGCCTATTTAAAAGGTAACGAACTTGCAATTCAACAATTAATTAACCGTTTTAAAAAACAAGTATACACCTATATTATTTGTAAGGTTAAAAATGATGCGTTAGCTGAAGATGTTTTTCAAGATACCTTTATCAAGGTAATCAATACCATAAAGAAAGGAAAATACAATGATGAAGGTAAATTTTTACCTTGGGTAATGCGTATTGCTCATAATTTAATTATAGATCATTATAGAAAAAACAAACGAATGCCTTTAGTTACTGGTGGTGATGATTTTGACATTTTTGATGTGATAAAAAATCCTGATAACAACATTCATGAGGAAATAGAAAAAGAACAAGTATTAAGTGATGTGAAAAATTTAATTAAATATTTACCCGCTGATCAAAAAGAAGTATTGATGATGCGTTTGTATTACGATATGAGTTTTAAAGAAATATCTGAAACAACGAATGTTAGTATCAATACTGCCCTAGGAAGAATGCGCTATGCATTAATCAACCTAAGAAAAATGGCTGAAGACAAAAATTTATCGTTAACAATACAATAATTGTTTATATATAGTTAGTTAAACTAAAAGCTCCAAGATTAAATTCTTGGAGCTTTTTTAATTTATTTTCAATTGGATATAATAAATAAAAATAATTACCGTTTTAGATAGAATTACGCACAATTACACTATAAAAAAGGCCTATGGAAAAATTTACTCACTTTGATTTCTTAGAAATAACTGAAAAAGAGAGAGAATATAAAGTTCTCTTAAATCAACAAAAGGAGGAAAAAATGTATACTCCAAAACAAGAAACCATCAATAATATCTTAAACTACTCTAAAGCGTTAAGCATTAGAAAATCAAATAGCTTAAATTTTATTGAGCTTATTTTAAATTAAGATCAAAAAAATCCTCCCGATTGTTCGGGAGGATTTTTTTTATTCTAATAATTCACCATTTCTAGCAAAGATTCTTTAAAACGATCTTTAGGCATAAACTGCTGCTCTAATTGACTAACAAATGGAATTGGAGAATCCAATCCTGCAACTCTTTTAATTGGTGCATCTAAATATTCAAAACAATTTTCGGTAATTAAAGCACTCAACTCCCCTCCTATACCATTAAACATTGTTGCTTCATGTAAAATAATTACGCGATTAGTTTTCTTTACAGAGCTATAAATTGTTTCTGTATCTAAAGGAACTAACGTCCTCAAATCTATTAAATCTGCATTAATTGATGGATTTTCCCCTAAAATCTCTAATGCCCAATGCACTCCCATACCATAAGTTACAATAGTAATATTATCACCCTCTTTAACTAAAGAAGCCTTACCTAATTCTAGCGTATAATAATCATCTGGAATTTCTTGCTTCACACTTCTATACATTCCCTTATGCTCAAAAAACATGACAGGATTCGGATCTTCAATACTTGCCGTTAACAAACCTTTTGCATCATAAGGAAAAGCTGGATACACTACCTTTAAACCTGGCACTTGTGTAAACCAAGATTCGTTACTTTGAGAATGAAATGGCCCAGCAGCCATTCCGCCACCAGTTGGCATACGAACAACCACATCAGCATTTTGTCCCCAACGGTAATGAATTTTAGCTAAATTGTTGCAAATTTGAGTAATACCTTCACTTACAAAATCAGCAAACTGCATTTCTACCATTGCTTTTTGTCCATTAATTGCTAATCCTAAACCTGCACCTAAAATTGCAGATTCACACAATGGTGTATTTCTTACACGCTCTTTACCAAATTGGGCTACAAACCCATCAGTAATTTTAAAAACTCCACCATAATCACCAATATCTTGACCCATCAAAACTAATTCAGGATATTTCTCCATGGATTGTCTTAACCCATCCGAAATAGCATCAATTACTCTTTTTTCTGTTTTAGAAGCTGATTTAGGTTTTGTTTCTACAAAATTAAATGGAGCATAAACATCATTCATTTCTGTTGCTAAATCAGCAACAATATTTTCTTCGTTATAAGCTTCCTCCCACGCGTCACTAATCTCAGAAGCCATTTCATTTTTTATCTTTTCTATATTAGCTTCATCTAATACTTTTTCAGCAAGTAAATACTTCTCATAAGTATTTACAGGGTCTTTCTTTTCCCATTCATCAAACAATTCTTGCGGTACGTATTTAGTTCCGGAAGCTTCTTCATGACCTCTCATTCTAAATGTTAAACATTCCACCAATACTGGTCTTGGCTTTTTACGAATAGAATCGGCAATTTGACTGATTCGATGAAAAACCTCTAATATATTATTACCTTCAATTAATTCCGTTTCGATACCATAACCAATACCTTTATCTACAAAATTTTTACAAATAAATTGTTCGCTTGATGGTGTAGACAAACCATAACCATTGTTTTCTATTAAAAATATAACTGGCAATTGCCAAACTGCTGCTGTATTAATTGATTCATGAAAATCGCCTTCACTTGCTCCACCATCTCCACTAAAAACAATGGTAGCTTTATTATTATTTTGCAATAAATTTCCCAATGCAATTCCATCAGCTACTCCCATTTGAGGTCCTAAGTGAGAAATCATTCCTACTAAATGATGTTCATTTGATCCAAAATGAAAAGATCGATCTCTCCCTTTTGTATAACCATTTAATTTACCTTGGAATTGTGAAAACAACTTATTTAAAGGTAATCCTCTAGAAGTAAAAACACCTAAATTACGGTGCATCGGTAAAATATATTCATCTTTGGTTAATGCCATTTCTGCACCAACTGAAATCGCTTCTTGTCCAATTCCAGAAAACCATTTTGACACCCTACCTTGACGCAATAACACCATCATTTTTTCTTCAATTAAACGTGGTTTTAATATCCCTTTATATAAAGCTATTAATTGTTCATCTGAGTATTTTCTTCGATTAAATTCCATGTTTTTAACTATCAATTTTACCGCTGTAAAGTTAATTGATTTTGTGTAACTTTGTGGCTGTGGTTGTTTATTTTATAACAATATTTTGATGATATTGTTAATAATTAATTACTCTTTTAATATGCAAGAATTTATTGTTTTATCAATTGCTGGGCTCGCTTTAATTTATTTAGCTTTTAAGTTTATTTTTAAAAGAGAATCTCATGATTGCGACAAGTGTGGTTCATCTGGCAAACAAAACATCAAACATTAAGTTCACTCATTTTGATGAATCCATATTTTCAGCATCTTAAAATTTTAGTTAAAAAAATTGCCTTAGCATTCTTAATTTTCACGCTTTGTCGTCTACTCTTTTTTGTATTTAATATCCATCATTTTCCGGCTATTAAACTAAGTGCTTTTTTTTATGGACTTAGGTTTGATTTAGTTTCAATCTCCTATCTTTTTGCTCCGATTATCATTTTACAACTACTTCCATTCTCGTTTAGAAACCTTAAGTGGTATCAAAAAATATTAACTTTTTGTTTTTATGTAGCAAACTCTTTAGCCATTATTCTAAATCTAATTGATGTCGCTTATTTCGATTTTACATTAAAACGAACTACCACCGATTTTTTTGGAATGATAGGCACCGGTAATGATTTTTGGACTTTATTGCCACATTACATTATAGATTTTTGGTATGATTACCTCCTATTAGCTGGGTTACTATTTATTTCATGGTTTTTGTATAAAAAAATCAATAAAACCACGCCAAAATTTCATCCTTATATTAAAATAGATTATTTAAAACACTCAATAGTTTTTGTCGTTTTTACTACTCTTACTGTTTTTGGGATGAGAGGTGGAATGCAATATAAACCAATAGACATTGTAAATGCAGGCCAGTATGCGAAAGCAGAAAACATTCCTATTGTTTTAAATACACCTTTTACTATCCTTAAGACTTTACTTACTGATAAAATTGAACTAAAATCTTATTTTGCCGAGAATGAACTTGAAAAAATTTACACTCCAGAAAAAACAATTATTGCTAACTCAAAATTACAAGGCAAGAATGTAGTTTTAATAATTTTAGAAAGTTTTGCGAAAGAGTATGTTGGTGGTTATAATAACGGAATTGGGTACACCCCTTTTATTGATTCTTTATTGAATGAAAGTTATGTATTTACAAATGCTTATTCTAACGGAATAAGATCTATAGAAGCTCTTCCTTGTATTTTGGCTGGATTACCTCAACTTATGAATAATCCTTATGTACTTTCAAATTATTCAAGTAATCAATTAGATGGTTTACCAAAACTATTAAAAAACGAAGGTTACACCACCTCCTTTTACCACGGTGGTGCTAACGGAACTATGGGCTTTAATGGCTTTGTTGGAGTTACAGGAATTAAAAAGTATTACGGTTTAAATGAATACCCTAATAAAGAAAAAAATTTTGATGGCTTGTGGGGAATTTTTGATGAACCATATTTACAATACTTTGCGAATGAGTTAAACAATAAGCCTGAACCTTTTTTCAGTACCGTTTTCACCTTATCATCTCATCACCCCTATACAATCCCGAAAGAGCATACTAAGCAGTTTCCAAAAGGAAATTTACCTATTCATGAAACAATTGGATATACTGATTATGCCTTAAAACAGTTTTTTAAAACCGCAAAAAATATGGCTTGGTTTGACAACACCATTTTTATTTTTACTGCCGATCATTCTACTCAATCTCATGCTGCTAAATATAATACTAGGCTAGGTAGGTTTGCTATTCCTATTTTTATCTATGACCCTTCAGGAGAATTGAAAGGAAAAAACAAACAATATTTTCAGCAAATAGATATTGCTCCAACCATAATTGAATTAGTAGGAAATAATAAGAACATCATATCTTTTGGTAATCCTATATCTAAAAGTGAGAATCGTTTTTTTGTAAGTTATGCGAATAATAACTACCAAATTGCTTACAATAATTATTTTTTGGTTTTTGATGGAGAAACTACCAATGAATTCTACAACCTTAAAAATGATACTTTGTTAGCCAACAATATCGTAAACGAGCTCAATCAAAATCAAAATTACATTAAGCTAAAAGCAGAAGAATTATTAAAAGGAATTATTCAACAATACAACAACAGATTGATTAATAATCAACTTTCTAACGATAAAAAATAAATTTATCTCTACTTCAAAAAACATATTATTAATTATAAACCCTATTTCTGGTGTAGGAAAACAAAAGGTTATTGAACAATTGATAGATAAGCACTTAAACAAAAACCTTTTTAAACCTACTATAATTTATACCGAAAAAGCTCAACACGCTATTAAAATTAGTTCTGAAAATGCCACTAAATACGATATAATAGTTGCTGTTGGCGGAGATGGCTCAGTAAATGAAATTGGAAAAGGACTAATTAATACTAACACCATTTTAGCAATTATACCTACTGGTTCAGGGAATGGTTTAGCAAGACATTTAAAAATTCCTTTAGCATTAAAAAAAGCAATTAGGTTAATAGAAACAGGAAAAGTAATAAGTATTGATTCAATTAAAATAAATGACAACTATTTTTTTTGCACGGCAGGGGTTGGTATAGATGCTCATATTAGTTGGAAGTTTGCTGAAGCTACTAAAAGAGGCTTATCTACCTATATTAAACTTACACTTAAAAGTGTTTTTAACTATAAGGCAATTAATTATGAACTTGAATATAATAATCAAAAAAGGCAAATAAAAAAAGTTATGTTAGCTACCTTTGCCAATGCGAATCAATTTGGTAACAATGTTATTATATCTCCTAATTCAATTATTAATGATGGTTTTGTAAGGCTTATTATTGTTAAAAAATTTCCTTTTATCTATGCCCCAATATTTGCCTATTACATGCTTAGCAAACAAGTTTTAAAATCTAGATACACCGAAGAAATAAAAAGCACCAAAATAACGATGTATTCACCTGAACAAAAAATCCATATTGATGGTGAACCTATTAAGATGGATAATAAAATTGAAGTTGAAGTTATTCCAAACTCATTAAAAGTTATAGTACCATGAGTAAAAGTAAAAAGTATACCAATGTAGTTTATTCTACCAATCCAAATTACAACTATGAGTCTGATAATGAGGAGATTGAATCAAAATCAAATCAAGATCAAGAACTTAAAGTACTAATTGACCGTAAACAGCGTAAAGGAAAATCAGTTACATTGATTACTGGTTATACAGGAAACGATGATGATTTAAAAAATTTATCTAAAGAATTAAAATCTAAATGTGGTGTTGGAGGCAGTGTAAAAGATGGAGAAATTTTAATTCAAGGTGAGTTTAAAGATAAAGTTTTTGATATCTTAATTAACCTTGGTTACTCAAAAACTAAAAAAATTGGTGGTTGAATATTAAATTTTTTATCCAATTAAATTGACTTATTATTGCAAATAACTAAATATAAAATAATTAAACCTCTACAGATATACATTTCCCTACTATTTGCATTTTTTGTAAGTACGCAAACTTTTTCCCAAACCTATAATTTTGAATATTATAATTTAGAAGAAGGACTTTCTCAATCTTCCGTACAAAGCATAATTCAAGATTCTAGAGGTTTTTTATGGATAGGGACCTCTGGTGGTGGTGTTTGTAAATTTGATGGATTAACTTTTACCAAATATTCAGAAAAAGAAGGTATTGCTGGAAATATTGTCACAAGTATTAGTGAGGATAAAGATCAAAATATTTGGTTTACATCTACTTGGGGAGGGATAACTAAATATAATGGCAAAAAATTTATTATTTTCTCCAAAAAAGATGGCATTTTAACTGAAAATGGAAATAATGTAGTGTTTACTGATAAATCTGGTACAACTTGGTTTGGAAGTAATATTGGAGTTGTAGCTTATAAAAATGGAATATTTGAAAAGTATACTAAAGAAAACAATCAATTAATCAATAATATCACTAATACCATTATTCAAGATTCTAAAAAGAATATATGGATAGGGTCTGATAGTGGAATTACTGTTATAACTGGCAAAAAAAGCTTCTTCATTTCTAAATCAGATGGTCTCCCTTCTAATAAAATAACCACATTAACCGAAGACCATGAGGGGAATTTTTATATAGGAACAGATAAAGGGCTCAACAAATTATTAGTAGGAAGTATTGATGAAAATAGAGAGTTTGAATTTCAACTTACGGCAATAAATGACACACCAATTTATATTAATGCTATTCTGGAAGATAAAGGAAAAAATATTTGGATAGCAACGGCTAAAAATGGTGCATACGTTTTAAAAAGGAACAATAAATTTGACCACATAACCAAGCGTAATGGATTAATAACTAATAGTTTAAATAAATTATTCCAAGATAGATCTGGAAACTTATGGATAGGCACCAATGGTGCTGGATTAATTAAATTCGGGCATAAAGCTTTTACTTATTTTAATAATATTGAAGGATTAAATAGTCCAAGTATATTTAGTATTGTAAAAGATAATAAATCAAATTTATGGGTAACTACTATTGATGAAGGAGTTTATAAATATGACGGAATTGAATCTACACAATATACATCTAAAAATGGACTAGGTAGTAATACAGTTAGATCTTCTGTAATTGATGCACAAGGTAATCTATGGTTTGCGACTACAAATGGACTTAGCAAATATACTAATGGAGTCTTTAAAAATTTCACCACTAAAGATGGACTACCTATTAACAACACACGCTCACTACTACTTGATAAATCTGGTAATTTGTGGATTGGAACTTATGGTGCAGGCTTATGTCTTTATCAAAATGGAACATTTAAAACATTTACGGCTAAAAAAGATGGGATTTCTCATGATTATATACACTCATTATTTGAAGACTCTAAAGGTAATATTTGGATAGGAACAGGTAATGGAGTAACCAAATATAGTAATGATGTTTTTACTGATTATAAAAATTCTAAAGGCTTTTGTAACAATTATATTGGTAGCATTACTGAAGATAAATATGGTAAAATATGGTTTGGTACGGATAGATGTGTAGTACGTTATGATGGAGTAGATTTTAAACCAATTACAGTTGATGATGGATTATCATCAGGTGTCATTTACTTATTACATTCCGATAAGCAGGGTAACGTTTGGGTAGGAACTAATAATGGTATTGATAAAATATCATTTGATAGTTATGGTCAAATAAAACGAATAAAAAACTACAAATCAAAACAAGGTTTTAAAGGGATAGAATGCAATAGTAGGGCTGTATATGAAGACAGTAAAAATAATTTATGGATAGGAACTGTAAAAGGTTTAGTAAAGTACAATCCAATTGACGATAAAACCAATGTTTTTGAACCAATCATCCATATTAATAATATTAAGTTGTTTTTTGAAGATGTAAACTGGCTGAATTACTCTAATAGTTTAATTAAATGGAATAATTTGCCTGAAAACCTTGTGTTAAATTACAACAACAATCACCTTACATTTGAATTTTCTGCAATTAATTTAACCTTTCCTGATAATATTCAATACCGATTTAAACTTACTCCTTTTGACAAACAATGGTATAACACTGTAAATAAAAAATTTGCAACATATTCTAATTTACCTCCTGGTGATTATACCTTTAGTGTAATTGCACGTAACGAAGATGGTTTATGGAATCAAGAACCAGCAACTTTTTCATTTACCATTACTAATCCATTTTGGAAAGAATGGTGGGTTTTATTGTTATTTACAATTGGTGTTTTTTATGTGATTTATAAAATATCAACTTTTAAAGAAAAACAACAACGAAAAGTTAGTAGAGAATTAGAAGAAAAAGTTAAAGAAAGAACAATTCAAATTGAATCACAAAGAGATGAAAAGGAAATACTCCTAAAAGAAATTCATCACAGAGTAAAAAATAACATGCAGGTTATTATTAGTTTATTAAGTATACAGAGTGGTTATACTAAAGATGAAGCAGCGTTAGCTCTATTTGATGAAGCAAAAAATAGAATTCGGTCAATGGCCTTAATTCACGAAAAAATGTATCAAACTGGTGACTTAGCTCACATTGATTTTCAGGATTATATTATGGCATTAACCAATGATTTAATAAGTACCTATTCTATTAACTGTGATATATTTTTAGACATTAAAATTGATAAAGTAAAGTTTGGGATTGATACATTAATACCATTAGGACTGCTACTAAATGAAATAATATCTAACAGCTTAAAGTATGCCTTTTTAAAAACTGATAAAGGAAAAATTTCTATTCATTTAAATCATGATGAAGGCGCGAATAATTACATTTTATTTATTGGAGATAATGGAATTGGTATGCCAAAAGGTACTTTAGAAAAAGAAGATACTACATTAGGAATTGAATTAATTAAAATATTTGTTTCGCAACTTGATGGCGAAATTGTACGAGAAGATAAAAAAGGAACTTACTTTAAAATAACTTTTTATCCTCGAGAAATTCACTAATTACACATCAACATAAGTTTGTTCATAAACAAAAACTCACATTAAATAATATTCCAATTGATTAAAGCATATTTACATTCGTTTTAATAGTATGTATTTAATGCCTTTTTTAAATAAAAAAACAATAACTAAATGGAGCTTATTTGCTCTACTTTTTTCTAATTGTTTAGATTTATTTAGCCAAAACGAAAAAACAAAGCTGGGTTATGAAACTACTTATTCTAAAGAATTTGAAGAAGTAAAAAACAACAACTATAACAAAACTCTTTTCTCCTACTCTAAAATAAAGCCAGATAGAAATTGGGACAATTACAACGGTGGTGCTATCAATACTTCTGATTCATTATTTCATTTTAACAAAGGTACTTTAGCCAATGCTTTCCCTCTTAATGCAAACAAGATTAAAAATGACTACTTAATTTTTTATTTTTCTCAGAAAACTGCAAAATGCCCTACCCTTTTTAGTTTATTAAATTATTATCAACCAATAATAGATGCAGAACTAATTGAGAATAATTTACCTAAAGAATTAAATTTAATTCCTGTAGTTTGTTCTGCTTTCAATCCATATTCATCTAATGGTATTGGTGGAGAAGGCTTTTGGCATTTAAACTATCCACAAGCTATTAAATATGGTTTAAAAGTAAATGAATATGTTGATGAACGTAGAGACTTTGAAAAATCAACAAAAGCAGCAACTGCTTACATTAAAGATTTGCATAAAAAATATAAAAATTGGGAATTAACTTTAGCAGCTTATTCTTCTGGGGTTGTTAATTTAAATAAGCTGTTAAGAAGACAAGGTGCTACAAAATATCATGAAATTGCTGATTATCTGCCTACAGAAACCAAAGATTTTGTTCAAGCTTTTGTGGCAATGAATTATGTTTATAGCTATGATGATTATGGCGCTGTAACTCCAAATCCTGCTTTTGATTTGGATACAGTTCTAATAGAACGAAAGTTAAAATTTGAGGCTATTAATGAAATTATAAAAACCAAACCAAAAGATTTTGAATTTTTAAACCCTGCAATCAACAAAGAAACCTTTCCTGATAATTATTTAGCATACTTTCCAAAAGGTAGTAAAGATAAATTTATCAAAATGAAAGATAGTATTTATTACTATCAGGATTCAATATTATTAAGACCAGAACCTATAGAACCTGAAGTTATTATTCCTAAAGATGGTGAACCTTTTGAATACACAGTTAAGTCAGGTGATGTTTTAGGAGCAATAGCTCAACGCTACAATGTTAAAGTTTCTCAATTGCAAAGTTGGAATAATATTGATGGAACACGAATTAACATCGGAGATAAACTAATGATTTATGGAAAGGCTGAGAAAAAACCAGAGAAAACTCAAAACACTAAAGAACCTGAAATTGAAAAATCAACACCTGCTACAACTGGAGAATACACAAATTACACCGTTCAATCAGGTGATAACCTATGGTTAATTTCGAAAAAATTCTCTGGTGTTTCGGCAGATAACATTATGGATTTTAATGGAATTGATGAAAATATTGATGTTGGTCAAGTTTTAAAAATTCCAAAAAAGTAGTATTCATATAAATGGAAAACGATTTATCAAATACAAACGAAACCCCTAAAAAGGAAAAAAATATTTCTCCTATTTTCACCTTGTTAAGTTTAACAATCGTGTGTGCTTTCTTATTTGCTATCATGCTTATTTTTCCAAAGGATGGCATTCAAATTGGTAGCTCTACTATAAATTTCCCTAGTGTTTCCGATTTTTTTATTCCAAAAACAAATACCGATAGTTTAGACAATCTAAAAAAAGATTTAGCTGAACTATTTGATTCAAATGTAGTTGTAAGTGAAATTGATTCCGCATTAATTCAACATCGATTAGATTCTCTTAAAAATTTCAGACAAGGCATCCAAATTAATGCAAAAGGCAAAGTTTCTATTAATAGCTTTTTTGCAGAATTAGAAAATGCTAATAATAAAAAAGTACGAATCATGCATTATGGTGATTCTCAAATTGAAGCAGATAGAATAACTTCCGTTTTGAGAAATGCATTACAAAACAAATTTGGTGGCTATGGAGTTGGTTTATTTGATATCATCCAAGTAGCTCCTAAAATGAGTGTAAACATCGAGTATTCTGAAAATTGGAAACGATATGCTGGTTTTGGAATTAAAGATAGTACAGTTACCCATAAAAAATATGGTGCTCTAATGGCTTTTTGCCGGTATGCTCCTATTCCTAAAACTACTATTTTAAGTGATTCATTAAATTTTGAAGGCTGGGTGAAACTAAAAAAACCTCGCGCTTCTTATGGCAGAACAAAAACACACACCTCCATGAAAGTGTTTTTAAGTAATTCTCATACCAATATCAATTATACAATTACTGCGGATGGAGCTGATATTAAATCGGGTGTTATTTCTCCCAATACTCCTTACCAAACTTTAAATGCTAATTTTTCAACTACTCCCGAAGAAATAACCATCACTTTTAAAGGAAAGGATAGTCCTGATATTTATGGAATATCCTTAGAAGGTAGTAATGGCGTTGTAATGGATAACATTGCATTAAGAGGTTCTTCTGGAACAATTTTTACTAAACAAGATGCTACGCTTTTAAGTAATATGTATGCTACTTTATCACCTAGCTTAATAATTATGGAATTTGGTGGTAATAATGTTCCTCATGTTAAAAATGAAAAACAGTGTAAAGATTACGGAAACTGGTTTTTATCTCAAATCAATTTTATGAAACGTTTAAATCCAAATGCGGCAATTATTGTTATTGGACCTGGAGATATGTCTGTAAAAGAAGGAACCGAATATGTTACTTATCCTTATTTAGAAGGAATAAGAGATGCTATGAAAGAGGCTGCCCTAAGTTCAGGCTCATTATTTTGGGACATGTACGAAGTTATGGGAGGAAAAAACTCTATGCCAACTTGGGTAAATGCTGAACCTTCTTTAGCTGCTTCAGATTACATACATTTTAGCCCAAAAGGAGCAAAAAAAGTAGCAGATGTATTTACCGAAAAATTATTTGATTTATATAAAACTTATAAAGACCCTAACTACAAACCTTTAACTAAAAAAACTGAAGAAGTTATTAATGACAGTATTCAATAAATATATCACCACCCTATTTTTAATTTTTGGAGCAATAGCTACTAAAGCTCAAAGCAATCCACATTTATTACCCGACCATAACTTTGTAGTTTTCGATTCAAGCTACATTCATTTTTATAATGATAGCTCTAATTTCGACACTTTTTATAGCAAATTAAGTAAGCTCATTTTTGATGGAGAAGGAAAAGTAAATGTAATGCAAATTGGTGGATCACATATCCAAGCAGATATTTGGTCTAATAAAATGAGGACTAATTTTCAACAACTATCTCCAAACTTAAATGGCGGGCGAGGCTTTTTGTTCCCATACCGTGTTGCAGGTACAAACAATCCTTATTATTACCGTATGCACCCAACAGGAGAGTGGGAAGGTTTTAGAAATTCTGTAATGAGCCACCATTCAACTTGGGGTGTTTCTGGGATTACAGCTACCACCAAAGATAGTGCTGGTGTATTAAAGTTTTATTTTAGAGGCGATGATACTCCTTATTATGATTTTAATAGCATTAAAATATTTCACAATATAGATGCTAACTATTGTTTAGAAATAATATCTGATACCTGCTCGTTAATCAGACAAAATAAAGAGATTGGTTATACTGAATTTGTTTTTGAAAATTATTTAGATTCTTTTGAGATTAATATTTATCGAGAAGATACCAACCCAAGTGAATTTCAATTGTATGGAATAAGTTTGGATAATGATGATCCTGGTCTAATTTATAACTCTATTGGTGTAAATGGAGCAAGTACAAAAAGTTATTTACGTTGCGAGTTATTCTCTCAACACTTACAAGCCATTCCACCTGATTTAGTGATTTTTTGTATTGGTATTAATGATGCTTATGATCCTGATTTTTGTGAAAGCTGTTACGAAAAAAATTATGACAAATTAATTGAATGGATTAAATCAGTTAACCCAAACGCTGATTTCTTATTTGTAACCAATAACGATAGTTATTATAAAAAAAGGTATCCCAACAAACGAGTTGAAGGAGCAAGAGAAGTAATGATAAATTTAGCTAAAAAACATAAAGGTGGCATGTGGGATATGTACCACGTTATGGGTGGATTAGGCTCCATTAAAACCTGGCAAAAGCATGGTTATGCTAAAACAGATAAAATACATTTAACAGCAGATGGATATAACTTAATGGGAGATTTAATGTTTTCAGCAATTATAAAAAAATACGATGAGTACTTGCAAAAACAAGTAGTAGAATAAAATGATTAAGGCTGTTATATATGATATGGATGGAGTAATAATTAATTCTGAGCCACTCTGGAGAGAAGCTTTAATCGAATGCTTTAATCAAGTTGGTTTTGATTTTAATCAAGAAAAATGCAGAAAAACTCAAGGCATGAGGTTGATTGAAGTTGTTGAATATTGGTATGCCGAACAGCCTTGGAAAGGTAAATCTATCATTGAGGTCGAGCAAATGATACTTCAAAAAGTTACTCATTTAATAGCAGAAAAAGGAATTGCAATGCAAGGCGTAAATGAATCTATTGATTTTTTCAAAAACAAAGGCTACAAAATAGCTTTAGCTTCTTCTTCTGCAACATCATTAATTAATGCGGTATTGAACAAAATAAACATCAAAGATAAATTTCAAGTTATTAATTCAGCTGAAAATTTAGATTTCGGGAAACCTCATCCAGAAATTTTTATAAAAACAGCACAACAATTAGGTGTAAAACCTATCAATTGTTTGGTTATTGAAGATTCTTTTCATGGTGTTTTAGCTGGAAAAGCTGCTTTAATGAAAGTAATAGCAATACCTGATGATGAAGCTAAAAATGATGCTCGTTTTAACATTGCTGATTTTAAATTAAATAATTTATCTGAAATAAATCAATTAAAAATTGAATGAGATAACTAACATATCAGAATGGTTGGGTTGGTTTTTTAGTATTGAAAACCTAAAAAGTATCTTTATTTATAATGATACTCAACCATTAATTTTTACGCAATTTTTCTTTTGGGGATTTTTTGCTGTTGTACTTCTTTTTTACTCTATCGTTCATAAAAAAAGAGGCTTACGTAACGCATTTTTATTTTTAGTAAGTTTATTTTTCTACTACAAAACAAGTGGGCTTTTTATAAGTATTCTTCTATTCTCTACCCTATCTGACTTTATAATTGGTAAACGAATATTTAGCGCCAAAGAAAAATCAACCAAACAAATATGGTTAGCAACAAGTGTTGTTATTAATCTATTTGTGCTATGTTACTTTAAATACGCTTACTTTTTTACAGAATCTTGTAATGAGTTATTTCATACCAACTACGAAATTTTTAACCATTTTGCTCAATGGACTAACAGCTTTACAGGAAGTCATTTTACAGTTAACAAAATTCTATTGCCCGTTGGCATCTCTTTTTATACTTTCCAAACCATTAGCTATTCTATTGATATTTATCGTAAAGAAATAGAACCCGTTAAAAGTATCTTAGATTTTGGATTTTATGTTTCCTTCTTTCCGCAATTAGTTGCAGGACCAATTGTAAGAGCTGCAGATTTTATCCCTCAGCTTTATAAACCTTACAGTTTAAGTAAGTATAATTTTGGATTAGCCTTGTTTTGGATATTAAAAGGGTTAACTAAAAAGGTAATTATTGGCGATTACATTGCTGTTAATTTTATAGATAGAATATTTGATAATCCATTAATGTACACAGGTTTTGAAAACCTCATGGCTTTATATGGTTATTCTTTACAAGTTTATGCTGATTTTTCTGGTTATACCGATATAGCTATTGGTATAGCATTATTGATGGGCTTTACACTCCCAGCTAACTTTAACTCTCCTTACAAAGCTAAAAATGTTGGGGAATTTTGGAAACGTTGGCACATCAGCTTATCATCTTGGTTAAAAGATTACTTATACATTCCTTTAGGTGGTAATAGAGGTGGCAGCATTGGAACATGGATAGCATTATTGTTTATCGTTTCATTTATTGTTTTATTATCAGGCAAAGTTATTGTATTGTATGCTGTTATTTGGGCTGCTTTACTTCTTGCCGTATTAGCCATTTTTATCAAGCGATTTAGAGCTTGGTTAACCACTAATATCAATTTATTAATAACCATGCTTATAGGTGGTTTATGGCATGGCGCTAGTTGGCAATTTGTAATTTGGGGAGGGTTAAATGGTTTAGGATTAATCGTTTATAAGTTATGGAGAAAGATAAGTCCATATGAAAAGTTTAATAATTTTTTAGTAATCGCTTTAAAAGTGTTTATCACATTTAACTTCATCACCTTTACGCGTATATGGTTTAGAGCAGAAACAATGGAAACTACTTGGCAGATTATCGATCAAATTGGAACTAGCTTTAACCCTGAATTAATTGGTACTATTTTAATTTCCTATAGCAATGTATTTACAATGATGTTGATAGGTTTTGTTATCCATTGGTTACCAACAACAGTAAAGGAATGGTATAAAGAAACTTTTATTAAGCTTCCTTTAATATTAAAGTTAGTTGTTTCAGCATTAACAGTTTTTGGAGTTTATCAAGCTATGTCATCAGAACTACAAGCATTTATATATTTTCAGTTTTAGAAGAATGAAAGTTATCTCTACAAATATCGCACAAGCAACAACCATAATTAAAAATGGTAAATCCGTTAAAACTGGAATTTACAAAACACATGTAGAAGATGGTATTACTTTAGGCTTAACCGATGTTGTTGGAGATGCTGTTATGGATAGGGAACATCATGGAGGTGTTAACAAAGCTTGTTATCTCTATTCAGCAAACCACTACCCTTTTTGGCAAGAAAAATTCCCAGATTTACATTGGACATATGGAATGTTTGGAGAAAACTTAACCATTGAAGGGTTAGATGAATCCAAAATTAATATTGGTGATACTTATGAGGTTGGTACAGCTATCATTCAGGTTTCAGAACCAAGAAGACCATGTTCTATTTTAGGAATTAGATTTGGAACGCAAGCAATGGTTAAAGAATTTTACCACACTCCCTACCCTGGCATTTATGTAAGAGTTTTAAAAGAAGGAAATATAAAACAAGGAGATACATTTAAACTAATCAAACAAGAAGAAAATAGTCTTCCAATAACTGCCGTTTACAGTTTATTTGCAATGGATGATAAAAATCATGAATTAGCAAAAAAAGCAATAACCATAAGTACCTTATCGGATATCTGCAAAAATTCTATTGTAGAACGATTTAAACTTTAAAAAAATTAACATTATTGATTAGTTAAAAACCTTAACTTTGCCAAGATTTAAGTTTACAGAAAAAAAGGTGATGGAGCAGAGAATAACATTTAATACAAAAGATAGACCTGAGTTTGTAAAAGAATTACGTAGCCGAGTTAACGGTTATTTTAAAGAAAACAATCTCTCTAAAAATGCTAATATAAGTATGGTTATTAAAACCATCGCTATGATTTCATTTTATATTGTCCCTTATTTTTTAGTTATTTTTAATGTTTTTACTAACCCTTGGTTAGTTTTAAGCATGTGGATTATGATGGGTATTGGAATGGCAGGTATTGGTTTCTCAATTATGCACGATGCCAACCACGGTTCTTACTCAAAAAATCAAAACATCAATAAATACTTAGGTTATTTAATTAATATTATTGGTGGTAGTGCTGTAAATTGGAAGATTCAACACAATGTATTACACCATACTTACACAAACATTCATGGACATGATGAAGATTTGAATGCCGATCCTTTAATGCGTTTTTCTCCAGATCAAAAAAGAAGAAAAGCTCATCGTTTACAACAATATTATGCTTGGTTTTTATATGGCTTAATAACCATCTCATGGTCAATTAAAAAAGACTTTATTCAATTAGAACGTTATAAAGGAAAGGATTTATTAAAAACACAAGGTATATCTTATAAAAAAGCTTTTTTCAGATTAGTTTTAGCTAAGATTTTTTATTACTCATTTATTTTAGTACTTCCAATGATATTGTCATCACAATTATGGTGGATGACGTTAATCTTTTACTTTTTAATGCATTTTGTATGTGGGGTTCTTATTTCAGTTATTTTTCAATTAGCGCATGTAGTAACAGAAGCCAGCTTTCCTAAACCAGAAGAAATAACTGGCACTATAGAAAATAATTGGGCCATTCACCAACTTTATACTACTGCAAACTTTGCTAAAAAGAACTTTGCTATCACATGGTTTGTTGGTGGATTAAACTATCAAATAGAACATCATTTATTTCCAAATATTTGTCATATACATTATCGAAAAATTTCTAAAATAGTTAGAAAAACAGCTGAAGAATTTCAACTACCTTATTATCAAAGTTCTTTTTGGGGTGCTGTAGCAAGCCACACTAAACTCTTATACAGATTAGGGAAGTACGATACTATTTAGCATTCCTACTTTGATTTGTAGTTTGTTTATTCTTTTAATTAAAAAATAAATACCTTTACTTTCTTTAATTTGCAACCATTTAACCTAAATAATGGTCTTTATTTAACAATTGATATAGTTTATAGATGAGATATATATTTATAATTGCTTTAATTTTTAGTTTAACTAGCTTACAGGCTCAAAGAAGTAAAGATGGGGTTAAAGTTGTTTCTGCTTCAGAAATAGTAAATGCTTACACAACATTGACTACAAATGCTAGTATTGGGAATACAACAATTACAGTAGCTAATAGTAGTTTAAACTCTAATTTCTCTAGCAACCTATCTGCAGGTGACTTATTGATGATAATTCAAATGCAGGGAACAACAGTAGAAGATACTGTTTCTCCTTCAAATGTATTTAATGACTCTAGGTTTCATCCAACATGGGGTAAAATATTGAATTATAATAATTGTGGAAATTATGAATTTGTACAAGTAAGTACTGTTCCAAACAATACAACTATTACATTGGATTGTCCTTTAACACTTAATTATACAATTTCAGGAAACGTACAAGTTATTAGAGTACCACGATATAGCTCATTAACAATTAACAATGGGGGTATTATTACAACTAATCAATGGAATGGAAGCACTGGAGGAATTGTTAGCATTGAAGTTAATGGACCAACAACAATTAATGGAACAGGAACAATTGATGTCTCTGGATTAGGATTTAGAGGAGGGCAAATAGATTTTTCAACCACTTTTGGTGGAAACAGATATGCTTCAACAAATGCAGTTGAAGGTGGTGAGAAAGGCGAAGGAATAGCTGGTGATTGGGCTTTTTATGATGCTAATTTGCATGGAAGATATACTAGAGGTGCAGCCGCAAATGCCGGAGGAGGAGGTACCGCTCACAATGCCGGTGGTGGTGGTGGCTCTAATGCCGGAAATTTACTAAATTGGAATAATGGTAATGGTGTCCCAAATCCAACATATAATACTTCTTGGGGTTTAGAAACCCCTTCAATAGCAGGCCTTAATAGTTCTGGTGGTGGTAGAGGTGGATATTCTCATGGAGGGACTAATGCAAACGAACTAACGCAAGGACCAGGAAATGCAGCCTGGGGTGGAGATTCTCGAAGACAAATGGGAGGTTTAGGAGGTCGTCCTTTAGATTATTCTACTGGAAAAATATTTATGGGTGGTGCTGGTGGTGCTGGTGATGGAGAAGATACTCCTAACCCTCCAGGTGCAGGAGGTAATGGTGCTGGTATTATTTATTTATCCACCTATGGCAATGTAAGTGGAACTGGATCTATAAATGCAAATGGCCAAAATGGATTTAATTGTGAAGTTGCTGGTAATCCACCTATTAACACTGTAACAGGTAAAGATGCTGCAGGTGGAGCTGGTGCAGGAGGAACAATATTAATAAAAACAACAGGTTCGGTTTCTGGTATTAACCTAAATACTAATGGTGGAAGTGGAGGAAATCAAGTTTTAAAAACGGGTGCTTTTGCTAACATTGGTGAAGTAGAAGGTCCTGGTGGTGGTGGTGGTGGTGGATATATAGCTATATCAAATGGCGCTCCCACGAGAAATGCTAATGGAGGTGTTAACGGAACAACTAATAGCACTTATGTAACTAACTTCCCTCCTAATGGAGCAACTAGTGGAGGTTTAGGTATGCCAACTGAAACCATTCCTTCGTACAATATCACTGTAAGAGATACAACAATTTGTAGTAACACGTTAACAACTTTAACAGCAATTGTTACTGGCACAAATCCCGGTGGATTAATTTTTGAATGGTACGACTCTCCAAATGGTGGGATTTTATTATTTACTGGAAATCCTTTCATAACACCTATTTTATCTATTACTACTACTTACTATTTAAAAGTTTGTCCTACACCTTTTAGAGTTCCTGTTACAGTTACAGTAAATTCATGTACAGTTGTTAATGCTAATTTTAGTTCGACAGATAGTACCTTGTGTGCTGGTGATTGTATTAATTTTTCTGATTTAAGTACAGGTATACCTACCTCATGGACTTGGTATTTCCCTGGATCATCAACTACAACATCTTCTGCACAAAACCCAACCAATATTTGCTACAATACTCCTGGTAGTTATAATGTAATGTTAGTTGCCTCAAACGCAACAAGTAGTGATTCATTGTTTATGGCTAATTTTATTACAGTTACTGCAAATGATACTGCTACAATAAGTTATACCTCAACAAATTATTGTTTAACAGATCCTAACCCTTCACCTACCATTACAGGAACTACTGGCGGTACTTTTACCATCAATAATAGTGGTGTAATTAACGGAGCAACTGGTTTAATTAATATTACTGGAAGCGGAGTTGGAAATTACATTGTTACCTACATTACAAATGGCTCTTGTCCTGATACTGCTATTTTTAATCTTACTATTACTAATAGTGCAGATGCTACAATTACTCAAGCTGGTCCTTTTTGTGTTAATGATCCTAGTATAAATTTAAATGCTGTTAGTTCAGGGGGTAACTGGACTGGAACAGGTATCACAAATGCTATTAATGGTGCTTTTGATCCTGCTACTGCAGGAGTTGGAAACCACATAATTACCTATACTCTTTCAGGTTCTTGTGGAGATGTTGATACTGTCTCTATTACAGTAATTCCTAAAGATACAGCAACATTTAGTTATACTACGAACTCATTTTGTAATACTGCTACCAACCCTCTTCCAACCTTAGTAACTGCTGGTGGTACCTTTACCATCGATAATGGTGGTACTATTAATGGTGCTACTGGTGAAATTAATTTATTAACTAGCGGTGTTGGTGCATTTGTTATAACTTATATTACAAATGGTTCATGTCCAGACACAGCTACTTTTAATGTTTCCATCAGTAATTGTAGCATTCCACCAGTAGCAGGAATAAGTGCTTCTATTACATCTATTTGTATTAACGATTGTGTGAACTTTACAGATATAAGTACTGGCGGAATACCAACGGCATGGACTTGGTCTTTTGAAGGAGGAAATCCAAGTACTTCTAACACTCAAAACCCAACAAATATTTGTTATGATACTGCTGGAGCTTATAATGTTTCATTAATGGTTAGTAATTCTTTTGGACAAGATTCAATCTTTATATCAAACTATATTACAGTAGAT
>JBBKXK010000003.1:0-169437 GCA_037969435.1 Vicingaceae bacterium
GGTTTGGCACCTCGATGTCGGCTCGTCACATCCTGGGGCTGGAGAAGGTCCCAAGGGTTGGGCTGTTCGCCCATTAAAGTGGCACGCGAGCTGGGTTCAGAACGTCGTGAGACAGTTCGGTCTCTATCTGTTGTGGGCGTTGGAAATTTGAGAGGATCTGACTCTAGTACGAGAGGACCGAGTTGGACGAACCTCTGGTGTATCTGTTGTGGCGCCAGCTGCATTGCAGAGTAGCTACGTTCGGATTGGATAAGTACTGAAAGCATATAAGTACGAAGCCGACCTCAAGATGAGATTTCCCTTAAGGGTCGTTAAAGATGATGACGTTGATAGGTTGTAGGTGTAAAGGCAGCGATGTCAAAGCCGAGCAATACTAATTACCCTAGAGCTTTCTAACTAAACAATAAATTTTATTTTTATAATTTCTTTCGATGTATGTCTTTAAAATATTGATGATTTATGGTGACTATTGCAGCGGGGATCACCTCTTCCCATTCCGAACAGAGAAGTTAAGCCCGTTAGCGCAGATGGTACTAGGTTTTCCTGGGAGAGTATGTCGTTGCCAATTTTAATTAAGCCCCTTTCTTTTAGATTGGGGCTTTTTTATTACTTTCGTTTTTGTATTGATGAATACTTATTTAAAAATACTATCTACACTAATATTTACTATGTCTGCTTGGGTTCTTCAAGCACAAAATTTTGATTCCTTAACTGTTGTTAATTCTAGCTATGATTCTTTATTGAGATCGGAAGAAGGATTGATGTACACACTTTTCTATAAACATAAAAGAGATATTTTATTAAATAATACTGGGACTTTTGGTTCTGCGTACTATTATCCCTCAGTTAGTGGTATTTTCAGTAAACATTTAATTGAACCTAATAATGCTTTTCATAATAACTATTTTGCCTTAGAAGGTGTTAAGCCATTTACTAATATAACTTATGTTAATGCTAGTAGAAAAGAACAGTTATTTAAAATAAAACATATCCAAAAATTTGGGAAGTTATTATTTTTTAATTTTGATTTGAATAAAATAAGTTCTCCTGGAGCTTATATTAATCAAGAGGCAAATAACTCTGACTTTAGTGGGACTTTAAAGTTCAAGACAAAAAATAATAATTACCATATCATATTCTCAACTGAAATAAAAAGATTGTTTTATGAAGAGAATGGTGGCTTATCTGATATTGAAGACTTTGAGAATTCGATATATGATAATGAACGAACTTACAATGTTAATCTAAACTCTTCTAATAGCTATTTTAAAAGTTATGCTTACAATTTGGAGCAGCGATTAGATTTATTTAAAGTGAATGCATTACCAGTTTATCTTAAACATAAAATATCATATGCTTCTCAAAAACGAGTGTTTTATGACAATGATCCTTTGTCAAGTATTTATCAAAATATTTATATAGACACTTTAGCTACTATAGATTCTATTTATACTAATAAGTTAACTAATATGGCTTTTTTAGGTTTTAGAAGTAATGATTTTAGTTTTGAATTGTTGGGACAGTATGATTATATTAATTATGCTCAAACATACGGTATTGACACTATTTATCATAACACTTATACTGGGTTTGGAGCTTCTTATAAAAAGAATGATGTTAAGGCTGATTTAATTGCTAAATATAGTATTTATGGTTATAGACAAAATGATGTTGAAGCTGAATTAATTGTTCTAGCTAATAAAGAAAAATATACTCTAGAGCTTGGTGTTAATTACTTTTTAACTGAGCCTGATCTGAATTTTGTTAATTATACCTCTAATCATTTTGATTGGAAAAACTATTCGTTTGATAAACAATCGTTGTTAGGATTTAATGTTGATTTTGAATTGAAGAAATGGCAATTAGAATTTTCTGCTGAAACTAAATTATTAACGAATACCTTATATTTTGATAGTTTGGCAGAAGCTAAACAGGATAAGAATAACAATTCGATTACTAACTTTTCGTTGGCTAAAAATTATAAACTGCTAAATTTCCATTTTAGAACTGCTTTAATCTATCAATTAACATCAGATAAATATATTTACCCTTTGCCTGATATAATTGCAAGACAAGTTGCTTATTATGAAAAATACATCTTTAAAGGGGCTTTAAAGATACAATTTGGTGTAGGAGCATCTTACACTACAGATTATTATGGATATGCTTATAATCCTGCTTTAACGCAGTTTTATACTCAAAATCATACACAATTAGGTTATTACCCTAATATAGATGTGTTTTTAAACACACATTTAAAACGAGCTCAAATATTTTTAAAGTATGAGCATATTAATGCAGGTAGAAGTTTAGAAAAATCTTATGCTGTACCAGGCTATCCTTCTTTAAATAAATCGTTAAAGTTTGGTGTTTCTTGGAATTTGTTTGATTAAGTCTTTTGCTTCTTTTTCTTTGCAGCAGGGAATAAGATGTTGTTAAGGATTAAACGATACCCTGCAGAATTTGGGTGTAGGTTTAAGTCTGTTGGTGGGTCGCCAACCATGTGTTGATAATCTGCTGGGTCGTGACCACCATAAAAAGTCCAAGTTCCTTTGCCCATTTCTCCATGAATGTATTTTGCTGAGTTGAGTGATTTGTTTTCGCCCATTACCAATACATTTGATTTTAAAAATTGTTTGTTAAAGCCAGTTGTTTGTCCGAAAAAACCATTGATAATTGTTTCGTGATTTTGGCAAAGCATTGTTGGTACAATGTCCCATTTTGCAGAAAAATCAAATAAGGTAAAGTTGTCTAAATTTTTAGGTGTTTTTGCGTGAGTTGGTGTTGCATCAATGTTAGAAAACTCATATTCCATTGGATTAGTTTTTAGTGTAAAATCTTTAAAAGCAAAGGTTTTACTATAATCTAATTGTGCATTGTAGTTTGGTGTAGAACCATCACCATCAAACATTGCTTCGCAAATGTCACTACCTTCAGCAGCTAATGCAATGTCTAACGCATCGGTGCCAGAACACATGGCAAATAAGAATCCGCCACCAGTTGTAAATTCTTTAATGTTTTTTGCTACCGCTAATTTTAATTGAGAAACTTTACTGAAACCTAAACGAGCTGCAGTTTCCTCATTGTATCTTACTTGCTCGTTGTACCAAGGAGCATTGCGATAATGTGCATAAAATTTACCATATTGCCCTGTAAAGTCTTCGTGATGCAAGTGTAGCCAATCGTATTTTGGCAACAAGCCTTCAATAATTTCGGTATCGTAAATTACATCGTAAGGGATTTCGGCATAGGTTAATACTAAGGTAACGGCATCATCCCAAGGTTGTTTATTTTTTGGGGAGTAAACAGCAACTTTAGGAGCTTTCTCCAATTTAACTACATCCATATTTATTTCTGGGTCTGCAATTTCTCTGAGAATAGCGGTAGATTTTACATCAGCTATAACTTCAAACGAGACTCCTCTAATAATTAATTCTTCTTCTATTGTTTTGATATGCTTTATCATAAAGCTTCCTCCACGATAGTTTAATAACCAATCGATTTCTACATTGTTTTCCAAAGCCCAATAAGCTATTCCGTAAGCTTTTAAATGATTTTTTTGGGCATTGTCCATTGGTATTAATAAGTAAGTAGCACTTACTTTTAATGAGAAAAGGGTAATAATTAGAAGAAAAAATATTTTTTTCATAAAAATAAAGTTAAGCTTTTTTGCTTAATTATGGTATATAAAATTGGAAGCTTTAAAGTGTTATGGAGCTTAGGTATTCTTTTAAAAAGGAGTTTCATCATCATCGCCACCGTAATCGAAATTATCATCTTCGATATCGTTCATTTTAGATGACATGGTTACGGTTCCTTCGTTATCGAAATCTTCGCCAATAGGCATGGATGCAAAATTACTGTTGTCGAAATCACCAAAATCATCCATTCCTCTTTCAAAATCTTGGAATTTTGCTAATTGGTTGATGAATTTCAATTTAACATCACACACTGAACCATTTCTGTGTTTTGCAATAATAATGTTGGCAACACCATTGGTTGGGTTACCTTCTTCATCTTCGGTTAAACCGTAATATTCTGGACGGTGAATAAATTGTACCATATCGGCATCTTGCTCAATAGATCCAGATTCTCTTAAATCGGAAAGTTGTGGTCGTTTATCTCCACCTCTAGTTTCAACGGCTCTACTTAATTGAGAAAGTGCTAAAACAGGAATGTTTAATTCTTTTGCAATACTTTTTAATGAACGAGAAATCATACTGATTTCTTGCTCACGGTTTCCGTTTTTGTTATCACCACCACCAGACATTAATTGCAAATAATCAATGATTAGTAATTTAATATCGTGTTGAGATTTTAATCTTCGCGCTTTTGCTCTTAATTCGAAAACAGATAAACCAGCAGTATCATCAATAAAAATTGGAGCTTCAGCTAATTTTTGAATTTTAGTATGTATTTGTTGAATTTCATCGTTACGTAAATTACCACTTCTTAATTTTTCTGAAGAGATTTCCGATTCAGCAGAAACCAATCTAGTTACCAATTGAACTGATGACATTTCTAAAGAAAAGAATGCAACAGGAATGTTGAAATCAACCGCAGCATTACGCGCCAATGAAAGTACGTATGATGTTTTTCCCATTGCTGGACGAGCAGCAATAATAACTAAATCGGATGGCTGCCATCCAGAAGTAACTCTATCTAACGCAGTAAAGCCAGAAGCAACACCAATAACTCCGCTCTCTTGGTTTTTTGCTTGTTCAATTTGAGCGATGGATTCTCTAATTAAATCAGACATTGACTCGTAGTTTTTTCGGATGTTACCTTCGGCAACAGAAAACAAACTACTCTCAGCTTTGTCTAATAAATTAAAAACATCAGTTGTTTCATCGTAAGCATCAGTAATTATTTCGGAAGAAATTCTGATTAGCTCCCGTTGAATATATTTTTGTGCAATAATACGTGCATGAAATTCAATATTTGCAGCAGAGGCAACTCGGTTTGTTAGTTGTGTTATAAAGTATGCTCCACCAACGATATCGAGTTCACCATTTTGTTTTAACAAGTTAGTAACAGTAAGGATATCAACAGGTTCAGATTTTTGAAATAAATCTTGAATAACGGCAAATATTCGTTGGTGTGTTTCTTTGTAAAAAGATTTAGGTTGTAAAATATCGATAACAGTATTTACTGCTTCTTTCTCTAACATTAAGGCTCCTAAAACAGCTTCTTCTAAATCTACAGCTTGTGGTGGCAACTTTCCGTGCTCTAAACTTGGAGCTAATGAAACTGGTCTTGTTCTTTTTCTAGTCGATATTTTGTCTGTTTCTGCCATATTTCAAAAGTACAAATACTGATTAATAACTAAGGGGAAATATTGGTAAATAGCCGAATTACTTTTTCAACAAATAACCTTGCTTTAAATTAAACGTAATAAGTTAATGATTTGTTTTACGTATTAACAAGTTGTTAACCGAATACTAACGTCTTTTTAACAGAGTTATCAATTATCAAAAAAGTCTTAATTTTATTAAATGTGTAGTAGAATTTTAATAGGAATATTTTTACTTTTTATTTTTTCGTGTTCGAAAGATAAAGATGAAACACCTCCTGTAATTAATGTTACTACTCCAGTTAGTGGACAATTAATAAATGGGAATGATACGGTGAAAGTATTGGCCACTATTAGTGATGATAGAAATTTAAATTGGGTAAAAGTATCGTTAAACAATAACAATGGTATAGCAGTTCTTTCAACAACAACCAAAAATCCAACAGCTAAAGATTACCAATTAAATACTTCTTATTTTGTTGATGATGTTCATCTTACTTCTGGCGTATATTATTTTAATATTAGTGCTTCTGATGGTGAAAATGTTACACGAAAACAAATTGAGGTTAATTTAAATGAGGTAGCCAAAACAAGACAAGGAATTTTTGTCGTGAGTAACAATGGAGCTTCATCAGACATTACTTTTTTAGATAATAATTACTTTGGAAGCTTTTATCAGTCCGTTAATGGAAATTTTTTAGGTAGTGCGGTTAACTCTTTCGACCAGCAATTTGTTCATGCTGCGAGCAATAGTGCTGGTATTACGAGTATTGATTTAAAGTCAACTAATACAGCTTGGAATGTTCCATCTGTCAGTCCTTTTACAGGGTTTTTATACGATGATAGGCATGTATTTGTAGGGTTAAGTAATTTTACTTTTAAAGGATATGATAGGTTTGGAGTAAGTAATTTTAATGGAACTACAAATGCTAATTCGTATTTAGAGAGTGCTTTGGTACAGGAAGATTATTATGTAACTGAACAAAAGGTGGTTGCAAGTAGTAATGTTAATTTGGTGCTTTATTGGCGAGCTTCGGGTGCAGAAGCACAGCAAGTTGCCATTAATGAAGATATAAAAGGAATTTTTTCTAAATCACCAAACCAAACTGTATTGTTAACCAATGATGTTTCGCAAAACGGTAAGGTAGTATTTTATGATATTCCTTCAGGCTTAAAGTCTTCACCTTTTTCAATAAGTATAGGTAAAATAGATGATTGTATAGAAATCAGTAATGGAGTTTATATAGTTGCCGCGGCTGGTAATTTAACTTTGATTAATGTAAACAATTTTACAACCTTGCCCTATTTGAATAGTGTTTCAGCGAATAAAATTAAGTATGATTTTTTAACTAACGAGTTATTTGTAATTAATGGAAGTACAATAACTATTTATGATTATCCTTCAAAAAGTATAAAAGGCACTTACATGCATACAAGCAATGTATTGGATGTTAATTTTTGGTATAATAAATAAGGGCGAAGAACAAAAATTATTCAATAACAACTCCCATAGCACAGAATTTATTGATTCTTTTGTCAACCAATTTTTCTTTGTCCATTTCTTTTAATTTCGGCAAGTGTTTTTGAATTTCTTTTTTAACGATGTCATACATTTCTGTTGGATTTGTATGCGCACCACCACAAGGTTCTTTAATGATACCGTCAATTAATTTGTTTTCTAACATGTCTGTTGCAGTTAGCTTTAAAGCTTCAGCGGCTTGCTCTTTGAAATCCCAACTTCTCCATAAAATAGAAGAACAAGATTCAGGAGAAATTACAGAATACCAGGTGTTTTCTAGCATTAAAACTTTATCACCAACTCCAATTCCCAAAGCACCACCAGAAGCACCTTCGCCAATAATTATTACAATAATTGGAACAGTTAATTGAGACATTTCTAATAAGTTTCTAGCAATAGCTTCACCTTGTCCTCTTTCTTCAGCTTCTAAGCCAGGAAAAGCACCAGGAGTATCAACTAAACAAATTACAGGTTTATTAAATTTTTCGGCTAATTTCATTAAACGAAGTGCTTTTCTATAGCCTTCAGGATTAGGCATTCCAAAATTACGGTATTGACGCATTTTAGTGTTAATACCTTTTTGTTGACCAATAAACATTACTGTTTCTCCATCAATACTCCCAAAACCACCAACCATCGCTTTATCATCTTTTACAGTTCTATCGCCATGTAGCTCCATAAAATCTCCATCAGTAATGGCTTTAATGTAACTTAATGTATATGGTCTTTCAGGGTGTCTTGATACTTGAACTCTTTGCCAAGCTGTTAATCCGCTGTAAATTTCTTTACGGGTATCTTTTATTTTTTTTTCTATTTCCTTGATTATCTTAGTTGTATCTACACCTTTTTCCTCTTGCAACTTAGTATTTTCAATCAATTGATCTTCTAATACTTTTATCGGTTCTTCAAAATCTAAATATACTGGCATACGTCACTTCATTTAAAATAGACTGCTAAATTACTAATTTTGTTAAACCAACATTATTCTTATTTGTATTTTTGAAGAAGTTGAGTTAAATGAGCTTTTAATGATTTCGTTTCCAAACGCCAAAATAAACATAGGATTAAACATCACCGAAAAAAGAGCTGATGGGTTTCATAATATAGAAAGTATTTTTTATCCTGTTTTTGATTTGTATGATGTTTTAGAAGTTATAAAAAGTGATAAATTAGAATTTAACTCAACTGGAATAGCAATACCTGGTGATGCGAAGAGTAACCTTTGTTTAAAAGCATACTATTTACTTGAAAAAGATTTTGGGATTACTCCAGTTAGCATTCATTTGCACAAAGTTATTCCGATTGGAGCGGGTTTAGGAGGAGGTTCATCAGATGCTGCATTTATGCTTAAAACATTGAGTCAACTATTTGATCTTCAATTGTCCAACGAGAAATTAATTAATTATGCTCAGCAATTAGGTAGTGATTGTGCCTTTTTTATTGAAAATAAACCCGTTTATGCTTTTAATAAAGGAGATGAGTTTGAAGCTATTCAATTAGATTTATCAGCTTACGAATTAAAAATTGAATATCCTGAAATACATATTGGAACAGCCGAAGCATATAGTGGTGTTAATCCTAAAAAATCAACTATTGATTTAAAACAAAGGATTAAAGAGCCTATAAATAATTGGAAAGAAAATATTAGCAATGATTTTGAGAAATCTATTTTTCCAAACCACTCTAAAATTGAAGCTTTAAAAAATAAAATGTATCAGAACGGTGCAGTTTATTCAGCTATGACGGGTAGTGGTTCTGCTGTTTTTGGATTTTTTTTAAAATAGCTGTAACTTTTTATAACCCCTGTTCGTCCCACAATAAAACAACATCAGTTAATGACAGTTGCACAGTATAACGAAAGCGTTGATAAATATTCAGATAACCTTTATCGTTTCATCTTAAAAAATATAAAAGATGACGATAAGGCGAAGGATATTGTGCAAGATACCTATGTGAAGTTTTGGGAGAAAAAAGATAGTGTTGATGAAACTAAAATAAAATCTTACTTGTTTACTACCGCTTATCATACCTTAATTGATGTGGTAAGAAAAGAAAAAAGAGAAGCAAATTTTAGCATTGTAAAAGCTGAAAACTATAGTACAACTGAGACATATTCTGATTTGCAAGAAGTATTATTAGAAGCGATTGACAAATTACCTGAAGATCAAAAAGCAGTTATTTTATTACGTGATTATGAAGGTTATGCATATAATGAAATTGCAGAAATAACAAACATGACTGAATCTCAAGTGAAGGTTTACATTTTTAGAGGAAGAAAATTTTTAAAAGATTATTTAGGAAGCGTTGAAGCATTAATATGAGTTTAATAACAAGAAATAACTACGAAGCATATCTGCTTGACTATTATGAGGAGAATTTATCTCCTGAATTAATGGCTGAGCTAATGTTATTTTTTGAAAATAACTCAGATTTAAAAGAGGATTTAGAAGATTTTGAATTATTGACTTTAAATCCGTCTGAAGATAAATTATCAACTAAAACGCATTTAAAAATTGAAGAAGGATTAATTACCCTAATTAATTTTGAAGACTTTATAATTGCGGAAGTTGAAGGCGAAAATACAAAAGAAGAATCTGAAGCTTTATTGTTGTTTTTAGAATCGAATCCAAACAAAAAAGAAACTCTTTTAGCTTATCAACAAACAAAATTAATTGCTCCTACTTTAATTTTTGGTGATAAACCATCGCTTAAAAGAGAACAAAAAGTTATTCCTTTATATTGGTGGTACACTTCTGCAGCAGCTGTAATTCTTGTTTTATTTTTATTAAAAGGAGTAACCTGGGATAATCAAAAAGAAGATAATCCAATTGTTGAAAAAACTGAGCAAGTAATTCCTAAAAATGAAAATAAAGAGATAGAAGTAACTCCTAACATTATAGAGGAGATAAAACAAGAAGAACAAAAAAATATGGCTGCTAATTTGCTATTTAAAAAGAAGGCGCCTAAAAAACAACCTTTAAAAATTGAGAAGCATCAACCAAATAATTCACTTATTGAAAAAGAGGTTGATAAGCCACAATTAGCGAATAATATTAAACCAATTTTAAAGGATACTATTCTTAATAAAGAAGTGGAGAATATTGAATTAGAAGAAGATATTCAGTATGCTGATAATGTTGTAATAACATATGAGGATGAGCCTGTTGCTGTAGAAAATGAACCAACAACAAAGTTAGATTTAATTAAAGCAATAATTAATCAACGCGTAAAAGAAAAATTTACACAATCAAATAATGATAATACAGATACTGAAACATATGCTGTAAATATTAGTATGCTTGGGTTTGGAAAAAATAAAAATAAAAAATAAAATTAATTGTAACAAATTGGATAGGGTAGTCGTCCTATTTCAAAACACCGGTGATAATTAGATTAATAAAAAAAGTTAAACATTAATTATCAAATTAAAAGACATGAAAAAAATAACATTAATATTCGCAGTATTTATTTTTTTGAGCAACATAAATGCTCAAACAGAAAATAGAGTAGTTGCAGATTTTTCTTTTTTAAAAGTTAAAAATGCATTGGATGTAGTATTGCAGCAAGGAACAGAAAATACCATAAAAATTGATGGTGTTTCTCCAGAAGATGCTGATAAAGTAAAAACTGAAGTAGTTAATGGAGAACTCTCATTATATACAGAAGGAAAAATAAAGAGCAAGGATAAAATAATTATAGTTGTTACGTTTAAAGAATTGAGAAGCATTGAGCAAAGTGGTGCTTCAGAGATAAAAACGGCAGGAATAATTAAAGCGGACAAATTTTCGATAAAAGGAAGTGGAGCAATTGAAGCTGAATTTAATTTAGAAGTGAATACTTTAAATATTGATTTTTCTGGAGCAAGTGATATTGTTTTAAAAGGATTTGCTAATGATTTTGAAGTAAAATTAAGTGGAGCATCTGATTTAAAAGCTGCTGAATTTTTCGCGAAAAATGTAAAGGTTGATGTTTCTGGTGCTTCAGATATGAAGGTTTATGCTAGCGAATCGATTACAGGAAGAGCTTCTGGTGCGTCTAATATTAATGTGAAAGGTAACCCGCCAGTTAGGACATTACAATCTTCAATGTCAACTAGTGCATCATATCACAATATTGAAAATGTGTCGATTAACTTAGGCAATAAAAATGGAGGAGAAATTACTGATGACAATGTAGATGTAGCTTTGGGAAAAAAAGGCGTGAATGTGAATAATGATACGACTAGAATTAATTGGGGGAATACTAAGCTTCTTATTATAGATGATTCTTTACACATTACTAGAATTCCTAAGAAGAGAAGAAACCATTGGGTAGGTGTGGATTTAGGAATTAATGGTTTTATGGATGCCAATAACAGTTTTGATTTAACCAACCCTGCCCATTTTAATCAATCTAATCCTAAAAAAGTAACACAGTTTATGGAGTTAGATTATAGTAAATCGTTTTCGTTGAGTATTAATTTTATGGAATTTTTTATTCCAATTAAACAACATCATTTTGGATTTGTAACGGGTATGGGTACTGAGTGGAACAACTATGAGTTAAAACACAATGTCCGCTTAAATCCTCAGGGAGGAGCAAATGTTTACAGTGAGGTTGATGAGTTCAATCAAGATTATACTTGGGGTGATATAGATACTACATTCAGTTATTCTAAAAACAGATTTAAAACTTGGTTTGTAAATGTACCATTGTTATTAGAGCTAAATACTGGTCAAGAAAAAAATAAATCATTTCATATTTCTGCGGGAGCAATTTTAGGAATGAATTTACAAACTAAAATGAAATACAAATACAATGAAGCTGATGGTGATAGCAAAAAAGTAAAAGATAAAGACAGTTTTAATACCAATCCGTTTAGAGTTAGTTTAACTGCAAGAGCTGGAGTAGGATGGTTTAATGTTTTTGCTACTTATAGCTTAACTCCATTATTTGAAAGCAATAGAGGTCCAGAGTTATATCCTTTTACAGTAGGTGTTACTTTGTTAGGATTTTAGATACTTCCTTTTTTAACTCTTGGTAGTTCGAGAGTCCCACCTGTTTAGTTAGTGCAAAAGAGAGTCTCGCAATTCTGCGGGGCTTTCGCTTTTAAAAAGTTCTTAGCCATTTAAGAGCTTTTTCTTTAGAAGTAAATAGTTTGGATGGAATTTTTGGTTTGTGAAATTTAAGGTAGAAGTTGCCGATTAATTTTTGCGGTAAAGATTGTATTACAAAAGCATCAGCTTTTCCATATTTATTAGCTTCATTGCTAATAAATTCCATCACCTCTTTTTCCATTATTACAAATTTACTGGTAGTAAACAAATGAGGTATTTTTTTACCATCACCAATTTTTATATAAGCATCTAGCATTAGTTTGGCTTGTGCTAAAGTAACAGCATCTTTAATTTTTATATTGGTATTGATGATGTTGGGCTCAATTAACGTTACCGTTGCAAATCCTAAGTCTATGGATTTATTGTTTCTGGTATCAGAGGAGGTGTCCAAATTAAAATGATATTTATGTTATAAATATAGTTATAAAATACTAAATATTAGCAGCTTATGTCTAATTATTTAGCCCCATCATTTTTCTTAAACGATCATTTTTTTCAGTGTCTTTAATTTCATTAAATATTTTTGAGATTTTATTTTTTAAAGTTTTATCATCTTCAATAGAGTTGCGTAAAGCTAGCTCTTTATCATCTCCAGGTTTTAAATCTTTCAATTCTTTTTCAGCAATGTGAATTCTGTTGTTGTACATAATTTCTAAATCTGATATTATTTCAATACCACTCATTCTAACCCACCAAGTTTTATCGTTTATAGCAACATTTTCAATTGTTGGTAGTGCTTCAGAAACGGTTTTATTGTCTTGCTTTTTTAAATATTTACTATAAGCCAACATAAAACCATATTTATTAAAACTCTCTAATTCTTTTTCAGTTTTAATAAAATATTCATTTTGGGCAGCATCACCGTGCTCAGCATAAATATCACAGACAGCACCTTTAATATCTACATTCTTATCATCTTCTAAGTTTTTGGCAAACTTCATGGCATCTTCAAAACTCACTTTTGATAGGCTTTGTAATGCACTGCTAATTACATAATAAGATTCTTCTGAAACGCCATTGATTATAGTTGATTTAACTTCTTCATCTTTTTCAAAATAAAGTGCTAATGCATCAATGGCATCCCCTCTTACTTTAGATTCAGTATCATTTTTAGCTAAATCAAGTAATTTGCTCTTTACTTCTTTTTCTTTATAGTTTACAGCTTTTTTAATTCCACTAATTGCTAATCTCCTAATGTAATGGTATTTATCATCTAAAGCCATAACCATAGTTTCTATAGCAATATTTTCATTAGATTTAGAAAGCTTCACTAATGCCTCAAAACGATCTAAATAACGTGGTGCGTTATTATACATAAATGCCCATTCTTCAATTGTTTTGTGGTTGTCAATTTTTTCACACAACAACATCTTATCTGCATCAAAATTTACTAAATCTGGTTTTGAGCTTACGTTAAAAGAAAAAACTTTGCTGATAGAATCAATCACAACTTCTTTTGTTTCCACTTTACCATCAACATAAATATCTATTTTAACAGGCAGTTTAAAAACAGGAGCTTTGTTTAAGTTTTGTAATTGCTCTACAGTAACAGTTTGAATTTTTAATGAATCATCGTAATAATAGTTAATATCTAACTGAGGGTGACCAGCAGCATAAAACCACTGATTGAAAAACCAGTTTAAATCTTCACCAGTTACTTTTTCGCAAGCCATTCTTAATTGGTGCATTTCAACATCAGTATATTTATTTTCACTTAGGTAGTTTTTAAGCGAAGTAAAAAAAGCATCATCACCAATATAGTTTCTAAGCATGTGTAAAATTCTTCCACCTTTTTGGTAAGTATGTCTGTCAAACATGTCTTCCCTATTTTTATAGTCAAAACGAATCATGTCTTTAAAATTATCTCCTTCGGCTTCTTGTAAATAAGTGTTTAAGTCAGCTTGTAACCCTTCAGCTGCTTTATCATCACCATATTTATATTCTCTCCAAAGTACTTCTCCATACGTTGCAAAAGATTCGTTTAAAGGCAGGTTAGCCCATGATTCGCAAGTAACCAAATCACCAAACCAATGGTGAAATAATTCATGAGAAATCACATCTTCACCAGCACTGCCATCAATTAACTCTCTGGTGGTTTGTTGTACAAACTCGCCATGAATTACAGCTGAAGTATTTTCCATTGCTCCAGAAACATAATCTCTAACAACTATTTGACTGTATTTTGCCCAAGGATAATTAACACCTAATTTAGTTGAGAAAAACTCTAACATTTCTGGTGTTAAACCAAAAATTGCTTTTGCATCGGGCTCGTATTTATGCTCCACATAATAGTCCACATCAATGTTTCTCCATTTATCTTTTACAATAGCAAAATCTCCAATTGCCATCATAACCAAATAAGGAGCATGTGGTTGAGTGTGTTCCCAAAAATCTGTTCTGGTTCCATCTCCGTTTAACTCTGAATGGGTTAATATTCCATTAGAAAGTGTTTTGTACTTTTCTTCAATGGTAATACTTATTTCTTGTGTCATTTTTTGGTTAGGAGAATCTATTGTTGGAAACCAACACGAATTAGATTGTGTTTCTCCTTGTGTCCATATTTGTTGAGGTTTTTCTTTGTCCTCCCCTTTTTCGTTAATAAAATATAAACCTTTATCAGATTTAATGGCATCACTCCCGCCAAGTGTTAATTCGTTTGGTTTAGAAGTGTAATCTACAAAAATGGTTAAGGTATCATTTCGTGTATATTCTTTATCTAAAGTAATAGTGATTTGTAAACTGTCGTAATCGTATTTTAGGTCGTTTGCTATTAACAAGCCATTAGTATCTTTAGTATGTACTTGTAGTTTATGAATATTAAAACCTCTGGCATCTAACACTAATTCTTTTTGAGGGTAGAAGTAAGGAGTTAATGTAATTTCTGCTTTACCATACATATGTGCTTTTTCCCAATTAAATTTTACAGCTAATTTGGAATGAACTAAACTAAATTTTTTAGTGTTGGCTTCATTGTAAATTGGTCGTTCTTTACTTGTGAAAGGGTTATCAATTTCAATGGTTTGTTCAGGGAGTTCAATTACCTTAGAGGTTTTACAACCTATAAATAGTATGATTATTAATAATAAAACGAAAGCGTTTTTAAACATGTTTTAAAATTTAGTTAGAAGCACAAAGATTAGCATAAATTGTAATACTTTTTATAAGAAAATGATAAGTGGTAAAAAAGGCTGACAAATAAATGCCAGCCTTTGCTCTTCTTAGTTTTTATGTATTCAACTAACTAAACTAACTAAGAAACCCTGCCTTTATAATTTTGTAACAACCCTGTATGTGTTTTTTGTACCTGTAAGTTCAATAAACTTAAATCATTTATAACAATGCCTAATGGAAATAATTGGGAATTGCTGTTTAAGTAATAATCTAAATTCTCTTTATTGTAAATAAGATTAGCATTAACTCCTGTAAGTTGTTGATACTGGTTTTCGTAAGCTGTTACTAAATTCATTAATTCAGCTAACCCTTTTTCTTTTTTTCTAAGTACAGCTAAATCTCCATTATTGTTAGAAATAGCCTGGAAGTCAGAAGCTAAAAATTGAGTGATTTGTTCGTTTGATAAATCAGGGTGCTGACTTTTAGCTATTTCAAAATTTAAGTCATTAATGATAGTATTAATTGAGTTCGCTATTTCATCGGCTTTCATCAACTCATTAAGCGGAATAGTATCTTGTTTTAAGTCAGCTATTAATGATTGATTTGTTTTTATTACCTGTTCTACATCACTATTAATAGTATATTGGATATTTAAAATTGCATTAGTTACATCTTGGCTGTTTCTTAGCTTTACCAATGAAAACATTAAACTAAAGCCTGCTATAGATATTATTATCGGTACAATGGTGCTGGTTTTTAGTTGCTTGTTTTTATAACTGTTATAGATGTATAGTGGTAAAAAGATTAAAATTAATACGAAGCCACCAATGTTCATTAGCATATTGGCCATTGGCCAATGCATTATTTTAAATAGAATACCAAAGCATAATGCAATTGAACTAATCACTCCAACAACGTTGGTCCATGTGTTTAATTTACCTACTTTTTCTTTTATGCGAACAGTTAAGTATAGGGGCATAAATATTAAGCACAATGATGCTGCTCCTAATACGTACATTACACCTGCTCCTGGCCAATGTTGAATTTTAAAAATACTTCCTAACAGCAACATAATTGCTGATGTAATTCCGATGATGTGCATTGTTTTTCTCATAACTAATATGTTTTTGGTTAATAAATATGTGGTTTCCTCTTGTATGTTTCGGATACCTTTATTACCAAAGCTGCTCATTGTTTCATCCAATGCACTGGGGTAGTTTTTGCCTTGCTCCATTTTCTCTTCAATCATGCAACAAACATGATCTACGAGGTCGTAGAGCAATTCTTCCATTTCTACACCTTTTGCTTTAATTAGCGTGGTAATTTCACTGATATGTTTTTCAGTTAATTGCTCCATGCTAAATTTTGAGGGGTTATGTTGATTATGGTTTTTAATGTTTCCATAAACTCCTTTAACTCTTCTACCTTTTCTTTGGCATCGTTATTTCCTGTTTGCGTTAAGCGGTAATACTTACGAACTCTGTTGCCTACTTCAATTTTTTCGGTAGTTAACAGGCCATCAGCTTCTAGCTTGTGCAAAGCAGGGTACAACGCACCTTCGGTTAGGTTGATTTTGCCCTCGGTAATTTCTTTAACCTTTTGAGTTATTTGATACCCGTACATACTATCACTTTCGGAGAGCAATTTTAAAATGATAGTTTTTAGGGTTCCTTTTAATAGTTCTTTTGAATACATAAGACAAATATACATAATATACTTATGTATAATACTTCTAGGTATAAAAATTTACTTAAATAATATTTAAGTTGTTGATTGTCAAGCAAAATAAAATTTTATATAATAACGCATTACTTTGTTTTGTAATTTAGAGGTATGAAAAAATTGATTTTTATCATGGTAGTTGGGATTATTCCCTTTTTGGTTATTCGATGTGATTCAGATAGTCAAACGGAAGAATTAGTAGGAAAAGACCAGATTCAAATTGTTTTAGATCAATACATTCAAAATAATAATGATGATTGTATTGAACATTTTTATAATGCCTTGAATTATGCTTATAATGAACAACTTGATAGTTCAAGTCAAGAATTATCTTATTTCCAAAAATGTTCTGAGGAAAATAATTTAAAAGGGAGTTATTCTGATGCAATTAAAGCGTTAAACTCTAGTATTATTTATAAAGACTTTAGAGGAGTTAAATTTACGGTTGAAGCTTTTATTCCAATATTGGATTCATTAAAGTATGATTCTATAACATTATTTAAACCATCTGAACCCTATACTATAGAAGTTAGTGACTAAAAATCAAAACTCATTCGTTTTCCTCTGTAATCTTCATCAATTTCGCCCATGTTGTAAACTAGGTGTCCGTTTACAAAAGTTTGCATTACTTTAGATTTAAAGGTTTGCCCTTCCATTGGCGACCAACCACATTTGTAAAGCAAGTTTTCTTTTTCTACTGTCCAAGGGTTATCCAAATCTACTACTACCAAATCGGCAAATTGTCCTGCTTTAATAAAACCTCTATCTTCAATTCTAAAACAGTCGGCAACCGCATGGCTCATTTTTTCTACTATTTTTTCTAAACTTATTTTACCATCGTGGTACATTTCTAACATAGCTACTAATGCATGTTGCACCATTGGCCCGCCAGATGCAGCATTAAAATAAGTGTTTAATTTTTCATCAACTGTGTGTGGTGCATGGTCGGTAGCAATTACATCTATATAATTATCTAACACGCCTTGTAAAATAGCGTCTCTATCACTCGCTTTTTTTACTGCTGGATTCCATTTTATAAATGCTCCTTTGGTAGCATAATCTTCATCGCTAAACCATAGGTGGTGGATGCAAGCTTCTGCAGTAATTCGTTTTTCACGTAAAGAAGTTTTATTCTCTAACAAACCAATTTCTTTGGCAGTAGATAAATGAAACAAATGAAATCTTGTGTTGTGTTTCTTTGCCAACTCAATTGCTAATGAAGAGGATAAATAACAAGCTTCTTCGCTTCTAATCAATGGGTGGCATTCAATGGGTACATCTTCTCCATACTTCTCTTTATAAGTTGTCATGTTGTTTCTAATGGTTGTTTCATCTTCACAATGTGCAGCAATTAATAACTTACATTTAGAAAACAATTCTTCTAAAGTTTCTTTATTGTCTACCAACATATTTCCGGTAGAAGAGCCCATAAATACTTTTACACCACAAACTGTTTTAGGGTCTGTTTTTAAAACTTCTTCAATGTTATCGTTAGATGCTCCCATGTAAAAGGAGTAATTGGCAAAAGATGTTTTTTCGGCTATGTCGTATTTATCTTGAAGTAACTCTTGTGTTAAGGTATTTGGTACTGTATTGGGCATTTCCATAAAAGAGGTGGTGCCTCCAGCAACTGCTGCTCTCGATTCGGTATGTATATTTGCTTTATGGGTTAAGCCTGGTTCTCTAAAATGACATTGATCATCAATAACCCCAGGTAATAAATAGTTGTTGTTAAGGTCTAATACTTCGCACTCATTTTCTAAAGAAGCAATATCTTCATCTGCCTTAAAAACTTTAGTAATTCTTTCTCCATCAATTAAAACATGGCCCTTAAAAATTTGACCCTCGTTTACAATTTGTGCGTTTTTTAGTAGTGTTTTCATAAGCATAAAAAAAGAGCCAATTGGCTCTGTTATCGTTCATATTTTGTAAACCAACTTCTCATTTTCATTTGGATAACTCCAAAGATAGCTTCTTTAAAAATTCCCCCACTCATTTTAGAAGTACCTTCTTGTCTATCTGTAAAAATAATAGGCACTTCAATAATGTTAAAACCAAATTTAAAAGTTTTAAACTTCATTTCTATTTGAAAGGCGTATCCTTTAAAGGTAATTTTATCTAAATTAATTGTCTCTAAAACTTTTCGGGTATAACACTTAAAGCCAGAAGTTGTGTCTCTAATTTTCATTCTTGTTACAAACCTCACGTAAGCAGAGGCATAGTAAGACATTAATACTCTGCCCATAGGCCAGTTGACTACGTTAACTCCTTTGATGTAACGAGAACCAATAGCTAAATCTCCACCATCTTTAGTACAAGCATTATACAGTTTTATTAAATCTTCTGGATCGTGAGAAAAATCGCAATCCATTTCAAAAATAAATTGATAGTCTCTTTTTAACGACCATTTAAAACCATGAATGTAAGCAGTTCCTAATCCAAGTTTTCCTTTTCGTTCTTCTAAATGTAATTGATTAGGAAATTCTTTTTGTAGTGTTTTAACAATTGTTGCAGTACCATCAGGCGAACCATCATCTACAATTAAAATGTGAAAAGATTTTTCTAACGAAAAAACTTTACGCACCATTTTCTCAAGGTTTTCCTTTTCGTTGTAGGTTGGTATGATTACTATGCTGTCTGACATACTTTAAAAGTAGCCGTAAAGATAATTATTTGAAAAGAAGAATGAACTACCTTTTTTAAATTTCTGTTAAATGATGTTAAAGAGGTACAGCTAAAAAATTAGCAAGTAATTCTTTTCCGTTTTCTGTTAAAATAGATTCAGGATGAAATTGTACGCCATAAAGATTAAATTTATTATGCTTTATTGCCATTATTTGAGAATCTTCATCTGTTGCAGTAATTTTTAAATCTGCTGGAAACTTTTCATTGTTAATTACCCAGCTATGGTATCTGCCAACATTAAATTTTGGAGCTAAATTTTTAAACAATAAATCAGTTTGATCAGTAACATTTATTGAGGTAGCTATTCCATGAAAAACTTTGTTGAGGTTAATTAAGTTGCCTCCAAATACTTCTCCAATTGCTTGCATACCAAGACAAACGCCTAAAATTTTTTTTGTAGGTGCAAAAGTTTTAATTACATCAAATAAAATGCCTGCATCTTTTGGCAACCCTGGGCCAGGAGAAAGAATGATTGTGTTGTATTTTTCAATTTCTTGTAAGCTAATTTTATCGTTTCTATAAACATCAACATCTAAGTTAGATATAGCTTTTACATAATGCACTAAATTGTATGTAAAGGAGTCGTAATTATCAAGTATTAATATTTTTTGCATTACAATTATAACGTTAAAATGGACATTAAAAGTAGTATATAAAATTATTAAAAAAGCATACAATACTATTAAATTTATATACATTTGCTACACTAATTTATCAATCAATACTTACATTAAATTCATAAGAAATGAGTAAAGCAGTTAAAGATTTTATGGCAAAGATGCAAGAAAAGCATAGTCATGAACCTGAATTTTTACAAGCAGTTGAAGAAGTAGCTGAAGCTGTAATTCCAATCATTGAGAAAAACCCAAAATATAAGAAAGCAAAAATTTTGGAAAGAATGGTGGAGCCAGAAAGAACGATTATGTTTAGAGTTCCATGGTTAGACGATAAAGGAGAAGTTCAAATTAATAAAGGATACAGAGTAGAGTTTAATTCTGCAATAGGACCTTATAAAGGTGGCCTAAGATTTCACCCATCTGTAAACTTATCTATTCTTAAATTTTTAGGGTTTGAGCAAGTATTCAAAAACTCTTTAACTACTTTGCCTATGGGTGGTGGTAAAGGTGGTTCTGATTTTGATCCAAAAGGAAAATCAGACAATGAAGTAATGAAATTTTGTCAATCATTTATGTCAGAATTAGCAAGACATATTGGACCAGATACAGATGTGCCTGCTGGAGATATAGGTGTTGGTGGTAGAGAAATTGGTTATATGTTTGGTCAATATAAAAGATTAAGAAACGAATTTACTGGAGTTTTAACTGGTAAAGGACGTAACTGGGGTGGTTCTTTAATTAGACCAGAGGCTACAGGATACGGAACTGTTTATTTTGCTGAAGAAATGTTAAAGACTCAACGTGATTCTTTCAAAGGAAAAACTGTTGTTATTTCTGGGTCAGGAAATGTAGCTCAATATGCAGTGGAAAAAGTGATTCATTTAGGAGGGAAAGTTGTTACTGTTTCTGATTCATCAGGATATGTTCATGCTCCAAAAGGAATACATTCTGAACAATTACAATTTTTAATGGACTTGAAAAATGTAAGAAGAGGAAGAATTAAAGAATTAGCTGATAAATTTGATGATATTACTTTTGTTGCAAATAAAAAACCTTGGGAAATAAAATGTGATATTGCTTTACCATGTGCTACTCAAAATGAGTTAAATGGTGCTGATGCAAAAGTACTTTTAACTAATGGTTGCATTTGTGTTGCAGAAGGAGCAAACATGCCTTCTACACCGGAAGCAATTGCAGGATTTCATAAAGCAAAAATTTTATTCTCTCCAGGGAAAGCCTCTAATGCTGGTGGTGTTGCAACATCTGGTTTAGAAATGTCTCAAAACTCGTTAAGACTTTCTTGGACAGCTGAAGAAGTTGATCAAAAATTACATGGAATTATGATTTCTATTCATGAAGCTTGTGTGAAGTATGGTGAATCGGATGGATATGTTGATTATGTAAAAGGAGCTAATATTGCAGGGTTTGTAAAAATTGCAGATTCTATGTTAGATCAAGGATTGGTATAATCAAGTTTTAATATTTATTTAAAGCCCCGATTTATCGGGGCTTTTTTATGCTTTAAAGAAAGAAAAAGAGAAGGACTAGAAGCTTATTATCTAAAATAAACTTCTAGTTTGACTCTTACTAATTTATCACCTTCTCAATCAATATGTTTTCTGTACCCATTGGTAGGTTCCAGGGAACTGTATCGCCTTCTAAATAGCCTAGGAGAGCAGACCCCATTGGCGACATAATAGAAAGTTTTCTTTTACTTAAATCTCCTTCATTTGGTAATACTAATTGCATTCCATCTTTTCTTCCAAATGAGGTTTGTATGGTAACAATACTATTTAATCGAACCACATCTTTTGGCAGATCCTCTTCTTTAACAATATGTGCAGTTTTTAATTCTTCATATAATTTTCGATGACTCTTTTTTTCAATAGGGTCAACCGTATGAGAAGTTTCAATTAATTTTTTAAAAATTCGATGCTCTTCTGCTGTTACTATTAATGGTTTCGTTGTTGTTTCCATGTTATATCTTTTTCAATTCATCAATAATTTTGGTTAAGCTTTCTTTCGCATCTCCAAATAAAACTTTACAATTATTTCTTTCTAATAATGGATTACTAGCACCTGAATATCCTGTAGCCATCCCTCTTTTCATTACAATTACTTGTTTTGCTTGATACGCTTTTATAATCGGCATGCCATAAATTACACTATCTTCATCGGTTTCTGCTGCGGGGTTAACTACATCATTAGCCCCAATAATTATTGCAGTATCAAATTGTTCCATAGCATCATTTACATCTACCATGTCTTTAATGTATTTGTAATCAATATTGGCTTCAGCCAATAAAACATTCATGTGTCCAGGCATTCTACCTGCAACAGGATGAATAATATAAGTTAACGAGGCTCCTTTGCTCATTAAATTTTTTTGCAATTCATAACAAGCTTGTTGTGCTTGAGCTACAGCCATTCCATAACCTGGTATAATTGCAATGTTTTTAGAAAAAGCTAATAATGAAGCAGTTTCTACCGAAGTAATACGTTGTACTTGAATACTTGCATTAGAGCCTTTAGATGCATTTCCGCTTGTAATTTTGCCTGCTAAAACTACAGCTAACGAACGGTTCATGGCAGTACACATTTGCATGGTTAAATAAACTCCTGTTGCCCCAACTAAAATACCTCCAATAAGCATAATAGGGCTGTTAAATGCAATACCAGAAAAGGCAGTAGCTACACCAGTTATTGCATTTAAAAATGAAACTAGCACTGGCATATCGGCACCTCCAATAGGAACTGTAAAGACAACTCCGTATATTAATGAGATAACCGACATTACAACTATAAAAGTTAAAAATGAGATGCCCAAGCCAGGTACAATAAAGAAAGCAACACTCCCTGCAATTATAATTAAGAGTAACAATCGAGATAAAATACGAGCAAGGTTTTGATTGCCTATATTAAATTTATTTGCCAGCTTAAAATAAGCAACAATACTTCCAGTAAATGAAATGCCACCTAAAATAGCTCCTAACGTTAAAACAATATTAACTAATAAGCTTAAAGGAGTGTTAAGGTTTATAACAGCTTCGTTTATACTAATAATTACTGCGGCTGCTCCTCCCAAGGCATTAAATAAAGAAACCAATTGAGGCATGCCTGTCATTTCTACTTTATATGCCATAAACCTTCCTATAATAGTGCCGATAGTTAGCGCTGCTATTAAAAAAACTACGTTAGCTACTTTTGGAGAGTTATTTAATATTAGAATTGCTGTTGCAATAATTGCTATTACCATTCCTATGGCTGCAACATAGTTTCCGATTTTTGCTTTTTTTGGGTTACCCATTAATTTTAACCCTAAAATAAAGCCTATAGCAGCCAATAGATAAGCTATGTCAATTAATAAATCCATCATTTATTTTTTGCTTTTGAAGATGAAAACATTGATAACATTCGATGCGTTACAAAAAAACCACCAGCGATATTAATTGTTGCCATTAGTACGGCTAATGCTGAAGCAATTATTTCAAAGTAAGCAGTGGATTCTACGGATAATAATTGAATGATTCCTCCAATTAAAATAATTCCACTTATGGCATTTGCTCCTGACATTAAAGGAGTGTGAAGTATTGCTGGTACATTTTTTATTACTTCTATACCTATCAGCAAACTAAAAAATAGCACGTACATTCCGTCTATATCGGAAATAAAAAATTGATTAGCCATAAATTATAAATTGTCGATTTCTGAGATTAAACGTTGATTAGTAACTTTACCATCAGTGATAATTTTAGTAGAATTTAAAATTTCGTCTTTATCGTTTTCATTATTTATTAGATAATGTTTTAAAAACGAAGTAAAATTATTTGCCAATAAGAATGAAGCTGACTTGGCACTTTTTCCTAATAAATTTGTATCTCCAACTATGGTAATTCTGTTTTCAGTAACAATGGTTTTTCCTTTTTGAGTTAAAGCACAATTACCTCCAGTATCAGCAGCTAAATCAATAATCACTGAGTCAGGTTTCATTGAGTTTACAGCTATTTCACTAATTAATAATGGTGCTTTTTTACCAGGTATTTTAGCTGTAGCTATAATAATGTCAGCATTTGTGGCTTCTTCAAATAATATCTGATCTACTTTTTCTAAATAAGCTTTATCCTGTTCTACAGCATAACCACCAGCATTTGAATTATCAATAGCTCCTTCGATATCAATAAATTCAGCACCTAAACTCTCTACATCTGTTTTTGATGCTTTTCTTACATCAAAAGCACGTACTATTGCTCCTAATCTTTTAGCAGTAGCAATAGCTTGTAATCCTGCAACCCCAGCACCAAGGATTAAAACTTTTGCTGGACGCAATGTGCCTCCAGCACCAGTAATCATAGGAATTGTTGAGCTGCTAATAGTGGATGCTAATAATACCGCTTTATATCCAAGAATGGAGGCTACCGATGAAAGTGTGTCCATTGATTGAGCAATTGTTGTACGGGGTAATAAGTTAAGGCTATACACATTTACTCCTTTTTTCTGAAAAGGAATAACGGTATTGTAGTCACTCAAAACATCATAAGCTCCAATAAAAGTTTTAGTTGCATTAATATTTTCATTGCCTAAAATTGAACTATAACTCATTATTAAATCTGAAGAATTAATTAATTCTTGCTTTGAATTTACAATGGTTGCCCCTACTTCAATGTAAGCACTGTCATTATATCCCGCTACTAATCCAGCATTTTTCTCAATAAAAAATATAGCTTCATTTTTTAATTGATTAATGTTTTGAGGAGTCAACACAGCAATATTACTGTGTTGACTTTCCCTAAGTAAACCTATCTTTTTCATTACTATAAATTATGGGAATACACCTCTTTCAACATAAGTTTGTTCTAACCGTTTTAATGCAACGATGTATGCACTGGTTCTCCAGTCTGTTTTATATTGAGCTGCAGTTTTTACTGTTTTATTAAATGCAACGATAATTTTATCTTCAAGTAGTATTAATACATCTTCTATTTTCCAGTTTTCACTTCTTTTGTTTTGTAACCATTCGTAATAACTACCTGTTACACCACCAGAATTACAAAGGATATCAGGAATAATATCAATACCTTTTTCTAATAAAATTTCTTCAGCAGCTACATCGGTTGGTCCGTTAGCACCTTCCGCAATTAACCCTGCTTTTATATCGTGTACATTTTTCAAAGTAATTTGATTTCCTAAAGCAGCAGGTATAATTATATCACAATCAATTCCAAAAAAAGTATCAGCTTCAATTAATTCAACATTTTTGAAACCTGCAATTAACCCTTTGTTTTCTTCACAATAATCGTTTAATGCTTCTGGGTCTATTCCATTGTTATTTATCAGGGTGCCACTCGCATCTTGCACTCCAATTAATATAGCACCTTCTTTAGCCATAAAATGAGCAGCCCAATAACCTACGTTTCCAAAACCTTGTACAATGTATTTTTTACCTTTTAAAGTTTCTTGTTTGATATCAGCCCAAGCTTTAATAGTCGCTACAACACCAAATCCAGTTGCTCTATCTCTACCTTCTAACCCACCAGAACCAACAGGTTTACCTGTTACAACATGTAAGTTGTTATGACGATTTGCAGGTGATTTTGTTGAGACATAAGTATCTGAAATCCAAGCCATAATTTGAGAGTTAGTATTTACATCTGGTGCAGGAATATCTAAGTCCGGTCCAATATTATCACCCAAAGCATAAGTAAAACGTCTAGTTATTCTTTCTAATTCTGATTGAGAATAATTTTTAGGATCAATTTGTATTCCTCCTTTTCCACCACCATAAGGTAGCCCCGCTAAAGCTGATTTCCAAGTCATCCATATTGCCAAAGCTCTTGCAGCATCGATATCAACTGTTGGATGAAATCTTAACCCACCTTTGTAAGGTCCTAATGCGTTATTATGTTGTACACGATAACCTGTAAAAACTTCAATTTTTCCGTTATCTAATTTTACAGGGAAATGCACTACAATTTCATTGTTAGTTGCTGAAAGAATTTTTCTAATATTTTCGTTTAATCCCATTACATCTGCAGCATGATTGAATTGTTTCATCACATTTTCGTACATGCCTGTTTTTTGTTTTTCTAATGTTTTTGTTTCCATTTTATTATAATTTATAGGTAATGTTCGCAGTTTAAAATAATTTGATTTTCATCTCTTAATGAACAGTTTTTACTATGGTCGCAACTTGTGCATAAGCCAAAATGATTGGTGGTTTCGGTTTGATTGCTGTTTGCCACAAAGGGTTTCTCATTACTACCTTTTGTAAAGTGCTCTTCACAATGCAGTATTGCTGTTCTTGCTTGTGATTCGGTATAACAAACTCCAGAATAAACACAATTGTAACAAAGCCACTGATTAGTATTCATTTTTTTATTTTTTATAGATAAATAATTTGTTTTGACAACCTCTTTTCAATGGGTGTGCCAAACGTATTTATCTATAAATAAATAGGAGTTATTTTTGTGTTAAGTTTCAATAGGTGAGATGGTTGTGTCTTTCTTATTTTTCAGACCAATAAAATTAGGCTAATGAAAATTGGAAACAAATCGGGTAATAATTACCCGAATGGGTAGAAATGTATCAGTTGTTTTTAAGCTTATTTTCTTTAAAACAATACATTGCCATTTTTGTTCAAAAAGTAACCCTCATTTTTTGTTCTTTTTTTTGGAGTGTAAAAAAAAATCTTTACATTTGTTAACCGAATGGTTAAACTAAATGATTAAATCGAATGGTTAAAACTAAAGACAACAATACAGAAGACAATATTTTAGAAGCAGCTAAAAACATTTTTCAACGTAAAGGAATGTTCGGTGCTAGAATGCAAGAAATTGCTAATGAAGCTGGTATTAATAAGGCTTTATTGCATTATTATTACAGAAGTAAGCAATTACTGTTTGAGGCTGTTTTTAAACAAGCATTTGGATTAATGGCTCCAAAAATTAATGAAATCTTAAATTCTGACTTAGAATTAGAAACGAAAATAAAGTCGCTAACACATAATTATATATCGTTTGTGATTAAACATCCATACTTACCCACTTTTGTAATTCACGAATTAAACAGTAATCCCGATTTTGTTAAGGTATTAATTACTGAAAAGAATTTTCCAAACATTACAGTTTTTAAAAAGCAAGTTGAAGCCTTGGTAGAAGAAGGTAAGATTAAATCAATAAATGCAGATCAATTGTTTGTTAACATTTTGTCTTTAACCATCTTTCCTTTTATAGCTAGTCCCTTACTAAAGGGTTTTACAAGGTTAGATGATGCAGCTTATAATAAATTGTTAGAAGATAGAAAAGAAGCAGTTTCAGACTTTATAATAAATGCTATTAAATTTTAAAAAAAACACTTATGAAAACTAAATTTATTTTACCCCTAACTTTAAGCCTTCTAATTTTTGGATGCAACACTTCTTTAGAAAATAAAAAAGAAACTGAAGCTCAAGAAACAACAACTGCAACAGCTGAAGGAAATCATCACCATGATGAACAAGAAGTTATCGTATTAAACAATGGAGAAAAATGGAAAGTGGTTCCAGAAATGTTAACATATATCCGAAATATTGAACAAGCAGTAAGCAGTTTTGAAGGTAGTCAAATCGAAGATTATACTGTTTTAGCTAAAACGATTGACAACAACTTAATTGATTTAACATCAAGCTGTACTATGGAAGGACAAGCCCATGATGAATTACATAAGTGGTTAGTACCTTTTATCGAATTATCAGAACAATTTGATATAGCCACAACATTAACTGAACAAGAAAAAATATATGCTGATTTTAAAGCTGCTTTTGTAGAATTTAATAATTATTTCGAATGAAAAATTTAATCACCATATTATTAATGTTTGCATCTTGGAGCGTTTATGCACAAGATGAGCTTACTTTAAGTAAATGTTATGAATTAGTCAACACTAATTATCCGTTAGCAAAACAAAATGCATTACTGTCGGAGCAGAACGAATTAGATGTTTCGGTAATTAAAGCATCTAAATTGCCTCAGTTAGATTTTTCAGCGCAAGCAACTTACCAATCTGATGTAATTGAATTTCCTTTTAGTTTCCCTGGAACTTCAGTAGAGCCTCCTAATAATGATCAATATAAAGCAACTGTTTCTGCCAATCAAATTATTTATGGCGGAGGAGTAATTAATAAGTCTATTGATGTAAAAGAAGCTGAATTAAAAGTGAAACAAAAACAAGTTGAAGTTTCATTGTACCAATTAAAAAAACAAGTGAATCAGCTTTATTTCTCAATCTTATTATTACAAGAAAAAAAGGAATTGTTAACCGCTAAAAAAGAACAGTTAGAGGGGAAGTTAAAAGAGGTGAAAGCAGCTATAAAATATGGAGTTGTATTACCTGCTTCAGATAAAATTTTAGAAGCAGAATTATTAAAAATTGAACAACAATCTATAGAAATTGAACAGAATAAAGAGAGCTTGTTTAATACACTTTCTGATTTGATTGGGACAGAGATTGCACAAAATACAGCTTTACAAAACCCAAAAGTAACTTCTGATTTAAATTCAGAAATTAAACGTCCAGAGTTGGAATTATTTCAATTGCAGACGCGTCAAATCGAGTTTTCAGAAAAATTAATTAGCAAACAAAATATGCCAAAATTAATGGGTTTTGGAACTGGAGGTTATGGTAATCCTGGGTTAAATATGTTAGACAATTCTTTTCAACCTTATTACATTGTTGGTTTAAAATTAAACTGGAATATATATGATTGGAATGCGACTAAAAATAAACGAAAATCACTTCAAGTCAACAAATCGATTATTGAAAATCAACAAGAAATATTTAAGTTGAATACCAGTATTGAGCTGAATCAACATCAATCAGAAATTGATAAGATAACCCAATTTATAAGTTCAGATGAAACAATAATAGAATTACGTAAAACAATATTAAAATCTGCAGATGCTCAATTAAAAAACGGAGTAATTACTTCTTCTGCATACATCACTGAGCTTACTAATTTATTTGAAGCAGAAAACAATTTAAAAACACACCAAATTCAGTTGCTTTTAACAAAAGCTAATTACAATACAACTCAAGGAAATTAAAAAAACACTTTTCAAAAGTTAAAAAAATAAACGATGAAAAAAATACAAACGATAGGATTACTAATAGCTACAATAGTATTCGCCTCTTGCAACTCAGGAGATGACATAGCAGATGGTTACGGAAATTTTGAGGCAACAGAAACTGTTATTTCAGCAGAAGGCAATGGGAAACTGCTTACTTTTAATATAGAAGAGGGCAAGACTTTAAAAATGAATGATATTGTAGGCTACATCGATACCATTCAATTAAGCTTAAAAAAAGATCAGTTGTTGGCAACCAAAAATGTAATTAATGCTAAATCTGCTGGAGTTTTGTCTCAAATTAGCGTGTTAAGGGCACAACTAAAAACAGCAACGATTTCTAAAAATAGAATGGAAAATTTAATGAAAGAAAATGCTGGAACACAACAACAATTGGATGAAGTTAACGGTAAAATTGATGTAATCAATCAACAAATAAGAAGCGTTGAAATACAAAATTCATCTGTAATTAATGAATTAAAAAGTTTGGATGCTCAGCTGATGCAAATTGAAGATCAAGTAACAAAAAGTAAAATTGTTAATCCTGTACAAGGAACCGTTTTAGTTAAATATGCTGAACCTTTTGAAATTGTTGGGTTTGGAAAACCTTTATATAAAATAGCAAATTTAAACAGTTTGCAACTACGTGTTTATGTAAGTGAAACACAATTAACAAGCATTAAAATAGGGCAAAAAGTAACGGTTAAAGTAGATGTAGCTGAAGGAATGAAAGATTACCCTGGAACGATTAATTGGATTGCTTCTGAGGCAGAGTTTACTCCTAAAATTATACAAACAAAAGAAGAACGCGTTAACCTAGTTTATGCAGTAAAAATTGAGGTTAAAAATGATGGTAATTTAAAAATTGGAATGCCTGCTGAAATGTGGGTTTCTACTCAAGAAAAATAACATGAAAACATTAAGAAAAATAGGAGCAATTTTAGCTTTACTTATAGGAGTAATGTCAGTTTTTGCTGGGTCTAAAGTGCTGTTTGGAATAGATGCCAAAGATTACAATGTATTAACAGGGTTAGTTGTTTATAATGTGGTTATGGGTGTTGTTTCAATACTTGCTGCTTATTTTTTATGGAAAGAAACCAATTTTGGTAAATGGATGGTTTGGTTCATTTTATTCGCTCACTTGACAGTTTTTCTTTATCTAAATTTCTTTAATGAAGCAGTAGCTGATGAAAGTAAAAAGGCTATGCTTTTTAGAATTAGTATGTGGATATTAATTGCGTTGCTATCGTTGGTAATCCCTAATTTTTTAAACAAAAAATCAAACTAAATTTTGAGTATAGAAGTTCAACATATTAGCAAGTCTTTTAAGGATGTAACTGCATTAAAAGATGTTTCTTTTAGCGTAAAAGAAGGAGAACTTTTTGGTATTATTGGTCCAGATGGAGCGGGTAAAACTACCTTATTTCGGATTTTAACCACACTTCTTATTGCTGATTCAGGAACGGCTTCTGTAAGTAATTTTGATGTGGTTAATAATTACAAAGACATTCGGAAAAGTGTTGGTTATATGCCCGGAAAATTCTCTTTGTACCAAGATTTAACGGTTGCCGAAAATTTAGAATTTTTTGCTACCATTTTTGGAACAACAATAGAAGAAAACTATGAACTCATTAAAGATATTTATGTTCAGATAGAGCCTTTTAAAACCCGTAAGGCTGGTGATTTATCGGGAGGAATGAAGCAAAAGTTAGCATTAAGTTGTGCGTTAATTCACAAACCTAAAGTGTTGTTTTTAGATGAACCAACAACCGGTGTTGACCCTGTTTCGAGAAAAGAATTTTGGGAAATGTTAAAGCGTTTACAGCAAAAAGGTATTACCATCTTAGTTTCTACGCCTTATATGGATGAAGCTGCTTTATGTGATAGAATAGCATTAATACAAGGCGGAAAAATTTTAGAGATAGATACTCCTGAAGCAATAGTTAAACATTATCCTAAAACAATTTATGATGTTGGTGCTGACAATATGTATTTATTGATAAAAAGTTTAAAAGAATATGAACACAGTTATAGTGTTTATCCTTTCGGAGAATTTGTTCATTATTCAGATAAAAGAGCTGTCTTTGAGCCTAGCGAGTTGAAAACGTTTTTAGAAAATAAAGGGTTAAAAGAAGTTACCATTGCTGTAACGGATGCAACCATTGAAGACACTTTTATGGAATTAGCAAAATGAAAAGAGAAAACGTCATAGAAGTAGAGAATCTTTCTAAAATATTTGGAGATTTTAAGGCTGTCAATCAAATTAGTTTTGAAGTTGGCAAAGGTGAAATCTTTGGATTTTTAGGTGCTAACGGAGCTGGAAAAACTACCGCTATGAAAATGCTAATAGGTATATCTAGTCCAACTTCAGGAAAAGCAAAAGTAGCTGGTTTTGATGTGTATAAAAATGCAGAAGACATTAAAAAGAACATAGGTTATATGAGTCAGAAATTTGCCTTGTATGATGATTTAACGGTAAAGGAAAATATCATCTTTTTTGGTGGAATCTATGGTTTATCAAGAGCAAAAATTAAAGAAAAATCAGATTTACTTATTAATGAATTAGGCTTGCAAGATGTGGCAAAAGAATTAGTGGGCTCTTTACCTTTAGGATGGAAACAAAAACTATCTTTTTCGGTGGCATTATTACACGACCCAAAGATTATTTTTTTAGATGAACCAACAGGTGGTGTTGACCCAATAACTAGAAGACAGTTTTGGGAAATGATTTATAAGGCATCAAACAACGGGACTACCGTTTTTGTTACCACCCATTATATGGATGAGGCAGAATATTGCAATAGAGTTTCTATAATGGTAGATGGAAAAATTGAAGCTTTAGATACTCCAAAAAAGTTAAAAGAGCAATTTAAAGTAGATAGTATGAACGATGTGTTTTTAAAATTAGCCCGAGGATGAAACGATTTATAGGCTTTGTAAAAAAAGAATTTTACCATATTTTTAGAGATAAACGGTCTTTGTTTATCCTCTTCGGAATGCCTATTGCTCAAATTATGTTGTTTGGTTTTGCTATTACTAACGAGATTAATAATGTTGACATTGCTATTTTAGATAAATCGCAAGATGCAACTACTCAAGAAATAACGAATAAAATTTCAGCCTCTAAATATTTTAGTATTCAGCAATACCTTAAAAATGAAAACGAAATAGAAGCCATTTTTCAAAAAGGAAAAGTGAAAGCAGTATTAGTCTTTGAAAATGATTTTAGTAAAAAATTAACAACAGATTACAACGCTACCGTACAAATAGTTGCTGACGCTACAGACCCAAATACAGCAAATACCATCAGTAATTTTGTTGGTTCCATTTTACAGAAATATCAGCAAGAAATAAATAAAGAAGTAAAAATTCCTTACCAAATTGTTCCAGAAACACGAATGGTTTATAACAAAGAACTAAAAAGTGTTTTTATGTTTGTTCCAGGTGTAATGACTATCATCTTGATGTTAGTTTCTGCTATGATGACCTCGATTTCTGTTACGAAAGAAAAAGAATTGGGGACAATGGAAATTCTATTGGTATCGCCACTAAAACCTTATTTAGTTATTATCGGAAAGGTTGTTCCTTACATTCTTTTATCTGTAATTAATGCAGTAGTTATTATTTTGTTGAGCATTTTCGTTTTTAGAATGCCCGTTCAAGGGAGTTTCTTTTTATTAGGGTTAGAAAGCATTTTATTTATTATTTCATCATTGGCATTAGGTATATTAATTTCTACCGTTTCAGACACTCAACAAACTGCAATGATGATTTCCTTAATGGGATTAATGCTTCCTGTAATTTTATTGTCAGGGTTTATATTTCCAGTTACAAGTATGCCTTTACCGCTGCAAGTCATTAGTAATATCATTCCAGCAAAGTGGTTTATCATCATCATAAAAGGCATTATGTTAAAAGGTGTTGGATTAGCTTATGTTTGGAAAGAAACCTTGATTTTATTAGGGATGACTATTTTTTTCCTAGCCTTAAGTATTAAAAAGTATAAGATTAGATTGGAGTAACAAGGAGTGAATGTGATAATGAATAAATGATTGAATACAAACATTCATTCATTATCACATTCACTCATTAAAGCATTATAAATTGTGAGAATAATTAGATACATCATACAAAAAGAGTTCAAGCAAATCTTTAGAAATAAAGCGATGCTTCCACTTATCTTTGTTTTGCCTTTGCTTCAACTAATTATATTGTCAAATGCAGCTACATTTGAGGTAAAGAATATTGAGTTTTCTTATGTAGATCATGATAAGACTTCTTTTTCTAGAGAATTAATTGAAAAGTTTGAAGCTTCATCTTATTTTAATGTCCTTGCTAGTTTTCCATCTCAAGAAGTTGCAAATTCAGCAATGCTAAAAGGAGATGTTGATGTTATCTTAGAAATCCCCTTACACTTTGAAAGAGACCTTTCTAAGGCTAAAAAAACACAACTTTTAGTAATTATCAATGCCATTGATGGTGCTGCCGCAGGTGTCGAAAATGTTTACATTAATCAAATCATACAAGGATTTAATAAAAACGCACAAGCTAGTTTAGTTCAGCCTTCAGACATGAAGAATAGATACAAAAGTATCACTAGTATTCCTTCTTTTTGGTTTAACAAAACCTTAAACTATAAAACGTTTATGGTTCCTGGTATCTTGGTTTTATTGGTTACGATGATTACTTTATTTTTATCTGGGATGAACATTGTGCGTGAAAAAGAAATTGGAACGCTAGAACAAATGAACGTAACTCCAATTAAAAAATACCAATTTATTATAGGCAAATTATTCCCTTTTTGGGTACTAGGAATGGGATTATTAACCATTGGACTTATCATAGGTAAAGTAATTTTTAATGTACCAATGTTAGGAAGTGTAGGGTTGATGTATTTTTATACTTCCATTTACATTTTAGTTATTTTAGGTATAGGATTATTCATCTCTAACTTTACAGATACACAGCAACAAGCCATGTTTATTGCTTGGTTTTTTGTGGTGATATTTATTTTAATGAGTGGTCTTTTTACTCCAATAGAAAGTATGCCAGAGTGGGCACAAATTTTAACCGAATTTAACCCTATTAAATATTTTGTAGAAGTAATGCGAATGGTAATGCTTAAAGGTTCTAGCCTTGCGGATATTGCTCCTTTATTTGTTAAAACGCTACTTTATGCTCTTGTAATTAATGGTCTGGCTATTTGGAGTTATAAAAAAACAAATTAATGAAAAAGATAAAAAAATCAAATTATTTATTTTAGCTTTTCACGTAATGTTTTTCTATCTATGCCTAAAATTTCGGCAGCTTTAGTTTTATTGTTATTTGCTGCTTGTAAAACTTTTTCAATGTGTCTTTTTTCAACCTCTGCTAGCGATAGTAAATTATTATCTGTTAGATTGGCTGGAGCCATCATTTTCATGTAATTCGGAATGTCTTCGATGTTTACACTTTTATCATTCATAATTACTAAGCGATGAATAAAGTTTTCGAGCTCTCTGATATTGCCAGGCCAAGTATATTTAGCCATTATTACTTTAATTTTGCTGTTAATTTTCAAAGATTTTTTTCCATTTTCTTTACTGAATTTTTCATTAAAAGCATCAATTAATAAAGGGGTGTCTTCATTTCTTTCCCTTAAAGGAGGTATCGTTATAGAGATAACATTTAATCGATAAAATAAATCTTCTCTAAAAGTATTGTTGGTAATCATTTCTTCAATATTAGAATTGGTTGCTGTAATAATTCTAACATTTATTTTTTGAGATTTAGTTGCCCCCAACATGGTTACTTCTTTTTCTTGAATGGCACGCAGTAATTTTGCTTGAACAGCCATAGAGGCATTGGTAATTTCATCTAAAAATAAAGTGCCTCCATCTGCTGCTTGAAAAAATCCAATTCGGTTAGTTGTAGCTCCAGTAAAAGCTCCTTTTACATGGCCAAAAAGTTCGCTTTCTAATAATTGTTCAGGTATAGCTCCACAGTTTACAGGTACAAAGGGTGCTGAAGAAAAACTACTGTTGTAATGAATTGCTCTAGCAACCATTTCTTTTCCTGTACCACTTTCTCCAGCAATTAATACGGTTGCTTTATTATTCTTAGTTTTTTCTATCGTTGCAAACAACTTTTGCATTCGCGCTGATCGCCCAATAATGCCATGAAAAGATTCTATAATATCATCATTAGTTTCTTCTTTAATGGCCTCAATATTTTGAGACAATACTTTATTGATTGCCTCTTGAAGCTCATCAAAAGTAAATGGTTTAACCAAATACTCTAAAGCTCCTAATTTCATTACCTCTACTGCATCTTGTATGTTAGGGTAGCCTGTAATTACTAAAATTGGTATTTTAGAGTAATGTTGAGACATGTATTTTACCAATTGAATACCTCCAATTTCGGGCATGTTTAAGTCGGTAATTACTAAATCAATAGGTGTGTTTTCTAAAATATCAATAGCATCTACAACTGTACTTGTGGCAAATGGGTTTAAGCCCAATTCATTCATGTTTCTACGCAGTAATTCAAGCATATCATGCGAATCATCAACCAGTAAAACAGAGAGTTTGCTATTCATAATTTAGTTCGTTTCAATGGGAAAATTAATGATAAATTCAGTGCCTTTATTGATTTCAGAATGAACAGAAATACTCCCTTTATGGTTTTGAATTATTCCGTGGACTACTGATAAGCCTAGCCCTGTACCAATACCTTTGGCTTTTGTAGAGAAAAAAGGTTGAAATATTTTTGTTTTATTTTCTTCACTTATACCTGAGCCATTATCTTTAATACTAAAAACTACGCTATCTTTAGTTAAATAGGTGCTAATAGATATTTCACCATTTAGTTGAAGAGCATTAATTGCATTTAAAACTAAGTTGAATAATATTTGAGAAAACTGTAATTTATCTAATCTTAATAAGGGTAAGTTTTCGGTTAATTTTAATTGTAGCGTTACATTGTTATCAAGCAATTGTTTGTGTAGTAATCCTAAATTTTCAGTAATCTGTTCGTTAATATTAGTTAGGTTAAATTGCTGAGGCATTTCGCAAGAAAAATACATGAGTTTTTTTACAATTTCTCTTGCATTAATTGCTGATGATATAATTTTTTGAATGTCTCCTTTTTTAGTGGGATTAATCTCTCCTTTTTTTAGCAGTTCAGCATAACCTAAAACATTACCTAAAGGAGTGTTTAATTCATGAGCAATACCAGCTGTTAACTCTCCTAAAACAGCGAGTCTATCGTTGTGACTCATTTTAGCTTCTAACATTTTTTCTTTCTCACGCTGTTCAAAACGTTCAATAAAAGATGCTGTTTCTACTCCGATTTTATCTAGCAAAGGTTGTTCTTCTTCTAAAAAAGAAAATTTATTTTCCTTGTCATAATAAACAACTATTTCACCTCTAATTACATCATTAACAGTAATGTTTGTTGTAGCAGTAATATTAGATGTAGTTGTGTTTTTTTTGCCAAAAATTATTTCGTCAAAAACCAAGTAAACATTTAAAATTTCAGGGTATTGCCAACCGTTAGGAATTGTGGCTATAATATTTTCAAAGGTTTTACTTAAAGGATGATTGTAGTTTTGGCAAATTTTAGAAACCTCATACAAACATTTTAGCTCTTTAACTCTTTCGTTTAAAAGATTGGAAATATATTCGTTAGTGCTCATTTAAGCTCAAAGTTATGATTTATGTACCTTTGTTGCTTATAAATTATTTCTTTGTGGAAAAACAAGCTCTTTTATTATACAATTATTTACAAAATGTTGGATTTTCAGCTGATTCAGCCAAACAACTTAATGCTACTTTATTAATAGTTGGGTTAATTATATTGGTTTTAATCATAGATTTTATTACTCAAAAAATTTTACTTCAAATTTTTACTCGGTTTGCAGGAAAATCCAAGACAAATTTTGACGATTTAATGGTTAAAAATAAAGTTCCTCGAAGTCTTTCTCATATCATTCCTTTAGTGATATCAATAAAAGTGATGCCATTTATATTTATTCACTATTCTTATATAGAAAACATAGCAGATAAAGGACTTAAGTTGTTTGGGATAGTTTTAACACTTTGGATAGTAAGGAATTTATTACACACTTTTAAAGATTATTTTAAAACGTTACCCAATTTAAAAGATAAACCTATAGATAGCTATATTCAAGTGTTTATGATTTTTGCTTGGGTAGCAGGTATTGTTTTAGCTTTGGCTTTGATTACAGGAACTCCAGTATGGAAATTTTTTACTGCTTTAGGGGCAACTTCAGCTGTATTAATATTGGTTTTTAAAGATACCATTATGGGCTTTGTAGCAAGTATTCAGGTTTCTGTTAACGATATGGTTCGTATTGGCGATTGGATAACTTTTGAAAAATTTGGTGCTGATGGAGATGTAATTGAAATAAATTTAGCAACTGTTAAGGTTCAAAACTTTGATAATACGATTACGACAATACCTACTTATTCTTTAATATCCGATTCGTTTAAAAATTGGAGAGGGATGACAAACTCGCAAGGAAGAAGAATTAAAAGGGCTTTAATTGTTAAGCAGACTAGTATTCATTTTTTAGAAAAAAAAGAGATGGATCAATTAAAAAAAATTGAATTGATTAGCAAATACTTAATAAGTAAAGAAGAGGATATAAAGAGTTATAATTCAAGTAATAATATCAATAAAAAATTACTTATAAATGGTAGAAATCTAACCAATATTGGCGTTTTTAGAAAATATTTAGATGTCTACATCCATAGTCACTCTGCCATAAATAAAGAAATGATGATAATGGTTCGGCAATTAGCACCATCATCACAAGGTATTCCAATAGAAATTTATGCTTTTAGTAGTGATAAAGAATGGAAAAACTATGAATATATAATTGCAGATGTTTTTGACCATGCACTTGCAGCTACTAGCTTTTTTAATCTTGAACTTTTTGAATTACCAAGCAATATCAACTTAAAATAATTGATTTAAAAATACTTCAATTCTATATGGAAATATTTTTCACAAGATATAACTAAGCACTTTTTTATATATACTTAAAATCCTAAATTCGTTTTTTCTAAAACTAAAATATTATGTACGGCAAATTACAAGCAGATTTACAAAAGGAGTTAAAAAATATAGAAGAAGCAGGACTTTATAAAAAAGAGCGAATTATTACTACTCCTATGGGAGCTGAGGTGAAAGTGAATACTGGTGAAGAAGTAATCATTATGTGTGCTAATAATTATTTAGGGTTGTCTTCTCATCCAAAAGTGATAGAAGGTTCTAAAAGAGCATTGGATACTCATGGTTATGGAATGTCGTCTGTTCGTTTTATTTGTGGTACTCAAGATATTCATAAAACATTGGAGAAAAAGATTTCTGATTTTTTAGGAATGGAAGATACCATTTTATATGCAGCAGCATTTGATGCGAATGGAGGTGTTTTTGAACCTTTATTTGGTGCGGATGATGCCATTATTTCTGATGAATTAAACCATGCATCTATTATTGATGGTGTTCGTTTGTGTAAAGCAGCTCGTTACCGTTATAAAAATAGCGATATGGCTGATTTAGAAGAACAATTAAAAGCAGCACAAGCACAACGAAACAGAATTATTGTTACAGATGGTGTTTTTAGTATGGATGGATACGTTGCTAAATTAGATCAGATTTGCGATTTAGCTGAAAAATATGATGCTTTAGTAATGGTGGATGATTCTCATGCAACTGGTTTTATTGGAAAAACTGGTAGAGGAACTCATGAGCACAACAATGTGATGGGAAGAGTTGATATTATTACTTCTACTTTAGGAAAAGCATTAGGTGGAGCTATGGGAGGTTTTACTTCTGGTAAAAAAGAAGTGATAGACATGTTGCGTCAGCGTTCAAGACCATATTTGTTTTCAAACTCATTATCTCCTGCCATAGTTGGTGCAGCAATAGAAGTGTTTAATATATTAAGTACAAATACAGAGTTAAGAGATACATTAGAAAATAACACTAATTATTTTAAAGATGGAATGAGAAGAATAGGGTTGGAGTTTAGAAATGGAGATTCTGCTATTGTTCCTGTAATGTTGTATGATGCTAAATTGGCTCAAGCTTTCGCTGATAAGTTATTGCAAGAAGGAATTTATGCAATTGGTTTCTTTTATCCAGTTGTGCCAAAGGATTTGGCAAGAATAAGAGTTCAAATTTCTGCTGCACATACTAAAGCTCATTTAGATAAAGCAATTAATGCTTTTGAGAAAATCGGGAAAGAGTTAGGTGTAATTAAGTAAGATTTTTTAAATGAAGTTAAGAGTCTCATTTTTATTGATTGCATTTTTAATTCAATTGAATTTTTATGCTCAAAATGTAGCTGGAGTTCATCATGTAGAAAAAACAACTCAAAACAATGAATACCTTGTTAAAACTTCTGTTTCAGGTCTTAAAAATGTAGATATTGCTAAGTTAGTAATTGAAGTTGATAGCAGTCATCAATTTAAAAAATCAGCAAATAATCCATATTTTTTTGATAGAAAAAGTAATGAAGTTAAGTTCTACGTGATGGGTGTTCCACCTTCGGGGGAGATAAACTTAGAGTTTTCAATTGTTTTGTCTAAAGAAGGAGACTTCACTTTTCCTGTAAAGTTTCAATATTCAAAAAATGAAGAAAAACAACAACTTGACTTACCTAAAATTAAAATTTCTAATCTTATTTTACTAGCTAATGAAACTCAAAATAAAGAACAGGAAGAGATCGATAAACAAGCTAACCTTAAAAAAGAGAAACAATTAGAAGAAGAAAAGTTAGCAAAAAATATTGCAAGGTTTAATGCTGAACAAGAAGAAAAGAAAAAGCAAGAAGAAGTTAAAGAGTTAGCACAACAAAAGGCTCAAGAAGATAAAGAACTACAACAAAAATTAGAAGAAGAAAAATTAGCTAAAAACATAGCAAGATTTAATGCTGAACAAGAAGGAAAGAAAAAGCAAGAAGAGTTAGCAGCTGAAAAATTAGCTAAAACTGCTGAAGAGAATCAAACTAAATTAGAACAAGAAAAATTGTTTTCAGAACAAAAACAAAAAGAAGCGTTGGATTCTAAGCGAATAGCTGAAGAGCAAGCTCAACAAAAAGCTAAGAAGGAGAAAGAATTGCAGCAAAAATTGGATGCAGAAAAATTAGTCAATGAAGAAGCAGAGAAACAAGTGAAATTAGCACAAGAAAAGCTGTTAGCAGAGCAGAGAAAACAAGAAGAAGTTGATGCGTTAGCTGAAAAAAAGGTTAAAGAACAAAAGGAATTGCAACAAAAATTAGATACTGAAAAAATAGCTAAAACAGAAGCAGAGAAACAAGCGAAATTGTTAGCAGAACAAAGAAAGACGCAAGAAACGGAAGTAGTAGCCGAAGTACAAAAATCTAATCTTAAAACTTACTCTGTTCAATTATTATCATTGGCGAGTTTTTCTGAGGATAGGTTAAATAATTATTGCAAAAAACACAACTTATCTAAAGATAAAATAGTTAAGAGGCAAGTCGGAAATTTGATGAAAATATCTTATGGAAAAGTAAATTCACAAAGTGAAGCGACAATTCTTCAACAAAAATTAAAAAATCAACATCAAATAGAAGCGTCTTTTATAGTTGTTTTAAATTAGTTTTGTTAACTTAACATTTCCCGAATCAATCTTTTATATAGAACTTGAATTTAACTACTACAAATAAATTTACTGACGAAGAGATAATTGTAAAAATTATTAAAGATGAGGATAGTAAACTATTTGGTATTATCTATGAACGTTATGAAAAAAAGGTTTTTAGTAAATGTTATTCGATAATAAAAGATAGATCTAATTCACAAGAGTTAACTCAAGAAATTTTTTTAAAAGTATTTACCAATCTTAAAGGTTTTAAAAATGCTTCTACTTTTTCTACCTGGTTATATTCTATTACTTATAGATGTTGTATAGATTATTTAAGAGACCTAAAAAAATCTAAATTTGATAAATTGGGGGTTAATATTGAGTTATCTGAAAATATTGAAGATATTGAGGATGATGAAATATTAAGTATTAAAAAGGAACGATTAGCTGTTATATTAGACCAATTGCATCCAATAGATAAAGCTGTTTTGTTGATGAAGTACCAAGATGGTTTAAAATTAAAAGTAATTCAAGAAGCATTAAGTTTATCAGAAAGCTCGGCCAAAATGAAAATTAAAAGGGCTAAACTAAAAGTAATAAAACTTTATCAAAAACTTTATTCAAAAAATTAATTCAATTAAGATTTAATTTTCTTTAAAATATATTTTATTCTTTTGATTATCAAAGGAATAAAATTGTGTGACTTTTAAATATTCCACCGTCTAAATACAGTATTAATCATAATTTAAAACTAAAAAAAATGAAAGTATTAGCAGTGTTAGCGTTAGTGTTGGTTCAATCTGTTGCAATGGCACAGGATGTGCCTGCGAAAGTAAAAGAAGCATGTAAAAAGAAATTTCCAGCTGCAACTAATGTTGAGTGGAATAATAATGGAGATCGTTATGAAGGTGAGTTTTATAAAAATGATGTAGGTATAGTTGGTGTCTTTGATGCTACAGGTAAATGGATAGAAACAAGAACTGGTATTGAAGAAACTGCTATTCCAGCGGCTGTATCTAAGGCTGTAACAGCAAAACATAAAGAAGCTTATTTGTCTAATCAATTTAAAATTGAAAACAGTGATAATGTTATTAACTACGAGATAACACTAAGTGATGATCAAGCATCTTATGTGCTTTTGGTTGATGCAACAGGTAAAATTTTAAAAACAGACAAACAAGTTTTTAGTGCTGGTGACGATGGTTCAGAAGAATAACTATAAATAATTGGAAGTTAGAGAAAGTGGTAATATTTTAATTTAAAATATTACCACTTTTTTTGTAAAAAAGTGTGACTTTTTTTTACCTTTTCGTCTAAATTAAACTATACAATTAATATTTTTATGAGGGAACTCATGCATAAAAAAGAAAAACCAAAAAGCAGCATCTTGCAGTCAAGGACTGGGATTGCTTTGTTTGTAACGTTGCTAATAGCAACATTAATTTTAATAACAAAAATATTTTATTAACGGTTTAAATTTTAAAAATGATTCATCCTAAAACAGAAGTTAAATTAGTAAGTCCAGAAATAGGGATGGGCGTTTTTGCAACTGCTTTTATACCCAAAGGAAGTATTACCTATATTTTTGATGAAATGGAGTTAATTTATCCGCAAGATCATCCACTTCTAAAAGATAAAAATTACATTGACCACATCAATAAATATTCATACATAGATAATTCTGGTAACAGAATATTAAGTTGGGACATTGCCAAATACATGAATCATTATTGTGATTTTAATTCGATAAGTACAGGTTATGGATTTGAAATTGCTATTAGAGATATTGAAGCTGGTGAGCAGATTACTGATGATTATGGCACTTTGAATATTGAAAATTCAATGGAATGTGGTTGTGGGAAAGCAAATTGTAGAAAAACAATTAACCCAAATGATTTATTAAGATATAGTGATGTTTGGGATGAGCATATTAAAGGAGCCTTAAAAAATTTCAATAATGTTTCACAACCTCTAAGTAAATACATGGATAATCAACTAAAAGAAGATTTAGATATTTATTTAAAAACAGGCAAATCATACACAAGTATTTTAGAAACTTATTATGAAAGGGTTACGGTAAACAAATAAAAGCCAAGTGATATACTTGGCTTTTAAACTTTAAACTAAAACGAAACTAAAATCTTCAATTAAACCTAGAGCTAGATTTAGAGCCTCTACCGTATGAGAAAGGGTTAGGGCTAATGAATCTAATAAAAACTTCCGGTCCACCATTACCGCCTGTGGCGTTACTTAAACCAGAGACATTCATATCATAAGCAACACCAAAAGCTAAGCCAGCAATTTCAAATTCTGCAGAAGGAGCAAAAGCATCACCTACACGGTAATAACCACCAAAAGAGATAGCCATTTCACTAAAGAAACCAGTGTATTTCGATTCTTCTCTAAGCATATATCTAGCCAATAAACCACCAGTAAACTGCCTTGTTGGTCCTTGGATATAAGAGATAAACTTAGGTCTTAACGCAAACTTAGTGTTAGCAATACCAATGTGAGCATCGGCATGAAAAGCCCATTTAGAATATAACTTATCAATATCACCAAAAGCTACCTCTCTACTTGGACGAGTAACATGGTAAAAAGCCATCCCAGCTTTCATGTTAAACTGATCGTGAGAGCTTAATGTTTTAGCACCTGTACCATAAGCCCATAAAGCTCCAGCAGAAAAATCTAAATAATTGTTAGGTTCAAAACTCATCGATTCGTTAGAGTTTAATGTATTATCGAAAAATTGACCATTAAACTGAGAATCCCATTCTAAACTATTAGGACTAATACTGTTTTGCCCCCAAGAACCTAACAAACCAACAGAAGCAGAGTTTTTATCGTTTAGGTAGATGATATCTGATAAACTCAACGATATTTTGGTAGTTCCAAAATCTGTTTGACCAGCCACATCTTTGTAAACATTTAAACCAATGCCCATGTACCCATTTTTCCATTTCTTTTTAAACATTCCAGCATCTGCCATAAAAGCATAAGTGGTATATGGATTACCAATACTTGCCCATTGGTTACGGTAATTAAGAACCCCTCTTTGATCACCAGAGAAAACACCAGTTAATGCAGGATTGGTAGTAATGGGCATTGCATCCCACATGGTAAAATGAATGTCTTGGGCAGAACTGTTAACTGTTGCTAGTAAACAGTTGACAGTTGTTAGTGCTATTATTAATAGTTTTTTCATGTCTTAATTTTTTCCTTTTAACTTTATAAACTTTTAACTTACTACCTTATTAGCGTAATATCACCTTTTTTAGTTACTTCTTCACCGTTTTTAAAGGTAGCTTGTAGGTAGTAAACAAAAACACCATTGTTCATTTTTTTACCTCTAAAAGTTCCATCCCAACCATTGCTTAAATCATTGGTTTCAAAAACTTTTTCACCCCAACGGTCATAAATCACAAAGTTTAAATACTCAACACCAACACCTCTTACAAAGGCAATATCATTATTACCATCTCCATTAGGAGAAAAGATGTTTGGCACCCAAATTATAAAGTCAAAATCAACGATAACAGTAACTTCATCACTTGCCGAGCAACCATTAGAATCTACTACAATAACAGTATAAGTAGTTGTTTCTTGAGGAGTAGCTACAGGACTAGGGCAAATAACACAAGATAACCAAGTTGGAGGAGACCAAGTATGTGTTCCATTAGTTCCTGTTGCATTTAGGGTTACACTTTGGCCTAAATCAATGGTTACATCACTACCAGCATTTACTATTGGGTTGGCATAAACCTCTACAGTTGAAGTAATGGTGTCAGCTCCCGTTGAGTTAGAGGCAATTAGTTCAATGTTATAAATACCAGGGCCATTAAAACAAACACTATGTGGACCTTGTGTATTAGCTGTTGATGGTGTTCCACCATTAAAAGTCCATTGCCACATGGTTGCACCTGTACTTAAATCAGTAAAAGTTACACACTCACCATCACAAATAGTACTATCACTTACCGAGTAAGCAGCTGTTGGTGTAGCACAAGTGCTAATGGTAATACCAAAGGTTGCTGTATCGGGGCAAGCTCCATTAGTAATGTAAGTAATGGTATAAGTTCCTGCTCCACTAGTTAATAGGTTTACTTGACCTGTTGTTCCATTAATGGTTCCACCATTATTGATAGTAAATGTTCCTCCTGTTGTTACAATACCTGTTGGTGATGGGTTAGGATCGGTATCACAAAATGTTGTTGGGGTATAACTAAATGTAGCCGTATCAGAAGGATTTACTGTAATACTAACAGTTTGTGTATCACCACAACTTCCACTAATGCCATACGTAATGGTATGTGAACCAGGGCCAGCAGTGTTCGGATCAAAAACTCCTGTTGTAGGATTAGTAATACCTGTTCCTGACCAAGTCCCACCAGGACTCACAGCAGAAAGTGTTACACTTGGATCGTTTGCACAGAAAGGACCTGCAGGAGTGATGGTTGCATTGGTTGCATTTACAATGCTAATGTTAAAAGTAGCTGTATCTGGACAGGTACCATTAGTAATGTATGTTACTATATAAGCGCCTATACCACTTCCTGTCAAATCAATTAAACCTGTGGTTGCATTAATTAGTCCACTATTATCAATTGTAAAGGTTCCTCCTGTTGTTCCTGTTATTGTTGGCAATGGATCTGGGTCGGTTAAACAATAACTACCAGATGGATAGGTGAAAGCTGCTGTGTCTTGGGGGATAACTAAAATGTTAACTGTTTGTGTATCTCCACAACTCCCACTAATTCCGTAAGTAATTGTATGAGTACCAGCTCCTGCAGTGTTTGGATCAAAAGTTCCTGTTGTAGGGTTAGTAATCCCCGTTCCACTCCATGTTCCACCTGGACTCACCGCAGAAAGTGTGACACTTGGATCGTTTGTACAGAAAGGTCCAGCAGGTGTAATTGTAGCGTTTACACTATTTACTATGGCAATATTAAAAGTTGCTGTATCAGGACATGGCCCATTTGTAATATAAGTAATAATGTAATTACCAATACCACTACTAGTTAAGTTAATTAAACCACTACTTGCATTAATTACTCCACTATTATTGATAGTAAATGTTCCGCCAGTAGTAATAATTCCAGTCGGTAATGGATCGGGATCTGTTAAACAATAACTACCTGATGGATAGCTAAATGTAGCAGTATCTGAAGGATTTACTACAATGTTGACAGTTTGTGTATCTCCACAATTCCCACTAATTCCGTAAGTAATGGTATGTGTTCCAGCTCCAGCAGTATTTGGATCAAAAGTTCCGTTATTAGGATTAGTTATACCTGTTCCACTCCATGTTCCTCCAGCTTGTGCAGCTGTTAAATTAAGTGAAGGGTCATTTAAACAAAAAGGACCAGCAGGTGTAATCGTAGCATTTGCACTGTTTACTATAGCAATATTAAAAGTGGCCGTATCAGGGCAAGGACCATTAGTTGTGTAAGTAACAGTATAATTACCAATACCACTTCCTGTTAAATTAATTAAACCACTAGATGCATTAATTACACCACTGTTATTGATGGTAAATGTACCACCAGTAGTAACAATACCTGTAGGTAATGGGTTTGGATCAGATAAACAATAACTAGCTGATGGGTAAGAGAATGTAGCTGTGTCATCTGGGTTGACAACGAGTGTGACTGTATCACTACAACTAGTTAGTGTATATGTAATTATGTGGCTTCCTGCCCCTGCTGTTGATGGGTTAAATGTTCCATTAGTAGGGTTTGTAATTCCTGTTCCTGACCAAGTTCCTCCTGGTTGAACTGCGGAGAGGTTTATCGCTGGATCATTTAAACAAAAAGGACCAGCTTGAGTAATCGTAGCATCACAACCTGAAACACAAGGAGGCAATAGCGCAATGTTTAATACTACTATAGAATCTCCAAAAGAATCAACAACTTTAATAGTGTCTCCACCTACTGGTGGTGTTACTGTTGTTCCTGTTCCATATTGACTCCACCCAGCAGGAGTGACGCAATTATTTAGAGGAGTAGGGAAAGGATTGAAGCAGTTTCCAAAAGTCCAAGTACCACCACAATTGGTACATTGTGTTTGATTTGTTATTGGTGTTGAAGAAGCAGGTACCCATTCATACCAATTGTAAGGGCCAGTACCACCAGTAACCGTTAAATCTCCATTTGCTTCAACACAGATACTCATTGCAGAACAATTGCCTACTTGGATAACAGTAGAATAACTTCCACATCCTAAAGTGTAGGTTATTGTAAAAGTTCCAACTCCACTAACTGCAGGGCTAAATACTCCTGTGGTAGTATTTAAACCGGGTGTTGCAGGAGCTGAACTCCATGTTCCACCTCCTGTATTTGGGTTTAAACTTACCGGTGGGCCAGTTACACATAAAGGGCCTACAGGGCAAAAATTTGGATCACAACATACTGTTGCATATTGAGCTCCAGCTGTCATACTAAGTGATTCTATTCTTCCACCTCTTCCAGTTGAAGTGCTGTTGTTAAGAAGAGCTCCAACAGCTAAAACTTCACCATTAGAGTTTACGCTTACATCATAAACTGTAAAACCTCCGGTTGTATTAGTAGAAGAAATAATATTTAGATTAGGATCAAATTTAACTACTCTATCCATAGATCCAGCATACACATTTCCAACAGCATCAACATCTAGTCCGCTACAGTGAACAACTCTACCAAAAGTATTATTAGAACTTCCACCAGGAAGAGCAACAGTATTTAATAAAGTTCCATTAGTAATATCCCATTGAAGTATTTGATCTCCTCTGTGAGTATAATAATAGTTGTCATTAGCAATTAATGCTTTTAATCCACCACCATTTTGAGCAGAAGATAAATAGTTTTCACATTTGTACCCTAAATGATGTGTGTTGTCAACTTCAAAGTCAGGTTTAGCTGAACAAGCAGTTAAGTTTTGATTAATAATTCCAACTTGATGGTGCGTTAAATAAGCATATTTAGAATTTTTAGTTGGAGCAATAGATCTTACTTCAATAGGAGTAAACCCAGATTGTGTTCCGACATTCACACTACTAATAATACTGCCATTACTTAAGTTCATGTCATATATTTTAGCTTGCGGACTGAATGCTGTTCCGCCAGTACCTCCAACGATTAACCTAGTATTGTCGCAATTAAAAGTTATAGACCAGTATTCAGCTAATCCAAAAAGCACAAATGGAGCGTTTGCATGCCAAGCCATTATACCAGCAGTGCTCACTCTTTCTATTTCAGCTCCAGTACCTTGTGTAATATAACTTACTCCAGCAGCATCAGTTGCCAATGTTCCTAACCAATCACCACCATTAGTATCCCAAGGAGTTACATAAGTCCATTGAAATACACCTAAAGCATTATATTTTCTTAGTTCCATTGGAATTTCACCTCCAATAACATAAACGTTTCCAGCAGCATCTGTTTCTACTTCTCGAGTAAAATCTCCAGCATTAAAATTTGGAGTAACTACCCAAGGATCAATGATAACAGTTTGATTTTTGTCGTAATTACCTAATTCAAATGATAAAATATTGTTGTTAAAAATATACTTGGAATTAATAGGTGAAGTAGAGTTTTTATAAAACGTTACCGGCTTATGTTCTATTAATTTGGTTGCAGAAGTATTTATTTCTATTTGTCCGTTTGGATTTAAATTTAACGTAATATCTTCATTAAGTATATTAGTGTGAGAAGTATTGTATTGCATTTTTACTTTTGATGCATCTGCTCCTGGGTGTAATATTATATTGTATTTAATTCCTCCATTAGGATGTAAAGTGTATTCTATGTCAATTTTATCATAAATGTTTTTATAAGTAATTTTTTTGTAGCCACTTACTTTGCTGATGTTTCTAACTTCATTACTTGTTATATCTTTTACAGCATAAGAATAGTAATGATTGGTTTTATCTTCAGCTACAATTTGAACATTGCTATTTCCACCAATAAAAAACACATCTATTAATTCACTAGTATGAACTCTGCTTGGCTTATCATGTTCTCCTTTTTTCTTGTTAGGGTTTCTAACTAATTTTTCTAAACGGTGGGTTATCCCTTTATTTGTGAAAAATGTAAACCAACCATCTTGCTGACTTAATGCATATTTAATATCATTAGTTGATTGCCAATTTCTTCCATCATATTGACCTAGATTTTTAACAAAAGCTCTTTCGTTTACAGGATTGTTGTTCCAAACATTGGTTTGGCTTTTTAAGAATAAGGGAAGTAGAAATAATAATACTAACAGATTTCTCATTTTGACAAATTTTTAATTGATTTTATTCAAATATAGTTGATGTTATTTTGTTAGTCAATTTTATTTTTCCAATAATTTAGGTTTCTAATTTTTTATAGTTGTTAAGAATTTATTGATTTATCTTATTTCCTGTTAAAATTTAATCAAATAGATAATAATGATACCTATTGACTTGTTATATAGAAGCTTAATTAATATTATTGTTTGTTGGTTTTTTGTGATTAATTAAGTTGAAATGAGAAAAATCTTAATAGTGCTAAAAAATTAATAAATTTAGATTTCTAATAAAATGATATGAAAAGCAAAGAATTACTATTTGAATTAATTAAATCTTTATCAAAATCTGAAAAAAGGTATTTTAAGATATTTACCGCTGTGCATAAAGAGGGTAATAACTATGTTATGTTGTTTGATGCAATTCAAACACAAGAAGAGTATGATGAAGCATCTTTATTAAATCAGTTTAAGAACGAAGACTTTGTTAGGCAATTTTCTGTTGCAAAAAACTACTTATTAACGTTAATTCTAAAAAGTTTAACGAGTCATCATCAGCGTGCTAAAAAAAGTATGGAGTTAAATGAATATTTATCTCAAATAGAAATTTTATACTGGAAAGGCTTATATACATTGTCATATAAAAAGATTAAACAAGCAAAAAAAATAGCGGAAAAGTATAACATGACCCATTACTTATTGCTAATTAATTATTGGAATAGAAGAATAGAGGATTACGTTTCTTCAACAATATTAAACGAAGATGTTGTGAAAGAAACTCACCTATTTTTAGATAGTTATAATCAGCAAATGGAAATGAATTTTCTGATTAAGAAAATGGAAGCAATAACCAAATCATCAATAAAAAGTACTAAAGAATCCATTAAACCTGTTCAAGAAATTTTTAGTCATGAATTAATGCAATTAGAAGAAAATGAAATTGATAATTTTTATACCAAAGTGGATTACCTTATTTTAAAAGGAGTTGGAAATTCATTATTAAGAAATGAAAAAAAGGAATTTTACTATAAGAAACGTCTTTTAGATTTTATTGAGGAAAATCCACATCAAATAGAAGAAAATCCATTAAGGTATGCCTCAGCATTAAATAACATTTTATTGTATTATTATTTTGAGGGTTATCCTAAAGAGTTTCCTACTTATTTAGAAAAATTAGATTCGTTAGATTTAAAATTTGCACATGCTCAAGCATCATTTTATGATACAAAGTATAACTTAAAAATTGGCTATTATCTTCATTTAAGAGATGTACAAAAAGTAAAAGAAGCACTTGATGAAATGGAGGGATGGTATGCAACGGGAGTTATTAAAAAAAGTATACAAGCTAAAATGATTTGTGAATATAACATGTCATTAGCTTACTTTTTTTTAAAAGATAATAAACGAAGTTTACATTGGACCAACAAGTGTTTTAGCAGGTTTGATATGAAGGCTAAGAAATTTAGACACGATTTAGCTATCTCTAGTTTAGTTGTACAAACATTAATTTATTTTGATTTAACTCATTATGAATTAGCCTTAAGAAATATGGAAACAATTTTTTCCATTGCTAAAATTAACAGTTATAGTGAAACGGAGAAGGCTATTTTTAAATTAATGAAACAAATGGTTTTAAAAGAAAGTTATCAAGACTATGAAAGTGAAATTTCTAATATTGTTGAGAAACAAGGTGTTGGTTTAATTCATTTAGATAAAGATGCGATTACTTATTGGCTAGAAAAAAGAGCTTAGTAAATAACCAATTTTGTAGTTTTTCTTTCACCATTATTATATTCTACCACAACGAAGTAAATTCCTTTGGGTTGGTTTTCAATATTAATTTCAGTATGAAAATTAGGGCTGTCTATATTACTAATTTCCTGACCATAAGCATTAAATAATATAACACTACTTAAATCTTCAGCTTCAATTGTGATGATGTTATTAGTAGGATTCGGAAATAGACTGAAATTATTTTTATTTAAATTAACTTCATCTACATCAACAAAATATGCGCAACGGAATGTTGTATGTTTTGGATATAAAAATAATAACGAATCTTTAACACACATCAAGTTAATAGACAGCTCAAAAAGATACATGTCATCATAAATTGGATAGAAAAAACCATGAATGCCACCAACTCCCTCAATCATAAATGGGCCGCCCCAAGTTGAATTAAGATGGGTAAGGTAAAAGATTCTGGTAGTGTCATTATTCATTAAAACATAAGGTCTAATACTATCAATTATTGAATAAAAAATAGTGTTAAAAGGGTTGTAAAAGGAGAGGGTGTCACCAACGTTGCGAGAAAAATCATAAATTAATTTTTCAGTTGTATCTCCTCTAACTATATCAATACCCCAGATTTTTTTTGCAATGGTATCTTCCCTAATTAATTTATAGTCATAATAAAAAGTTGTATCAAAAATAGAGCTTGGAAAAAAAGGGCTTGTTACAACATTGTTATAATTATGAATTTTATGATAAGTTAGATTGTTAACAGTAGTGTCGCCTTGTAAAAAATAATTATAAGATGTATAAGTTCCACTAACAGCACCATTCCATCTTTCTACATGCCAAGTCTTATTTTCTTTTAACATAGGTTTGTATGATTGACCAGAAATTGTCAAAACGGATGAAAGAATTAATATAACAAAGCAAATTTTTTTCATATGGTTTTTGAATACTTCAATAAATATATAGAAAATGAGTCTATTTATAAACAGTATTTTTTTTATCGGTAGTTAAATAGTTGTTTTGTATAGAAATTATGCTAGTAATGAGTTTTATCCCTTCATCACAAACCTAGCAGTGTTTCTACTCTTTTGTTCCACCATAATTTTTTTGTTCTCGGTAACACGTTTAATAGTTTTTTCATCGTAATGACGAATGGTTACCAACTCTAAATTATCGTTGTATAATATTTTATAATCTTTTTTTAGTAGATCAATTAATTGCATTGTTTTTTGTCGATCAAAATCTACACAAACAGAAAAGCTAAGGGCAGAATTTTGCATTAAGTTAATTTTTACTCCTAACTGGGAGAATAAACCAAAAATTTCACTCAAGTTGTCTTCTAAAATAAAAGAATAGTCTTTAGCTGAAATAGAAATTAATACCTGATCCATTTTAAATATAAACGAAGGAATTAAAGAATCTTCAGCCGTATTTTCATTAATAATTGTTCCTTCATCTTTAGGGTTAACAAAAGATTTTACATACAAAGGAATGTTTTTATTATGTAACGGTTTAATGGTTTTTGGATGTATTACCGATGCTCCATAATAAGCTAATTCAACCGCTTCGTGGTAAGAAATGTTGCTCAATTTTTCAGTATCATCAAACCATTTTGGGTCAGCATTTAACATCCCTGGCACATCTTTCCAAATGGTAACACTTTCTGCATTTAAACAATAAGCTAAAATACCCGCAGTAAAATCAGAGCCTTCTCTACCTAGGGTTGTAGTAAATAATTCTGAGCTCGAACCAATAAAACCTTGGGTAATAATAAGGGCGTTTCCTTTCTTGATTTTTTCCTGAATTTCTTTTTGAGCAAATTGCTCAGTTTGCTGCCAATCTATTTTAGCATTTCGGTAAGTATTGTCTGTTTGAATAACACTTCTAATGTCCAACCAAGTATTTTTGGTTCCATTTTCATTTAAATAAGCACTTACAATTTTGGAAGAAAGTATTTCTCCTATCGATACAATTTGATCGTAAACATAGTTGTACTCACGAACTGCTTCATCTTCAATTTCCCATTCAATTTCTACAAAAGTGTTGTGTATATCAGTAAAAATTGAGTGGTTTTTATTCTCAAACAAATCATTTAAAATAGTAAAATGGAAATCTTTTACTACTTGTAAATGTTCTTGGGTTTTTCCGTCATTATTTAAATAAGATTCAACTACTTTTTCTAATCCATTGGTGGTTTTGCCCATTGCAGAAATTACCACCACCAAATCATCATTAAATAAGTTAATTACCGATTCAACATTTTTTACTGCATTGGCATCTTTAACCGATGCTCCACCAAATTTAAAAACTTTCATCTTAGTTGTTAGTTGTTTGTTTCTGGTTAATTGTATTAGCTACTAACAACTAGTAACTATCAACCGTCAACTATTTAATCAAACCTTAATTTTCCATTAATCCATTCTCCGTCTAATTCTGCATTAAACTTTTTGTAAAAGTTAAGTGCAGGTTCATTCCAATCTAACACTTGCCAATTCATTAACTTAGCATCCATTGCTTTGGCAGCTTTTATTGTTTCCTCAAATAAAACCTTTCCAATTTTTTGCCCCCTATATTCTTCCTTTACAACAATATCTTCTAAATATAAACATTTACCTTTCCAGGTAGAATATCTTATGTAATAGAAACTCATTCCAACAATCCCATCCTCATTTTCTGCTAAAATAATCCAGTATAACGGATGTTCACCAAAACCATCTTTTTCTAATTCGTCTAAGGTAATGGTAACTTCATGGGGAGCCTTTTCATATAAAGCTAATTCTTTAACTAAATCTAATACTTGGGGTAAATCGATTTTTGTGGCTGTTCTAATCTTAAAATTCATTTCTAATTTTGAGTCTTATATAGTTTATATTGAAGTCCAATATTAATAAATCTAATTCCTACGCGATAGGAATCATCAGTATAAGTTAAATACATGTTATTGTGTGTATCACTACTTATTCCAATAAGTGGGACAAGTCTTTTATTCGGATTTATCATTGCAGCAATTGTTACGCTTAAATTTAGTTTTGATTTATACTCTAATTCTCCATTTTCACTTATTAAGTTGTATGAGGGATATATTATTTTATCATCTAGTTTAATACTAGTTTCACTATTAAGTATTTTACTAAAATAAGGAGTAAAATCAAGGTATAAGGCAAATTTTTCACTATTAAAAAATTGTGTTTGTAGAACTAAGCCAAAACTTATTAATTGACTATGAATATTATATTCATAGCTATTGTCTGATAGATAATTATTATATAAATGATCTTCTTTAAAGCTTCCTCCAAATACACCATATTTTAATGCAATACCTAATTTTAAACGATTGCCAAAAACTAAATTTTTTAACGATATATTATAAGATGGTTGAGCTTTGCTATCTAAGTCACCGTTTTTATTTTTTTTATAACTCATCTCTGAAAAACCAACTTCAGATTCAATATATATTGAGGCATTTTTCAACCACTGAGAATATGAATTTGAAGAAACTAAAACCAAAAGTAGAAAAAGGGTTCTTTTGTTTAAGTTAAAGTACATATACTTTGAAAAATTCATTTAACAAAAGTAAATTAAAGAAGCAACTTTAAAAAATTACAAACCATAAATTCCATAGTTCAATTTTGGCTGTTTTATTTCTATTTTGGCTATTGTAATTTGATATTTTAAATATTGTTTCACTATATTTTCCTTACTTTGCAAAATCAAAATTAGAGCCATGAGGAATATTGTAACCTTAAATGAATTTATCCAAAATAACCAAAGCGAATTTCAATATGCATCGGGAGAATTAACTCGATTGTTAAACGATATAGGCATTGCTGCTAAAATTATTAATAGTGAGGTTAGAAAAGCTGGATTGGTTGATATTTTAGGGAAAGCAGGATCTGAAAATATACAAGGAGAAGAGCAACAAAAGTTGGATGTGTATGCAGATAACCAAATGATTAATTCGTTTCGTTATGGTGGACAAGTTTGTGGTATTGCATCAGAAGAAAATGATGAATTTTTATCCTTTGATGATGGTACTGCACACAAAGGAAAATATATAGCAGTTTTTGATCCGTTAGACGGTTCTTCTAACATTGATGTAAATGTTTCTATCGGAACTATTTTTTCAATTTATAGAAGAGTTTCTGAGGAAGGGCCTGTTCAATTAGAAGATTTTTTACAAAAAGGAACGGAGCAAGTTGCTGCAGGATATGTGGTTTATGGACCATCTACTATGTTGGTTTACACTACAGGTAAAGGGGTCAATGGTTTTACGTTAGACCCAAGTATTGGTGTTTTTTGTTTATCGCATCCTAACATGAAAACTCCAGATGATGGTAGACTGTATTCTTTTAATGAAGGAAACTACAATTCGTTTTCTAAAGGCTTACAAAAATATTGCGATTGGGTAAAAGAAGAGGATAAAGCAACAGGAAGACCATATTCTTGCAGATATTTAGCATCTATGGTTGCTGATTTACACCGTAATTTAATTAAAGGTGGGGTGTTTTGTTACCCAGCAACAAATGGTTCGCCTAAAGGTAAATTAAGATTGATTTATGAATGTAATCCAATGGCTTTTATTGTAGAGCAAGCAGGTGGTGTTGCAACCACGGGACATGAAAGAATTATGGACATACAGCCAACAGAATTACACCAAAGAGTTCCTGTGATTATGGGTTCAAAAAATATGGTTGGCAAGGTTTTGGAGATGATAGAAGAGTATGGATAACAACCAACAATCAAATTTCAAAAAACAAATTTCAAACATTCAAAAATTTGTCTCCCTGAGTTTATCGAAGGGTCAAATTTTTAGTGCTCTTTTTACCCTTTTATTCCCGATTCTAACTTACTCTCAAGTTGTAGATGAAATAATTCCGTTGGATACAACCTCCGAAATAATCCAAGTAATTTACGAACCAACAGAGACAGAAAGTTATTATCAAAAAAAGATAGCAGTTTTTGCTAACAATACTTCTCAAATTGCCATTGAAAAAACGTATGCAAGAGGTGTTCAAAATGGAATTTATAAAGCTTATTATCCTGATGGGAAGATAAAAGTGAAAACGGTATATGCCAACGGTAAAATTAATGGCGAGTGGACCTGGTACAATCCTGAAGGTAAAATTTTAATTAAAGGAATTTATGTAGATGGTGTAAAACATGGTTATTGGGCTTACAAAAACATTAAAACGTATGGACGATTTAAAAAAGGATTGATGCATAGGACATGGTATGTGTTAGATGCCAACCAATACAAAACAAAATCTACTTATAAAAATGGTGAGTTAGTAAAAGGTGATGGAGTTTCGCTTGGTTTTATTTTAGTAGCAGACACCAACTATGTACAAAATGATACGCTAATTGTTGAGGCTACGCAACCCATTGAAATGCCAATTACTGCTGGGACAGAATACCAACAAGCCATAGATTTTTTAGCTAGCAACTTTATTTTTAGAAAAAACATTAAGGCTTACTTTAAAAAAGACATCCAACAGTTTAAAAAGAATTATAAACGAGATGTTTTTCAGTTTAACATTGCTCGTAAAGTACCTTCAATTAATATCGACCTATTTTTAGAGCAAAGTAAAAATGGACAAATAGAAGTTTCATTAATTGATAGTGCTTTAAAAAACAACACCGATAATTATAAAAAGTATTTTAGTAGTACCAATATTCAATTTAATAATGGTATAGAGAAACAGGCTACCAATCCCGAAGCTCCAGTTCTAATAAATTTTTCAGAAGTAAATCAACAATTATTAGCTGTAGATGTAGTTTGGAAAATAAAAGAAGAATATAAAACCTTTAAAATTCTTCTCTATTTCGATGAAGAAGGAACACTAAAAGCTGCCGAATACCAAAAATAAATATCCCCTTGAGGGGATTATAGGGGTGTTTACGTTGTTATTTGCTTGGAATCAACTAATAATCCCTTTCTAACTCATTATAATATTCTAACAAGCGATTGGTTTTTCTCCTTACCCAATTAGGCAAAGTTTTAGTCGCTTTGTATTCGGTTAAAACTTTATATAGTTTTTGGTTTCTGTACCTAATTAAAGTCATAGTGCCATTGATAAGCAAGGGCAAACTAATAAAAGTTAAACCAATTCCTAACGGTTTAGTTTTTGGAATTACAGCCAAACCAACAGTAACGGGTAATAATGACATCTGACCTAAAGCGGCATTGTCTTTTTTATCAAAAAATAAATCAATTACCACTGTTGCAGTATCGTTAAAGGAAAACTGACTACTAAAATCGTTGTAAGTTAATTTACGGTAAATTATTTTGCTGCTATCAGTTTGTGCAATAGCAGTAAAGCTACACCAACCGACAAATAATAAGAGCAAAACATTTTTCATGCTCCAAAGCTAAAAATTAGTTGGTCATTTTGCATTTAATTAACTAATAAAAAGTTGACAATATATAGCCGTTAGCTCTATTATAAATGTTAATTTTATGCTCGAATGAAAGCGTTGGAGTTAAAAGCGGTTTTTTCAGACAATGAAAAAACGCAAAAAATTTGCGAACAGTTTAAGAATAATGAATTATCACACGTTCATTTAAAGGGATTGGTGGGCTCGGCCCCTACGTTTTTAGCCAACGGCATCTTTTCTAAATTCCCGGTAGATCAAGTTTTTATTTTAAATGATAAAGAAGAAGCAGCCTACTTTTACAATGATTTAGAACGAATTGTTGGTGATGAAAAAGTGTTGTTTTTTCCGAGTTCGTACCGCAGACCATACCACATTGAAGACACTGACAATGCCAATATTTTACTGAGAGCAGAAGTTTTGAGTGCATTGGCAAAAACGAGCAGCAACAAGTGTATTGTTACCTATCCGGATGCTTTATCGGAAAAAGTGGTGACCAAACGAAATTTAGAAAAAAACACTACTCGAATTAATATTGGTGATGAACTTTCAATTGATTTTTTAAATGAAGTATTGTACGAATACGGTTTTGTTCGCGAAGATTTTGTGATTGAGCCTGGTCAGTTTTCTATTCGTGGAGGAATTGTCGATGTGTTCTCTTTTTCTAACAACAATCCTTACCGTATTGAGTTTTTTGGAGATGAAGTGGAATCTATCAGAACCTTTGACCCTGTTACCCAACTAAGTATAAAAGAGTACAAGAAAATTGCCATTTTACCCAATGTGCAAACCACGCTAATACAAGAAAGCAGAGAAACATTTTTAGACTTCTTAAATAAAAACACTTTGGTTTGGGCAAAAAATATTGAGTTAGCTGCCGACCAAATTAACAGCGATTTCGAAAAAGCCTTAGATGCTTACAAATCGGTGGAAGACTCTCCATTACAACATTTAAAACCAGCAGATTTATACACCAACAAAGTTGATTTTATTACAGACATTACCAAACGAAATACCATAGAGTTTGGTACTCAATTTAAATTGGAAGCCAATTTAGAAATTGAATTTAATCAACGACCACAACCAAGCTTTAACAAAAATTTTAGCTTGTTGCACGATGATTTGGCAGCTAAAAAAGCTGAAGGTTATCGCAATGTGTTGTTAGCAGATAACATTAAACAATTAGAGCGTTTACACAATATTTTTGAAGACATTGGCAAGGAGTTAGAAGTGCAGTCGGTATTGTTGCCTATACACGAAGGCTTTATTGATTTGGATGAGAAATTAACTTGTTATACCGATCACCAAATTTTTAACCGTTATCAAAAATTTAACTTAAAGGATAGTTACAAAAAGAAAAGCGAAGCATTAACCTTAAAAGAGATACACGGTTTATCGCCTGGCGATTTTATAACCCACATTGACCATGGGGTTGGACGATTTTCTGGATTAGAAAAAATTGATGTACAAGGCAAAAGGCAAGAAACCATTCGTATTGTATATTCTAACAACGATTTATTGTATGTAAGCATTCACTCGCTGCACAAAATATCCAAATTTGTTGGTAAGGATGGAACACCACCAGCTGTTAACCGATTAGGTTCTAACAAATGGCAAACTTTAAAAGCAAAAACCAAAACTAAAATAAAAGAAGTTGCTTTCGATTTAATAAAGCTGTATGCCGAACGTAAATCAAAAAAAGGCTTTCAGTTTATGCCCGATACTTATTTGCAAAATGAGTTAGAGGCTTCTTTTATTTATGAAGATACGCCAGACCAATTAAAAGCTACCAACGATATTAAGGCAGACATGGAAGCCGAATACCCAATGGATAGATTGGTCTGTGGAGATGTTGGCTTTGGTAAAACTGAAGTTGCCATACGTGCAGCATTTAAAGCAGTTAACGATAGCAAACAAGTTGCTGTGTTGGTGCCAACCACTATTTTGGCGTTACAGCATTATAAAACCTTTAAAAAACGTTTAGAAGATTTTCCTTGCAAGGTAGATTATATTAACCGTTTTAAAACACCCAAGCAACAAAAAGATACTTTAGAACGATTAGCCAAAGGCGAAATAGATATTTTAATTGGTACGCACCGAATCGTAGGTAAAGATGTAAAATTTAAAGATTTAGGCTTATTAATTATTGATGAAGAACAAAAGTTTGGAGTAGCAGTTAAAGACAAACTGAAACTCTTTAAAACCAATGTAGATACCTTAACATTAACAGCTACGCCAATACCGAGAACCTTACAGTTTTCGTTAATGGCTGCCCGAGATTTATCTAACATTAATACACCACCACCCAACCGACAACCAGTAGAAACCCATTTGGTACAATTTAGTGAAGAGGTTATTAGAGATGCTGTTATTTACGAAACTTCGCGTGGCGGACAAGTTTTTATCGTTAACAACCGAGTAGAAAACATTAAAGAAGTTGCTGGTATGGTGCAGCGTTTATGTCCTGATGTAAAAGTATTAACTGCTCACGGACAATTAAAAGGCGATGATTTAGAACAACGCATGATGGCTTTTGTAGAGGGAGAATTTGATGTGTTAATTGCCACCACCATTATAGAAAGTGGGTTGGATATACCCAATGCTAATACTATAATAATAAATAATGCGAACCATTTTGGGTTAAGCGATTTACACCAAATGCGTGGTAGAGTAGGGCGTTCTAACAAAAAAGCATTTTGTTATTTAATGGCTCCACCACTACACAGTTTAACACCCGAAGCCCGAAAACGATTAACTGCCATTGAGCAATTTTCTGATTTAGGAAGTGGGTTTCAGATTGCGATGCGTGATTTAGATATACGAGGAGCTGGTAATTTATTGGGTGGTGAGCAAAGCGGTTTTATTTCGGAAATTGGTTTTGACATGTACCAAAAAATATTACAAGAAGCCATTGAAGAATTAAAAGAAAGTGACTTTAAGGAATTGTATGCTGAAGAATTAAAAAACAAAGATTTTGTACGCGATTGCCAGTTAGAAACCGACTTAGAAATAATGATACCCGACCAATACATTACGAATATTGGTGAGCGTTTAAGCATTTATCAAGACTTAGACAATGTAGAAACCGAAGAAGGCTTAGAAAAAATTAAAGAAGGTTTGATTGACCGTTTTGGTGAAATACCTAAACCAGCTCAAGAATTATTTAGTGCCATACAATTACGCTGGATTGCCAAAGGCATAGGTTTAGAAAAACTGGTGCTAAAACAAAAAAAACTAATTGGTTATTTTATAGCCAACCAAGATTCTTTGTACTACCAATCGCCAAAGTTTACCAAGGTGTTAACTTACATACAAGCCAACCCTTACAAATGCCAAATGAAAGAACGCAACGAAAAGCTAACCTTAGTTTTTGAAAACGTACAACATGTAAGGCATGCCATAGAATTGTTAGAACCCATAGCAGAGAAGAAAGTGGTGGTGGGGTTGTAACGGTTGGTATAAGAAACATAGGCAGATGAAAAGTTGCTATATTTCGGATTGATACTAGGTCAAATTTAACTAAAAAAGACATTCGATTTAAAACCAAATGCCTTATGTTTTTTATACTTTGTTATGTGTAGTTTTATTCCGTTTCTTTGGTATCTTCAACTGTTATATCTGAAGAAAATTCAAGTGAGTTATATTGTACAATAATTCCATTTTCCATTAAAGAAGGAAAGCTTTCTGGACTTGATGAGTTTCTATATGAACTATAATTATTTGAATTAGAACTTTGTTGTTCATAATTCATTAATTCTGTAATATTTTGATTTGTTGTTTCCATATATTCTACAAATTTACAAATTTTCTTCGTGTTTCCAACCCTCAAAGTTCATTTGATTTTCGATTACACTTCTTGTGATTGGAGGTAAAGGGGGTTGTTGATTAATTACTTGTGTTGATTTTATTAATGTTCCTTCTGTAACGTAAACGTCTGTCCCACCTTCTACACTTTCTAATAGGACTCTTCTGCAAGTATAGGTTTTTGTAGCAGTGCCTCCTAGTTCAGTATTATGGTTGAATGGTTCAAGTAATTTCAAATCTTCTCTTATATTATCAAAAACTTCTTTTATTTTAGAGTATTGTTCATCATTTGGTTTTTCTATACTTAAACCTAATTCATCTCTCGCTTCATCTCTATAAATAGCATAATCGTGACTTCCAGAGTCACTACAAAGAAATGAGATTATTTTATCAATTTTTTCGCTTTCTGCAGCACCAAGCTGTTTTTGTAATAGTTTACGAGCCACCATTTGAATTTGAGTTCTAGAACGATATACATTACCTAAAACTAGGGGGTGGACTTTCTCTGCTAAATTTAGTAAGACATCTTTTAAATTTTCTTCATCATTTAATTTAAGCTCGAGTTTAGCTAAATCAAAAAAACCTTGTATTGACTCAACGCTTACAGGAATTCTAGCTTGTGGGTTATTTGGAATTTGCGGGTTTTGCGGATTTAACGGACTATTTAACGATGGATCTATAGGACCTAATGTTGCTTGTTTTGTCATCATAATATTATCTGCACCCAAACTAATTATTGTACCTGAACTTCTAGCTTTAGAAGGAATAATTATCTCAAAATTAGTACAGAATTGTCTTATTAGATTAACTAAACTATATGCAGCCATAGTGTCCCCACCTCTAGTGTATAATAGTAAACTAATTTTTTCTACTTTCCCAATTTTATCTAAGTGTTCAGAAAAATACTCAAGTACATCTGTCATTATTTGAGTTTCCATACCAGGTCTATCACCTGTAAAATAAACAAGTAATTTTGAATTTCTATTTTCCTCTATCCATTTGTAATTATCAATTCTATCTATGAACATATTTTTGTTTTTCTTTTAAACTTATTTCCAAATATAAACTAATAAATCAATAACACAAATCCTAAGTCACTGTAAATGAATTACGTATAAATACGTAAGGGTTGGGTTAATTAATGGCTTTTTTTGCTTGTACCAAGTGTCTTTCGTTGTGGGCAATAACAAACCTAAAGGTATCGCCTAACTTTAATTTTATTAATTTACTAATGCTAATAGCCGTTTTAGTTTTGTTTAAACTAATACCTCTTGCTTGGTTTAATAGGGTTAACATTTCTTTTTGTTGGTTTAAAAAACGCTCAATGGTATTTTTATCTAATTTACTACCGTTTGGGTTTTTGTCTTTAAAGGTTTTCATTTTTTTTAAATCAGCCTTTGGCAACATGCTATTGGTAAAATAATTTCCTAAAAAACCTCCTTTAAAATTAGCTTCTGGTTCCCAGCTACTTTCATTAATGCGTTTAGCAATTTCTGGTAAGTAAAAATCACCGTAAAGGTTTAAATGCTCTAAACATTCTAAAGCACTCCAACTGGTTTCGTTAGTTTTTTTATTTAAATCGGTTAAGGGTTTTTGGTTAAGGGTTTCACATTCGTTAATGGCTTGTTTGGTGCGTTCAATCAATTCGGTTATTAAATTTTCTGCTGTTGTTTTCATCGTTCATTAATTTTTACCAAAGGTTACGCATAAAAACAACCTAAACATTGATTGAAATCAAGATTTTTTAATTCTCGATAGGGTTTCGGGGGTCATTCGTAAATAAGAAGCAATGTATTTATTAGGTATTTCTTGAAACAACTGTGGGCTTCTTTTTAATACTCGGTTGTAACGTTCTACTGGCGAAGAAATTAAAATGTCTCTTTCACGTTCCATTTGTTGGCACACCAAATCTTCTAAAATAGTTATCCAAGCTTGCCTGCTATCTTCAGAGCTTTCTACCAATTTGGTAAAACGAGCTTTGCTAATAACGTTAACTTCTGTTTTTTTAAGTGCTTGCATATAAAAATCAGATGGTTTGTTGGTAAGGTAAGAGTCTAACGCAGCAATAATGTTATTTTCATACCCGAATCGGATGGTGTGCTCCTCAAATTCATCGTCAATAAAAATTCTTAAAGCACCATTCACAATAAAATACAAGTTGGTATCGATACTGCCTTTAACTTTTAAATATTCGTTACGACTTAGGGTTATTGTTTTATCCCAAAGGTTTTCGGTTTCAATTGTTTGTAGCAGTTTTTCTATCGTATTCATTGTTAGATTTAACTTTTAATCATCAAAAACAGAAGAAAATTTACATTGGGTAAAGCTGTTTTCAAACATTTCTTGTAATTCTACAATTACACCCACAGCATCGTTAAAATTTCCAGAAATTTCTATGCCCGGTCCGCCAGAAATTTCACCTGCATTAAAGGCTTCGTACAGCTCAAAATGATAGGTGCCATCTTCGTTTTTTAACTCTAAAATGTGTTCAGCTATTCTGTAATCGCCTACTAAATCGCCAGCAATTAATTTTTGTTGCAGTTCTTCCAAGCTTTTTGGGAGGTATTGTTGTGGCATTTCACAAACAGCCAATTCTTCCATAATTATGTTATTTATTTTAATAGGTTAATACAGCAAGTTGTTTTTTCATCACCATTAATAATTAATGCTATTTTATGTTCTCCAGTGTAATGTTTGCGAGTGCTTAATTCTTTAAACCATTGCTTGCGTTTAAATGCTTTTTTAATGTTTGGTTTTAATTCAAATTCAGAAATCTGAAACACTTTAACAGATGTTGATCCATTTGCTTTAACAAAATCTATATTATATTCTAAGCGAATAGCTTTGGTTTTAGCGGTTTGATTCAATACATCAAACTCAAAATGGATATAATCTCCTATTTTAATTTCGGGTTGAGATAGTTTTAAATTTTCAATTTCAATTCCTGTTGAATCTTGCAAACCAAAAATAGCCAATGCCTTTTTATCTCCTTTTTTAAGTAAAGTTCTTAGGGCTTGTTTTATTATCCAATTGGTATGCGCTGTTTTTCCAAACCATTGTTTACCCAGTTTTAAAACTAAATCAGGGTGGTTTTTAGAAATATCGTTTAAATGATTGGCAACACTTTTTTTAACATAAAGCGAATGATCATTTTTTAAGTTTTCTAAAATTGGTAAGGTTGGGCTAGGGTCTTTAATAAATTCTCGTAATGGACTAGCCCAAGGTAATTTTGGTCGAGTTCCTTCGGAAGCTAACCTTCTTAGATGTTCATTTTTATGGTTACTCCAAGCCAGCATTTGCTGCATTGTTTCTTTTGGATATTTTTCTATAAATGGACGAATGGCAAACTCAGCAGTAGAATATTGTGTAAATAATTCTAACGCTTTTATAGAATTTTTGTAATCATCTAAGCCATAAACCTGCACAAAATCTGGAAACACAAAACCTTGTAATCCACTATAATTAGCAACAACTTTACTTAATAATTCCGTTTGTTTTGGGTAATTGTAAGGTAAATATTGGTGTAGGTTTTCGGTAACACAACGAATACGTTCTTTCAGCTCTTTGGTTTCCCAATCTTTATTAATGATGGCTTTAGTAAACTGTTTTTCATCAAAAGTAGCATCCTCTTTGTTGAGTTGATTGGCTAAACTTCCAATAAAGGTTTTGTTGTATTCGTCTTTTAAATTCATAGTGTAAAAATATTCAAAAAAAATCCCGAAGCTAGCTTCGGGATTTTAAATTATTTTTAAATTTAATTATTACCAAATAGTTACTCTTAAACTGTCTGGAGCAATCATTTTACCTTCTTTACAACCAAAAGCTGTTCTAAATTCACTCATATTTACCAATGGGCCAATAGTTCTATATCTTGTTGGAGAATGAGGATCTGTTTTAACTTGGTTGATAATAGCTTCATCTTTTGAGTTAGTATGCCATACTTGTGCCCATCCTAAAAAGAAACGTTGGTGGTAATTGTAACCATCAATCATTGGATCTTTTTTACCAGCCATAGCTTTTTCAAGTGCATAATAAGCTAAGGTAATACCAGCTATATCAGCAATGTTTTCACCTAAGGTTAATTGTCCATTTACATGGTTTCCTTCAGCTACTTCATATCCATCAAATTGAGCTACTAACTTATTTGTTTTTAGTTTAAAGTTGGCATTGTCTTCATCAGTCCACCAGTTTTGTAAATTTCCATTCCCATCATATTTGCTTCCTTGGTCATCAAAACCATGAGAAAACTCATGTCCAATTACAGCTCCAATTCCACCATAATTAATTGCATCATCAGCATCAGGACTAAAGAACGGAGGTTGTAAAATTGCTGCTGGAAAAACAATCTCGTTCATTGTAGGGTTGTAATAAGCATTAATTGTTTGAGGAGTCATTCCCCATTCACCTTTATCAATTGGTTGACCAAGTTTTGCAATGTTTTTGTTGTACTCAAAAGCATTCATGTTCATCGCATTTTCTGCTAAAGCATCCGCTTTAATTTCAACAGAGCTGTAGTCTTCCCATTTATCAGGGTAACCAATTTTGTAAGTAAACTTGCTTAATTTGTCTAAAGCTTTTGCTTTAGTTTCTTCACCCATCCATTCTAATTTTTGAACTCTTTCTTTAAACACTTTATTAATGTTTCCGATTAAATCCAACACTTTTTGTTTTGATTCTTCTGGGAAATGTTTGTCAACAAACAACTTTCCTATTTGCTCACCAACAGTTCCATTTGATTTTTCTAAAGCTCTTTTCCATCTTGGTTTCATTTCACCAACACCTCTTAGGGTAGTAGAGTAAAAAGAGAATACTTGTTTTTCAAAATCAATACTTAAGTTTCCAGACATGTCATTAATTAAATGCCATTTCACATAAGTTTTTAAGTCTATTAATGATACAGTAGGTAAAGTTTTGTTTAAAGCTTTAAAATAACCTGGGTGACGAACTACCACTTCTGATAAAATATCCATGTTTGCTCCTGTAGCACTTAAATAACCTTTCCAGTTAACTACGCTACATAATTTTTGTAATTCATCTAAATTCATTTTGTTGTAAGTAGCAATGGGATCTCTACGAGATACTCTGTCCATAGAGTGTCGTGCTAACTCTGTTTCAAACTTAACAACACTCATTGCTTTTGAATCAGCGGTTGCTTGATCATCACCAACTAATACAAATAATGCAGCAATGTGTTTTTTGTATTCTTCTAAGATGTTTTTTCCACGATCGTCAGTAGGAAAGTAATAATCTCTGTCAGGTAAACCTGTTCCACCTTGAGAAAGATAAAAAATGTATTGTGTACTATTTTTAGAATCGATACCAACCCCACCACCAAAGAAAGAACCAGAACCTTTTTTTCTTAATTGAACAGTTAATTCTAATAACTCTTGAAGGGAGTTAGCATTATCAACTTGTTCTATCAGCGGTTTAATTGGAGTATAACCTAATTCGTTTACTTTAGTAGAATCAAATGCTGAAGTATAAAAATCGCCCACTTGTTGTAATGGAGTTCCTTTTTTTGCTTTAGCTTTTGCAGCTTCTTCAACAATTTCTTTTAGTTTAATTTCATTGGCATCATGAACAATGTTAAAACTTCCCCATCTACTTTCAGATTCGGGTACAGGATTGTTTTTTAACCAATTTCCTACAGCAAATTGTTCAAAATCTTCACAAGGGTTAATGGTAGAATCTATTTGGCTAACATCAAAAGCAGGAGCTGTTACTTTAACTTCTGCTGTTTCTTTTACTTCTTTAGTTTCACCACCACAAGCATAAGTAAATGCTATAGCAGTAATGCCTAATATTGCTTTGTTTAAATTGTTCATCAATTAAAAGTTAGTTTTAGTAAAAACTAAATTAAATAAAAATTTAGTTACAATTGTAAGAATATGATAAACGGTTGATAATAAGTATAAAAAGAAAAAAGTTGTTAAATTTTTATGGAATTTTAAAGTGGTTTGCATCTAACTATCGAGAATTCTTAAAAAACAATGATTTATTGATATTTATTTACTTAATTTAAAACTTAGAAATTATGAAAACACTAACTAACTTATTTATCGTGTTCCTTTTTGCAGCCAATGGGGTATTTGCCCAATCTGGTTCTATTAAAGGAATTGTAAAAGACAAAAATACAGGAGAACCTATTTGGAATGCTTCTGTTTATATTGAAAAAGGTGATGCAATGATTGGAGATGCGGCTGATTTTGATGGGAAATATACTATTTCATCTTTAACGCCTGGAAAATATACCGTAATAACAAAAATACAAGGGTATGGTCCGATTAAAACTCAAAATGTGTTGGTAACAACGGATAACATTACTTATGTAAATATAGATTTAGAAGCTACTGCTGAATTATTACCAGAATTTGAGTTTTTTGAGTACGAAATACCATTGATTAATATCTCAGAACCTCATGTTAAAACACTTACTGCTAAAGTAATTCAAAACGATCCTAATTTACACAATCCTACTCAACTACTGAATCAATTTGATGGAGTTACAGTTGGAGCTAATGGTAAAGATGTTTATGTAAGAGGAAGCAGACCATCATCTACTCAATTTATTACTGATGGGATGAAATCTATTACTGGTGATATTGGAATACCTGGTCAGGCAATAGGTAGTATAAAAGTTTACACTGGTGGAGTACCTGCTCGTTATGGCGATTTAGCTGGAGGAGTAATAGTGGTAGAAACTAAAAGTTATTACGATTTAGCACAAGAGTTTAAGTAGCATATTGATGCGATTATTTAAGGCAAAAAACATACAATCATTAACCGACAACGAGTTAATTGCTGAGTACAAAAAGAAAGGCGATAACGAGTTGGTGGGAGAGTTATACAAAAGATACTCTCACTTGGTTTATGGGGTTTGCCTTAAATATTTAAAAAATGAAGATGAAGGTAAAGATGCTGTAATACAAATTTTTGAAAACTTATTAGAAGATTTAAAAAAGCATGACATCGCCAATTTTAAAAGTTGGTTACACAGTGTCGCTCGTAATCATTGTTTAATGTTTTTAAGAAAGCAACAAGTGCAACTTAAAAAAGTAAATGAGTACGAGGCAGTTTACCAACACGAAGAAACTTACGAAGTACCTTTTGCCATTAATGAAAGTGTAGAAAAAGAAGCTATGCTAACAAAATTAGAAGAAGCAATGACACATTTAAAAGATGAGCAAAAACAATGCATTCAGCTGTTTTTTATAGAAGAAAAATGTTACAATGAAGTAGCAGACATTACAGGATATGATATTAAAAAAGTAAAAAGTTATATACAAAATGGAAAAAGAAATTTAGCCAACATTATGTTAGGATAATAAAAATTAAAATGAAAGAATTACATAACTACATATTTTCAAACACGACTTGCATCTCGAAAGAAACTATGCTTAGGTATATTAATCAGCAACTCTCTAAACAAGAATTGTATGAGGTAGAAAAACACATGCTCGATTGTGAGTTGTGTTCGGATGCACTTGCTGGGATGAAATATGCTCACAATTCTTCTATACTTTTTGCTATTGATAATGAAATAGACCAAAGAGTAAGATTAGGAAAAAACAAAGCGCCAATTATGAGAAACCTAATGGTGGCAGCTTCAGTTTTAGTAATTATGTTTGGGACATATTTTACGGTAAATCACTTTAACGAAACAATAACTACTGGAAAAAATTTAGCTATCAATACGCCAGAAATTATTGATGAACATGCACCTGCTTTAGAAGAAACAAGTATGAGTGTGAAAAAGGGAGAAGTTGTTAATGATGCAGTTGCTGAGGAAGAGTTAATCAAAAAGGAATCAACTAATACACAACAATATAGAAATGTAAATAATGCTCCTTTAGAGGTTCTTGAAGATGAAATAGAATTAAGTGATGTTCCAAATGATGATTTTAATACAGTATTAAAAGGTGAGGAGCAGAGTGTGAAAAGAACTAATTTAGCTTCATCAACCAATAAATTAGCAAAAGCAGAAGATAAAAAACAATTAGAAGCCTCAGGTGCTGTAGCTACAACATCTTTAGGAAATAATAGAAAAGATAATCAAGCAGAAATCACTAAAATTGAAGCAGATGTTATAGTTACAGGTGCTATTAGAGACTCAGAAGATAGTGATGGGTTTGCTAAAACACGAGCAAAAAGTAATGATGCTGCTAAAAAGAAATTTAAAAATTCTGCTCCAGTTCCAGCTGCTGCACAAGAAGAAAAAGCTTTTACTGATAGAGAACAATTAAGTACAATAACTATTAATGGTTATAAAGCAGTAGATTATAGAGAAGAATTTCAACAACAATACGATTTAAAACAAGTTGTTGAAACAAAAACAGAAGCTACTGAGGCTAGTTTTGCAACTAAAGAAGATAAAGTAAAAGCTGAAAAAGAACGTGAAGAATTGGTAGTTGAAATTACCTACAAAGCTACTTTAGAAAAAGCCATAGCTTATTACAAGACTGCAAAATATACTTTGGCGTTAGATGAGTTTAATGTTATTTTAAAAGAGCATCCAGAGGAAGTAAATTGCTTGTTTTACGGGGGATTAAGCAATTACCATTTAAAACGTTACGACAAAGCTTTAAAAGATTTAGACAAGGTGTTGATTAACCCTAAAACTGAGTTTAATCAAGAAGCAAAATGGCACAAAGCATTAACCTTAATTGAACTAAAGCAAACAGACAATGCTAAAAAAATACTAAAAGAAATTATTACTGAAAACGGATTTTACAAAGCGAAAGCTGAAGCAGAATTGAAACAGTTGAAGTAGATTCGTTTAACGATTAGGCTAAACTGCGTTTTAATGCAGTTTAGGTTTTGTTATAGCCAGTTTTATTCAATGTCAAACCAGACTTTGTTAGAAGAACCATTTTTCATATTAACACTATATCTGCCTTTAGACAAAGCTGGACTAAATATATTTAAGTTGTATTTAATTGTGTAATCTTCTTCGGGCTTCAATATTTTGATAAAGGTTGAATTCTTGTCATCTCTTGGTATTGATGGCGGAACGGAGTGCAAGGCGTTTCCTTTTTCATCAGAAACACGAAGAGAAAGAATTGGATTTTCTAAAATTTGTCTCTGATCCAGTTTTATATCCTTCTCGCCATTATTATAAAATCGAGCAGTAATTTGAATTTCTGAATTTGTTGACACAATACTATCATTTAAGAATAAGGTCACAATCAATCCTTTCCCATCAGATGAAGCTATTTTTTTTTGATCTAAAGCCTCATCTTGATTATTGCAATTCGCAAACAATATGCAAACGATTATATATGTGAATGACCTTATCATTTTTTTATATTGGTTATAACGCTTTTGTTGTAAACGTTTCCAATGTTCTTTAATCCCGATAGCTATCTGGATTAAACGAAGTTATATTATTTTAAGGACAAAGTCAAGTTTGGAGAAAAGTCTTTATTTTCAGCAAGTAATGTTTTCAATTAAGTATTGAATATTTTTTGAATTACTATAATACTCGTTGAGTATTATATTTCGTTGTTCTATTTCTTTTTCAGTAATAGGTGTTACAATAGCTTTTTTAATTATTTTTTTAAGTGCTATAACATCATCTTCAACTATGCAGCATTCATTTAAACGAGTACCCTCTGTCATTTTCGAGTTTACAATACAATACCTTCCATTATATAGTGCGTTAAGTAATTTTAGCTTTAAACCAGTGGCTTGCTCAGTATAAAGTAAATTTATTTGTGCGTTAGCTATAAGTCCATCAAGCTCTTCATTTGTAGGGTTTTTAATTAAACTAATGTGAGGGTAATTAGCTATTAAATCAATTAGTTTTTTACAAGGATTTAAACCCGCAATGATAAGAGGAGTTTCTATGTCGTTATATATTTTAGATACTATGTATTCAACTGCTTTTTTATTTTCGGTAACACTTAAATTTCCATGGTATAGAGCATAAGCACCTAATCCTTTTTTAATAGTTACTATGTTAGATTGGTGAAATGCAGGTACATGAATAACACGATTTTTCTTGTAAGTGTTTGTTAAGTAATTACAATCATTTTCAGATATAGCCAAGCACAAATTAGCATGCTTTAAAATAGGCTCGAATTGTTTTAATTTTTTTGCTTCTCTTTTAAAGTATTCTTTTTTAAAACTCTTTTTTTCAGCTTTTGCTAAATGTTGATAATAATGATGTTCTATATTGTGATTTCTAACAATTTTAAAACGATCTTTTAAATCTAAATCACCTAATAAAAAACAGGTGTGTAGCCCTTCAAATAAAATTGGAAAATCGTTTTTTAATAGATTTGTTTTTAACTGTTTATCTACTCTGGATTTAACAATATAAGGTAAACTTGAAAGAAAAGAAGTTGCTCCTGTTTTTCGTTTGTAATAAGCCACAGAAGCACAAGATTTTTCTAATTCTTGTTGTTCGCCCCTTCCGTATTCAAAACAATGTAAATGGACAGCTATACCTTGTTCTTTAAAGCTTTTTATTTTATAAAAAACATCAATTACACCTCCATAATTAGTAGGAAACGGAACATCAAAGGATATTATATTAATGGCTTTCAAAATAAAGTTGAAATTACTTGTTTTTCGGTTTCCCAATTTAACTCTAAAGCAGCTTTTTTACAATTGTTTTTCCAAATAATATAATCTGTTGGATTATTTATCATTTTTTCAATTTTCACAGCAAGTTCTTGAGGGGTATGGGAATCTGTTATCTCACCAACTTGGTATTGCTTTACCAAATTTGACATTTCGGGTAAATTACTCACTAAAACAGGCACTTCAGCAAGTATGTAATTGAATAATTTGTTTGGTAAAGCAAATCGATAATTTAATCCTTTATCTTCTTCTAAGCTTAAACCTAAGTCAGCTTGAATAGTGTAACTGCGTAATTTTTCGTGAGGAATTTCGCCTAGCATTATTACTTTATTTGTTAAATTTTCTAATTCAATTAATTGAGCAATTTTTTCAGAAAGATCTCCTTTGCCAATCAGGTATAAAATACAATTATCAAGATAATTCATTGTTTTAACCATCAATTCAATTCCTCGGTTTACGTTAATTGCTCCTTGGTAAATTATTATTTTTTGTTGATTAAGTTTAAGGTTTTCTACCTCAAAAATAGTTGTATTTTGTTCAGGAACATTACGTAATAATTTTACATCAATACCATACTCTTGTTGGTATAAATCAGCTATAGATTGACTTACTGTGAGTACATTTTTAAGTTGAGGTACAATGCGCTGTTCTATTCGTTTCCAAAACCGTTGAATTTTAGGACGATTAACTAATTCAGGAACTTCGGTAAAGTATTCATGGCTATCAAAAATCAATTTTTTGTTTTTCCATTTACTAGCTAAATGATTTGCCAAAAGTGTATCTAAATCATTGCTCCAGTAAGCATCAGCTTTATTAAAAATTAAAAATAAAAACAAACGAATGTTGAAATTGGCATAAAATAATGCACCTTTATTAAACCATAAATTAAAACGCTTGGTAGTATAATTTCTTTTAATTGACTGACTATTGGATAATTTTCTACCAATTAGTATAACTTCAAAATTTAAATCAGCCAAGGTATTACAAATTTTAGCTACACGCTGATCGGTAGTTAAATCGTTTGTAACTGATACAATAATTTTTTGTTTCGACATTAATTCAATAAGAAGTGCTACGAAGTTAACAATCAAATATTCATATTTATTTTATAAAGAGCAAAGTTTTTGTGTTGGATAAAATAAATTTGAAAGAAATATCCTTCGACATGCTCAGGATGACAATTTTAATATTATGAAAAATATTGCTGTATTAGAAGGAGGTTATAGTCATGAAAAAGTAATTTCTTTATTAAGTGCCGAAACGGTGTTTCAAAATATTGATAGAGAAAAATACAACCCAATTAAGGTTAGGATAGATGAAGAAGGTTGGTTTGCTTTTTATAATGGTGATAAAATTGATATGAATCGTAGCGATTTTTCATTTGGAAATATAAAGTTTGATTTTGCTTTTATTGTAATACACGGAACACCTGGTGAAGATGGAAAACTTCAGGCTTATTTTGATATGTTAGGAATGCCTTATTCTACATGTAGTCATTTAGCCTCAACACTTACCTTTAATAAATTTGTATGTAATCAGTACCTTAAAAATTTTGGTGTTAAAGTAGCCGAAGCAGTTTTAATTAGAAAAAATGAAATTTTTAAATCAACAGATATAATAGCAAAAGTTGGCTTGCCTTGTTTTGTAAAACCAGCTGATGGAGGTAGTAGTTTTGGTGTAACAAAAGTTAAAGGCGAAAATGAATTAGAAGCAGCAATTAATTTTGCTTTAAAACATGGAACCCAAGCTATTATAGAGAGCTTTATGGTTGGGAGAGAAGTAACTAATGGTGTTTATAAAGGTAAAAATGGAGTTAAAGTTTTACCAATTACAGAAATAGTTACTAAAAACGAATTTTTCGATTTTGATGCAAAGTATAAAGGCGAGTCGGAAGAAATTACTCCTGCTAACTTACCAACTGATATAGAACAAAAAGTAAAAACCGAAACTAAACGTATTTATGAAATTTTAGATTTAGAGGGTATTTGTAGAGCAGATTATATTATTCAGGGAGATACACCTTATTTAATTGAAATAAATACTGTGCCTGGTATGAGTAGTGCAAGTTTAATACCTCAAATGGCGGCTCATGAAGGAATTGTTTTAAAAGATTTATTCTCCGAGATAATTAACTAATTGTTTAACAGCCTGTCCTCTATGGCTAATTTTATTTTTTTCTTCTAAACTCATTTCAGAAAAAGTAATGTTATATCCATTTGGTTTAAAAATTGGGTCGTAGCCAAAACCTTCAGAGCCACTTTTTTTGGCGGTAATGACGCCCTCAACAATTCCTTTAAAACAAGTTGTTTTTCCATCGATTATTAAGGCAATTACAGTAATAAATCGAGCATTTCGGTTGTCAATTCCGTTCAGTTTTTGTAAAACTAAATCCATATTATCATTGGCATCTTTTTGTTCCCCAGCATAACGTGCCGAATAAACTCCAGGTTCTCCGTTTAAAGCTTCAATCTCTAGGCCAGTATCATCTGCTAAACAGTTTAATCCATAGTTTTCGTAAACATACTGAGCTTTTTGTATGGCGTTTCCTTCAATGGTTTCAGATGTTTCAGGAATATCTTCCAAGCAATTAATTTCTTCCAAACTCAATAGTTTAATTGATGTAGGAAGTAGTTGTTTTATTTCTTTAATTTTATTTTTGTTGTTGGTTGCTGAAACTAGTTGCATTAAAGTAAAAATTTATGATTCCAAATATAGGATTATTTGATATTACATTAGGGTTTATCTACCTTTTTGCAATATACTTTATAGCGATAGTTTATAAGAACAAAAAGATTAAAACTCATCCTGAATATAAATATTTTTTATCGGCCTTAACGGCTAAATTATTAGGTGGAATTGGATTCGCTGTCTTTTCTATTTATTACTATAAAGGAGGAGATACTTTTGTTTTTTTTAATGCAGCCGAAGGTTTAAGGCACTATTTTTTTAATGATTTTAGAAATGCCATAGATGTTTATTTCTCTTCTGTTGATAGTTTGAATTTGTCTAAACATAATTTTGCACCAGCATACAATTATATTTTAAATGCAAGCGATGTTTTTAGTATCGTTAAAATGACGACACTAGTTAATTTTTTTAGTTTTGGATCCTATTTAATTTCGTCTATATTTTTTGGGTTATTTTCTTTTTTAGGTTTATGGTTAGCTTATAGTAATTTATGTAGGTTGTATTTAAAATCAGCAAAGTACATGTTGATTGCCTTTTTCTTTATACCTACTGCATTATTATGGAGTTCAGGAATATTAAAAGATACTGTAACAATAGGTGTAATAGGGTTTATGTTATATACTTTTTCTAATGTTTTTATTTTTAAACGTAAACTTTTTACAGGTATTATTATTACTTTGATTGGAGCTTATTTATTGTTATTACTTAAACCCTATATTCTTTATGTACTTTTCCCATGTTTGTTTATTTGGGTGCAGTCTAACATTAAAAACCTTATAACTAATTCTTTTATTAGAAGATTAATAAAGCCTTTTATTATTTTATTTTTGATTGTATCAGCTTATTATCTAGCTCAAAATATTTCAGATAGTGCAGGTAAATATAATGTGGAAAATATTGAAAATGCTTTGAAAGGATTTCAAGCATGGCACGAATATTTAGCAGATAATAGAGATCAATCAGGTTATACTTTAGGTGAAATGGAATTAACTCCATTGGGTATTTTACTGAAAGCACCAGCAGCTTTAAATGTTACTTTTTTTAGACCTTATTTGTGGGAGGTAAGAAATATTCCAACACTATTAGGTGGAATAGAAAGTTTAATCCTTTTATGTATATTCCTATATTTATTGTTAAAAATACGGCTTAGATTTTTTAAAATATTAGTTCAAAATAAAGAAGCTTTCTTTTTTATGATTTTTGCTTTAATTTTTGGGGTGATGGTAGGTGTAAGCTCTTATAATTTCGGTGCTTTATCTCGATACAAAATACCAGCGGAATTGTTTTTTATAATAAGTCTTATTATAATTCACCAAGCGTCAAAAAGGATAAATACTAAACAGCTTTAAAAATTGCTAAGTATTTAGATTTATTAGCTTCAATGGAGTATTTATCTACTGTAGTTTTTCTAGCATTTTCGCCTAATTTCTTTCTTAATTCAGCATTTTTAATTAGGGTTTCTATTTTAATCTCCCATTCTGTATAATTATTAGGATTAACCAAATAACCATTATGTTCATTTTCAATGATTCTAAAATTAGCACCCAATGCTGTTGCAACAGTTGGAATACCAAGAGCCATATATTGTATTGCTTTTAACCCACTTTTTCCATAAACCCATTCTTCATCAGGCAATGGGTAAAGGCCGATATCAAATTTTTGTAAAGTACTTATTTCAATTTTTTCAGTCCAATCTAAAGCTTCAATATTAACTCCCTTAATATCAAAATTTTTATCCCCCATAACCATTAATTTAAAATCATATTTTGCAGCTAAATTTTTAAAAACGTCAGTTAATAAGTAAAGGTATTTAGAGGTACTGTGACTACCACTCCAACCCAATATTATTTGATGATCGTTTTGGTAGTTATTAATAGGCTGGTATCGAATCGCTGTATCGACAGTACTAGAAATGTCAGTTGTATTTAGGTTAAACTGACGGACAAACTCATCTAATTTAGGTGTACAAGTAATTACATGATTTGATTTTCTCATTAGGTAAATCATCTTACTTTTTCCTTTTAAGCTTTGCCAAAATTTGTTAGCATCGCTAGAATGACCTAAAAAAATCATGTCATCTATGTCGTAAATCATTTTTTTAGAAAGAAGCCTAATCAATTTTTCATAAAAGGAGGTTCCAAATGGGGTTCCCCATAAAAAAACATAAGTAACATCATAAAATGGAATTAGAAATAAAGTTCCTAATCTCTTAAAATAACCTATAATTGTCCAAAATACCTTTTCTATAAAAAATCCTTTTTGGTAAACTATGTTCCAAAATCTTAAGGACATAAATGAAGATATTTTTAATTCATAACCTTCATTTCTCCAATTATCAAAATATTGCTCATATTTTAAACGTTGACCTGGAGCTACATTTTCTGGGTGAGGACATATTATTAGAATTTTTTTACTCATATTTTTTGTCCTGTGCAATGCCAATAGGGTTCATTGTCAGAAAACACTATGTTTTTTAATCCTGCGTTTTCCATCATTTTTGTAATTTCTTTTTTACTAAAACGCTGTTCTAAAGGGGTTCCAAATCTATCTAAAGCATCATTCCGAATAATATTAAAAGATTTGTCTGAATAATATGATAAAGGAATTTTTTTTATCCATTTTTTGTTCCCAAAAAGCAGTTCAAAAAATTTAACCAATATTACTAAAGGCATATAAATAAATATCGCAATTAAATCACAGGTAATTTTTTTTATTGATTTCGGCATTTTACTAATCAATAACCTAAAAAAGCTAGATATTTTAAATATAGTTTTATAAAAACTACCTCTATTATCTAAGCTATAATAAAGATACAACAATATAGTACCATCATTTTTTATTTTTTTTACTACATCAATCAATGCTTGTTGTGTATTAGGTATGTGATGTAAAACACCTAAGCAAATAACAAAATCAAATGTATTGTCATTAAAAGGAATATTACTAACACTTGCCTGAGTCACCCTTACATTTTTTTCATTTTTGTTAAGGTAGCTTGCTGAAAAAACAGCATCACTAGGATCAACAGCTTCTACTAATTTTACTTTGTGAGCAATAAATTTTGTCCATCTACCACTACCACAACCTAAATCTAATACAGTGGTGTTTTTAGTTAATAAGTTTTCATCAACAATATCAAAGTATTGATTACCAGCAATACTAATTTCTTCAGAAGTAAAGGCATTAAACTTTAGCCATTCTTCTCCAAAAGAGGTTACGGTGTTTTGGTCTAAATTAGTATCGTTTTCGGTAATAAATGATTCAATATTATTACCATCAATGGTTGTAATAATATTATTGTGAGCTTGATTATAAGTTGTAAAAACCATTAATTTTTAAAGCAATTCTTTATAAATTGAAAGGTACAAATTTACTCCTTTTTCTAAGTCATAAAAAGCTTTTGAGTTTTCTCTAATTAATGCTGGAGAATTAATGCTTGAGTTTTCAATATTTAGGATTGTAGTTATAAAAGAATTTTTATTCATTTCTTCAATACAAAAACCAGCTTTAGCTTGATTTAAAATTGATTCTACATCCCCAACATTATTATTACATATTAGTGGAATACCCATTGCCATTATCTCTCCCATTTTAGTAGGGGAGCTTGATTTTTTAGAGTATGCTGGTTTTATAAAAAAGACACTAAAATCTGAAGCATGGGCTAAGGAAGGAATCGTTGTTCTTTGCGCAAATCGAATAATAAAGTCCTCTTTTGTGAGGTTATATTTTTTTGCCTTTTCTAAAATAAAATTTTCATCATCAGGGGTTAAAAATAAAAATTTAGCAGCTGGTTTTTCTTCTTTCAAAAGACTGAAAAAATGAAGCATTTCATCTAATAAATACCAAGTACCTATTGATCCGATGTAAGAAAGTACGAATTCATTGTTATTTAAGTTAAGCTTCTTTTTGGCAGTTTGTTTTTTGTCATCGTTAATTAATTCAAACAATTGATAATCAGCAGCACATGGAATAACAGTAATCTTTTCTGAATTTAGGTTTTTAATATTCCAAGTTAACATTTCAGTTTTTCCGTTTTCCGTAAGCGAAATTATTTTATCTGAAAATTGTATAAATGCTTTTTCTTTTTTCTTAAAGTAACTGTAAATCCATTTAAAGGCAGGGTTTTTTAATTTCCATAAATTTCCATCAACCCTTTCATCTGCCCAAAAACCACGCATGTCAAAAATAAATTTCACTCCATGTTTTTGTTTAAATGCTAATCCAATTAGAGAGGTAATGTAGCTACGACAATGAATCAGCTGAAATTGTTTTTGATGGTGAAGTTGTTTTACTTTTTTATTGAGTTTTATTATGTCCCAAATAGTAGAAAAAATAGGTGGATTTTTCATGTAAAAAATAGGTTGCCAATCAATATTGTTGTCGGCACATATTTTATGGATAATAGCTTTATTTTGATTGTATCTTTCTTTTTTTTCGCATGAAATCAATGTAAATTGATAACCTTGCTTTGCTAAACCAATAAGATAAGGTAATACTTGACTTTGACCCAATGGATCCGTCATTCCATCATAAGAAAGATATAATACTTTATTATTTACAGGCATTGATAATACTTTCTTTAATAATATTTACCTTATTACTAATATTAAGGTGTATTGATTCAAACTCAGGGTCAATTCTTTCTTTCGCTATAAATTTTTGAATCCATTTTTTAGCAGTTTCTGATGAGTTTTTTTGGAGTAATTTATTCAAGTATTCTTCATTATAATAACCTACAGATTGAAAGTAATGAAAAATATTTTGAATGAAGTTTGTATTGCTACCTTCAGGATAATCTATTCTATCTTTTAAAGCAATAATTTGATTATTTTCTGGATAAAAATCATGGTATTGGGCAGCATTAATAGCTAGAGTTTTTTTTAGACCAATTGCAGTTGCCATTTTAGAAATGGATTTTTTAAGAGGTTTGGGAAAAAGACTTTTAAGTTTGTTAATGTTCTTTTTATCAGACCTACTCCATACTACTAATGTTGAAGAAAAAGATTCAGGATAAAAAACAATATGAGGGGTAAAGCCATCACAAAAAGTGTATTGACCAATTTTGTTTTGATATTGCTTATCAATTTTAAGGTTTGTTTTTTTTGTAGATTCTTCAATGGAGTAAGAATTATTAAAAATGAATGAAGTATAGCCAACTCCAGAAAGTCCGATTGTAGATAACATTAAATTGCCATGGTGGTGTATACTTTGAAAACTAATGTTGGTATTTTTATCAGGAAGGTTTGGAAAAATATTGATAATAATATCAATTAAATCATTTTTAAATATGGATAAGGCTAGTGTAGGATAATGTCTTTTTCGTTCCAAAAATAAAGGGTCAGATAAGTTGAATTCAATTGCTTGATTAATAAATTCTTGATTTGCTGTCATTTCTTGTAAAATAGGCTCAATCAATCTATGAGCTGATCTCATATCTTCTTGAGCATTAAAAATGGCAACGATTTTTTTTATGTAACTATTTGTTTTCATTACTTAAAAACTAATCAATTCTTTAAATTTATCTTTGTTGGAATTTGAAATTAGAAGATAATTATCATCCCACAAATTTGTTGTTACGGGCTTTAATTTTTTTAGACTATTATCATAAAAATAAAGAGAATAATCCAATTTTGTTTTGATAAAATCGACCAAATCAGCTTCTATAATGCCCATCCCTTTTAAAAAAAATGGTTGAATTTCTACTAAAATAACAGGTTTAAATTTCAGAATAATTTCTGTTAACCCTTGTAAAGCATAATATTCAGCTCCTTCAATATCAATTTTAATAAAACTTAGGTTATTTAGTTTGTCGAATAAAAAATCATCTAAGTTTTTACATTCACATTTTATAAGTTCTGCTTTATTAAAAGTGTAATAATTTTCTTTTCCTTCAAGTTCATTGTTTCTTTTGGCCATATGACTTTGACCTGCACTTATTGCACCAAAATCCATTTGAGGAACTCTAAATTCTAGTGTTTCGTTTTTAGCTCCAGCTGCATAAGGATATAAAACGACATTGTTTAAATGAAGCTTATCAATAATCATTTTACAAACATCATGGGTAAACGGAATAGGCTCAAAAGCAAATACTTTACCCTTATTTTTAACCAGTTTTGAGCATCTTTCAACATAATAAGCATAATTAGCACCCAAATCTATAACATCATCCCCTTCTTCTATAAAATTGGCTAGTAACACCATTTCTTTTTCTTCTACTAAACGCATTTCAATGTCACGTAATTTGGCTTTACATTGAATTTTTTTATAGCCTTTTTTTCCTAAAAGCTTAAAAAGAATAGGTTTTACAAATTTTCGAATGGGTGAATTTACGGATGCCATTATTAACTGTTAAGAGTTTTAAAAAGCTAAGATACTATTACTTTAATAAAATATTTTTTATAGTAATTATTGTTCTGATGTTAAATAAAAACGTAACATCTAATTTTATTGATTTTATTAAATACTGAATAGCTATTTTTTTTAATCCTACTGCAGCTAAATTAGAGGATATAAATAAAAATGAGGAAGCTTTCATTTTATTTAAATGTGGTTTGTAATAATTATTTAGTTCAACAGTTGACTCTATTTTATCTAAAATATAAAATCTTCTAAATATTAAATTTTCTGCATCTACATTATTCATACTTCTTCCTTCATGCTCTATAAGGGATGATGTAATTATGTTAGATGGTATAATGGTATACTTTGCTGCTAGATTTAACCATAGAAAATAATCTTCTGAAATAGATAGTTTTCTTACTTCAGAAAATGGATTTTCTATGGCTATTTCTTTTTTTAAGAATACTCCATTGGTGCTTAATACATTACCAATAATTAATTGGCTATTGACATTATTTAAATTACCTTTTTTAAGAATCTTATTACTAGAGTCTTTAATTTCAAAATTTAAAGCAAATACGTTAGGGTTATTATGACTTTTAATTGTTTTTATTGCTGTGCTTAAATGGTTGGGATATGCTAGATCATCAGAGTCAAAAAAATTAAGATAATCACCCTTAGCTTTTTGGGCTCCAAAATTACGCGCAGCTCCACGTTCTTCATTTATTTTTTTATAATATAATACCCGCTTATCTTTAATCGTATTTATTACAGTTTCCGTATTATCAGTACTTCCATCATCAATAACAATTATTTCAAAATTAGAATATGTTTGTTGTAGAAATGATTCTATCGTTTTTGCAATAAAATTTGCACGATTATAAGTAGGAATTATTATTGAAAATAAAGGATTAATCATATTTTTTTTAACCAAATGGTAAGTTGCATTCCTGTGTTGGTAGATTTCATTAATGGAACCAAAATGGGGTTTAAAAACTTAGGAGCATAGGTGTTACATACATGGTAATCTAATTTAGCTATTTCATATCCATTTTTTTTGCCATGAATTTCAAAACTTTTTTTGGAAAATTCATATAGGTGATAAGGCGAGTGCATTGGGCTAATATTTCCACAATAACCTGTATTGGTTAATTTATAAAATTTATTAATCATTCTACTTATTAACCATTTTGAACTAGGTACTTCAATATGAATTAAGCCATCTTTTTTTAACCATTTCAGAGCTTTCTCAATTGCTTCTCCAGGATTGTATAAATGTTCTAAAACTGCACCAAAAGTTATAAAATCAAAAGTGTTTTCAGGGTAAATGGCATCTTCAATACTAGAACATGTTAAACGGTTCGAATCTATTTTCATTTCATCAATAGCCATGTTGTAAAATGTTTCTGAGGGCTCAATTCCATAAGATTTATAACCTATTTTTTCTAAAGCTATCAAACATTTTCCAATACCAGCTCCAATATCAAGAGCTGATAATTCTTCATTTTCATTATTTGGTTGAAGAGTTTTTAACTGATTAATTTCATTTAAAAAGTAATTTTCATCAACTTCGAAGTAACTTTTTGGCCAAAAAGCATCAGGTGAAATAGCATAATGATCTGCAATACTATTGGGAATAGGTTGTGGGTTAGAAAAAATTAATTCGCAGTTCTTGCATTGTTGTATTGTAGTTGTTATCCCAATTGATTTATGAGGGAATAAACCTTGTTTTTTGTTTAATCGTTTACCTAAAGTTTTAAATAAAGAAGCGGGAGAGCCACAAAAATCACACTTATCAACAAGTTTAAAAGTATATTTGATTGTATTATTCATTATAATAGTGACTGTAAAGTGTTTTCTATTATTGGCATTTGTTTTTCATCCCTAAACAAATCATGAACAAAATCACTTCCAGCTTTTCCTAAAGTGTTCCATTTTTCTTTATTATCGATTAAATATACCATTTTTTCATATAAAGAATCAACATCTCTAGGCAAACAATAAAGTCCATTTTTATTTTCAAAAACAGTTATTTCTGCCCCAGGAAATTTTGTGCAAATTACTGGCAATCCTGCTGCTTGAGCTGCAACAAGAGTTAAAGAAGGTCCACCTTCATCATCACCATTTTTCGAATCAATTGAGGGTAACACAAATACATCATTTTCTTGTAATAAGTTATTGAAAAGAATAGGAAAACCTGGCTTTAATGCAGTATCGATTAAAGTAACGTATTGGGTTAGGTTATTTTTTTTAATTTCTTGTTCTATTTGATTTTTTTCGTTTCCATAACCAACAATGCACATTTTTACTTTGTGATTTTCTAAAACTAGTTTTTTGAAAGCTTGTAAAAGGTATATGTGCCCTTTTTTTTCTACAAATCTAGCTCCAATTATAAAATTGGTAGTTTCTTTTATTATTCTTGGGTGGTATTGGTAGGTTGATAATTTAATAGGTATTTGCCATATAATAATTTTATTTTCTGGACAACCAATTTTAATCAATCTATTCTTCACTTCTTCACATAATACAATAACTTTTGAAGTGTATTTAAACATTTTTTGATAGTCATTGACCCATTTTTGCTCTAATAACATTTGGCTGCCATCAACTCCATAAAATGTTACTACAAGAGGTAGTTTTAATTTTTTTATTATTGGTAAGATTCTAACTGCAGTATATCCAAAATGAGCATGTATAATAGAAATTTCATTTTTAATTATGAATTTTTCACACCATTTATTAAATTTTCTCCAAAAAAATTGACGAGTAAGTTTGTTATAAATTTTTTTAAATAAGGACGTTTGATATAAATTGTCTTTGATATTTTTTTTTGAAAAATGGAAGGAATTTTTTTCAATAGGCATTCCGTTATCTAAATATTCTGCTACCAAATTGTAAGAGTTCCATTTTTTATTTAGTAGATACAAATGAGGATTTCCATCAGCTCCTGAATTATAATTGCTCCATATTCCAACAATGTTTTTATGTTTTAAACTCATATGTTTTTTGCTAACAATATTATTTTTCTATCATAAATTGTTGGGTTTTGTTCATCAATTCCTCTTTCCATAAAGTAAATGGATTTAAGTTTAAATTTCCACCAAGATTGTATTAACATAAAAATAAATGATTTTACTCCTTTTACTTGCCTTTTATTTCCCGATAATTTTATGATAATAAAACCAGCTTTAATGATTAAGTTTTTTAAACTGTGTTCAGTTAAAATTAATTGTATATCAAAATCTTTATATTTTATATAAGGTCCAGTATATACAGCACCATTAAAAATTTCACAAATAAATAGGCCATCTTTTTTAAGCCCCTTTCTTAGGTTATTTAAGCAAGGAATCAATGTGTTATAGTTGTAATAATAAATAACATCTTTAGCAATAATTAAGTCGTAAGTATTGTCAAGTGAATTGAGAAATTCTTCCGTTACTAAATGAGTTTTTACGTTTAATTCGGTTGTTACATTTAACAACAATTCTTTATCTATATCAGCTCCTTCAATGTTTGTATAGCCTAATTCCTGTAAAAAGCGAATTAATCTTCCAGAACCGCAGCCAAAATCTAAAATTAAAGCACTTTTGTTTTTAGGTAAAAGGTTAAGGTAATTAATTTCTATATCAGGAAAACTTGTTTTCATTAATTTGTTTTATTCGTTAATAGCAAATCAATATCAATCATAGAGAAATGCACTCTATTAATAATTCCTAAATTTTTAGTATGTTCGTTTTTAGTAAAAATCGAATTGAAAAATACTACTTCATTCAAAAGTACATATTTTTGATAATAATTACTTATTTGGGTGGTTTTGTATTAATCTGTTGTTTAAAAGATATTAATATTTCTTTGAAAGAAAGCCATGGCATTGGGCAAAGTTTATTGGCATACCAAAAAGTTAAGGCAGCAATTGAAATATAAGATATTAGTGTTGCATAGGCAGCTCCAATTGTACCATAAAAATCTATCATGTAATAGTTTAAAGTGATATTTATAAGTAAAGCTATAACTGCGATTATAGCAATTATTTTAGTTTTTTTATAATAAAATAAATATTGATTAAATAAGTTGTAAAGTGCCTCAAATAAATAACCCAATCCGATCCAAAAAACGAAGTAGCTTCCAGAACTAAAGTTTTTATTAATAACTGTAAAAATAATAGGTGTAAAAAGAATGAGTAAGACGAAAGCTACAATTAAAATCGTTAAAAATAAATAAGTCATACTAACTATTTTTAATTTCTTTTCTTTAGTTAGAGTCAGCATATTTTCAAACTGAAATGGTATAAACCATTGCAATAAAGCTCCAGTTAAAATTAAAATCAGCATACCTACTTGACTGCCGACTGAATATATTCCAACATCTCCTATGCTTTCCATTTTTGCAATAAAAAATCTATCTGAGATATTTAGAGCAAACGTTATTATACTTTCAGGGATTAATGGTAAGCCAAATAATAAAGCACTAGTAATATGCTTTTTGTTTATTTGTTTAAAGTTGATTAAACCTTGTTTTTTGAAAAATATAATAGCAACAATTAACGTGAGTGTTCCAACAGTAACCCAACTTAATACCCTACCTTCCCAATTTAAATTTAAAATAATAATAAGGTATAGGGTTAAAATTATTTCAATAACAGCTTTTAAAATTTTTACTGTTGCAAAAGTGTAAGTTTTTTTTTGATTACGTAAAGTAACAAGAGCAAGTTCTTCTGCAGTACTAAAAAGTACTAGTAATGGTATGAAAATAGCCCAAATTTTGTTTTTGATATTTAAAAAATCACAAACAAAATTTCCTAAAAAGAAGGACAATATAAAAAAGAATAAAAATGAGACAATAGGAATAACTAAAATGGAAGAAAAAAGAGATTTATACTCCTTTTTGTCCAAGTTAAAAAATTCATTATTAGAATAATATATAATACCAACAGTAACAAAAGGCATTAATAATCTAACAAAATTGTTATATAAACTAATTACTCCATAATCTTCAGGAGTCAAATAGCTTGTTAAAACAGGTAGAAATAAAAAAGGAATCCCAGCAACTATAAATGAAGATAATGTATAAATGGAAAGCTGCTTAAAAAATTTCATTTTTCAGTAAAGCGGAGTTTAAAAATTTATATAAGTACAATTTTACCATTATTATTTTCAATTTAAACTAAACTTATAATTTCATTGGTTACTAATAAGTTTGTTAACTTGGCAAAAATATAATTAAATGAAAATTTTAGTTACAGGCGGAGCAGGTTATATTGGGTCTCATACAATTACAGAGGTTTTAAAAAATACTAATTGGGAAATCGTTTCTATTGATAATTATTCAACTTCTTCTGAAGCTACTTATCTAAGAATCACAAAAATTACTGGCAAAAAAGTTAAGTATTATAATGTAGATTTAAAAGATTATGAATCTACTTATAAGGTTTTTGAAGAAAACAAGGATATAAAAGGAATTATTCATTTTGCGGCTCATAAGTGGGTAGGGGAATCAGTGGAGCATCCTTTAAAATATTACGATAACAACATAAACTCTTTAATTAATATTTTAAAATGTCAAAAAGAATTTAAAGTCCCATATCTAATTTTTTCATCCTCATGTTCTGTTTATGGCAACATAAAATCGTTACCTGTTACTGAAAACTCTCCATTGCCAAAAGCAGAATCTCCTTATGCGGAGACAAAACAGATTTCAGAAAAAATAATAGCAGATTTTTTAAAAACTACTGAATTACACAAAGCATTTTCTTTAAGATATTTTAATCCGGTTGGTGCAGACATGAGTGGTTTAAATGGTGAGATACAGGAGCAACCTAATAATTTAATACCATTTGTTACTCAAACTGCAATAGGTAAAAACGAGTGTTTAAATGTTTACGGTAACGATTATAATACGATAGATGGTACTTGTGTAAGGGATTATATACATGTTACAGACATAGCAAATGCGCATATAAAGGCGCTTCAGGTATTAGTAAAGCATAAAGAGTTGCCTAAGTGCAATGTTGTTAATTTAGGGACTGGAAAAGGCGTAAGTGTATTAGAAATTATTAACGCTTTTGAAAAAGTAAATAATCTTAAACTAAATTATAAGATTATTAATAGGAGAGAAGGAGATGTAGAAACGATCTATGCAGATAATACTAAAGCTAAAGAATTACTGGACTGGGAGCCGAAATTATCATTAAATGATATGATGTTATCTGCTTGGAAATGGGAGCAATATTTAGCAGAAAACTCATTAAATTAAGTACTTATAAAAAAGTTGAATTATTTTTTAATTAAAAGTTTGTGAACTTCTAAAATTGGTATATATTTGCCGTCCCTTATAAAAAGAAGGGCGATTAGCTCAGTTGGTTCAGAGCACCTCGTTTACACCGAGGGGGTCGGGGGTTCGAATCCCTCATCGCCCACAGAAATTAAGCTTCACTTTTAAGTGAGGCTTTTTTTATTACTATTTCCGTTAATTAAATGCAGCTAACAATATCAGCTTAAAAGTTTAGTTTTGTAGTAGGTTTATTTTAACATGAGTAAAAAATATATTTTATACATATTATTTTCACTTTTATTTAAAAGTCTATTCTCACAAGAAAGAGTAACTACTTTTGGACTTCAATTAAAGCCAATAATACCGCTTCAACTTTTTGATGCTGGAAAACAAGAAAATATAGAAAATAATATTGAATATATTAATAACCCTAAGCCAGGATTAAGTTTTGGAATGGTTATTCGTCAAGGTTTTACTAAATCTTTATCCTTAGAAACAGGTATTAATTTTTTAAGAAGAAATTATGATTTAACAATTAATGATGTTGACTCTTCTTTTTCAGGAACCTCTAGTTTTAGATTAGTTAATTATGAAATACCAGTATTGGGTTTAGTTTATGTGCAATTAAACAGAAATATGTTTATGAATGTTGCTGGTGGTGTTTCTTTTGATATTTATCCTACACCATTGTTTACCTATGATAATTATTTTACAAATGCTGTAAACAGGAATGATTGGTTGCAAATGAGTTTGTTAGCTAATGTTGGTTGGGAGTATAGAACAGATAAGAGTGGTTATTTTTATTTAGGAGCTTCTTTGCATCGACCATTTTCTAAAATAATGAAAGAATTTGTTACCTATAAAGGTTCAAATGGTATAAGGAATGAAGAAACTACCTTTGATTTAACTGGAAATTATTTAACTCTAGATCTTCGTTACTTTTTTCATGAAGAGGTTCAGAAGAAAAAAAAGAAGGTTAAAAAAGAAGCACCTAAAAAGTTCATTGATCCTCGAAAATAAATATCTTCAATCTATCCTTTCCCAATAATGATGATAACAGATAAAAAAATTACTTTTGTTTGATATTAAAAATTGGTTATGAAAATTTCTTACAACTGGCTTAAAAATTATATTAATACTGATCTTGCTCCTGAAAAAATTGCAGATGTTTTAACTGATTGTGGTTTAGAAGTAGATGGATTTGAAAAAATACAAACTATTAAAGGCGGTTTAGAAGGGTTCGTTGTAGGAGAAATATTAACCAAAGAAAAACATCCTGATGCTGATCGTTTAAATTTAACAATGGTAAATGTTGGTGCAGAAGAAAATTTACATATTGTATGTGGAGCTTCTAATGTGGAGGTTGGGCAAAAAGTAATTGTTGCAACAATTAATACAACACTTTATCCAAAAGATGGAGAAGCGTTTAAAATCAAAAAATCTAAAATAAGAGGACAATTATCTGAAGGGATGATTTGTGCAGAGGATGAAATTGGGTTAGGAAAATCTCATGATGGTATTATGGTGTTGCCTGCTGATGTTAAAGTAGGTACTTTAGCTAAAGACTATTTTAAGATAGAAGATGATTGTGTTTTTGAAATAGGTTTAACACCCAACAGAGCAGATGCAACCGGACATATAGGAGTTGCAAGAGATTTAATTGCTGTTTTGGGAATGTCTCAAAAAATTGTGCTAGAAAAGCCTTCCATTCAAAATTTTAAAATTGACAATACAAACTTAAATATAGCTGTTGAGGTAAAAAATAGTGATTTATGTCCAAGGTATTCTGGAGTTACAATTTCAGGATTAGCAGTAAAAGATTCACCGGATTGGTTAAAAAACAGATTGTTAAGTATTGGATTAACGCCAATTAATAATGTGGTAGATATAACCAATTTTGTGTTGCATGAAACAGGTCAACCCCTTCACGCTTTTGATACTGCTAAAATTAAAGGCAATAAAATAATTATTAAAACAGCTAGCGAAAGCAATAAATTTAAGACATTAGATGGAGTTGAAAGAGTTTTATCAGTACATGATTTAATGATTGCTAATACAGAAAATGATATGTGTTTAGCGGGTGTTTTTGGCGGAATTGATTCTGGTGTATCAGCTGAAACAACTTCTGTTTTTATAGAAAGTGCATACTTTAATCCAGTGTCAATTCGTAAATCTGCTAAACGCCATGGGTTAAATACTGATGCATCTTTTCGTTATGAAAGAGGTGCTGATCCAAACATTACCATTTATGCTTTAAAAAGAGCCGCTTTATTAATCCAAGAAGTGGCGGGGGGAAGTGTTTCTTCGGAAATTATAGACATTTATCCAAGTGCCATTCAAAATTTTGAAATCCAATTTTCTTATGAAAATTGTCATCGATTAATAGGGCAAGAAATTCCTAACGAAACAATCAAATCAATTTTAACAGCTTTAGAAATTAATATTACTGAAGAAACTAATGAAACTTTAACATTATCTGTACCTCCTTTTAAAGTTGATGTTCAGAGAGAAGTTGATGTGATAGAAGAGGTGTTAAGAGTTTATGGATATAACAATATTAAGTTGCCTGATGTTTTAAAATCATCACTATCTTACAGAATTAAACCTGACAAAGAAAAAGTAACGAATTTAATTTCAGATACTTTAATTGCTTTAGGTTTTAATGAAATGCTATCAAATTCTTTAACCAAATCAACTTATTATAAAGAAACTGCTTCAGAATTAATTAAAATTAAAAATCCGCTCAGTATTGATTTGGATGTTTTGAGACAATCGATGTTGTTTAATGGATTGGAAACAATAGTTTATAACCAAAATAGAAAGGCAAGTGATTTAAAATTATTTGAGTGGGGAAAAACTTACCTAAAAAAGGATAATGGCTTTAAAGAAACTAGCTATTTAAGTGTTTTTGTTACAGGAAGAATTAATCAAGAAAATTGGAACACAACAGAGAATAAAGATGTAGATAATTTTTATTTTTTGAAAGGAGTTGTAAACGGATTAATAGAAAAATTAGGGTTAAATAACTTGAGTGTTGTTGATAACGAATCCGACTTAAAATATTTTGAGTATGGTTTAAAAACCATTGTAAATAAGTTGGATTTAGTTCAGTTTGGTAAAGTAACTAAAGAGTTACAAAATCAATTTGATATAGATAAAGAAGTCTATTATGCTGAGTTTAATTATGATAATTTAATTAAACTAACTAATAAAAACAAAGTATCTTATAAGGAAGTGACTAAATTTCCTTTTGTAAGGAGAGATTTAGCATTGTTAATTGATAAATCAATAACTTATAATGAAATAAAAGAATTGGCTTTAAAACAAGATAGGAAACTACTCAAGGAAGTTAATCTGTTTGATGTTTATGAAGGAAAAAATTTAGGTGATGATAAAAAATCTTATGCAGTAAGTTTTAAATTTCAAGATGAGACAAAAACATTAACTGATGTTCAGATTGATAAAAGTATGAACAATATTATTTCTCAATTACAAAAAGATTTAGGTGCGATTTTAAGATAAGTTTAAAATTGTTTGATATAAAAAAAGCCTCATCAATATTGATGAGGCTTTTTTGTATTATAGATAATACTTATTTAGTAAGCATTACTTTTTTAGTGATAGAACCATTGTTTGTATTAATAGTTACAAAATAAATACCTAAAGCATTGTTAGATAAGTTAATTGTCGCTTTATTACTTTTAACAGTATTACTTGTAACAACATTACCAACAACATCTATTATTGTATAATTAAAACTAGTAGCGTCAGCAACTTTAATTTCAATTATACCATTTGTTGGGTTAGGGTAAACTGAAATATCACTATCAGCTAATGTAATCTCATCAACAGCAACACTACAATCATTAGCAGCAGCTATTCTAGTAAATTCTGTTTGGTCAAAACCGATACCTTTCACAAATTTATACTGTGCAGGTTGAGTACCATCACTTAAAGCCCCTCCAGTAAGATTTGTTGCAAATACTATTGGTAATTCCCAAGATTTATCATTTCCATTTTCTATTGCATCAACTGCCATCGTTTGGTAAGCTGCAACATATTGTACATCACTAACGTTTCCAGTTAAGTTTGTTATTGGAGTCCACAAAGTGGTAGTTAAATCATGTCCAACAGAATAAACATCTGGAAAATCTCTTGTTGTAGATGTAGTAATAGGATCACTAGATAACCAAGTGTAAAATAATTTAGATCCATCTTGGCTTCTTGCAGCTTGTGGTCTAACAAAATGACTTAATTGATTAGTAAGATCATATTGATAATCATCTACATGTACAGAATCAATAAAAGTAATATCCCAACCACCAGTAATATTAGTAGAAGTTTCATATAAATGACCAGCTTGTCTTGCAGCAAAAGTGTAGTTTAATGAATCTGGGTGATCTGTAAAACCTGATCCAATTTCACCAAATATTTTTAATTGATTATTGTTATCAACTACTACATCATAAGCACCAAAGAAAGGTCTGAAATTAGTCGTTGTTCCGTTTACAGGGAAAACTTTACATTGTAATAAAACATTTTGAGAGAAATCGTAATCAGCGTACTGAGTCCAAGTAGCACCTGCATCAGTTGTTTTTAAAACGTAAGGTCTGTACATTGTGTTAGCTCCCCAACTACCCATTACTACAAAGTAACCTGTATTTCCATCAGTAGACCATGCCATGTTCATTAATCCACCCATGTTTACTGCTGCAGATGTTCCCATTGTTGTATTCCAACCAGGAACAATAGTATCGGTAGTTGTCCAATCAAAATTGTTGTTGGTACTATTCCAAACACCTTTAGTTAAAAAATATTTTGAATAATTATCAGCAACATCATAAGCAGGGTTAGGAGCAGTATTTGATGAGTTATTGTTGTTAGTTGAAGCATACCAAGCATCTCCATTTGCTGTTACATATAACCCAGATGTACCCCATTCGTTAGGATCATTTTGTGTTGACAAAGAGTTGAAATTATAAGTTTCATCTAAATTTGTTCCATCTAATTTATGAGACGATCTAAAAGTTTTAGCCCATCCATTTTGCCCACTAGTTGTACCAGTTTCTAATCCTGGACCAGCCTCAATAACGTATGCATTAGCAGAAGCTGTATTACCTGATGGATTGAAAATAGCGATGTTTGGGTATCTATTACCATTCCATGCAGCACCACTTCCAGTTGGAGTTGTTTGATAAGGATTAACTGTCCAAGTAGCTCCACCATCAGTAGAGTAATCTAAAGACATAATTCCACTTGCATTAACACCTCCTGGACCTCCATTATTTTGACGGTGTACAAATGCAACCGTGTTAATTGCAGGGTTATAAACAATCTGATTTTGTCTATCTCCTAAGATTCCAAAAACATTATAAGATGTTCCTATAGCTATAACATTAGCTGCTTTAGATATTGGAGCTTTTGTTTCTTTGACAGATTGGTTTGGAATAGCTACATCAATTTTAGATGCAGCGTTTACATCAAATAAAACTGCTTTACTCCTATCTTGAGCGTTAACAGAAACTGCAAATAAAGCCGCAGAAGCAAAAAGTAAATACTTTTTCATAATTTTTTGTTTAGTTAGTAAATTATTTTTTTTTGTTTAGTTGATACAAATATAATCAATAAAATAAAAAATTCGACCAATCATTTAATAAAAGGTATTAACAATTCATTCTTTGTGTTAATTAGGATTTCAATAATGAATAATTATATCAAATTTTCATCTACAATGTTTGGTAAAGTAACTTTAAGGTTTGGGTTTCTTTCCATTTCTCGCTTTATGGCAAAAATTGCTTCATCATTTCTTGCCCAACTTCTTCTAGCTATACCATTGTTTACGTCCCAAAAAAGCATTGATTTTAATCTTCTGTCAGCATCAGGAGTTCCATCTAAAGTCATTCCAAAACCACCATTAATAACTTCTCCCCAACCAACACCACCACCATTATGGATACTTACCCAAGTAGCACCTCTAAAACTATCGCCAATAACATTTTGTATTGCCATGTCAGCAGTAAATTGTGAGCCATCGTAAATATTGCTAGTTTCTCTGTAAGGAGAATCTGTTCCAGATACATCATGATGATCTCTACCCAAAACTACAGGTGCAGAAAGTGTTCTGTCAGCAACTGCATTATTAAAAGCTTCGGCAATTTTCATTCTTCCTTCGGCATCAGCATATAAAATACGAGCTTGTGAACCAACTACTAATTTATTTTCTTGAGCACCTTTAATCCAAGTAATGTTGTCTTGCATTTGTTGCTGAATTTCATGTGGAGATTCTTTCATAATCTCTTCTAAAACTTGGCAGGCAATGTTATCTGTAATTTGTAAATCTTCTGGTTTACCAGAAGTACAGACCCATCTGAATGGTCCAAAACCATAATCGAAACACATTGGTCCCATAATGTCTTGAACGTAAGAGTTGTATTTAAAATCTATTCCATTTTCAGCCATTACATCAGCACCAGCTCTACTAGCTTCTAATAAAAAAGCGTTTCCATAATCGAAAAAGTATGTTCCTTTAGCGGTATGCTTGTTAATGGCAGTAGCATGTCTTCTTAATGTTTCTTGTATTTTTTCCTTAAACAATGTAGGATTGTTAGCCATCATTTCATTACTTTCATCAAAAGATATTCCTGCTGGATAATAACCTCCAGCCCAAGGGTTGTGCAATGATGTTTGATCAGAACCTAAGTCAATATAAATGTTTTCTTCATCAAATTTTTCCCAAACATCAACGATATTTCCATTATAAGCTAAAGAAACTATTTCTTTATTCGCTTTTGCTTTAACAACTCTTACACACAATTCATCTAAATCACTAATTACTTCATCTACCCAACCTTGTTCATGCCTTTTAAAAGTTGCTTCAGGATTTACTTCTGCAGTTACAGAAACTACTCCCGCAATGTTTCCTGCTTTTGGTTGTGCACCACTCATTCCTCCTAATCCAGAGGTTACAAATAGTTTTCCAGCTGTACCATTAGAGTCTATTTTTCTACAACCATTTAATACAGTAATCGTAGTTCCGTGCACAATTCCTTGAGGACCTATGTACATATATGAGCCAGCTGTCATCTGTCCGTACTGTGTAACGCCTAACGCATTAAATTTTTCCCAATCATCAGGTTTAGAATAGTTTGGTATCATCATTCCGTTGGTAACCACAACTCTTGGGGCTTCTTTATGTGATGGAAATAATCCCATCGGATGACCAGAATACATTACCAATGTTTGTTCATTTGTCATTTCAGACAAATATTGCATACATAATAAATATTGAGCCCAGTTAGAAAAAACAGCTCCGTTTCCACCGTAAGTAATTAATTCATGAGGATGTTGTGCAATAGCATAATCCAAATTGTTTTGTATCATTAACATGATAGACTTTGCTTGAATAGATTTTCCAGGATATTCATCTATTGGGCGGGCATATATTCTATAATCAGGACGAAAACGGTACATATATATACGCCCGTATTTTTCCAGTTCTTCAGCAAATTCTTTTACTAAAATAGGGTGATTTTTTTTGTCAAAATACCGTAAAGCATTTTTTAACGCGAGTTTAGTTTCTTCTTTAGATAAAATTGCTTTTCGCTTTGGAGCATGACTTACAGATGAGTCTAATTTTTTAAATTCGGGTAATTCATTAGGAATTCCTTGTTGTATTTGTTCTTTAAAATTCATTTTTTATTTTCTATAACTTAGCTTTTAACCTCTTACTCTTATTTATCTTTTACAATTCTACCTTTACTTTTATCAAATCCATACGGACAATGTCTACAACCATTTTGGCAACAGTAGCCTCTTTTTAAAAGATATTTTTCTGTGAAAACTCTATATCCTTCAGGAGTGAAATAGAAGTCATCTTCATCTAGTTTGTTTATTTTTGAAAAATCATCCATAAAATGTAAAGGTACTAAGATTAATAAAAAAGTAATTGCAAGAAGTTAACGAAAATAATATTCCTATAGTTGAAATTTTTGATGATTGTATTCAGCAAAAAAATAGTCAATTATTTATTTTAAGAGAAGATTTAATCCATCCTGAAATATCAGGTAATAAGTGGCGTAAATTAAAATATAATATTTTAGAAGCTAGACGTTTAAATAAACAAAATTTAGTAACATTTGGAGGAGCTTATTCTAATCATATTACTGCAGCTGCAGCTGTAGGTAGAGAGTTTGGGTTTAAAACAATTGGAATTATTAGAGGTGAAGAAGTTTTGCCACTTAATCCAACCCTACAGTTAGCAAAAGATAACGGAATGCATTTAAAGTTTGTTTCTCGACAAGATTACAAAAAGAAGGATGTATCTGAATATGAAAACTGTTATCTAGTTCCAGAAGGTGGTTCGAATGCTTTTGCAGTTAAAGGATGTTCAGAAATTTTAAATAATATTAATATAGATTATGATGTTGTTTGTTCAGCTTGTGGTACAGGAGGAACATTAACTGGAATAATCGCTTCGACAGAAAAACAAGTGTTAGGTTTTCCAGTTTTAAAAGGTGGGGGTTTCTTAAAACAAGATATTCAAAAGTTGATTAATGATTACTCTGTTCAGTATAATGTGGAAGTAACGAATAAAGATTGGAGTTTAATAACTGAATATCATTTTGGTGGTTATGCTAAAGTAAAGCCTGAACTAATTGAATTTGTCCGACAATTTAAAGCAAAACACGATATATTGTTAGATTTAATTTACACTGGAAAAATGCTTTATGGAATTTTTGATTTGCTAAAAAACACTAATCAATTTAATAACAAAACAATTATTGCCATTCATACAGGTGGAATACAAGGAAATAAAGGTTTTGAAGAACGTTTGAATATTACAATATAATCAAAAATAGCTTGTTAATATCTTAATAGAATACAAAGCTTGGTATGGAAATTCAATACTAATTTTGTAGTTATAGATTGTGAAGAAGCTAATTACCATATTACTATTTTTAAATGTTATTACTCTTTTTGCCCAACCAGCCGAAAGAAGAATGACTCGTGAAGAATACATTGAAACTTATAAAGACGATGCTATTCAAGAAATGCAATTATCTGGAGTTCCTGCTAGTATTACCTTAGCGCAAGGCATTTTAGAATCCGGAGATGGTAATAGTCCTTTAGCTGTTTATGGTAAAAATCATTTTGGTATTAAATGTCATTCAGGATGGAAGGGAGAAACCATGCACATAGATGATGATGAAAAAAATGAATGTTTCAGAAAATACAATGATGTTTACGAATCATTTAAAGATCATTCAGCTTTTTTAACTACCAGAGGGAGGTACGATTTTTTATTTGAGTTAAAAATTACCGATTACAAAGGTTGGGCAAAAGGGTTGAAAAAAGCTGGTTACGCTACAAATCCTAAGTATCCAGATTTATTAATTGGCTTGATTGAAAAACATGAACTTTATCAATACGATAATTACTCAAAAGTTCCGCCAAGAAAGCTAACAAAAGATAGAAGCTCAAATGTTTTAGCTTCAACAAGTGCTGTAAGAGTAGTAAAAGTGCATAACCATATAAAATATATAAAAGCTAAAGAAGGAGATACTTTTTATAGAATTACTCAAGATTTTGATATGAACTTATGGCAAATCTATAAATACAATGATTTGAATAAAAATGATGTTTTAAAAGTTGGAGACATTATCTATTTACAACCTAAAAAAAATAAAGCAAAAGAAGAGTATCATACGGTAATGCAAGGTGAAACAATGAGAGATATTTCTCAGCTTTATGGAGTAAAGTTAAAGCGAATGTATAAAAACAACAATCTTATTGTTGGAACTCAGCCGAATGTTGGAGATAAAATTTTCTTAAAAAAGAAAAGAAAATAAGTTGTTCAAACTTTCTTGTTATCTTGCACCAAATTTCTAAAAATTGTTAAGTAAAGATCCATTTGGTCAATATATTTTTGTTCGAAAATTAATCATTCGAACCTTTGGATTTATCACCTATTTTAGGTTTAAAAAACAAAATACACCTAAAATAAAAGGAGCTGAAATATTACAAAAATTACAAGGTAAAAATGTATTGTTTGTTGCTAATCATCAAACTTATTTTGCTGATGTAGCATTTATGACACAAGTTTTTCATTCAGCTTTAGATGGCTTTCCTAATCAAATAAAACTATCATCTATACTAAAATGTAAGTTAATTGACTTGTATTATGTAGCAGCAGAAGAAACCATGAAAGCAGGTTTATTGCCTAAAATATTAGCTCTTTCTGGAGCGATTACCATTAAAAGAACGTGGCGTGAAGCAGGGAAAGAAATAAAAAGAAAAGTAGATAAAAAAGATACCGATAACATTCAAAAAGCATTGGATAATGGTTGGGTAATTACTTTCCCACAAGGAACAACTAAACCATTTGCAGAAGGTAGAAAAGGCACAGCTCACATTATAAAAAACTATCAACCATTAGTAGTTCCTATTGTTATTAATGGATTTAGAAGAGCTTTTGACAAAAAAGGCTTGTTCATTAAAAAGAAAGGAACAGAATTACAGCTCACCATAAAAGAACCTTTAGATATAGATTATTCAGAGTATGTAGAAAATATACTGCATAAAGTAATGGATGGTATTGAACAAAGCAGAAAGTTTGAATGGAGAGCCAATCACTAATCTAATGACTGTGTTGGGTCATTGGAAAGCTCAATCATTTTGGCGTATTGCTCTGGTGTTAAATCATTAAAGTAAAAGTTAACAGGATTTATCGGGGTATCATTTTTTCTAACTTCATAATGACAATGTGGCCCAACTGATTTACCAGTATTACCAACATATCCAATTACATCTCCACGTTTAACTTTTTGACCAACTTTTACAGCCATTTTACTCATGTGGGCATACAAGGTAACATAACCATAGCCATGAGAAATTCTTACATGGTTTCCATAACCTCTTGATTCGGAATCAGCAACAATTACTTTCCCATCACCTGTAGCATAAATAGGCGTCCCTGTTGGAGCAGTGAAATCCATACCTGCATGAAACTTAGTAGTTTTATAAACAGGATCTGTTCTGTAGCCATAGCCACTAGCCATTCTGGTCAAATCTACATTAGAAACTGGTTGAATAGCAGGAAGCGAAGCCAACATTTCTTCTTTTTTCTTAGCCATTTCAAAAACTTCATCAAATGATTTTGATTGAATGTAAAGTTGTTTAGAAAGTTTATCTAATTTTTCTGAAGTTTTGATTATCAACTCTGAATTGTTGTAACCTTCTAACTCTTTGTATCGATTAATTCCTCCAAAACCAGCTTTTCTAATTTCATCGGCAATAGGTTCAGCCTCAAATATAATACGGTAAATATTGTCATCTCTATGTTCAATATCTTCTAAAACTAATTGTAACTGATCTAATTTTTTATCAATAATGGCGTATTGTGATTGCAATTGCCCATTTTCAGTCTTTAGCTGTTTTTCTTTAGGTGAATCTACATAAGTATAAGTGATACCATAAATAACTACAGCCATAAATAAACTAGCACCAAAAAAAGCTAAAAACCGCCATAGCTTCGCTTTAAACGTAAGCTCAATTTTATCGTAGCTTAAACTATGTGGATTATATCTATATTTTGCTTTAGCCATTAAAGATTATTGCTAATTTTGACTCCAAATTTAGTCAATTTTAAAGATTATCATATCCTTAAAATTGGATTAACGCTAATTTAACATTTTTTAACGGCTATGAATTCACAAGAAATTCGTCAAATATTTTTAGATTTTTTTAAACAGAAACAACATGAAATTGTTGCTTCAGCGCCTATGGTTATTAAAAATGACCCAACATTAATGTTTACCAATGCGGGTATGAATCAGTTTAAAGATTTGTTTTTAGGAAACAGTGAAATAAAATTTTCAAGAATAGCCGATACACAAAAATGTTTAAGAGTTTCTGGAAAGCATAACGATTTAGAAGAGGTTGGTGTTGATACATACCACCACACCATGTTTGAGATGCTGGGTAACTGGAGTTTTGGGGATTACTTTAAAAAAGAAGCAATAGAATGGGCTTGGGAGTTATTAGTTGATGTTTATAAAATAGATAAGAACAAACTATATTTTACAGTTTTTGAAGGTGATGAGAAAGATGGGACAGATATGGATGAGGAGGCTTATGAATTATGGAAAGTTATTTTAGAAAAAAATGGACTAACTACCAATAAAATTTTAAAAGCCAATAAGAAAGATAACTTTTGGGAAATGGGTGACACAGGTCCTTGTGGTCCTTGCTCTGAAATTCATGTAGATTTAAGAAGTGATGAAGAAATTTCAAAAATACCTGGTAGGGATTTAGTAAATGCCGACCACCCACAAGTAGTGGAAATTTGGAATTTGGTATTTATGCAATACAACCGAATGGCAAATGGAGAATTAAAGTCGTTGCCAGCAAAACATGTAGATACAGGAATGGGATTTGAGCGTTTAGCAATGGTGTTGCAAGGCAAAAAATCAAATTACGATACTGATGTTTTTGGCGGTTTAATTGCTAAAATATCCGAAGTTTCAGGTATTAAATATCATTATACATTAGATACTTCTATAAAAACAGATGTGGCAATTCGTGTAATTGCAGATCATGTTAGAGCTGTTAGTTTTTCTATAGCTGATGGACAATTGCCATCTAACACTGGAGCTGGTTATGTAATTCGTAGAATTTTAAGAAGAGCTATTCGTTATGGTTACAGCTTTTTAGATCAAAAAGAGGCATTTATTTTTGAATTGGTTGCTGTTATGGCTAACCAAATGGGTGCAGCATTTCCTGAATTGAAAGCTCAACAAGAATTGATTACAAATGTAATTAGAGAAGAAGAAGAAAGCTTTTTAAGAACTTTGGAAAAAGGAATTCAACGATTTGAAAATTATTTAGCTACTGCTAATGATAAAACCGTTGACGGTGAGTTTGCATTTGAGCTGTATGATACTTTTGGTTTTCCAATTGATTTAACTGAGTTAATGGCTACCGAAAATAATTTTGATGTAGATATGCCTGGGTTTATTGTTGCATTAGAAAAACAAAAAGAGCGTTCTAGAGCAGCAGGTAAAATTGAAGCAGATGATTGGGTAGAATTAAGAGAAGATGATGTAGAAGAATTTATCGGTTATGATTATACTGAAGCAGATATTTACATCACAAAATATAGAAAAGTTAAAACTAAAGGAGAAGAGTTGTATCAGTTGGTATTTAACTTAACGCCTTTTTATCCAGAGGGTGGTGGACAAGTTGGAGATACTGGGTTTATTGAAACAAATGGTGTGAAAACACAAATTATAGATACTAAAAAGGAGAATAATTTAATTGTTCATTTTGCAGAAGAATTACCACAAGATGTTAAAGCTCCTTTTAAAGCTGTGGTTGAAAAAGGTATCCGAGACTTAACTGCTTCTAACCATACTGCAACACACTTAATGCACCAAGCTTTACGCGAAATTTTAGGAACACATGTGGAGCAAAAAGGTTCTTTGGTAAATGCTGATTATTTGCGTTTCGATTTTTCTCATTTTGAGAAAGTAAATGATGAACAACTGAAACAAATAGAAGATTTTGTAAACGAAAAAATACAAGCAGCTATTCCATTAAACGAACACCGAGCAATTCCAATTACCATCGCAGAAGAAGCTGGAGCAATGATGTTGTTTGGTGAAAAATATGGAGATGTTGTACGTATGATAGAGTTTGGCGATTCTAAAGAATTGTGTGGAGGAATACATGTAGAGAATACTTCAAAAATAGAATTGTTTAAAATTACCTCTGAAGGTTCTGTTGCTTCAGGTATTAGAAGGATTGAGGCATTGACCTCCATAAGGGCAGCATGGTGGTTAGCCTATAAAATAGAAGTATTATCAGCTTATGAACCCTATCTTAAGGAGTTAATAAACTCCCCTGCTTACGCTTTACTTACAAACCTTAAATTAAATTATGTTGATGAGCATAGTCGTGTTTCTGGAGGTCAAGAAGTAATAAAATTTGACTTGAAAGAAAATGAAAAAGACGATCGTTCAATTATTAATAATGCTATAAATAGCTTTACTCGGAGAAAACTTGATAAACGATTAATAGATGCTCTAAATTCAAAAAAGAAAGAACTTTCAAAAGCAGACGAACAAGGTACTCAAGAACAAGCAAAAGCCATAAAAGAAGAGTTACTAACCAAAGTTGAAGTAGTAAATGGCGTAAATGTTATTGCTCAAAAAATTGACTTGAACGATAGTGGAGCCATAAAAGATTTAGCATTCCAATTAAAAGCACAAATTGATAATTTATTTATGGTATTAGGTGCAGAGGTTAACGGTAAGCCTAACCTTACAATTGTTGTTTCAGAGGAGTTATCAAAAGCTAAAAACTTACATGCGGGTAACATTATTAGAGAAGCTGCTAAAGAAATGCGAGGTGGAGGTGGAGGTCAACCCTTTTTCGCCACAGCTGGAGGCAGTTACATCGATGGAATACCTGCCGCAATCGAAAAAGCGAAGGGTTTTTTGAATTAATTTAGTACATTAGCCTTCCTTATTTAACTAGGCACTAGTGGTAAAAAAGTTAGTTTTTTCAATTTTAGCAATGTCATTATTGAGTTTTGCGATGCATAAGTATTATGTCTCTATAACGGAAGCTGCTTATAATCCTACAAATAAAAATTTTGAAGTATCCATTAAGTTTATTGGGCACGATTTAGAAAAGGCTATGTTAGATGCTGGTGTTCCTCCTTTGTATTTAGGTACAGAAAAAGAGCATAAAAACGCTGATGAATTCTTAATGAAATACGTTGAGAAAAAGATTCATTTTGTGGTAGATGATAAAAGCTTAAGCTTTAAATTTATTGGAAAAGAAATTAATAACGATGATTTTATTTATTGTTTTTTAGAATCTGAAAAAATAGAAAACCCTAAAAAAATAACGATAAAAAATACCTTGCTAACGGAACTTTTTCCAGAGCAAAAAAATGCTGTTTATTTAACGATTGGTGATAAGCAGTTAAATTATTCATTGGATAAAAATAAAGTGAGTGAAACTCATGAAATAAAGGAATAAGATGAAAAAATTAAGTATAATTTTTGCCTTTTTAATTGTTGGTCAGTTAGCTGCTCAAAAAAACTATAACTACAATAAGTTTAAGCAACTAAAAGAAGAGTTAGCTACTCCTAATGTTTATCGTACTGCTTCTGGAGCACCAGGACATGAATATTACCAACAAAAAGCAAGCTATGTAATTGATGTTGTTTTGGATGATGATAATCAAAAACTAACAGGTAAAGAGGTGATTACCTATAAAAATAATTCGCCAGATAAGTTGGAGTACTTGTGGATACAGTTAGATCAAAATATTAGAGCTAAAGATTCAGACACGAAGTTGATTAATAGTGTGGGGATGGATGAGAAGATGAATTTTGGTGAAATAGCGAGATTACACAATGATTTTGATGGAGGTTTTAAATTAGAATATATTAAAGATGGAAAAGGGAATGATTTAAAATATACCATTAACAAAACCATGATGCGTATCGATTTGCCAACACCATTAGCACCAGGAGGAACTTATTCTTTAAAGATAGGCTGGTGGTATAATATCAACAATCGTGATGAAATAGGAGGAAGAAGTGGTTACGAATATTTTGAAAAAGATAAAAACTATTTATACACCATTGCACAGTTTTATCCTCGTATGGCGGTTTACAATGAAGTAGAAGGTTGGCAAAACAAACAATTTTTAGGTAATGGTGAGTTTACCTTGCCTTTTGGAGATTTTAGAGTGAACATAACTGTTCCTGCTGACCATGTTGTTGCTGCAACGGGTACATTATCCAATGCTTCATCAATCATGACCTCTAAACAAATGGATAGGTTTAAAAAAGCACAAGAAGAATATACTACTCCTGTATTGATTGTTACGCAAGCAGAAGCAGAAGAAGCTGAAAAAAATAAGGCGTCTGGAACTAAAACTTGGACTTATTCTGCAACTAATGTAAGAGATTTTGCTTTTGCAAGTTCACGTAAGTTTATTGTTGATGCAATGGCTGTGAAGATTAACGGTAAAAAGACATTAGCTATGAGCTATTATCCAAAAGAGGGAAATCCACTTTGGGAGCAATACAGTACAAAAGTGGTGGCACATACCATTACTTCATATTCTAAACATACTTGTGATTATCCCTACCCTGTAGCTATTTCTGTACACTCAAAAAGTATCGGTATGGAATATCCAATGATTTGTTTTAATGGAGGAAGACCAGAAGAGGATGGAACATATTCTCAACGAACAAAGTATGCAATGATTGGAGTTATTATTCATGAAGTTGGACATAATTTTTTTCCGATGATTATTAATTCGGATGAAAGACAATGGACATGGATGGATGAAGGTTTAAATACTTTTACTCAATATTTATGTGAGCAAGAGTGGGAAAGAGATTATCCATCTCGTAGAGGCCCTGCAGACAAAATAGTGGATTACATGAAAGGAGATAAAAAGAACATTACTCCAATTATGACTAACTCTGAATCTTTGTTGCAATTTGGAAACAATGCTTATGGTAAACCAGCAGCAGCGTTAAATATTTTAAGAGAAACTGTAATGGGTAGAGAGTTGTTTGATTTTGCTTTTAAAACTTATGCAGAGCGTTGGAAATTTAAACACCCAACTCCAGCAGATTTTTTCAGAACTATGGAAGATGCTTCGGCAGTAGATTTAGATTGGTTTTGGAGAGGTTGGTTTTATACTACCGATCATGTTGATTTGGCAATTAAAAATGTAGAATGGTTTAAAATAGATACTAAAAATCCTAAGGTAGAAAAAGCAATAGCAAAAGAATTAGAAGCTAATCAACCTAAGCATATCGGTGAAACCAGAAATAAAACAGAAGTTAAGCAAACTTATAGCGAAAAAGATGGTTCAATCTTAGATTTTTATAACAAATACGATCCTTTTGAAGCTACATTGGTAGATGAGGAAGAGTACGAAAAATACATTGCTAAACTAGATGATAAAGACATTAAAATTTTAGAATCGGATTACAATTACTACAACATTGATTTTGAAAATGTTGGTGGTTTAGTAATGCCTTTAGTGTTGAATTTTACGTTTAAAGACGGAAGTTCTGAGGAGATAAGAATACCTGCAGAAATTTGGAGAAAAAATAACGACAATGTTTCTAAAGTTTTTTTCTTTAAAAAAGAAGTGGTTGGTATTGAAATGGATCCTTGGTTAGAAACTGCTGATACAGAAATGAACAATAACAACTGGCCTGCAAAAGTTTATCCAAGTAAGTTTCAATTATTTAAAGAGAAAAGCTACGGTTGGGGAGCTGACGGTAATGAAAATGACATGCAAAAAGCAAAGCGTAGCGAAGAGTTGAAGAAAGTAGAGAAGAAGTAAGTTTTTGAACTTCATAACAAATTATATTTTGTGATATAGCTTAACCAATTTTATAAAGTTTAAAATCCAATACTCATATGGTTAAGAATTTGTTTTAAGTTTAATTCTAGCATCTTTTTTAATATCTTTACAATCCTTTCAAAAAAACACTCGAAATGGCAGATGTAATGGATAATAAAGTTAAAGGGAATACAGCAGCTAACGATTTAAAAGATAAAGCAATGGAAGCTTTTCGTTTAATGAGTACAGCGAAAGCTTTAACTGAGTTATATGAAGAGAATAAAGAGGTAACAGCAAAATATGTTCATGCAACTTCTCGTGGGCATGAAGCCATACAAATAGCATGTGGTTTACAATTAAAACCCCAAGATTTTGTTTTTCCTTATTATCGTGATGATAGTATTCTGTTGAGTATTGGAATGACTCCGTTTCAATTAATGTTACAAGTTTTAGCAAAACGAAACGATCCATTTTCTGGAGGAAGAACTTATTACTCACATCCGAGTTTAAAGGATGATGACAAGCCTAAAATACCACATCAATCTTCAGCAACAGGTATGCAAGCCATTCCTGCAACTGGAGTTGCTATGGGAATTCAATACAAAGAAAAAACTGGAATTGCAGAAGATTACAAAGGAGAAAATCCTGTTGTAGTTTGTAGTTTAGGGGATGCTTCTTGTACAGAAGGGGAGGTTTCAGAAGCATTTCAAATGGCAGTGTTAAAACAAATGCCAATAATTTATTTAGTACAAGATAATGAGTGGGATATTTCTGCTAATGCAGAAGAAACTCGTGCACAAGATATAACGCATTATGCAAAAGGTTTTAAAGGAATGGAAGTCAGAACCATTGATGGAACTGATTTTTTTGAATCTTACAACACTTTTAATGAGGTAATTGAGATTGTTAGAAAAGAAAGAAGACCTTTTATTATTCATGCAAAAGTTCCGTTGTTAAATCACCATACTTCTGGTGTGCGAATGGAATTTTATAGGAATGATGAGGCCGAATTAAAGGAAGCTTGGAGTAAAGATCCATTTCCGAAATTAAAAAATAAATTAAAAGAATTAGGCGTACCAGATTACGATTTAATTGCCATTGAAAATAAAGCGAAAGAATTGGTGGCTAAAGAATATGAATTGGCCTTAAAGGAAGAAGATCCAAGACCAGAGGATTTAACTAAGCATTATTTTGCTCCAACACATATAACAGAAGAAAAAGGAGAGCGTGAACCAGCGGGAAAAGAAAAAACCGTAATGGTAGATTCTGCTTTGTTTGCCATTAGAGAAATAATGGAGAAGCATCCAGAAAGCTTGTTGTATGGTCAAGATGTAGGAGCGAGAATAGGAGGAGTTTTTAGAGAAGCGGCAACATTAGCTAAACAATTTGGAGACGATAGAGTGTTTAATACGCCTATACAAGAAGCATTTATAGTAGGAAGCACAGTTGGTATGGCAGCTGTTGGTTTAAAACCAATTGTTGAGGTGCAATTTGCAGATTATATTTGGCCAGGATTAAATCAATTGTTTACAGAGTTGAGTCGTTCATATTATTTATCAAATGGTAAATGGGCTGTAAGTATGATTTTACGTGTGCCTATTGGAGCTTATGGTTCAGGTGGTCCTTATCATTCTTCAAGTGTAGAATCTGTAATTACAAACATTAGAGGAGTAAAAGTAGCTTACCCATCAACAGGTGCTGATTTAAAAGGATTAATGAAGGCAGCTTATTATGATCCAAACCCAGTAGTGATGTTTGAACATAAAGGGTTGTACTGGAGTAAAATTAAAGGAACTGAAGGAGCTAAAACCATTGAACCTGATGAAGATTATATCATACCTTTTGGTAAAGCAAGAACTGTTATAGAAGCAGATGTTGATAAAATAGGAAATGGACAAAGTGCGGTGATTATTACTTACGGTAGAGGAGTTTATTGGAGTTTAGAAGCTGAAAAACAGTTTAAAGGGCAAATAGAAATTATTGATTTACGTACACTTAATCCTTTGGATGAAGAAGCAATGTATGCCGCTACTAAAAAACACAACAGAGTAATGTTAGTTACTGAAGAGTCTATTGAAGCTTCATTTACATTAGGTTTGGCTGCTCGTATTCAGAAAAATTGTTTTAAATACTTAGACGCTCCAATTGAAATTATTGGTTCTATAGATACACCAGCAATTCCTTTAAATTCTATATTAGAAGAAACCTTATTACCTAATGGAGATAAGGTAGCTGAAGGATTAAGAAATTTATTAGAATTTTAAATCAATTTTTGTGATTAGAATTAAAATTGGTCTATTACTATTATTATCTCTAACAGTACTTTCCGTTAAAGCCAATAACAATGAATCTATAAAACTAGATTCATTAAACAACGTTTTAAAATCAAATCCTAAGAATGATACTTTATTGGCAAGAACATATGTAGAATTGTCAAATATCTTATATGTTTCAAGTAACGACACGTTAATAGCTCTGGCTAAAAAAGCACTGTATCATTTAGAAAAACCTGCAATAACAGCTTTAAAAAATCATTCTATTATTGACTTAAAAGCTCAGGCTTGTAATAATCTGGGTTATGGTTATAAAAGTGAAGGGAAAGTAGAAGAAGCTGTCAAATATTATAAAAAATCTATTGGGCTTTACACTGAAATTGGAGATAAGGCTGGGATTTCTTCAGTGTTAAATAACATTGGGATGATTTATGAGTTAAATGGCAATATTCCTTTGGCCGTAGAAAATTATCAAGAAAGTTTAACCTTACTTCAAGAAATAGATGATAAGTATGGATTGGCTACTGTATTTAATAATTTAGGTTTTGTAAATAAAGCTCAAGGTGATTATGATGGAGCTCTAAAATACTACAACAAAAGTTTAAAAATCAGAGAAGAGATTGGTGATCAAAGAGGGGTAGCCACATCTTTAAATAATATTGCAGGTGTTCATTTATCTAAAAACGAAATAGATTTAGCTCAAAATGCTTATGTAAAAAGTATGTTAATTCGTAAAGAGATTAATGATATCAAAGGTGTTGCAAATAGCTTGTGTAATATAGGAAGTGTATTTGAACTGAAAAATGAAAATGATTCAGCACTTCATTATTTCCAAAACAGTATAGCGATTTATCAAGACATAAAAAATACATTAGGATTAGTTAAACCTTATTTAGGGGTTGCTGAAATTTATGCTGATGACGGTAATATGAATGAAGCCTTAATTTATACTAAAAAAGCGATGGAAATTTCAAAAGAATTGGGCTTTCCAGAATTAATAGTTAAATCTGCCGAATTGTTGAGTAATATATATGAAAAGCAAGGGAATGGAAAGGAAGCATTAAAGATGTTTAAGCTTCATATTTTAATGAGAGATAGTATTAATAATCAAGAATCTCAAAAGGCAACAGTACAACAGCAAGCAAGGTACGAATACGAAAAACAAAAAGCTGTTGATGATGCAAAACATGACAAACAAATAGCTATTGAGCAGGAAGCTAAAGCGAAACAAAAAATTATTACTTATGCTACTGCCGGTGGTTTAGGGTTGGTAGTTATTTTTTTAGTGTTTGTGTTTAATCGTTTGCAAGTAACTAAAAAGCAAAAAATAGTAATAGAAACTCAAAAATTAGAAGTAGAAAAACAAAAAACAGTAGTTGAATTGGCTCATTCTGAGTTGGAAGAAAAAAATCAAGAGATTTTAGATTCTATTACTTATGCCAAACGTATCCAAAATGCAATATTGCCTCCATTAAAAGTTGTGAAAGAATATTTAACCCAAAGTTTCATACTTTATGAACCTAAAGACATTGTTGCTGGAGATTTTTATTGGTTGGAGCATAGAGCTAATATCGTATTATTCGCTGCTGCAGATTGCACAGGACATGGCGTGCCAGGAGCGATGGTAAGCGTTGTCTGTAATAATGCATTAAATAGGAGTGTAAGGGAGTATGGCTTGGTTGATCCAGCTAAAATTTTAGATAAAACTAGAGAAATAGTTATCCAAGAATTTGAAAAATCAGACGATGAAGTAAAGGATGGAATGGATATAGCATTGTGTTCGTTGGAAGGAAGTACTCTTAAATATGCAGGAGCTAATAACCCATTATGGATAATTAGGAATCAAGAAATTATTGAAATAAAAGCTAATAAACAACCTATTGGTCAATATGATAATCCTTTACCTTATACTACTCATGCTGTTGAACTACAAAAAGGAGACTCTATTTATATCTTCTCAGATGGCTATGTAGATCAGTTTGGTGGAAAAAAAGGGAAAAAATTTAAAGCACAATCATTTAGAACATTGTTGTTATCTATCCAAGATAAAGAGATGGAAGAACAGCAAGTCATTATCAAGAATACCTTTGAACATTGGAAGGGTAATTTAGAGCAAATAGATGATGTGTGTGTAATTGGGGTTAAAATATGAAGTACTTTATTTTTTTATTAGTTTTTCCTGTTTTTTCTTTTGGACAAGATTATCATAAAATAGATTCTCTTAAAAATATTATAGAAACTTCTCATTACGATACTTTGGTATGCCATTCTTATGCAACCTGGGGAACAATAATTTATAGTAACAAACCTGATTCAGCAATAATTTTATGGGAAACAGCTATTGCTTTAGCTGAAAAAAACTTACAAACAGAGAAAAATAAAAAAGTTAAGGATAGGTACTTATATTCAATTGCACAATGCACTAATAATCTTGGGTTAGTGTATATAGGGATGGGAAAAACAAATGAAGCTGAAAAATTATTAATAAAAACGTATGAATCATTTCAAAAAATTAATAATAAAGAAGAGATTGGAAATGCTTTAAATAGTTTAGGATATTTTTATGGAAAAATAGGTGAAATTAAAAAGTCTATAGATTTTTATGAAGAAAGTTTAGCTATATTCAAATCGATAAACAAAAAGGATCAAATAGCTGCGGTACTTACAAATCTGGCATTTAGGTATTATGATATAGGACAAGTTAAAAAAGCATTAAAACTAAATTATGAAAGCTTAAAAATAAAAGAGAGTTTGGATAATCCTAAAAGTATAGCTTATTCCTATAATAATTTAGCGTTTATATATAACAAACAAGGAGATATAGAAAGAGCCTTAGAATATTTTAATAAGAGTTTAGAATATAGATTGAAGGTTGGTGATAAGAATGATATTTCAGATTCATATAATAATATAGGCCAGATTTATTTTGATCAAAAACAATATAAAATTGCATTAGATTTTTTTACAAAAGCTCTAAAATTAGCTAAAGAATCCAACTATAAGGTCGGTTTAGGATTGTCATTATTAAATATTGGAGAAATTTATTTTTCTTTAGGTGAAAATGATAAATCACTTGAATATTTTTTTATGGCTGATGAAATAGCACAATCAATGACAGATAAAAGAGAATCAATTAAAGTTTTCAATTCTCTTTCTAAAGTTTACTTTAAGTTAGGTAATTATGATAAGGCGAGATCTTATGCAACTAAAAGTTTAATTATATCTCAAGAACTAGGCTACCCTGAATTTATTAAGGAGTCATCGCTTTTACTTAGCGATATTTTAGAAAGACAGCAAAATAGTAAAGAAGCTTTAAAAATGTATAAACTACATATAACAATGCGTGATAGTTTAAACAATGAATCTACACAAAAAGTAACAGCCCAACAACAAGCTAAATATGAATATGAAAAACAAAAGACAATTGATGATGCCGAATATCTAAAACAAATAGCGATTGAAAAAGAAGCTAAATCAAAACAAAAGGTGATAACCTATGCGACAGCCGGGGGATTAATTTTATTTGTTTTCTTTTCTGTTTTTGTCTTTAATCGATTACAAGTTACAAAGAAACAAAAGGTAATTATTGAATTTCAAAAACAAGAAGTTGAAGGTCAAAAAGAAAAAGTAGAAGAAGCACATTCTGAATTAGAGGTGAAAAATAAAGAAATTACAGATAGTATTCAGTATGCTAAAAGAATACAGAATGCAATATTACCTCCGGCTAAACTTGTAAAAGAATACTTACCAGAATCATTTATACTATACAAGCCAAAAGATATTGTGGCAGGAGATTTCTATTGGATGGAGCATAAAGATGGTAATGTCTTGTTTGCTGCAGCAGACTGCACTGGCCATGGAGTTCCTGGCGCTATGGTAAGTGTTGTTTGTAATAATGGATTGAATAGAAGTGTTCGTGAATATGGTTTAATAGATCCTGGTAAAATTTTAGACAAAACAAGACAAATTGTAATTGAGGAATTTGCGAAAAGTGAAGATGAGGTAAAAGATGGAATGGATATCGCATTATGCGTTTTAAAAGGAAATAAATTATTATACGCAGGAGCGCATAATCCTCTTTGGATTATTAGAGGTGGAGAGTTGATTGAGACAAAAGCCAATAAACAACCGATAGGTCAATTTGATAATCCTGAACCTTATAAAACACATGAATTATCATTACAAAAAGGAGATACTATTTATATTTTTTCAGATGGATATGTTGATCAGTTTGGCGGAGCAAAAGGTAAAAAGTTTAAGTCAGTTGCTTTTAGAGAGTTGTTATTAAGTATTCAGGAAAAAAATATGGAAGAGCAACAGGGAATTATACACAATGTTTTTGAGAGTTGGAAAGGAAATTTAGAACAGATTGATGATGTTTGTGTAGTGGGTGTGAGAATGTAAACTTATAATTCTTATTTTTAGTTACTTATGAGGTTTTATCATTATATAATAATTTTATTATTCTTAGTTGTTTCAACTCCGAATGGGGCTTTTAGCAATAACAAAATAGACAGTCTAAGGGTTGAATATAAAAACTCAACCAGTCCTGAAGAGAAACTGGAATTATTACAGCAACTGTGTGGTAAAACCAAGTATTCTGATTTTGAAACAGCTTTAATTTATGGTAAGAAAGGGATTGAATTGGCTAAACAATTAGAGGATTTATATAAGGAAGGCGAATTAAAAAATGACCTTGGATTAGGATATAGTAATCAATTTGATTTTAAACAATCTCTTAAATATTTTACAGAAGCAGAAACCATTTTTAGATCATTAAAAAATGATGAAATGGTAGGAGTTGTGTATAATAATATTGGGTTGTTGTACAACGGTGAAAATAATTATGGTAAAGAATTAACCTATCATCACAAAGCATTAGATATTTTCGAAAAATATGATTTACCTTCAAGAAAAGCGATGTCTTACATTAATATTGGGAAGGTGTATATTGCAAAAAAAGATCATAAAACAGCAGCAGATTTTTTTATAAAAGCATACCATATTTATGCGAAATTAGGTGATGATCGAAGGGTTGTTACATGTCTAAATAATATTGCAGCAGTTTATATGTACGCTGGAGAGAATGAACTTTCTAACATTTATTTTAATAAAAATTTAGAATTGTTGGAGACTATAGAGGACTCAGATAGAAATAAAGCCATGGTTTTATATAATTCTTCAGGAGTATTAATGAAGTTAAATAAGTTAGATTTAGCAGAATCACGTTTAACCGAAGCCTTAATTTTATGTAAAAAATTGAATGATAAAGAGAGTTTATCTATCTGTTACCACAATTTTGGAGGGTTATACCTTGAAAAAAACATGTATAAAGAAGCGAAATACAATTACTTACAATCTTTAGAATTTACAATTGAAATAGGCTTTAGAGAATTAGAAATTGAAAATTACAAACAGTTAGCCAAGGTTTATGAAAACACTGGAGATTTTGAAAAAGCATATAAAAACTATACACATTACGCAGCAATAAAAGATTCTATTTTTAACAAGCAAATAGAAAGTATTAATGAAGTAGAAAAAAAGTATTTAGAAGAAAAATCTTCTCGAGAACTTGAAGCAATGAATATTGCCAAACAAGAAGAAGAACATCAATCTAATATTGTTAAAGTAGCAAGTATTGCTCTAATATTGGTGTTATTTAGTATTATATTTTCTGTGTTTTTAAAATACAAAGACAAAAAGAAATCTAATTTAATTTTAGAAGAAAAGAATAGAGAGATTACTGATAGTATAACTTATGCTAAAAGAATTCAACAGGCTATTTTACCACCTGATAAATTAATTAAGGAGCTTTTACCCAATAGTTTTATTTTATATAAACCAAAAGACATAGTTGCAGGAGATTTTTATTGGTTAGAACACAAAAAAGGTAATATACTTTTTGCTGCAGCTGATTGTACTGGGCATGGAGTTCCTGGAGCCATGGTAAGTGTAATTTGTAACAATGGATTGAATAGAAGTGTTCGTGAATATGGATTAATTGATCCTGGAAAAATTTTAGATAAAACGAGAGAAATTGTGATTCAAGAATTTTCTAAGAGTGAAGATGATGTGAAAGATGGAATGGATATAGCTCTTTGTAGTATTAACGGTTTGAATTTAAAATATTCGGGTGCTCACAATCCACTATGGATAATAAGAGAAGGTAAGATTATTGAGTTTAAGGCAAATAAGCAACCTATAGGTCAATATGATAGTCTTGAGCCCTATACAACTCATTCTTTTGAATTACAAAAAGGGGACAGTATCTATATCTTTAGCGATGGATATGTTGATCAATTTGGTGGAGAGAAGGGAAAAAAGTTTAAAACAGTTGCATTTAGAGAGTTATTATTAAGTATTCAAGAAAAGGATATGGATGTACAAAAGAATCTTATAAGTGAAGTTTTTGAGAATTGGAAAGGAAGTTTAGAGCAGATTGATGACGTCTGTATAATAGGCGTAAGAATATGAGTAAACATCACAGAAAACTTGAAAACATGTATCTCACAGCTCCAATAAACGAGTTGTATCAACCAACCATTAAAATAATTGAAGGTAAATGTGAAATTGAGATAACTGTTAAACAACAATTCTTTCATGCCGCAAACGCATTACATGGCTCAGTATATTTTAAGATGTTAGATGATGCAGCTTTTTTTGCAGCTAATTCTGTTATTGAAGATGTATTTGTTTTAACAGGTAGCTTTGAAACTAAATTTTTAAGACCGGTTAGTTCGGGAAGATTAACTGCTAAAGGAGAATTACTTAAAAATTTAGGAAACAAATTAGAAGCGAGAGCTAAACTATTTGATGATAAAGGGGTTTTGGTGGCTACAGGCTCAGGAATTTTTATTAAAAGTAAAATGGTACTTTCTGAAATAAAATCTTATAAAATTTTGTAAATTTGGTATTATGAAAAAATATCTACTAATAATTTTAGCCTTAGTAATATCAACAATCTCTTTTTCGCAAGATGATGATAGTTATGTTTATGGAGATAATACTCCAACAGCTACATCAAACTCTAAAAGTGTTTCTTCTGGATTTGATTGGAGTAGAGTTACTGTTGGTGGAGGATTAGGAATGACTTTTGGGGACTACACCGTTATTGAAGTTGCCCCAAATATAGGTTATTACCTTACAGATAATATATTAGTAGGGGTTGGTGCTAATTATACATACTACAATGATAAGGTATATAATTTTAGTACAAGTTTATATGGAGGGAGAGTCTTTGGGGAGTATATATTTACCAATGCTCCATTATTAGCTCATGCAGAATTAGAGGTTTTAAATGTTGAAGATTTTAGCGATGGAAGTAGAGTTAATGTCGTTAACCCTTATGTTGGAGGTGGGTTGAAACAAAATTTTGGAGGGTATTCTTATTTCTATATTTTGGTATTATGGAATTTGAATGAAACACCAGAATCTTACGCATTACAACCATTTAACCCAATAATTAGAGGTGGAATAGCTATAGGATTATAAAAATCATTACTTTTGTTTGTCGATAAAAATCAAACTTTTGTCGATAAAAATAACCTATCAACTATGAATAAAATCTATATTTTTTTACTTTTACTGTTTACTTCAAGCTTTATTTTTTCCCAAAACAGTCAGGTACTTGTAAATAATTACCAACAAGAATTTGCTAATGCTTATAGTCAATACCCATCTATCCCAAAAGGTTTATTAGAAGGAGTGTCATATACAATGACTAGATTTCAGCATATACAAAATGCTGAAGAAAGTTGTGTTGGATTACCAAAAACTTATGGTGTAATGGGGTTAACTTTAGATGGTAAAAATTATTTCAATAATAATTTACTTTATATATCTCAAGTTTCAGGAATTTCTACTAACGATATATTAAATAATCCACAACAAAATATTTTAGCTTTTGCAGCTGCTTATAATCATCAATTAATGTTATTAAGTCCTTTTCAATATCAAGAAAATAATGTTGCACATATTTTAACACAATTGAGTGAATTACCTAATACTAATTTGCAGGCAGACTTTGCTTTAAACTCTCATTTATATTCAGTAATGAGTTTTATGAATGATAAAAAAATGCAAAAGACTTATAATTTTCCTAATACAAATTATGATTTAGAGAGAGTTTTTGGGGTTGAGAATTTAAAGGTTTTACAATCATCAAACGTGGTGATTAAAAACAATCACATTGAAGGAGATGAAGGGATTAGTTATAAAAAATCTACCGTCATCAATAAAAGTGCTGATTATCCTACTGCATTGTCAGACTTTACTACGTGTAATTATAGTTCAAGAAGCGGTACTCAAATATCTGCAGTAACTATTCATACTGTACAAGGAAGTTATGCAGGATGTATTAGTTGGTTTAAAAACTGTAGTGCTAATGTTTCAGCACACTATGTAGTAAGATCGAATGATGGGCAAGTAACACAAATGGTATTAGAAGCGAATAAAGCATGGCATGTAGGTAACAATAATCCTTATGCAATTGGGATAGAACATGAAGGTTGGGTTAATAATTCTTCGTGGTACACAACTGCTATGTATCAATCAAGTGCAGATTTAGTAAGAGATATTACACAAAGTGGTTATGGAATAAGCCCATTAAGAACAGCTTACTTTCCCTGGACAAGCACCACTAATTATAATGCTTCAAATATTCCTGGTAGTTGTGTTGCAATAAAAGGACATCAACATTTTCCAAGTCAATCGCATACAGATCCTGGTGCAAATTGGGATTGGGATTATTTTTATAAATTAATAAATGCTCCAACTACAACAACAACAACTAACACAAACTCTTCGGGTACTACTTATGATTCAGGAGGTAGTACGGGTAATTACTCTAGTGATGAACGAACATTGTTCTTAATACAACCAACAGGTGCTCAATCAATTACTTTAACTGTTAACCAATTTGATTTAGAGGCTACATGGGATTATTTATACATTTATGAGGGAACTTCTGTTTACAATACTAGAATAGGAATATATACAGGTACTACAATTCCTGCTACAATTAATGTTAATAATAGTGCAGTTTTAATTGAGTTCCGTTCTGATTGTGCAACAACTAATCCTGGTTATAGTATTAGCTGGAATGCAGTTACTGCAGATACTGTTAAACCAACTACAGTAGTTGCTGCTGTAAACGCATGGGAAACTTCTAATTTTACTGCAAGTTTTACTGATAATGATAATGTTGGAGGAAGTGGAATTCAAAAAAGTTATTATCAAGTAATTGATTTTAATGGTGCTGAATGGAGAGCAAACGCTAATAATGGATTTTTTGCTGATAATTTTGATGTTGCCATTCACCCTGAGTGGAATTCTGTTGAGGGGGCTTGGAGTATCAATAATGGAGAATTATTTCAATCAGATGATACTTTAAATAACACCATTATTTCAGCGTACTTAAACCAAAGTTTATCAAATAGACATTTATATCATTATAAAGCTACAATTGATGGTTCAGGAACTAACAGAAGAGCTGGACTGCATTTTTTTGCAGATGATGATACCCTAACTAATAGAGGCAACTCTTATTTTGTATGGTATAGAGTTGATGATGCTAAATTACAAGTTTACAAAGTTGTTAATGATGTTTTTGGACCTCCTGTGGTTAATATTCCTTTAACTACTGTTGCAGGGCAACAATATGATTATAAAGTAATTTATGATAGAATTTCTGGAGATATAATACTTTATAGAGATGATCAATTCATTACTTCTTGGCAAGATCCTTCTCCAATTCTTACTGGTAATTACGTTTCTTTTAGAAATGGTCATTCTACTTTTAGTGTAGATGAATTTAAAGTTTATCGTTCTCGTTACCCATCTGTAAATGTTACCTTAGGTTCGAATGGAGATATACGTTATCAAAACCCTAACCCTTCAACACCAAGTGGTAAAATAAAGTCTATTGTAGATGATAATGCGAATAACATTTCTGCTATTTCATCTCAATTGGTTAATGTTGATTGGACTCCTCCAACAAATTATCAAGTTAACGATGGAGTTGCTGTTGACATTGATACTACAAATATAAATACTCAATTAGACGCTAATTGGAATAATGCTACAGATAGTAATTCAGGAGTAGCATCTTATTTATATGCTGTTGGTACAACTGCTGGAGACAGTGATGTTGTTGCTTGGACTACTAATGCTTTGAATACCTCTTTCAATTTAACTAGCTTATCATTAATTAATTTTCAAGATTATTATGTTTCAGTACGTTCAGTAAATGGTGCTGGGTTAGATACAACAGTTGTTAGTGATGGTGTTTGGGTTATTTTAGCAAATGGGATAAATACTATTGTTAACCTTAATTCTGGGGTTTATCCTAATCCATTTAGTTCTGAAATTTATTTAGATTTTAATTTAGCTAACAAAGAAAATGTAAGTATTAGTATTACGGATAATTTAGGGAAACAAATCTTTAGCGAAGATATTGTAGCTAAGAAAGGATATAAATTAAACTTAAATAAATTTAATTTGGCTACAGGAGTTTATTATTTAAACTTGACTACTTATTCTCAAAATCAAACGATTAAACTGATTAAAAAATGATTTTAAAACGTTTAGTCATTGGCTTCTTTTTTGTAATTAGCACTGTAAATCTAATTGCACAATATACTTCAATCCACCACGAACAAAGTGAGTTTTATCAGCAGTATCAAAATTATACAGAGCAAGATTTTAATCAGCTAAATTTAATTTCAAATACTATAAATGCTAAAAAACCAGCTAACTGTAATTTAGAATACGAAGTTTATGGTTGGCACCCTTACTGGGTTGGTACGGCTTATAATAGTTATGACTTTAATTTACTTTCTACGTTTTCTTATTTTTCTTATGAATTAAACCCTTCAACAGGAAACTATAATTCAATTCATGATTGGAAAACAACCAATTCTATCAATTTGGCACAATCTGCAGGGGCAAGAGTAGAATTATGTGTAACAAATTTTGGTGCATCAAATAATACTACTTTTTTAACCAATATGGCTGCTCGTCAGACCTTAATTGATAGTTTAATTGTATTACTTGCTTATAGAAATGCCGATGGAGTTAACATAGATTTTGAAGGTGTTTCTGGTAGTAGCCGAAATGATTTAACCAGTTTTATGACTGATTTATCTAATCAATTAAAAACTGCAAGACCAGGTTCCACTGTTAGTATGGCAACATACTCTGTAGATTGGAACAATGTGTTTGATTTTGTAGCATTAAGTAATGTAGTTGATCAGTTTATAATAATGGGCTATGGATATTATTATAGCGGAAGCTCTGTTGCAGGACCAACTGACCCATTGTATAGCGGAACACTTTGGAGTTCTTATAATTTGGTTCGTTCCATTGATTATCATTTAAAAGCAGGCGTACCAAATAGTAAATTATTAATTGGATTACCATATTATGGTTATGAATGGGAAACGGTTTCTAATACAGTAACATCCAATACTACAGGTAATTTTTCTTCATCACGAACGTATAGTTTTGTTAAAAATAATACTTCGGGTAATTATACAAATAGACAATACGATCAGCAATCGGAAACGCCTTACTACATTTATCAAAATTTAGGTAATTGGCGACAAGCTTTTGTTTGCGATGAAGAAAGTTTAGGAGAGAGGTACGATGTTGTAAAACAATTAGAAATTGGAGGAATAGGAATATGGGCATTAGGTTATGACAATGGTTATACAGAATTATGGGATTTAATTGAAGAAAAATTTACGGATTGTTCAATAATTGCTTGTAGTGATACTCTTTACGATAGAGGAGGAGAGTTTGGTCAATATCGAAATGATGAGGATTATACCTTAACAATTGCACCAACTAATGCGAGTGCTGTAAGCTTAACATTTTTAGCCTTTGATGTAGAAGTAGGTTTCGATTCTTTATGGATTTATGATGGAGCCACAACAGCTGCTCCTTTAATTGGTGGTTTTTCTGGAACAAGTTTACCGCCAGTGATTAATTCTACAGGACCTGCTTTAACGTTAAAATTCTACTCTGATGGAGCAACTAGAGGAAATGGTTGGATAGCAGTTTATTCCTGTACAATGGACACGATAAAACCCACTACACAAATTTCAGCTTCTCCAAGCCCTTTTGCTACGGGAGATTTTACCAGTAATTTTACTGATGCTGATAATGTTGGTGGAAGTGGAGTAATGCATCAGTTTTATCAAGTTTCAGATTTTAATACTACCGAATGGAGAGCAAATAATGACAATGCTTTTTTTAATGATAATTTTGAAACAGCAATTCATCCAGATTGGACAGATTCATCAGGAACATGGAGTATTGTTAGTAATAAGCTTCATCAAACAGATCAAAATAATGCAAATACCAATTTGTTTGCAGCGTTAGACCAAAACAATAACAATAAGTTTTTGTATCATTATAAGGCAACAATTAGCGGTACAGGAAACAATAAAAGAGCAGGTTTCCATTACATGAGTGATGATGCCAGCCAAACCAATAGAGGCAATTCTTATTTTGTTTGGTTTAGACAAGACAATGGTAAACTACAATTTTACAAAGTGGTAAACGATGTATTTACTTTAGAAAAAGATGTAGTTTATAGTTTTAATGCTGGTCAAGAATATGATTATAAAATTGTTTACGATAAGGTGACAGGAATAACTGAAGTTTATGTAGATGACAAATTTATTGAATCATGGCAAGATGCTAGCCCAATAACAATTGGTAATGCAGTATCTTTTAGAAGTGGGGATTGTGCTTATGAAATAGATGAGTTTAGGGTGTATAAAAACAGAACAGCCTCAGAAACTATTAAAGTTGGTTCGGCAAATACCAATGACATTCGCTTTGAAAACAATCCAACTACTAGTGGAATGATACGTTCTTTAATAATAGATACAGCACACAATGTTAGTGTTATTATTACAGAAATGGTTGATGTTGATTTTGTTACTGCAATTAATGAGTTAATAGAAAATAAGGTGAAGGTTTATCCTAACCCAACAGCTAACGAAATAACAATTGAGTTTAGTGAACCAAAAACAACTCAATTATTAATTACAGATTTATCGGGTAAAATTATGCTAACAAAGCAGCTAGTTAATGCTAATAAAGCTAACATTACATTAAACGGATTAGCTAATGGCGTTTATTTTTTGAAGTTAGATAACCGACTAGTTAAAGTGATTAAGCAGTAATTAAAGTTTCCCTCCAATTTTCGTTATTTTTTAATAAGTATTTTCTATTTTTTGATAGCATTCTATTTCTTAGGAATAAAGCTATTAGAAATTTGTAAGGGTGAATTACTTAATATTAATGCATCAACTTGCCATTTTACTTCTTTAAAATTATTTGAAGTGGAATCTATTGTGTTAAGTTTACTTGTTTCAATAGGATATTCAAAGGAGTAATTATAATTCAGTTTTATATCGCTATAAGGCTTTCTATTATAATAATCTCCATCCGTTTTTTTATCGTATAATTCTGTGAAATTAGAGAGATGAGCATCCCATAAATAGAAAAAAGAAGTGAAAGTCCTTAAAATCTCCTTGTTTAACTCTTTCTGAATAATATCACTAGTTTCATTTTCTTTTAAATTATGTGCGTTATACAACGCTATAAGTGCCTTATTAAGCGTAGTAACAGAATCAAAATGAAAGAATATTGTACTTACATCATTTCTGTTGGGATCAAAACTTGCTTTTATAGTATATTCAACTTTTGAAATACCTGGAATATTTTTAATTCCCTCAGCTTTTTCTTTTAGAGTCTTAATATCATAATGCAGCATACCATCCATTGCGGCAAGGTCTTGTTTACTAACACTAGCCAATTCATTCTCATTAATCGTTCCCCATACTTTAACACCAATATTAGCTGTTCCAGAACCGTCTTTATTAAAATGAATTTGCTCAGTTAATTCTATACAGCCGGTAATAGAAATACAAATGATTAGCAATAAAAATATTAATTTTTTCATAGTTATTAAGTAATGATATTTAGTAGCATCTCACATTTCTATGAGCTACTTAAATTTTTACAACTTCTGTTAATTCAATTTTAGTAAACAATCCATCTACCTTTAAACTAAACGAGAAGTTTAATTGATCCTTTCCGTTAACTTTTGCTTCCAATTTTTCTGAAGCCTGTTTTCCTTCACCTGCTTGTATAATGAAATTACCCACAGGAACATCAAAAAAATTTGTTTTCCCATTATCAACAACACCAACTTTTTTAGCATCAATAAATATTGGAATTCCTACCATTGCACTTTGAAATGTTTTTTGACGAGTTACAAAAACTCCTGTTCTGTCTAGAGTAATAACTTCTGTAGGTTTTGTACGAAAGACCTTACTTATCAATAAAACAACCATAAGTGGTAGGAGGAAAATTAACCAAGTAACCAATAAAACGAACGTTACACTGTATTTATCCCCTGGGTTAGGTGCAGTAAACTCTATAAAAAAAAGAGCAGGTTGTATTTCTAGAATAGTTGTAAAAAGTGCAATTAACGCAGTAACAATTACATAAATTATGATGAGAATTCGTTGCATTTATTTTTTAGTAAAAGAGTTATTCATCTCTGGGAAGGGAGTGTAATAATTTATTAACCTCTTTAACATTTTTGTTTATGGTTAATTGCAAACTTTAAAGTATAATTTTCCTAATTCAAGTTTAGTATTTTTTAATTTAGAAATATTCCAATTTAAAAAACAAGCAATTTCTTATAGCATTGTTGTAAGTTCGTTTTTAATTGTTGTGTGTTTGTTGTTCAAAGTTGACCATCCAATTAATACCAAATTTATCGGTAATCATTCCAAAATAAGCTCCCCAAAATGTGTCGTGAATGGGTGTTGAAATTTGTCCGCCTTCAGATAATGCATTAAATATAGTATCTGCCTCCAGTTTGCTTTCGGGTGTAACTGATACAGAAAAATTATTACCTTGAATAAATGTTGGTGCCCAATCTCCTGCTATGTCACTTCCCATTAGAATTGAAGTTCCTATAGGTAAACCAACATGCATAATTTTATTTTTATCTTTTTCTGAAACTTTATAATCTTCACTTTCGGGCATTTCACCAAATCTCCCAATGTAGGTAAAATCTCCTCCAAAGATTGATTTATAAAAGTTAAAAGCCTCTTCGCAGTTTCCATTGAAATTTAAATAAATATTTGTTGTTGCCATATTCATTTCATTAAAAGTGAATTATTTAGTACTTAACTTTTGAACAGATGTTTTTTATTAGATTATACTATCTGATATGTTTACTCTTCCGTATTCTTTCCTTTTTTAGGAGGAGTTGGTTTTACTTCAGTACTTGGTGTTTCAACATCTTTACCTTTTAAGTAATCTGGCAATTGCATACCAGCCATGTTAAACATTTCTTGTAAAGGTGGTACTGCTTTATACATACCAGAAATAAAGTTAGAAGTTGAGGTTTTACCATCTGCTCCACCACCATTTTCCCAAACGGTAACTTTATCAATTTTAATGTTTTTAATCGCGTCAGCTTGTGCTCTTACCAATTCAGGTAGTTTATCTGCTATTAATAATAAAACAGCATCTTTAGAATCGTTACCAGCAGCTTTTACTATTTGTTCTAAACCTAATGCTTGTTTGGTTAAAATCTCATACATACCTTTTGCTTCTGCTTCTTTTTTCATGAAAATTGCATCGGCTTCACCTTTTGCAATTCTTCTGGTTTGTTCTGCTTCCGCTTCTGCATCAATTTCAATTTTTTGCTTGTCAATTTGTGCAGGGATAATAATATCTGCCTGTTGCTCCGCTTCTTTACGTTTTGCTCTTGCATTTTCAGCAATTTGCTCAGCTGCGTAAGATTCTTCTAAAGCTTTTGCAGCTTGTACTTTTTCTGATGCATTGGCAATTCTTTCAGCCTCTGCTTCTTTAGATCTTCTTGCTGCATCAGAATTAGCTACTTGTATTTTTGCTGTGTTTTCTCCTTCAACAGCTTTTGCATTGGCAGCAGCTACTTGTACTCTTTGGTCTTGTACAGCTTGTGCTTGTCCAATTGCTCCATCTCTATCTTTTTGTGCTACCGAAATAATTGCATCATTAATCGCTTTTGCAGCAGCTTCTTTTCCTAACGCTTGGATATAACCAGATTCATCATGAATATCGGTAATGTTTACGTTAATCAGTTTTAAACCTACTTTTTTAAGCTCTAGTTCTACACTGTGGGTAATGTGAGATAAAAATTTATCTCTATCTGTATTAATTTCTTCAATATCCATAGATGCAACTACCAAACGTAGCTGACCAAAAATAATTTCTTGAGCCAAATCTTTTACAGCATCTAAACTTAACCCCAATAAACGCTCAGCAGCATTTTGCATAATACTTGGTTCTGTAGAAATACCAATGGTAAAACGAGAAGGCACGTTCACACGAATGTTTTGCTTACTTAATGCGTTAATTAAGTTAACTTCTATCGAAATAGGTGTTAAATCTAAAAAAGAATAATCTTGAATAATAGGCCATATAAAGGCAGCTCCACCATGGATACATTTAGAAGAACCTTCACCACTGGTTTTTCCATAAATTACCAAAATTTGATCGGAAGGACACCTTTTGTACCTTCTAAACATAGAGTAAATGAAAACCACAAAAATTAAAACAATGCCTCCAATTAAGTAAATACTAGTTGGGCCTGCTTGACTGGCTAATAAAATTAAATTCATAAGTTAAGTTATTTAGATATTTTTTTTACAAGTAATAATTCTGAACTAACAATTTCCAACACTTCAACTAAAGTGCTTGTTTTTAAATCTTCGTCCTCATCGGTAATGGCTTCTAACTCACGTAAGCTGCCTTGTACTTTAATTTGTACTTTACCAATGTTTTTTCGGTTAGCACCAATTGGCAAATAAACTTCTCCAATTGCACCAACTGCATTTTTTATTTTTAAGGTGCCAGATTGTGCTAATGAATTCATCCAAAAAAATAGGAGAGAGGTTAATACCATCATAATTACACCTGCTACGCTTGAAATAATTAAAGTTAAAGAAGTAGACAACTGATTATCAATACAAACAACACCCGACCACCCAAAAATGGTAAAAAAGGCAACAACATTTTTTAAGGTAAAAAACTGAAAACCAACACCACCATCATCACCATGGATGTCAGCACTATCTGCTTCCATGTCAGCATCTCCGCCACCAATAAAGGTTAAAACAAAAATTACTAAAAATATGGCAGTACCAATTAAAGCAGTTATCCAATAGGTTTGCTCTAGGGTTGTCATTTCTGCAAAAAACTCTTTCATACGATAACGAATTTATGTAGTTATCGAATGTACTAATATTTTAGTTTAGTTTTTAAAAACGATGCAATATGTTAATTACTTTTTTTCGATAAAGCTCAATGCACCAGAAGGGCAAGTTTTAATTTGCTGCTTTAATTCTTCGGTTGTAGCATTTTCAATTGTTAACCAAGGCCTTGCTTTTGGGTTGTATACTTTTGGTAATGCTTTTACACATTTTGCAGAATGTGTGCATATTTCTGGATTCCATACAATGGTAATGTCTTCGTTGGAATAGTTTACTTTTTTGCTCATAAGTTAGTTGTTTTAATCTATTCGTTTTAAGGATTTAATTGCTTCTAATAATTCATTGCGAGTTTGGTCACTTAAATTTCTACCCCAAAAATTAAAGAAATTTGTATTGTCTTCTGGCTGATGATATAAACCTGTTACTCCATCACTATTATGATATGCTGTGGCTATAATGAATTTATAACTGTTTACTGATAAATTTTCAAGTCTCGTATTAAAACAATCAGCGTAATCTGATTTTATTTTAAGGTTGTACGCATTTACTTCATTGTTTTTATAAGCCGTTAAAGAGTCAATAGAATTAATTAAATAATTTTCTTTTAAATGGGGACATAACCAAGGGTTAAAATAACTGGTATCGTAAACGATTATGTCTGAATTAGCAACAATTTTATAGGTGTTGACATCTGCAACTGAGTTGCCTTTTATTTTCCAAGTAGCAGGAATTTCTAGTTGCCATTTACCAATTGTTAATTTTTGTTTGTTGGGGGTATCTTTAAAAAAGGTAAAAAGTAGAAGTATGGAGATTAAAATTTTCATACTTAAAACTAAGAATAAAAAAGATAGCTAGGTATTTAAAAATTAATCTTTTATTTCAATAGTAGAAAAAACTACTCGACTGTTTTTTATGCTTTTTATTTCAATAGTTTGAAGTTTAGCATCGTTTAGCACAAACAAATTGCCTTCGTTTAAAGGGTAACTTTTATCTTTTATATTAAGAACTACTTGTCCACTATAAACATAAATAAACAACCAATTACCTGTTTTAGTTGGCTGATAAGTATGTGTATCATTTTCATTTAAAGTTATGGCTTCAATATTTCCAGAGGTGTTTTCTGTAGTCATTAAATTAAAATCAGTACAAGTCCCTTTGCAGGTAGTTTTCCAATCTCCTTTAAATTCATCAACTTCAAACTGACTTAATTTTTTACTGTATTGCTTGTAGTGAGTTAATTCAATGTTGCCATCTAAAACCATTATTTTTCTGGAAATATTAGGTAAAGAAGTAAATGCAGATTCATCAATATTAACCGTTGCTGTACTTAATCTAAAGTTGAAATTTCGCTTGGTATAAACTGCTGTTGGAGGATAAATAAAAAGTTCGGTAGTGGTTCCACCAGCCCAATTATTGGTTTCAAAATTATTGATAATGATTGGCTCGTTCATATTTTTACTCCTATAATGCAGACATTCCTTCGACTACACTTTGTTTCGTTCAGGACAGGCTGACTCGTTTGTATCATATTCTAACGCCTATGATACAAACATCGTCCACTTGTTCATTTTCTCCTTTCCAAGTAGTAAATTCATCCGCAAGCTTTTGCTTTTGCTCTTGCATCGTTAATGGAGCAATTTGAATCAGTAATGCTTTTAAGTTTTTAATCATGTATTTTTTATCTTTAACGCCACCAAATTGATCAGGAAAACCATCGGTTAAGGTGTATACTATGTCACCTTTTTGTAAAGAGGTAGTGTGTAAATTAAATGATTCAATATCTTTATCATGCTTACCTACCGGCATTTTATCAGGTTTAAATTCGATGAGTTCGTAGTTTCGCACAATAAATACAGGACTATTTGCTGCTGCAAAAGAAAGTTGAGTTCTATCTTTATTAATAACCATTAAACTACAATCCATACCATCTCTACCGCCTTCGGTACTACCATCTTTTTTTAATCGGTCGATGATAATTTTTCTGGTTTTATTTAAGATTTTATTGGGTTCTGTTTCTTTTTCAATAGATTTTTCTAAACTAGAAATATTTAAAATACTCATAATTGCACCTGGTACACCATGGCCTGTACTATCTGCACAAGAAAAAGCAAAATTACCGTTATTCAATTCTCCTGCCCAATAAAAATCACCACTTACTACATCTTTTGGTCTAAAAAACACAAAATAATCTTTTAGGTGTTGATCTAACATTTGGGTAGTTGCTAAAAAACTACGTTGTATTCGTTCAGCATAATTAATGGAATCGGTTATTTCCCTGTGTTTTTCTTCAATAACTTCTTTTTGTTGTTGGGTTTCTTTTTCTTTTAATTCAATAATATTTTTTTGCTTTCGGATTAATCGGAAACGATTGTATAAAAACAGTGTAAATAAAATAACCAATACTAAAATGCCACTTATTGCATATCTAATAATTTGTTGTTTTTTTATTTCAGTAGTAGCCAAAGCATCTTTTTTATCTTGCGCTGCTTTTGTTAAAGCTTCTTTTTTCTCAAATTCGTATGTCATACCAGCTTGTATGGTTTTTTTCTGGGTTTCTTCATTGTCTATGCTGTCTCTATAAAGTATAAATAATTTATGATACTTATAAGCAGCTTCCCAGTTTCCTTGTGTACTGTCTATAATTGATAATCGACTATAACTATTTTTTAGCTGTTCTTTACTCCCAATTTCTGATGAAATGGCAAGAGCATTATTAAGATATTTTTTTGCCTGAACAAGATTCTTTAATTCAATGTTTATTGAGCCGAGATTAATATAAGATGAAGCTATTCCTTGTTTATCTCCAATTTCTTCTTTTATTTTAAGTGAAGCAAATTGATGTTTTAAAGCTTCGTTATATAATTCTTCCCGATACGCCAAGCTATCTGGACTTATCAAATGTTCAGCTTGATTGGTATAAAGATTCCCTATGTTGCTGTAAGAATTAGCTATTCCCTTTTTATCACCAATTTCTTCAAAAATTTTAAGGACAACAAAAAAGTTTTTTAAGGCTTCACTGTAATTGCTTTGGCTGGTATAAATATTTCCGATATTTCCGTAAGAAAAAGCTATTCCTCGTTGATCACCAATTTCTTCTCTTATTTTAAGGGAAGCGAAATAGTTTTTTAAGGCTTCTGGGTAGTTCCCTTGTTTAGAATTAATAAGCCCGATATTGTTGTAGGAATCGGCTATTCCTTGTTTATCTCCAATTTCTTCTCTTGTTGTAAGAGAAGCATAATAGTTTTTTAAGGCTTTGGGATAATTACTTTGGTAGAAATAAATAATTCCGATGTTGTTGTAGGAATCAGCTATTTCTTGTTTATTTCCAATTTCTTCTCTTATTTTTAGGGAAACAAGATAATTTTTTAAGGCTTCGGGGTAATTGCCTTGGTACTCGTATATAATTCCAATGTTGTTATAAGCGCTAGATTCACCTTTCTTGAAGTTTAGTTTTAAGGATAGTATTAAGGTGTAATCTGCTTGTTTTTTTGCCTGTTCATAATCTCCTACTCTCCATAATTGTTCAGAAAGTATATTTAAAGTATTTACTTTATTGGTATCATTTTTAGCTGATTTTAAAACAGTAAGAAGGGAGTCGATGGTGTTGTTTTGTGTAAAGCAAGTTGAAATTATAAGGTTGAAAATTAAAAAGAGTATGATTTTTTTCATAAAATCGAAAGTAGCGAAATAATAGAAGACCTAGTTATGAAAGAAAATATTTTTTGAATAAAATTAGATTTTAAAACTTACCGTTATCATCATATTCTTCATCTTCGGGCTTGGCAATTTTATCAATAAACTTTCCTAAGCCTTTTTTCTTTTTGGTTGTTTCCTTTTTAGGATCTTTTTTCTTGTTGTCTTCTGTCTTTTTATCTTGATTTTCTTCTTCTTCCCACTCTATTTGAAAGCCATCATCTTCAGGAGTATCATCTTTGTTGATGGTGCTATCCTTTTTAAACCATCCAAACTCGTTATTTAAAATCTTTTTGAGCGTTTGTTTTTCTTCTTTTAAATCCTCCTTAAAGCTTTCTTTTAAACCTTTGGTATCATAAGTAATTTTATAATTATCAACGGTTCCTTTCATTAATAAAAATAAGGTTGTTTTTCCTAAACCATCATCGGCAACATAACCAAATTCTGAATTTTCTTTTTTCTTTTTCTTGGCTTTTTTCCAAAGCACATCGTTCAATAAAAGTTTAAATCGGTAATCAATTACATTGTTAAATGTGTGAGTTCCAGAAATGGTTAAATCAATTGCAGATGATTTTATGTCAGTAACAGGTAGGCTGATGGTTTGATTGTTAATCTCAATTTTTGTGCTCAAAGTTTTAAATTTAATACGCTCTAATTCTTCTACTTCAATAAATTTACTCATGGCTAAAATGGGTTTGTAATCAATCAATTCTCCATTGCTAATGTTAAGATCTGCTAACACATAAATTTTATCTTTATTTACTTTTAATTGTTTGTCCCAAACAGAAGCAAACTCTACTGTTGTTGTTGCAGTCCCTTTTAAATTTTCAGATTTAATATAAGTTTGCCCAAAATCTTCGAACTGATAAAACAATTGGTAAACATCAATTTCTGAAATATTGACTTTACTGGTAATTAAAATTTCTTTGTCATCAGAATCATCAATGGCAACATTTCCTTTAACAGTTCCTCTCATCGAATTAAAAGAAACATCTGTTGCGGTTAAAACCCTATCATCTAAATTAATGTGCCCTCTAAAATTGGTTGCCGAAAATTTTCTAAACTGAAAGGTATCTACTATAGCATTAAAATCTAATGAAATGTTAGCCGGTAATCTTAATGTGTAGGATCCGTCTTTACTGTCTTCTTTGCTGCTAGCCAAAAATTCGTCTAACACCAGTTTGCTCGAATGGATATTAGTTTTAACCGCCAAATGTTCTCCTTCTACAAAGAGGTAGGCCAATAAATTTTTAAACTTACCGTCTAACTCAAAAAAGCTATTGTTGGTGTTAAATTTTAGGGTGTCAATAAACACATCGTTATTGTTAAACTTAAATGAACCGTTAATGTTTTTAAAACTTTTTTCTTGACCAACCACTTTTAAATTAGCACCAATTAATTTGGCAGTACCAACTGCATTTAACTTTCTTAACTCACTAGCTTTAATGTTGTTGAGCTCTTTTACATAGCCGCTATAAGTTAGCTCTAGTTTAAGTGTACCGTTAGCTACTTCTAAACTGTCCCATTTAAAAAACCCTTTAGCAGTTTCTAAATCTAAGGTAGCATTGGTGTTAAACACAATGTAAGGATTATCAAAATCGGTAATAATGTAATTACCAGAAATAGTACCTGCTCCAAAATTAGCAGTTAGTTCATTGAGTACTAATTTAGAGGAGTTGCTGTTATTTTTTTCTCCGTTAGAAAAATTACCCGAAACGTTTAAGTTGGTAAAAGATTTATCGGATGAACGCTCCGTTACTTTTCCATTTTTAATGCTAAACTCTGCATTAAATGAGGGGGATTTTTTTAAGGATAATTCTCCTTTAATAGTAGAAGCATAAGTTATTATTCCTTCGCTTTTATAAGCAGCTAAAGCCTCTTTTTGTTGTGGAGGAAACAAAGAAAAAAGCTCTTCAATTTTTAAGTTATTACCTGTAGAATGAATGTCTAAATCTACTCCAATATCTTTGTTGGTAATGTTTCCTGCTAAATTAAATTTTAAATCTTGTAAAGAAATCTCCCCTTTTTCGATGTGGTACAATTGGGTAATTTGGTTAACAGCTAAGGAAGTATTAATGAATACTTTCTTGCTTTTTAAAAGTGGTTGTCCGTTTTCGTTAATTTGGTTAACCATTAAGCGTGCTTCGGTATCTAAGGTAAACTTGTCTTTAGAAAAATTACCAGACAAAGAAATGCCAACTATTTCAATGTCCATATCAATATTTTTATACTCGTTGAGAACATAAAAATTAACAGATTGAAAGGTTAAGTTTTCTAATTCTAACGAAAGTTGTTCTTCATTGTCAGCCTTCGATTCTTTCCAAAAATGATAATTGTCGTTGCCGTACTTATCAATTTTTGCGTTTATCATTCCATCTTCTACATGTATTTTTTTAATGAGGTAGTTTTCATTTAAAATATCGAAAATGTTAAACTGTAAGTAAACAGACTGAGCAGAAAACAAGGTTTCTTTTTTGGCCTTTTTGGTAACTTCTTCGGCAGTAACTTGTTTAAACTCTAAAGAAGCGTAAGGAAATTTCTTAAAAACAGAAAACTCAACTTCTTTCACATCAATTTTTGTATTGATACTGTTGTTTACTTGTTTAATGATGTAGGCTTTTACTTTGTCTTCGTAAATGGTAGAAAAAATAACACCAACAGCTACCAATAGGGCAATAAAGATGCCCAGCACTATTGATATTATTTTTAGTTTTTTCATAACACTATTTAAGTCTCCCTTTGAAGGGAGATTTAGAGGGATGATTTTGTAGCCCTTTTTTTGCTCAGAACTTATTGGTTCTCGATACAATTCGCTTTGGGCGAATCACTCGAACGGACAATAACTTCTATTATTCGTTATATAAACGAACACATCAAAATTCTATTTTAAATAGGTAGTATTTAATTGTAGAAAAGAAACTTATTAGCAAGTTGTTGTGGAGAAAGGTTAAAAATGCTAGGTTATGTTTTTGTTTTTATTTTTTCAGTTGCTGATTTAAGTTTTTCTTTATCAAAACCCTTCATGAAATCAGTTAAGATTAGATTTTCTTTATAAATATCATCTAATCCGTTTAAGGATTTGTCATCATCAATTATCAAGTAATTTGATATTTTAAATTCGTCAATAAATGTCAAAATTTCTTCTTTTCTATTTTTACAGTCTGGATAGACTGGTATAAAACCTTTTATAGGGTCTTTAATATTTCGAAATTTAAAAATCATATTAAACTCTTCAATCGATTTAACAGTCCTTCGAGTAGAACTTAGCCAAATTTTAAAATCTGAAAGGGTTAAAAGCGTATTTAGATTGTTTAAACAAGATTCATTAAACTTAGAATATCCATCCGAATCTATTTCATCAGCCTTCCAAGGTGGGGTAGTAATGAGTACTCCATCTAAATCTAATATGAGGATTTTTTCCTTCATTTTTTAATTGAGTGTAATAACTCAAGCAACAAAAATCAATTAATTTAACTCTGTACCATCTTCAACATGCTTACTTCTTTTTCGGTAAGGTAACGCCATTGCCCTCTTGCTAAATCTTTTTTGGTAAGTCCACCAAAAGAAACACGGTCTAGTTTAATTACGGTATAACCTAAATGCTCAAACATTCTACGAATAATACGGTTTTTACCAGAGTGTAATTCTACACCAACTATTTTTTTGTCTTTAGCATCACCAACATAACACGCAACATCTGCTTTGGTAAAACCATCCTCTAACTCAAAACCATCTTTTAAATGTTCTAAATGGTTTTCTTTTACTGGTTTTTCTAAGGTTACTTGGTATATTTTTTTAACTCCAAATTTTGGGTGGGTTAACTTTTTGGTTAAATCTCCATCGTTAGTTAACATTAAAACACCAGTTGTAGCTCTATCTAATCTGCCAACAGGGTAAACTCGTTCTTTTAATCTGCCTAATAATTGTAACACCGTTTTTCTTCCAAAAGGATCATCAGCAGTGGTAATAAAATCTTTGGGTTTGTTCATTAATAAATAAACCTTTTTTTCTCCTCTAATGGTTTCGCCACCATAAGTAATTTTATCAGTTTCGCTTACTTTAAAGCCCATTTCAGTAATAACTTTACCATTAACTGTAACAACTCCAGTGGTAATTAAAACATCGGCTTCTCTTCTAGAACAAAGTCCAGCATTGGCTAAAAATTTATTTAAACGTGTTAAACCATCACTTGCTTTTGTATGCGGATTGTTATCACTTTTTTTGTCAGAGGGTTTACGCAAAGGTGCTTTTTTATAAGAACCTGCTTTACGTTTTGGTTTGCTGTCTTTGTCTTTATTGAATTTTTTCTTTTCCATTTTTAGTTAATCGTGTCTGGTTGTTGGTTGTTAGTTTGTTGCAGTAAGTTTGAGGTTAAAGTAGTATTACAAATAATATTAGCTTCAAGCTGAATTTGGTTTAAGGTTAAAATTACTTGTGAAATAGTATAATGATAAAAAGTTTCTACTTCCCAAGGATCCATATAACCGTTGTAATTAGTATAATCTTTTGTATTAATAGTTTTAGAGTTAGGATTTAATTCTAAAACAATGGCATTAAATTTTTCAATTTTTTCTCTTAAAGTTATTGCACTGCACTCTTCTAATCCATCAGCATAAGAAGGATTGTTAGGGTCTGCTATCCCTAAAATATGAGTAGGCACATCATAATTATCTTTAGCAGCAATATAATATAAAGAAATAGTATCAGCTACTTCCTCAGGAATATTATCAGTAAATTGATAAAGTTTACTTTTTAGCCCATTAATATGAGAATTTAATTTATTTGTGGCCTCATAAACAGTTGTATTATTTGTGTTTTGAAAAGAGGATATAATCTTAAAATTACTTGTTTCTACTTCTTTATAATCTTGTTCTATATTTACAGCATTTTTAACTACATTAACTAGTAATGATTTACTTGAACTTCCTATTGAAACAGCATATAATAATAAGCCAAAACAAATAGCAGAAAATAAGGTTCCTGAACTTAATTTGATGGGTTCTTTAGAAATAGCATATAATATCAAGAAAAAAAGAATTACAATAATTAAGAAAAGAAACCCAATATACATCATAACTCCTGAACCTGGCCAATGCATTATTTTAAACAACAAACCGATAGATAAAACCATTCCACCAAAAGCACCAATTCCATTACATATTCCGATTAATGTTTTTTTCTCATAACTTAAAATATTACCAATTGCTACAGGAATCATGTACATTGATAATAAGGATGTAAAAACAACAATTAATGGTCCAGCTCCAGGCCAGTGCATTATCTTAAACATAACTCCTAATAAAAGAAAAAATGTTATGATTGCTCCTAATATTGCATTTACTGTTTTCATTTTTTTTAGTTTTTAAAGTTCTCTTTCAACTTTTTACTTTATAAACTTTTACCTAACCTCTCCTCCGTTATCAATTACTTTTTCTGGTGATACAAAAGCTAAATTACCTTCGTTGTTTTCTGCCATTAAAATCATTCCTTGTGATTCTATTCCTCTTATTTTTCGAGGGGCAAGGTTAATTAGTATCGAAACTTGTTTGCCGATTACATCTGCAGGATTGTAATGTTCTGCAATGCCAGAAACAATTGTTCTAGTATCAATCCCTGTATCAACAGTCATTTTTAGTAATTTATCTGCATCAGGGTGTTTTTCGGCAGTTAAAATAGTACCAATTCTAATGTCCATTTTGGTAAATTCATCAAAAGTAATTTCTTGTTTCATAGGTTTTGCTTTTGGGTTTGACTGTTGTACTTTGGTTTTATGTAATTTTTCTACTTGAGCTTCAATGGCTTCGTCTTCAATTTTTTGGAAAAGCAACTCAGCTTCTCCAATTTTATGTTCGTCTGGTAACTCTTCTAAACCATTGCTGTTTAAAATGTTTTTCAGTTTTGAACTTGTTTTTGGTAAAAAAGGAATAAAAATATCACTCAATGCATTGCTAATTTGTAAAGCAACATTTAAAATGGTTTTAACTCTTTCTTCGTCTGTTTTTATTAGTTTCCAAGGCTCTGTATCGGCTAAATATTTATTTCCTAAACGGGCTAAAGTCATTGCTTCGTTCTGAGCATCTCTAAATTTAAAAGCAACAATTAATTCGTTTACTTTTTCTTTAATAATGTCAATGCTATCCAACACTTCCTCATCGTAAGTAGCTAATTCTCCTTGTGTTGGAACTTTACCTTCAAAATACTTATGCGTTAAAACTACTGAACGGTTAATGAAGTTTCCAAAAATGGCAACCAGCTCGTTGTTTACTCTTGCTTGATAATCTGCCCAAGTGAATTCGCTGTCTTTTGTTTCTGGAGCGATAGAAGTTAATACATAGCGTAATTCATCTTCTTTATTTGGAAAGTCTTCTAAATATTCGTGTAACCATACTGCCCAATTTCTTGAGGTAGAAATTTTATCTCCTTCTAAATTTAAAAATTCGTTGGCTGGAACATTGGTTGGTAAGATGCAATCGCCTTTTTCTTTTAAGATGATTGGAAATATAATGCAGTGAAAAACAATGTTGTCTTTTCCAATAAAATGAATCAATTCAGTTTCATCGCTTTTCCAATAATCTTCCCAGTTTTTATTATTGTCAGCAGCCCATTGTTTTGTTGCAGAAATGTAACCAATAGGAGCATCAAACCAAACATACAGCACTTTTCCTTCACCACCTTCAATAGGTACTTTTACTCCCCAATCTAAATCTCTAGTTATAGAGCGAGACATTAAACCGTTATCTATCCAACTTTTGCATTGTCCAATTACTTGCTTCCTCCATTCATCAGGAAAGTGCTGTTGAACACCATCTAATTTTCCAGTTTCTATCCATTCTTTCAACCACTTTTCGTGTCTGTTCATTGGTAAATACCAATGCGAGGTTTCTTTTAAAATAGGAGCATTCCCACTTATTGTAGATTTAGGATTAATTAGTTCGGTTGGGCTAAGCGCAGAACCACATTTTTCACACTGATCACCATAGGCGTTTTCAGCATTACATTTAGGACAAGTTCCGGTAATATACCTATCTGCTAAAAATTGGTTTTCTTGTTCATCGTAAAATTGTTCAGATGTTTCTTGTTCAAAAGCACCTTTTTCGTATAAGTCTTTAAAAAATTCTGAAGCAGTTTCGTGGTGTAATTCAGAAGATGTTCGGTGGTAAATATCGAAATCAATACCAAAATCAATAAAAGCTTTTTTTATAATAGCATGGTTTTTATCAACGATTGCTTGAGGTGTAGTTCCTTCTTTTTTTGCTCTTAAAGTTATTGCAGCTCCATGTTCATCTGATCCACAAACAAAAACAACATCTTTATTTTGAGTTTTTAAATACCTTACATAAATATCGGCAGGCAAGTAACACCCTGCAATATGACCTAAATGTAAGGGACCGTTTGCATAAGGTAAAGCTGCTGTAATGGTATGTCTTTTTACTTTGTTCATAAATTATCCTAATGTCGTTCCGACTTTGTGGAGAAATCTTGTTATTTTGAGACTGCAAAGTTACATTTTATAAAGATTAAAAAATGCAAAAACCGTCCAATTTAAAACAAGGAGATAAAATAGCCATTGTTTCTACTGCTCGTAAACTTTCGTTAGAAGAATTACAACATGGAATAGAGGTTGTGAAAAGTTGGGGTTTAGAGGTAGTTTTAGGGGCTAATTTGTTTCAAGTTGACAATCAGTTTGCTGGAACAACCGAGCAACGGACAGCTGATTTTCAACAAGCTTTGAATGATGAAAGTATTAAAGCTATTTTATGTGCAAGAGGCGGTTATGGAACAGTAAAGATTATTGATGAATTAGATTTTTCTCAATTTATAAAAGCTCCAAAATGGATAATAGGATATAGTGATGTAACGGTTTTGCACAACCATATCAATCAAAATTTTAATATTCAAACCTTACATGCAGCCATGCCTTTTGGGTTTAATGACAATACAACTGAAGCATTAAATTCTATTAAAAAAGTATTGTTTGGAGAGGAGTTGATTTATCAGTTTAATACGACAGACTTAAATAAAAATGGAGTAGGAGAAGGGTTGTTAGTTGGAGGTAATCTATCAATCATTTATAGTTTAACAGGCACAAAATCTCAGCTTAATACCAACGGTAGAATATTATTTTTAGAAGATTTAGATGAGTATTTATATCACATTGATAGAATGATGATGAATTTGGATAGAGCTGGAATGTTAAAAGATTTAGCTGGATTGGTGGTTGGTGGTATGACAGGTATGAATGACAATACTGTAGCTTATGGAAAAACAGCTAAAGAGATAATTTTAGAAACAGTTAGCAAATACAACTATCCTGTTTGTTTTGATTTTTTTGCAGGACATGTAGATGATAACAGAGCTTTGCCAATGGGCGCTGAGGCTAAATTAAGTGTTGGTGAAATTTGTAAGTTAACTTTTTAATAAAAATGGCTGAACACAATCAATTAGGAGAAAAGGGAGAAGACTTAGCTGTTAAGTTTTTAGTTGATTTGGGTTATCAAATTATTGACACCAATTGGCGTGAACAAAAGTTTGAGATAGATATTATTGCTTTAGATGAGGAAGAAATTGTTTTTGTAGAGGTTAAAACTAGAAGCACTTCAGTTTTTGGAAATCCTGAAGAAGCAGTAACTGAAACCAAACAAAAGCACTTAATTAATGGTGCAGATTTTTATATTCAAGAAAATGAGGTTGATTTAGATGCTCGCTTTGATGTAATTGCTATTATCGAAAATTCTAATGAATTGACTATTAATCATATCAAGGCTGCCTTTTCTGCTTTTTAAGGGTAGATGGTTTTTATAGTTTCTTTGCCTGTTTTTACTTCGGTAGCATAAATTTTAACTTCTGTTACATTTGGTATCCAAAAAGTACCTCCATCAATTTGTACAAAAACGTGTTTAACTTTAACTAATACATCATCAAACTTCGTGAAAACATGATATTTTTTATCGTTTGATTTTTTTAAGGTAAAGGTTAGTTTATCATATGAAACAAATTTAAAAGTAGCGAATTCATCTGTAATAGCAAGGTAGTTTATGCCGTAAGCATACTTTTTTTGAATCCAAGTAAGAGATTCTATGTTCCCTTTTTTAGAATTTTTTATCCAATAAATGGTAATAGGTTTTTGGTTGTGTAGTTTTCCATTGTCCGTTAAGTTAATATCGTAGAAAACAACATTTTTATCTTTACTACGGTCTATCTTAAAAAGATGATAATTTACAGAGTCGGCTTGAGCATGAGCACACTTATTTACTAACAATAGCAGAAAAGGTATACTTATAATTAATGTTAGACGAATTAATTTCACAGCCATAAAAGTAATGGCGATTTAGTCAATAACAATAAAATAAGCTGTAAAAATGTATTTTAGGTAGTTAATTAAGCAAGTTGGTAGCACATCGCTTCAATTTTAAATTGAACAATTTTGCTAAAAAGTTTAATGTCATCAGCAATTCCTTTGTCATCAGGATCAAAATGCCATTCTATTTTTACCTCACGACCTTTTTGATATTTAATGTGTGAAATAAGCTCTATTATTTTTAATAAAAACCTAGAAGATAATGAATTATAACATTTTAAATCAATTATGAGCTTTGTGGTTTGGTGAGGGTTTTTACAATACTCTTCTACTAAATTAATTACGCTTGGGTAAAAATCTTGAGGCTCAGTCATAGTTGATTGTCCTAAGATTTTGATAATACCTTTGTTAAGATTGAAAATTAATTTTGGGTTTTTATTAATTAAATCAGAGTTGAACATTGCTATCTTTTTTATGTTATAAAAGTAGCAGTTAAATGTTTATTTAACTTAATTGAACTGTTAACGAATTGTTGTTTTTATGCTAAAAATTAATTAGTTGGTTTTGGCTTTTTGCTCCAATTTTTCTTTTTGTTGAAAGGTTTTTTCTTTTGAAAAGGCTTTTTATAGCCAGTATCATATTTAGGACCTTCATCGAAACCTTCAGGCAAAGCCAATTTTTTCACATCTTTTTCTATTAATTTTTCAATTTTAGAAAAGTTGTAACAATCATCAGCATTGATAAAAGTAATGGCAACTCCAGTATTGTCACCTCTTGCGGTTCTTCCAATTCTGTGAACATAGTCTTCAGCATCTGAAGGAATATCGTAATTAATTACCAAGTTAATTCCTTTTATATCAATACCTCTAGAAAGAATATCTGTTGCAACAATAATTTTAGTTTTCTTGTTTTTAAAATCTAATAAAACTTGCTCTCTTTCATCTTGAGTTAAATCTGAATGGATGCCTTTTGCTGGTAATCCTTGTTGATTTAAAGCTTTGGCAATTTCTTTTACAGTAACTTTTCGAGAAGAGAAAATAATAATGTGGTCGTGCTCTTTACCTTGTAGTAGGTTTTTAATCAACTCAATTTTTTGGTGATTGTGCACTAAGTAAGCAGCTTGTAAAATGCCTTCATTTGGTTTAGAAATGGCAATACTTATCGTAATTGGATCAACCAATAATTGGTTTGCTAATTGCCTGATTTTAGGGGGAAAAGTTGCAGAAAAAAGTAAATTTTGTCTTTGTTTGGGAAGCATTTCAGCAATTTTAGTGATGTCTTCATTAAAACCCATGTCTAACATCCTATCAGCTTCATCTAAAATAAAATGTTTTACACCAGAAGTATCAAAATAACCTAAGTTTAAGTGAGAAATAAATCTACCTGGAGTACAAACTACTATATCAGCACCAGTTATTAATGCTTTTTTTTCAGCGTCAAAATCTTGGCCACCACCACCACCATAAATAGCAATAGAAGTTGCATTGGTAAAATAGCTTAACCCTTCTATTTGTTGGTCAATTTGAATCGCTAATTCTCTGGTAGGTACAATAACAATAGTGCTTACTTTTTCTGAACTACCACGTTTGCATATTGCATTTAAAATTGGCAACACAAATGCAGCAGTTTTTCCTGTGCCAGTTTGGGCACAAGCAATCATGTCTCTATTGTTTAATATATCTGGTATTGCTTGTTGTTGAATGGGGGTGGGGCTTTCAAATCCCATAGCATCTAATGCTTCCATTACTTGAGGTTCAAAACCTAATTCTTCGAATTTCATATGAAACAAAGATAATAAAGAATATGAGAAACTAATTTTTAATTAAAGCTAGTAGTTTCTCAGCATGCTCTTTAGCAGTTATTTTAGCTTGTTCACCTGCTTCTCGTGTGTAATTATTAATGTTGTTAGATAATACTTCACCTGAATAATTCATTTTACAATAAGCTGCTAAACCATGAAAAGGAAAAAGAATTTTATCCAGCACTTCTTGTGGGTAATCTTGTTTGCCACTACCAATAGTTATTGATAGCAGCATTTTTTTGTTTTCGAGGTTATAAGAACCTTTGCCAAAAGCAAAGCCATATTCAAAAACTTGGTCTATCCACTCTTTTAATATGGCAGGGGTGCTGTACCAAAAAAGAGGATATTGAAATATGATTACATCAGCATTTAATAGAGCTGCTTGTTCTGCTTTAATGTCAATTTTAAAATCAGGGTATAAGGCATTTAAATGCCTTACTTCAACATTATCATTTTTATTTGTAAGTTCACTAATAATTTTATTCCCTATCGATTCTTCAATTCTCGGATGAGCTAATATCATTAAGGTTTTTTGCATGGGGTAAAATTATAAATAAATTATAAAATAAGGTTGGAGATAATGATTGTTATCTTAAGATTAATATAATGAGTCTAAAAATGTTTAGTCGACATTTATATTTGACTGATAAGTACCTATTTGGTTGTGTGTTAATTGATGATTTAGGGTTTCAATAATTGTTATGTTTGGATAACAATATAATTTGTTTTAGTTTCGCAATTCTAACAAAAAAAAAACAAATGAAATTAGGTGCACAAATAAGTTTGTTAATTCTTTTATTCCATTTTACAGGAATGAGTATCGCAAGCAACAATAATTTTTCAAACACAATCCTTATCAACACTTCTATTTCTATTGTTGATAATAGTTGGACATTAGTTAAAACCGAAAATGGTATTAAAGTCTATTTTTCTCAATATAACAGTATTGATGGTGCATTAAGCCTTAAAATTAAGTTTGAAAACGAAACGAATGAAGATGTTGATTTTTCATGGACTTTAACCAATAAAACTAAAAGTACAACACTAAAGAATATAAGTAAAGTAGAGGCGAATAAATCTTTAGAAATTAAGTTTGAAGAAGCTCCTATTACAATATATGCTGGAGAAACAATGAATGATTTTCATATTAATATTAATGTACAATAATGATGAAAAAATATATATATAAAATAACCTTAGCAGTTGTTACTATCTTTTTTGGATATACATCGAATGCACAATGTCCTGCAATAACATGCCCTAGTAATATTATAGCAAATAATGATCCAGGGAACTGTAGTGCAGTTGTTAATTATACTGCTCCAGTAGGAACTGACCCTTGCGGAACAGGTTCACAAACTTTTAACTTTACCGGTGGTATGCAGACTTTTACTGTTCCTGTAGGAGTAACTACAGTTACTATAGTTGCTGATGGGGCTCAAGGTGGTACTTCATCTGGTGCTGGAGGGCAGGGTGGTCGTGCAACGGGAGACCTCGTTGTTGTCCCAGGTCAAATACTTAATGTGTTTGTAGGTGGTGCCGGTGCAGGTGGTCCAGCAGCTGCTGGAGGGTTTAACGGTGGTGGTAACGGTTTTTTTAGTTCTAATGGAACTGGTGCTGGAGGAGGAGGAGCCTCAGATGTTAGAGTAGGAGGAACTGCACTTGCTAATAGAGTTATTGTTGGTGGCGGTGGTGCTGGTGGTTCCCAAGGAGCTGGTGGCGCTGGAGGAGGACTTGTAGGTAGTCAAGGGTCTACAAATGGTAACGGAGTTTGGGCCCAAGGGGGTACTCAAACTGCAGGGGGTGCAGCAGGTATGTATAATAATGGTACTTGTGCTCCTGGAAGTTTCGCGTTTCCTGGAAGCCTTGGTATTGGTGGGGATGGAATTCAAGGTGTTGGTAGTTGTACTCAATGGGGAGGTGCTGGAGGTGGTGGAGGCTACTATGGTGGTGGTGGAATGCAAATTAACGGTGCTGGAGGAGGATCCTCTTACATTACTGGTTTAACGAGTGCTTCTACAACTACAGGAGGTCGTAATGGAAATGGTCAAATAACAATATCTTATTCAGGAACAGCTGTTACAACAATACAAACTGCCGGATTACCTAGTGGTTCAGCATTCCCTTTGGGAACAACTACCAATACTTTTAGTGCAACGAATGCATTTGGAACAGTAACTTGTTCATTTACGGTAACAGTAGTTGATACTGAAGCACCAGCGATTACATGTCCAGGACCTGTAACAATGAATACTGATCCGGGTCAATGTACTTCTACTGCTGCAATAGGAACAGCAACAGCAACAGATAATTGTACGCTTTTACCTGTAATTACAAATGATGCACCAGCTAGTTTTCCAATAGGAAATACGACAGTTACTTGGACGGCAACAGATGGAGCCTCTAATATAAGCACTTGTACACAAGTGGTAACAGTAGTAGATGCTGAAAATCCAACAATTACATGTCCTGGAGCAATAACAATAAATACAGACCCAGGACAATGTACATCAACGGCATCTATAGGAACAGCAACTGCAACAGATAATTGTACGGTATCACCAACAATTACAAATGATGCACCTGCAAGTTTTCCAATAGGAAATACAACAGTTACATGGACAGCAACAGATGGATCTTCTAATACATCAACATGTACACAAGTAGTAACAGTAGTAGATACAGAAGCACCAGTAATTACATGTCCTGGAGCAATAACAATAAATACAGATGCAGGACAATGTACTTCTACTGCTGCCATAGGAACAGCAACTGCAACAGATAATTGTACGGTATCGCCAACAATTACCAATAATGCACCAGCTAGTTTTCCAATTGGTAACACAACAGTTGTGTGGACAGCAACAGATGGATCTGGAAATATAGATACATGCCATCAAGTGGTAACAGTTGTTGATGCAGAAAACCCAACAATTACATGTCCTGGAGCAATAACAATAAATACAGACCCAGGGCAATGTACATCAACGGCATCTATAGGAACAGCTACAGCTACAGATAATTGTACTGCATCACCAACAATTACAAATGATGCACCAGTAAGTTTTCCTATTGGAAATACAACAGTTACATGGACAGCAACAGATGGATCTGGAAACACTTCTGCCTGTACGCAAGTAGTTACTGTTGTAGATGCAGAAGCACCAGTTATAACATGTCCTGCTAACATCACAGTTAGTAATGATTCAGGAATGTGTGATGCTGTAGTTAATTATACCCCTCCTGTAGGAACAGATAATTGTACAGGGGCAACAACAGCTTTAACAGCTGGATTGGCAAGCGGGTCAACTTTTCCAGTAGGAACAACAACAGTTACTTACACAGTTACTGACGGTTCAAGTAATACAACATCATGTTCATTTACTGTAACAGTAACGGATACAACTTTACCAACTATTATTTGTAATGCTAACATTACTGTAGGTAATGATCCAAACATGTGTAGTGCAGTAGTAAATTATACAGCACCAGTCGGAACAGATAATTGTCCAGGAGCTGTAACTACTTTATCTTCTGGTTTAGCAAGTGGATCAACTTTTCCTGTAGGTGTAACAACTATTACTTACACGGTTACTGATGCAGCTAATAATGTAGATTCATGTTCATTTACTGTAACAGTAGCTGATTCTATTGCACCTGTTGCGGCTTGTCAGAACTTTACGTTATACTTGGATAATACAGGTAATGTAACGCTAGTTGCAGATAGCATTGATGGTGGATCAACTGATGATTGTGCAATTGATACTTTAATTTCTTCTCCATCAACATTTACTTGTAATGAAGTTGGGGCAAACAATGTTACCTTATATGTTTATGATACTTATGGAAATGTAGATAGTTGTACAGCAGTTGTAACAGTAATGGATACGATAGCACCAACAGCTACTTGCCAAAATATAAATGCTTATTTAGATAATACAGGTAATATTACGATAGCTGCTATTGATTTAGATGGAGGTTCAGCTGATGCTTGTGGAATAGATTCGATGAGTATTTCACCATCAACATTTACCTGTAGTGAAATTGGAGCAAACAGTGTTACATTGATAGTAACGGATGTAAATGGTAATATTGATAGTTGTGTAGCAACGGTTACAGTTATGGATACATTAGCGCCTGCTGTTTCTTGCCCTTCAAATCAAAATGTTAAAACAGATATTACTTGTGTTTATGAAATAGGAGATTATACCAGTCTTGCAGTAAATGTTACAGATAATTGTGATAACAATAATGTAATAATAACACAAATTCCAGTTGCTGGTACAATGGTAACTGCAGATAATATTTCTAATGGTGAGGGTCAGACTACAGTTACAATTATTGTTCAAGATCAATCTGGAAATATTGATAGTTGTGATTTTGTAGTTGATGTTGAATGTGGGGCAGAACTTTCTATACCAAATGTATTTACTCCTAATGGGGATGGAAAAAATGATGTTTGGAACATTGATGGATTAGATAATTTTCCTGATGTTACGGTATCAGTATTCAATAGATGGGGAGATTTAATGTTTGAGTCTGATAGAGGATACACAAAATCTTGGGATGGTACATATAACGGAACTGCAGCTCCTGCAGCAACATACTATTATATTGTTGTGTTAGGAAGTGGTGAAGAAGGAATTACAGGAACTATTAACATTATAAGATAAAAATTTTAACGATGAAATATATATTAAGAGTATTCATTTTAGTTTGTTTTGCTAATGCTGTTTCAGCTCAGCAGATACCATTAACTAGTCAATACATGTTTAACGATTATTTGTTAAACCCAGCTGTAGCTGGTAGTTCAGATTTTTTAACAGCGTCTATTTCAGCTAGGTCTCAATGGACTGGACTTCAAGGAGCTCCTAAAACTCAATTTTTTAGTATGCATACTAAAGTTGGCGAGAAAATGGGTGTTGGTGGTTATGTTTTTAATGATGTAACAGGTCCAGTAAGTGAGAGAGGGGTTCAACTTTCTTATGCTTATCACTTAAAAGTGGGTGATAAATCAAACGTTTCATTTAGTTTAGCAGGAATGTTCTTTTTTCATGATGTAAATCAAGCTTATTTAAAAGCAGAAGAAGGAGATGACCAAGCGTTAACAACTATGAAAATTAATTCATTTTCTCCTGATATTAATTTTGGAATATTGTATTATAATGATAAGTTGAAATTAGGATTATCAGCACCACAATTGTTACAAAATAATATTTATGGTACTACTGCCGATGAAAACTTAAATAACTTAGTTAGACATTATTATTTCTTTGGAGAATATAAGATTGATGCAGGCGATAAAATTGCTATTATTCCATCAACATTAGTTAAATATGTTCAAGGTGCACCATTTCAATTTGATTTGAATACAAGACTGCTTTATGATGAAAAATATTGGTTAGGAGTTTCTTATCGTTATAATAACTCTGTTGCTGCTTTAGTTGGATTAAATTATAAAAATTTCTCTTTCGGATATTCTTATGATTATGCTTTAACGGATATTAAAGATTATTCTTCTGGAGGACATGAAATATTTTTATCAATGAAATTGTTTGAAAAGAAGGCTCCAACTACTAATGCGAAATTTGATTAGTAGATAAAATTTCAAAAATAAAAAAGAGGTTGAGACAATGTTTCAACCTCTTTTTTATTTGGTGGAGAAGATGGGACTCGAACCCACGGCCCCCACACTGCCAGCGTGGTGCTCTAGCCAACTGAGCTACATCCCCAATGAGAGTAAATGTATAAAAATTATAATTCTCTTCAATTTTTCTAGATTATATTAATCTGATTAATTTGTTTAATTACCTTAAATTACGTATCTTAATAAGAAACATTTTATATGAAACGTTTACAGGAAATCACTAAAAAAATCAATGAACTTACTTATAAAATTGAACAAGAATATCCAGGGTTGTATCAATATTTAGATGAAAATCCTGTTACTATCCCAAATACTCAAAATGCTAACCTGACTACTAAAAATTTTTCTGATTATTTGGAAAGTTTACAACAAATATTAGAGCGTTACATTGAAAGTCATGATCTAAAAAAATAATTTTAAAACATCGGTCTGTTTGGCGTATTGTTTAGTGCCTTTTCAATTTTCTCCATTACTTCTGCGGTTAGTTTGTGTTTAGCTTCAACTGCCTTAAAATTTTCTTTTAGTTGAGCAGTTTTACTAGCTCCTAACATTACAGTGCTTACATTAGGGTTTTTTAAACACCAAGCAATTGCTAAAACTGGCAAACTCAAGCCTAAATCTTTGGCAATTTTTTCTAGTTTTTCAACGCACTTTAAATTTTCTTTGGTAACAACGCTTTCTTTTAACCAACCCATTCCTTCCATTTCTAAACGGGTATCTTTTGGCGCTTTTTTGCTGTTGTATTTGCCTGTTAAAACTCCAGATGCTAAAGGAGACCATATAGTGGTTCCTAGCCCAACAGTTTTATAAATTTGATCAAATTCAACTTCTACCTTATTCCTATGTAACATGTTGTATTGTGGCTGTTCCATCGTTGGGCCAATTAAATTGTATTGTTTGGCTACCATGTGTGCTTCCATAATTTCTTGAGCACTCCATTCAGATGTTCCCCAATACAATATTTTACCTTGCGTAATTAAATTATGCATTGCCCAAACTGTTTCTTCAATCGGTGTGTTTTTATCTGGTCGGTGACAGAAAAATAAATCTAAATAATCTAATTGTAATCTTTCTAAAGCCTGGTGACAAGCTTCAAAAACGTGCTTTCTGCTTAATCCATTTTGGTTTGGCTTGGTGTTTTCTGTTCCTCTGTAACCAAAAAATACTTTACTAGAAACAGTGTAAGAATCTCTGTCCCATTTCATTTTCTTTAACACTTTTCCCATTACTTTTTCAGACTCACCACGGGCATAAATTTCAGCGTTATCAAAAAAGTTAACACCATTGTCGTAAGCCATTTTCATTAAATCTTCAGCAGTGTTGTTTTTAATTTGTTTACCAAAAGTTAACCAACTTCCTAATGACAATTCGCTTAATTGTAATCCCGATTTTCCTAGTCTTCTGTACTCCATAATTTAAAAAGTGTTTTTAATTTGGTTTAAAGGTATTTAAAAAAAATGAGTTGGAGAAGTTAGATTTCGGATAATATACGTATATTTAACATGGATTAATCTATAAAGTTATGCTGGCAGATAAAAAACGAAAAGAAATTCATTTACCTGAAAAAGTATTGTTATTGTTAGAACATCAAGCTAATAAAGAAGGTAGAAATTTAAAAAATTACTTAGAATATATTTTGAGTGAAAAAGCCAATGAATTAACCCCCTCAAAAGAATACATGCAGCTAATGGATGAGCTATTAGATAAAGTTGCAGAAGGGAAAGGGATTTACATTACAGAGGAAAAAATTAGAGAAAAATATAATTTCTAATGACATATCAATTAATATTTACTGTAGAAGCCGACCAAGATTTGAATAAAATTAAAGTGTGGTATGATACTATCAATGTTAAGTTAACAAAAGATTTGTTTTCAGAATTAAGTGATGAATTTAAACTCATCAAAAAATCACCTCAAATTTATCAAACAAGGTATAAGCAAATTAGAATTGCATTTTTAAAACGATTTGAATACGGCATACACTTTATTATTGAAGATAAGCAATTAATAGTGCTTAGAATATTGCACAACAAACAATTTTTTGAATAAAAAACTAATTAAAACCCTTATTTTTGGGATTCTTAAATAAAAATTAATGAGCGAAAAAATAAATATAGACAAAGCACCAAAGCCTATGGGATTATATCCGCATGCGCGTAAGGTGGGTAATTTATTATTTTTATCGGGTGTTGGTTCTAGAGCTGCAGGTTCTGGTAGTGAAGAAGCTAATATTCCAGGATTGAAATATGATAAAAACGGAAATTACGAAGCGTTTGATTTTGAAGCTCAATGTCGTTCGGTTTTTGATAATGTGAAAATTATTTTAGAAGAAAGTGGAAGCAGTTGGGAAAACTTAGTAGATGTTACAGTTTTTTTAACTGACATGAAACGTGATTTTAAAACCTATAATAAAATTTACGCTGAATATTTTAGTACCAATCAACCATGCAGAACAACAGTTGAGGTAAACGCTTTACCATCACCAATTTCTATTGAGTTAAAATGTATTGCAACTATTGATTAAAACACTTTTTTGTCATTCCGAGCGGAGTCGAGGAATCTTTTTACTCGATACTTTAATTATGCTCATAAGAACAAAGATTTCTCCATTCCGTTTTCACTCCAGTCGAAATGACAATAGGAGTAACTTTTTTATTAAATTCGCATTTCTTTAAAAGTATAAATGAGTCAGTATAAAGTATATAAAGGGTTAGATTTACCCAACGTTGCCAAGGAGGTTTTAGATAAGTGGGAAAAACACCAAGTGTTTGAAAAAAGTATTTCTTCTCGTGAAGGAAAAGCACCTTTTGTTTTTTATGAAGGACCACCTTCTGCCAATGGATTACCAGGTATTCATCACGTAATGGCGAGAGCTATAAAGGATATTTTTTGTCGTTACAAAACATTAAAAGGATTTCAAGTAAAACGTAAAGCAGGTTGGGATACTCACGGATTACCGGTTGAGTTAAGTGTAGAAAAGAAATTAGGGATTACCAAAGAAGATATTGGGAAAAAGATTTCTGTTGACGAATACAACAAAGAGTGTAGAGAAACGGTAATGCAATACACTGATATTTGGAATGACTTAACCGAAAAGATGGGGTATTGGGTAGATATGGATGACCCATACATTACCTACGAAAATAAATACATGGAAACGGTTTGGTGGTTGTTAGGTCAATTGCACCAAAAAGGATTGATGTATAAAGGTTATACGATACAACCTTATTCGCCAGCTGCAGGTACAGGATTGAGTTCGCACGAATTAAACCAACCAGGTTGCTATAGAGATGTAAAAGATACAACAGCTGTTGCACAGTTTAAGATAAAAGATGCAACTAAATTAGGTGTTGAAGAAGCTCATTTTATAGCTTGGACAACTACTCCTTGGACTTTACCATCTAATACAGCATTGGCTGTTGGACCAAAAATTGATTATGTTTTAGTAAAATCATATAACCAATATACTTTTGAAGCTATTAATGTTTTATTAGCTAAAAAATTAGTTGGAAAACAATTTACTGGAAAATATGAAGAATCGGAAGATCTGAATTTTACAGAAGGAGATAAGAAGATACCATTTAAAGTAATAGCTGAATTCAAAGGTTCAGATTTAGTTGGTATGGAATACGAACAACTATTACCTTATGCCTTACCTTACGAAAATGCTGAAAATGCTTTTAAAGTAATTCCAGGTGATTTTGTAACCACTGAAGATGGTACTGGTATTGTGCACATTGCACCAACTTTTGGACAAGATGATGCTCAAGTAGCGAAAGATGCAGGAGTTCCTGCACTGTTGGTGCTAGATGATAATGGCAATCCTGTTCCTTTGGTTGATTTACAAGGACGATTTAGATCAGAAATTTCTGATGGTGATTTCTTATTTGGAGGAGAATATGTTAAGGAAGAATATTTAACAGACGAAGAGAAAGAGTTAGAGTTTAAAAAACAAAAAGAGATACTTGAAAGTAAAGGTAAAATTAAAGACCTAAAAGAGTATTTGAATGTTGATAAGCGTATCGTTTTAAAACTTCAAGAAGAAGGAAAATTATTTAAAAAAGAAACTTACGAGCACAGTTACCCACATTGTTGGAGAACTGATAAGCCCGTATTGTATTATCCATTAGATTCTTGGTTTGTAAAATCTACAGCGTTAAAACAACGTATGATAGAATTGAACAAAACCATTAACTGGAAACCAGAAAGTACCGGAACAGGTCGTTTTGGTAACTGGCTAGAGAACTTAAACGATTGGAATTTATCTCGTTCTCGTTATTGGGGTATTCCTATTCCAATATGGAGAACAGAAGAAGGAGATGAAGAAATTTGTATTTCTTCAGTTGAGCAATTAAAAGGAGAGATTGAAAAGTCAATCGCTGCAGGATTTATGCAAACAAGTCCGTTAGCTGATTTTGTGGTAGGAGATATGAGCAAAGAAAACTATGATAAATTTGATTTGCATAAAAACTATGTAGATGAGATTATTTTAGTTTCTTCAACTGGCAAACCAATGAAACGTGAAGCTGATTTAATTGATGTTTGGTTCGATTCAGGTTCTATGCCTTATGCACAACAACATTATCCTTTCGAGAATAAAGAAGAAATTGATAACAACAAATTTTTTCCGGCAGATTTTATAGCTGAAGGAGTTGACCAAACTAGAGGGTGGTTTTTTACGCTTCATGCAATCGGAACAATGGTTTTCGATTCAGTAGCTTATAAAAATGTAGTGTCTAACGGATTAGTGTTGGATAAGAATGGACAAAAAATGAGTAAGCGTTTAGGTAACGCTGCTGATCCATTTGAAACACTAGGCAAGTATGGTGCTGATGCTACACGTTGGTATATGATTACCAATGCTCAGCCTTGGGATAATTTAAAATTTGATTTAGACGGAATTACAGAAGTTCAACGTAAGTTTTTTGGAACACTATACAATACGTATGGCTTCTTTGCTTTGTATGCCAATTTAGATGGGTTTACTTACTCGGAAGAAGAGGTAGCAATAAAAGACCGACCAGAAATTGACCGTTGGATCATGTCAAAATTAAATTCATTGATAAAAACTGTTGATGCATTTTATGCAGATTACGAACCTACAAAAGCAGGAAGAGCAATTCAAGATTTTGTAAATGATGAGTTGAGTAACTGGTACGTTCGTTTATGTAGAAGACGTTTCTGGAAAGGAGATTATTCTCAAGATAAAATTGCAGCTTACCAAACGTTATATAAATGTTTAGAAGTTGTAGCTCAATTATCTTCATCAATTGCACCATTTTATATGGATCAATTATATACTGATTTAGTTACTGTTAGTGGAAAAGGTAATACTACTTCTGTACACTTGTCTGATTTCCCTATTGCTGACGAAAGTGCTATTGATACAGATTTAGAAGAAAGAATGGCAATTGCTCAACAAGTTTCTTCAATGGTATTGAGTTTAAGAAAGAAAGAAAATATTAAAGTTCGTCAACCATTACAAAAAATAATGGTACCTATTTTAGATGAGAAATTTAAACGTCAGTTAACAGCTGTTGAAGATTTAATTTTGTCTGAAACCAATGTGAAAGAGTTGGAATATATTACTAATGACAATCATGTAATTGAAAAAAGTATTAAACCTAATTTTAAAACATTAGGGCCAAAATATGGTAGTCAAATGAAAGATATTGCCCAAGCTGTTGGAAAAATGGGACAAGATGAAATTACGAAACTTGAGGCTTTTGGTAGTTTTTCATTGGATTTAGATGATGTGATTTTAATACCAGAAGATGTTGAAATTACCACTACTGTTTCGGATGAATTGCCAGGTTGGTTGGTAATGACTGAAAAAGGAATTACTATTTTATTATACATCACACTAAGTGAGGAATTAAAAGAAGAAGGCATTGCCCGTGAATTTGTAAATAGAATTCAGAACTTGCGTAAAGACAGTGGTTTAGAAGTGACAGATAAAATACATTTGAAAATTTTATCACATGATGAAATTAATAATGCAGTAAATAATAATAAAGATTATATTTGCTCGGAAACTTTAGCAGGGCAACTTGATTTAGTAAAAGAATTGAAACAAAATGAAGGAATTTCAGTAGACTTTGACAATGATGTTACTACAGTAATTTCTATTGAAAAATTAATTAAAATTTAAAGGCATGGCAGATATTAGATATTCAGACGCAGACTTAGCCGAATTTAAAGCGGTAATAGAAAAAAAGTTAGAAGCAGCAACGCTCGATTTAACTGATTTAAGAGCTTCTTTATCACATAAAGACGATAACGGAACGGATGATACTTCTCATTCATTTAAGATGATGGAAGAAGGAGCAGCAACATTATCTAGAGAAGAAGTTTCTCAGTTAGCTGGGCGTCAAGAAAAATTTATAAGATCGTTAGAAAATGCATTAATCAGAATTTCTAATAAATCTTATGGTGTATGTAGAGAAACAGGTAAGTTAATCCGAAAAGAAAGATTATTAGCAGTACCACATGCAACATTAAGCATTGAAGCTAAAAATGCTCAGGGATAACATATAAAAGCAACTTCATTGCGAGTGTTTTGAGACAGCAAAAGTTGTCAGTAATCTCGCTATGAAGTGACAAACACATGAATAAATTCCTTTCAATTCTTGCAAAACCAATTGTAGTTACTTTTATAGTGCTATTAGCTGATCAATGGCTAAAAATTTGGGTAAAAACTAACATGTATTTAAGTCAAGAATTTCCAGTTTTTGGTAATTGGTTTTACATCCATTTTACTGAAAATAAAGGGATGGCTTTTGGAATGGAGTTTGGTGGTGATTGGGGGAAATTAGCATTAAGTTTATTTAGGATTTTGGCAGTTTGTGGTATCGGTTACTATTTATTTAGGTTGCCAAAAACTACCCATAAGGGACTAAAAATTAGTGTTGCTTTAATCTTTGCAGGTGCTATAGGTAATATTTTAGATAGTGCTTTTTATGGATTAATGTTTAATGATAGTTTTAATCAGTTGGCAACCTTTTTTCCCGAAGAAGGTGGTTATGCTCCATTTTTACATGGTTGGGTAGTTGATATGCTTTGGTTTCCTTTAATGGAAGGTAATTTTCCAGAATGGTTTCCGTTTTGGGGAGGAGAACATTTTTTGTTTTTCCGTCCTGTATTTAATATAGCTGATGCTGCTATTTCTTTTGGTATTGGAATTATTTTTGTTTTTAATAAACGATTTTTTAAAAAAGATGTAAATGAGAGTGTAACAGAAGAAGTAATATCTGAATAATAATTAAGTTATTTAATAGTAAAGCTCTTTAGAAAATTCTAAAGAGCTTTTTTTTTGGATATGAATAATTACCTTTGCAGCCTTATTAAAATTAACATGGAAAGAAAAGTAAGAGTAAGATTTGCCCCTAGTCCAACAGGACCATTACACATTGGTGGAGTGCGTACAGCATTGTACAATTATTTGTTTGCCAAAAAGCATGGCGGAGATTTTTTATTGAGAGTTGAAGATACTGACCAAACTAGGTATGTTGCTGGAGCAGAACAATATATTTTAGATGCGTTAGAATGGTGTGGAATTACTCCTGATGAAGGTGTAGGAGTTGGTGGTGAATATGGCCCATATCGTCAATCTGAAAGAAAAGAAGAAGGAACTTATAAAAAATATGTTGATCAATTAATAGAATCAGGGAATGCTTATTATGCCTTTGATACTCCAGAAGAATTGGATCAAATGCGTGAGAATCTAAAAGCTGCTGGAGTTGCTGCTCCACAATACAATGTGAATTCTCGTAATTCAATGAAAAACTCTTTAACCCTATCTACAGAGGAAGTTCAAAAGCGTTTAGATGCAAACGAACCTTATGTGGTAAGAGTTAAAATCCCTCGTAACGAAGAGGTTAGATTTCAAGATATTATTAGAGGTTGGGTAGTAGTTCATTCTTCTAATTTAGATGATAAAGTTTTGTTTAAATCGGATGGAATGCCAACTTACCACATGGCAAATGTAGTGGATGATTACCTAATGAAAATTACCCATGTAATTAGAGGGGAAGAATGGTTGCCTTCAGGACCTTTACATATTTTATTGTATCGTTTTTTAGGTTGGGAAGATGTAATGCCTCAATTTGCGCATTTACCTTTAATTTTAAAACCAGATGGTAACGGTAAATTAAGTAAACGTGATGGAGATCGTTTAGGGTTTCCTGTGTTTCCTATTGAGTGGACTTCTCCAGAAGGAGAAATTTCTTCAGGATATAGAGAAAGTGGTTATTTTCCAGAAGCACACATTAATATGTTGGCTTTCTTAGGTTGGAATCCAGGGACTCCACAAGAAATATTTTCATTAGACGAATTAGTTGAAGCTTTTACTTTAGAAAGAGTTGGTAAATCAGGAGCTAAATTCGATCCAGATAAAACACGTTGGTTTAACGAACAATATTTAAGGGCAAAAAGTAACGAAGAGTTAGCAGATATTTTATGGCAAACAGGGGAACTAGAGAGACATGAGTATTTTGGTTCAGGAGGAATTGTTGATACTGAAGAAATTGACGCTTCAAATATGAGTGAAGAAGAAGCTAGTAAGCGATTTCAAGAAACTGAAAAACAACAAAAAGAAAAGTTGATAAAAATTTGTGGGCTAATGAAGGAGAGAGCCACATTTCCTAAAGATATTCTTACAGAAGGAACTTATTTATTTAATGCCCCAACTGAATATGATGAGCAAACACTAAATAAAAAATGGAAAGAAAATACACCTGAAATTATTAATCAGTTAAAAGATATTTTAGAAGGAATTTCAGATTTTACTTCTGCAACCATTGAAACAGAATTTAAAGCATTTTTAGAAAAAAATGAATTAGGTTTTGGAGCAGTATTGCCAGGGTTTAGATTGTTAGTTACAGGTGCTGGAATGGGACCATCAATGTTTGATATTTGTGGGTTATTGGGTAAAGAAGAAACATTAAACAGAATTAATGTTGGATTAGAGAGAGTTAAAAGTTTATAAAGTATAAAAGTTTATAAAGTAGCGATTAGAATCACTGAGAATTAATTACTGACTACTATTTACTATAAAAATGGGAAAAATATTTGTAGAAGGAATAAAAATTTACGCATATCATGGCTGTTTTAAAGAAGAAACACTTATCGGTACTAACTTTATAGTTGATGTAGAGTTAGATGTAGATTTAGAAAAGCCTTCAATTTCAGATAATATTTATGATACGGTAAATTATCAAGCTGTTTTTCAGGTGATAAAAGACCAAATGGCTATTCCATCTAAAATATTAGAACATGTTTCTAAACGTATTATTGATACACTTTTTGAGCAATTTCCAACAATAGATAAAATTCGGTTAAAAGTATCTAAGCTTAACGTTCCTCTTGGCGGACAAATTGATAGTACAAGTGTTCAATTAATCAGAGAACGAAACACTAAGTAAAAATACGTAGATAAAAATCAGTATTTGTCGTGTTTTTGCAAACGATTATTTTTAGATATTTATACTCCTAAAAATAATTTAAAAACATGAAACCTATACGCTTATTAATTGTTGATGATAGAGAAATTATTAGAGACAGTTTAAAACTACTTTTTTTAGGGGTTAAAGATATTGTTGTAATGGGAGAAGCATCAGATGGATATGAAGCAATTGAATTAATCAAGAAAAATGATTACGATGTAGTATTAATGGATATTAATATGCCACTTTTAAATGGCATAGAAGCTACTAAACAAATCATTAAATTTAATTCAAACATCAAAGTTTTAGGTAATTCCTTTTATGTAAGTCCCACATATATTAAAGATATTATTAAAGCTGGAGCTTTTGGATTTATAACCAAAGATGAATCAAGGGAAGTTTATTTAGAAGCTATTCGTAAAGTTCATAGTGGAAGTATTTATCTTTCAGATAAGGTAAATTATGAGGTTTATGATAAAGTATTGACTTACTTTAATCAGTCCGCTTAAAAATATTTTTTAAAAAGCTGAGGTATTCTTTTCGAGTTTCTTTGTCTCTAAAAACATCCAACATCACTTTACCTATAGAGGGTTTGGATTCAGTTTCATTTTCGGCTGATAATTTAGCTTTATCAATTCTATCATCAACATTTTTCATCATTTCAGTGCTTACGCCCTCAACATCAATATTGGTTGATGCTTCGCTTCTTTTGTCAGGGTCGTAACCGATTAACTCGTTACTTTTTTTAAACTTTTGTTGTGCCGCTTTTAGTTTTCCTCTTTTTTCGAGTAACATACCCAGGTTGTTGTATGCTATATCATCTTTTGGATCTAAAATAGTAGCTTTTTCATAATCTAAAATTGCTGCATCAACATCTAAATATGCTTTTATGTATGCTCTACTAGAATATCGATAAGGATTTTCTGGTTCCAATTCTACTGCTTTGTCCATATCCAATAAAGCAGTTTTGTAATCTTTTAAATGATAGTAGCTAACCCCACGCTCGCTATATAAGTCAGCCTCTTCTGGTAAACGGCCAATTAAAGTTGTTAAATCGTTAATTGATTCTTGAAATTTTTTAACCTTTCTGTAGCACAACCCTCTAAAAAATAAAGCATCACCATGGTTATTGTTTTCTGATAAATATGAAGTGAAAAGTAATAAAGCTTCTTCAAACTTTTTTTCTTCAAATAATTTTTTCCCTTCTTCAAGTTGGCTCATAAACTGTTGGTAAATTACACTTACAAATGTACGAACTAAGCAACAGATTTAATAAATTGGTACTTTAAAATATAGTGATTAAAAATAATTTTGTTCTCGATACAATTTTTGATTTTGTCAGTTCAAGTTTCTTAATGTCATTCTGAGCGGAGTCGAAGAATTAGTTAAGAAGTATCGAGAACAATAAATCAAAAATCACTCGAACGGACAATGATCTTAAATGAATATAAGCATGAACAAAGAGCAAGCAGCACAAAAAATAAAGGAATTAAGTGAGGAATTACGAGAACACAACTACAACTATTATGTGTTGGACAACTCTACTATTTCTGATTATGATTTTGATATGCTGCTGGAAGAATTACAAAAATTAGAAAAAGAATTTCCTGAATTGATTGAAGATGATTCTCCAACCAAAAGAGTAGGAGGTGCAGTCACCAAAAATTTTGAAACTGTAAAGCACCTATACCCAATGCTTTCTTTAGGTAATAGCTATAGTAAAGAAGAAATTCAAGATTTTGAAAACAGAATTAAAAAGCTCGTAGAATCTGAGTTAGAATACATTTGCGAATTAAAGTATGATGGTGTAGCGATTGGAATTTCTTACAAAAATGGAAAAATTGAAAGAGCAGTTACTCGTGGTGATGGGACACAAGGTGATGATGTTACAGAGAATGTAAAAACCATTCGTTCTGTTCCGCTACAATTAAAAGGTAACGATTATCCTGATGAGTTTGAAATACGTGGTGAAATATTTTTTCCTAAAAATGTATTTGAAGATTTGAATAAACAGCGTGAAGTTGATGGAGAAGAACTATATGCCAATCCAAGAAATACAGCCTCAGGTACCGTTAAAATGCAAGATTCAGCTATTGTAGCGCAACGTAAGTTAGATTGTTACTTGTATTTTGTAATGGGAAAGGACTTGCCTTTTAAAACCCATTACGAATCGATACAAAAAGCAGGAGAATGGGGTTTTAAAGTACCTACTGACGCAATGAAAAGCATTAAAAAATGCAAGAACATTGATGAGATTTTTGACTTTATCAATTATTGGGATACTGCAAGGCACAATCTAAATTTTGAGATAGATGGAGTTGTAATTAAAGTAAATTCTTACGATAAACAAGAAGAATTAGGTTTTACAGCAAAATCGCCAAAATGGGCAATTGCTTACAAGTTTAAAGCAGAGCAGGTTAAAACAAAATTAAACGAAATTACTTATCAAGTTGGTAGAACTGGTGCAATAACGCCAGTTGCAAATTTAGAACCTGTGTTATTGGCAGGAACAACTGTTAAAAGAGCATCGTTGCACAATGCTGACCAAATTGCCAAATTAGATATTAGAGTGGGCGATACCGTAATGGTAGAAAAGGGTGGGGAGATTATCCCAAAAATTGTGGATGTTGAAATTAGTCAACGAGAACTGTTTTCTGAACCAACACAATACATTACTAATTGCCCAGAATGCCAAACAGCTTTAGTAAGAACAGAAGGAGATGCTAAGCATTATTGCCCAAATGAATGGGGATGTCCACCACAGATAAAAGGTAAAATGCAGCATTTTATTAGTCGTAAGGCGATGAACATTGATGGCTTAGGAGAAGAAACGATTGATTTGTTGTATGAGCAAGGCTTGGCAAAAAATATTGCCGATTTGTATGAATTGACTTATGAGCAGTTGTTTGGGTTGGAGAGTTTTAAAGAAAAGAAATCGCAAAACATAATTGATGGATTAATTGCGAGTAAGCAAATACCCTTTGAGCGCGTATTGTTTGCTTTAGGAATTCGTTTTGTGGGAGAAACGGTAGCTAAAAAATTAGCCAAACATTTTAAAAGTATTGTAGCCATACAAAATGCATCGTTTGAAGAACTAATTACTGCTGATGAAATAGGGGATAAGATTGCAGAAAGCATTATCCAATTTTTTGAATTGGAAAGTAACCAACAGTTAATTGAACGACTAAAAGCATACGGATTACAATTTGAGCTTAGCGAAGACCAATTGGTAAATGCAAGTGATAAATTGGCAGGATTAACCTTTGTGGTAAGTGGAGTATTTACTTTGTTTAGCAGAGATGAACTAAAAGAACTTATTGAGAATAATGGCGGAAAAGTGTCGGGTTCTATCTCTAAAAAAACAAGTTACATTGTTGCTGGAGAAAACATGGGACCAAGTAAATTAGCTAAAGCTGAAGAATTAGGTGTTGCCATTATTGATGAAAATAAGTTTAGTGAGATGGTCGGGTAAGTTCTTAATGAAATATGTATTAAATGTGCATTGTTTTTGTAGCTATTTACACAAAATTTGATTTAAATCAGATTCTATTGATTTTAGGTTCTTACCAATACTAGAGTAGTATTTTGTATTAAACCCATGAAATTCAAAATTACTATCAATGATATACCATTCTTCAGTTTCTGATAAATTGCAATTATATTTTATTGAAAACTGATAGAATTTTTCATTTCCAACCTTCCAATACTTTCGTAATGTAATTATATCCATACAATTACTGTTATTAGAGATAGATTTTGTGTAATTATTATTATCAAAAAAATGACAAGAAAATAATGTGTCTAATGTTTGATAAGAAACGTTATTAATTAAATTCTGTATTTCTTGAAACTTTAAGTCCATCTTATAAATTGTCTTAATTGAATCATTAGGTACGGAGTATTTGGTTGTTATTTTACATAATGTATCATTTAATACTACAAAAAAATAATCGTTAAGACGATGAACCATAAAGCGCCCATCGTATATTTGTCTTCCTTCAAATAAATAAGTGCCCCAAGTTTTGCTTTTCTTTAATTTTTTTAAATTCCTTTTCTCAACCGCCATATGAATAAGAGCTGTTCGAGCAATTATTGTATCACCCTTTCTCTTAAATATATAAGGTAGTGAGTCTTTGTCATTTGGCATTATATTCTCATCAGAGTAGAAAAATCTTTTCGTTTCTATAACTTCTTGTGTAAAAACACTATTGAGTAAAGAAAAAAAGAAGATTAATGAAATTAATTTCATAGTAAAATTTGAGCTAATAACAATTTAAATTTGTTAAACGAAGTTAGTTATTATTGTTCAATGTATTTTGTCAATTAATTTTCTAAAATTAATTTAACACCAATTGAGACAATAATAGTAGAAATTAAAATTATACTCATAATAAATAATACTGCCCCAATATTTTTAAATACTCTTTTTTCCAGAGCTTTTAATTTTTCAGAAGAGTATGTCTTTAAATTAGCATCCCTATCTTTTATTACTATAACTAGTATTTTACGATATTTAAGAATATAAATTATTCCAATAATCCATACCGGTAAAGAAATTATAGTTGAAATGAGAGCTTCCATAAACGAAGCTAATAAATAGCCTTAACCAAATCTCTTAAATTGTATTGAGATGCCATTACTTCGCCATAAGCACCAGCAGAATAAATAGCCATTAAATCGCCTCTTTTGGTATGTGGTAACATTAATGCTTTGGCAAAACAATCAGAAGATTCGCAAATAGGACCAACAACATCGTAACGTTTAATTTCTTTGGCTTGGCTACTTATGTTTTCTATGTGGTGTGTTGCTTGGTAAAGTGCTGGTCTTATTAGTTCAGTCATACCTGCATCAATAATTGCAAAATCGGTATTTACTCCATTTTTAACATACAACACTTTGCTAATTAAGGTGCCGCATTGTGCAACTATAGATCTACCCAATTCAAAATGTAATTGTTGTTGAGGTCTTAACTCTATAAAATCGTTAAACAATTTAAAAAATGCTTTAAAATCAGGTATTGGGTTTTTATGTGGGGTTTCATAATCTATTCCTAAACCGCCACCAACATTAATGTGATCAACAATAATTTTATGTTCGTAAAACCATTGTTGTATTTCGTTTACCCTTAAACATAACCCTTTAAAAGAGTTTAAGTCGGTTATTTGAGAACCAATGTGAAAATGTAAACCAATTAATTTTAAGTTGTTGCAGTTTTTTAACGTGCTTAAAATATCCTCAAATTCCCAACGGTTAATACCAAACTTATTTTCTTCTAAACCAGTTGTAATGTAATGGTGGGTATTGGCATTTACATTAGGGTTAATTCTTAAAGCTATTTGAGCAGTTTTGTTTTTGGCAGCAGCCAATTCATTAATTACTTCTAATTCTGGTATCGATTCACAGTTAAAACAAAAAATATTATGGTCTAGCGCAACATTTATTTCTTCATCACTTTTTCCAACTCCTGCAAAAACTATTTGTTCTGACGAATAACCACATTCAATTGCTTTTTTAACTTCGTTGCCACTTACGCAATCTGCACCAAAACCAAAATCGTGTATTAACTCTAAAATAGGGTTGTTGGTATTTGCTTTAAAAGCATAATGTACATGGTAATTGTAGTTGTCAGAAGTTTCTTTTACTTCCGTTAATGTAGCTTTTAGCAACTCTAAATTATAGTAATAAAATGGAGTAGGAGTATTGCCAAAACGTACTATCTCTTCTTTACTAAACATGCTCAAAAAGATTTTTATGTAAGGATGTTAAGGCTTCTTTTTTATCAGTTGTATTCACCAAAAGAGAAACATTGTGACGGCTACCTCCATAAGAAATCATTCGAATAGAAATGTTTGCCAATGCGCCAAATATTTTGAGTGCATGACCTTTACTTTCGCCAATAAAATCGCCAACTACACAAACTATAGATAAATCAGTATCAACCTCTACCGTTCCATATTTTTTCAATTCATCAACAATGTCGTTTAAGTATTTTGTGTCATCAATAGTTACCGAAACAGCAACTTCAGATGTGGTAATCATATCAATAGAGGTTTTATAGGTTTCAAAAATTTCAAAAACTTTGCGCATAAAACCATGAGCCAAAAGCATTCTACCACTTTTAATTTTTATGGCAGTAATCCCATCTTTTACAGCAACAGCTTTAATACCTTTTCCTTCTGTTTCGCTGCTAATTAAAGTTCCTGGAGCTGAAGGGTCCATTGTGTTTTTTAAACGAACAGGAATATTGGCAACTTTACATGGTTGAACACTTGCGGGGTGTAAAATTTTAGCACCAAAATAAGCTAACTCAGCAGCTTCATCAAAAGATAATACAGATAAAGGTCTAGTGTTTTCTACATATCTTGGATCGTTGTTGTGCATGCCATCTATGTCTGTCCAAATTTGGATTTCAGTAGCATTACAACCAACACCGATTAATGAAGCAGAATAATCACTTCCTCCTCTTTTTAAGTTATCAATTTCTCCAAAACTATTTCTACAAATAAAACCCTGAGTAATAAATAGGGTTTGTTTTGGATGTGAGTTTATTTCTCGGGTTACGTTTTCTTTAATGTAAAACTGATCAGGTTCACCATCCTTATCTGTTCTCATAAAATTAAGCGCAGGCATTAAAGCTGAGCTTATATTTTGTTCAGACAAATAATAATGTAAAAGTGCGGTAGAGAGTAATTCACCTTGTGCTAATATTGCTTTTTCTTCAAACAAAGTAAACATATCTTGAGTAAAAGACTTGATATAATTAAAATGAGATTTAATTAACTCATTACCTTTTTCTTTATACTCATTGGTGCTAAATAATTCAGCAATAACCCCATAATATTTTTGTTCTAAACTAATAATTGCCTCATTAGCTCCTTCGTTATTTTTTTTATACAAATAACCAGCAATTTCTACTAAACTATTAGTTGTACCGCTCATTGCAGACAAAACGACTACTTTTTTTGTGGGTGTGTTTATCAGTTTCGCGACCTCTTTAATTCGAGCTGCTGAACCTACAGATGTGCCTCCAAATTTTAATACTAACATGGTTTAAATTTATTTCGGGTACAATATTACAAAATTCTTATTATTTAAAAATATAAAAAAATGTTAAAAATGAAACATTTGAGTTTTTACCGCTTATAAAGTTAATTAGTTCATCCATAAATTCATTAACATTTTTTATAAAAAACATCCTTTAAAAAATATTACTTTTGTTCTTTCTGTAATTATAGATGCTAACATTAATAAATAAAGAAATACGCAGTTTTTTAGGTTCATTAATTGGCTACATTGTTATTGTAGTTTTTTTAACGACTATTGGGTTAATGTTGTGGGTGTTTCCTGGAGCAACAAATGTGCTGGATAGCGGTTATGCTAACATTGATGCTCTTTTTTACATTGCACCTTGGGTTTTTATGTTTTTAATACCTGCTATTACCATGCGTTTATTTGCAGAAGAAAGCAGAACAGGAACAATTGAACTTTTATTAACCAAACCATTAACTGACTTTCAAATTGTTTTTGCCAAATACATTGCTGGTTTTACGTTGGTTTTATTCTCTTTACTACCAACATTAATTTATTTTTATTCAGTTTATAATTTAGGAGCACCAGTAGGTAATATTGATTTTGGAGGAACAGTAGGTTCATACTTTGGCTTATTATTTTTAGGAAGTGTTTTTGTTGCGATAGGTGTATTTGCTAGCTCTATTACTAATAACCAAATTATTTCTTTTATTGTAGCAGTATTTTTAAGCTTCTTTTGTTATGTGGGCTTCGAGTCTATTAGTTCTTTAGAATATTTTGGTGCTGTTGATGATATTATTTTAAAATTAGGTATCAATGAGCATTATATCTCTATGAGTAGAGGTGTAATTGATACCCGTGATGTTATCTATTTTGTAGGTACAATTTCTTTGTTTTTAATTCTAACCAAAACCGCAATTAGTAGCAGAAAATGGTAGAAAAAAACGTAACCAATAGAAAAAAAGATTTAACCTTTTTAGTGGTTGGAATATTAATAATTATTCTAGCAAATTATATTGGCTCGTTTATGTTTGAGCGTTTTGATTTAACAGCTGAAAAAAGATATACCTTATCTGAAACTAGCGAAGAATTAGCGGCTAATTTAGATGATGTAGTTTATGTGAAAGTTTATTTAGAAGGTGATTTTCCTGCAGGGTTTAAACAATTAAGAGATGAAACCAAGGAAATGTTGGATGAGTTTAGAGCTTATTCTAATGGTAACATTGATTATGAATTTATAAATCCATCAGAAAGTTCGGATGAAAAAGTTAAAGATGAAATTTATAAGCAACTTTATAAAAAAGGGTTAAGGCCAACAGATTTAAACTCTAAAAATGAAGATGGATATTCTAATAAAATTATTTGGCCAGGAGCTATCTTTAGTTATAAAGGAAAAGAATTACCTGTTCAATTATTAAAAAGTCAAATAGGTGCAAGACCAGAAGCTATGCTAAATAGTTCGGTAGAAGCTTTAGAATATGAAATAGCCAATGCACTTAACAATTTAACAATAGCTGAAAAGCCTAGAGTTGCTTTTATTACTGGACATGGTGAGCTAAATGAATATGAAACTGCTTCTTTAGGAGAATCTTTAGCTGAGTTTTATATTGTTGATAGAATTGAATTAAATGGTGCATTAACAAGTCTTACAGAAAGAACAATTATTGATAGTACACAAGCTTTTAAAGTAAAAATAAAGTATGATGTAATAATTGTTGCTAAACCAACCGATAGGTTTAATGAAAAAGATAAATTTATTATTGACCAATACATTATGTATGGAGGTAGGGTAGTTTGGTTAATAGATCCTGTATTTGCTAGTATGGATAGTTTACAAAAAGCTGATATTACCATGGCTATTCCAATGGATTTAAATTTAGATGATCAATTATTTACTTATGGTGTCAGAATTAATACTGATTTAATACAAGACATTCAATCAGCTCCAATACCTATTGTTACAGGAGTTGTAGGTAATCAGCCAAAAACAGAAATGTTTCCTTGGTTTTTCTTTCCATTACTTACACCAGCTAACAGTCATCCCATAGTTAATAATTTAAATGCTTTAAAAGGTGAGTTTGTAAGTACAATAGACACTATTGCTAAACCAGCTATTAGAAAAACAGGATTGTTAAAGACATCTCAATATACAAAGGTAACAACAACGCCTGCTAGAATTAGTTTAGGAATGCTTCGCTTTGAACCTGATCAATCACAATTTAATAAGGGTCACCAGGTTGCAGCAGTTTTATTAGAAGGAAAATTTGAATCGGTGTATAAAAATAGAATGACTCCTGAAATTAAACAAGCCAATGAAATTAACTTTAAAGAAGCTAGTGATTTTAATAAAATGGTAGTTATTGCAGATGGAGATATAGCTAAAAACTATGTAAATAAAAGAACGAATGAATATTTAGCACTTGGTTTTGATCGTTTTACGAGACAAGAGTTTGGTAACAGAGATTTTATGTTAAATGTTGTTAGTTACTTATGTAATGATAGTGGATTAATGACTGTTAGGTCTAAAAAATTAAAAATCAGACTATTAGATAGTACAATTATTAAAGAAGATAAGTTTAAATGGCAATTAATTAATACCATTTTACCAATAGGGTTGGTATTAATATTTGGAATTGCTCATTATATTGATAGACGAAAAAAGTATACTAAATAACAAAGAAACTACATGAAAAAAAATAAATTACTCCTGCTTATCCTACTAATATTTATTGCTTTAGCGGTTTATTTTTATGCTACAAAAAAACCTTCTACACTTAATGATATTGAAGGTGCTTTGTCAACTTTTGCAGTTGATGACACAGCAACAATTGATAAAATTTTTATTGCTGATGCGATGGGTAAATCTGTAACACTTTCGTTAAAAAATGGAGTTTGGATGGTGAATGATAAGTTTATTGCTAGACCAGATAATATTAAATTGTTGATGAAAACTTTTGGTAGGATAGCTGTTAAATCTCCTGTACCTAAATCAGCATTTAATAATATTGTTAAGAGTATTGCAACCGCTTCAACTAAAGTAGAAATATATCAAGGTCAAAATATGCCGAGCAAGGTTTATTATGTAGGTGGAGCTACTTTAGATCATCAAGGAACTTATATGTTATTAGAAGAAGGAGGAGTAAAATCTACAGTTCCATTTATTACGCATATACCAGGGTTTTATGGATACTTAACAACTAGATTTTTTACTGAAGCAGAGCAATGGAGAGATGCTATTGTTTTTAAATACCCTGCGAATCAAATTACAAGTATAAAGATGAATTATTATGAAACACCTGACCAATCTTTTATAATTAATAAAAATGGAAATAATTATTCATTAACTGGTTTAGATTCTGATGCTAAATTAAATGTCGATACAAATGTGGTTAAGGAATATCTAGAAAGGTATGAAAAAGTTTATTACGAAATGATAGATGTTGAATCTAGCAAACAAAAAGTTGATTCAGTAATAAATTCAACACCTTTTTTTAGTATTGAGATTAAAACTATTTCTGGAGCTGGAGATAAAATTGTTGCTTACCATATGCCAAACTATAGAAAGGTTATGGGTAAAGATCAACAAGAAGCTCCTTATGATGTAGATAGGATGTATGGGTATTTGAACGATGAATTATTTACATTAATTCAGTTTGCAACTTTTGATAATTTAAGGTTACCTAAAGATTATTTTCTAATTAGAAAATAATCTTTAAAGCAACCTTTTCTTTTTCTTAACGTCTTTAAATTGTCTGAGCTTTTTATTAAGCAAAGACATTACCTTTTTCTTATAAAACTGTCCCGCTTTTAGCGGGACTTTTTTCTTTGAAAGCTATTGTTTGATAAGCTTAAATGTGTTGATAGGTTGCCTATCTTCAGTAATAATTACCAAATAATTGCCAGCATTAATCTTTGTAGAGATTTTTATCAAATACTTTTCTTGAGTTATTCTATTGTCATAAACTTTTTTACCATTGATATTGTATATGGATAATTGATAGTTCTTTTCAGGATTAAAATTATCAAGATAAATAGTTAATTCATCTGAAAAAGGATTAGGGTAAATAGTGGTTTTATCATCTTTTGCAAAAATCTTGTTAATCTGTGTAGTAATATTAAAAGTGCTGTCTGTTTGAAAAACAAAAGCATCAGACTGACCTCCAATAGTTGTTTGCATTACATTAGGGGTTATAGGAAAATCTGAGCTTGAAGTATAACCACCAAATGTTAATAGTTGGTTATTGTCGATTATTAGATCATTTATAAAATCTGCAGAATTACCACCAATATAAGTGGAGTAATTAGGGGTTAAAGAAGTATCTAATTTAAAATAAAAACCATCTGTTAATCCATGGTTGTTTAGTTGATAGGGAGTTCCAATAATTGGTAAATCAGTACTGTAAGTATATCCTCCAGCGTAGATTGCATTGGTAGAACTAATTTCTAAACTATTCATAACATCATCACTACTTCCTCCTATAAAAGTTGACTTTAAAGGAATACCCGAAGGAGAAAATTTAGCTATAAATGCATCTTTAGCTCCATTTTTTGAACTTTGATAGATGTTACTTCCAATAATTGGAAAATCTAAACTTTCAGAATAACCTGCTAAATAAATATAGTTTAAAGAATCAACAGCCAAACCATGCGCATCTTCTGAGTTGAATCCACCAAAATAAGTCGAAAAAATTCTATTCCCCAAGCTATCATATTTCACTAGATAAACATCTAAATTTCCATTGTTATTACTTTGGTATGCGCCTATACTTGTTGGGAAGTCTGAAGAGTAACTTTCTCCAGAGATAATAACATTATTTTGATAATCTACTTTTAACATGTGTACATCTTCAGAGTTGCTACCACCACAGTATGTTGACCACATCAAATTACCTGTAGAATCAAATTTAGCAACAAAAGCATCTAATGCTCCTCCCATCGTGCTTTGGTAAGGGTTAATAGTTGGCATGTTCATACTTGAAGTGTATCCTCCAATTATAATATTATTAGATTTATCAATATCTCCAGATAATGCTGATTCTCCTCCAGAACCTCCAAAATAAGTTCCCCAAATAAAATTACCAGCAGAGTTTAATTTAACTATAAAACAATCATAACTACCATTGCTATTACTCTGAAAAACTCCAGAGCTACTTACTAAAATATCATTGCCATTGGTATAACCAATTAAATAGGGATTATCATTTATATCAACAACAACTTTATAACCATATTCATCACCAATGCCACCATAAAAAGTTGACCAAAGTGCATTTCCACTAGTATCTAGTTTAGTAACAAAAGCATCGTATAAACCATTTTTTGTAGTATCTAAACTTCCAGCGGTTTTAGGGAAATTAATACTGCCTGTATAACCAATAATATAAGTGTTTTTTTGTTTGTCGTGAGAAATACTATAAGCCTCTTCAATGTCATTTCCCCCAATAAAAGTTGACCATGGGTCAATAATTAAATCTTGACTACTATTATAATTATCTACTTTAAAAGATACTTGGGTATTCTTTAGTTGATAAGTTCCTTTAAGTACTTTTTTAAGCTTATTGTTTTTTTGATAGACTTCGGGAATGGTTTCGATTAAACTTCCAAGAGGAGTTTGTACAATTAAATTAGAGTTAATTAACTCTAGTTTAGTAGCTCCATTATAATTAAGTAGGATGTCAGAATAATTGCCTTCTGAATGGACAATAAAATCATACTTTAATAAATCGTTTTGAAAATAAAATTTTAAATCTATTCCATCATAAATGTTTTCATAAATAAGTTCTTTATAGGCTTCATTTATTTTCAATTCTTGATTTGATTTTAAATAATTATAATTGATTAAAATAGATTTTTCGCTTTTAATATCAGAGTAAGGATTGGTGTTCAAAACCTCCATATCTATTCGATATGTTTCATTAAGATAGTTGTTTTCAAAACTTAAATCAGAATTTTTTGATTGTGTTGTTTTAGTAAAAACATAACTAATTTTATTTTTCTGAAAAAATACACGATAGTCATTCCCATTATAGATAAAAAACACTTCTTTATCTATAACTTGGCCTTTGTTTTTTGTGATAAAGGTGTTTTCATTAGCATTTATAGTAATGCTAAATAGTAAATTTATAGCAAATAAAAGGTATAATGTTTTTATTGTCATCTCAACAAAGTTTATTCTGTAAAAATACAAACTAAAAAAATAATAATTAATAGTTATTAACAGTGGCAACTTTTTATTTTATTTTCCGACTATCTTTATAGAGTATTACCTAACATTTTATTTTAAAAGTATGCTGAAGTATCTAAAATTAACCACGGTTTTTTGCTTGTTATCATTTTTATCAATTAAAGATGTTGAAGCATGTCACGCAATTGCATTAGTTAATATTAATCAACAGAATCCAATTGCAGGAGGCATACAGGTTAGGGCAGCTTCTGATTCCCCTACATGTGGTTGCGATGAATATTGGTTAGATATTGAAGTACGTTGTTTAAATGAAGCTTTTAATCCTGCTCCTTTTTCACCAGGGTTTTATGGTCCATTGAATACCTATCCGTTTTTTCAGTCTCCTCAAATGTTGAAACCTAATTGTAATGTTGTAAATTATCCATGGGCAACTATACCATATGCTACACTTTGCCCAGGAATGACTTACCAATATAGAATGAGAGAGAACCATAATGGACAAGCAGGTCCGTGGTGTGCTGCTCAGCAATTTGTTGTGCCAGGTGCAACTCAACCTTTAGTAGCTGCAGCAAACGCAACTCAAACGGTTATTTGTGCAGGACAATGTGTTAATTTATCTTCATCTGTTGCACAAGGGTGTCAGTTAGCAGCTACTTATACCTGGAATAATGGTTTAGGTACTGGTCAAAATAAAAATAATGTTTGTCCTGCTGTAACAACCACTTATTGCGTTACTATTACTGAGGCTTGTAGTGGTTTTTCTAATCAAGCATGTGTAACTGTTAATGTAACACCACCTCCAGTAAATGGGAATGCTTCTGTAAATCCAACTGCAGTATGTGCTGGCAATCCAGTAACGTTAAACTTGGTTGGACATCAAGGTGTCGTTCAATGGCAATCAGCACCAAATACTGGCGGACCATGGACAAATATAGTAGGAGGCACAACAGTCCCTTACGTTACAGGAAACATTAATGCAAATATGTGTTTTAGGGCACAAATAACTGGTTGTGGAGCAGGTGTTTTATATTCTAATATAATTTGTGTTACGGTTAATCCTTCACCAACTGTTGTTGTTCCTGGTAATATTACAATATGTGCGGGAGGAAATATTCCTGCTACTAACTTTGTTGGTTCTATGCCCGGTTCTACTTTTTCATGGACAAACTCTAATACAGCAATAGGAATAGGGGCTAATGGAAATGGAAATATACCTGCATTTGTTGCGACAAATGCTACGAATGCCCCAATTACTGCAACAATTACTGTAATTGCTACTGCTAATGGTTGTGCTGGCCCACCCTCAACTTATAATATAACAGTAAATCCAATACCAAATGTAGTTGTACCAGCCAATCAAGTATATTGCCATGGAGATCCGATTCCTGCAAATAATTTTAATAGTAATGTTGTGGGAGCCACTTTTAATTGGACAAATTCTAATACTGCAATAGGTTTACCTGCAAACGGTGCAGGTAATATAGGGGCGTTTACTGCCTCAAATGCCACAAATAATCCAATAACAGCTACCATTACAGTTACTCCGTCAGCTAATGGTTGCCCAGGAACTCCACAGTCATTTACAATTACTATTAATCCAATTCCAAATGTAGTTGTACCTGTTAACCAGGTTTATTGTGAAGGAGATGCTGTTCCTGCAAATAATTTTAATAGTAATGTTGCAGGAGCAACCTTTACTTGGACAAATTCTAATGCAGCAATAGGAATACCAGCCAATGGAGTTGGTAATATTGCAGCTTTTGTAGCTGCAAACGGAACTAATGCACCAATAACTTCAACGATAACAGTTACACCATCAGTAAATGGGTGTATGGGTGCACCACAAAACTTTACAATAACTGTAAATCCTATTCCAGATGTTGTTGTACCAGCTAATCAAGTTTATTGCGATGGGGATCCAATTCCAGCGAATAACTTTAATGGATCAATGGTTGGAACTACTTTTAATTGGACAAATTCTAATACAGCAATAGGGTTGCCAGCAAATGGTGTCGGTAATATCGCAGCATTTACTGCTGCAAATGTAACATCAACTCCAATTGTTGCTACTATAACCGTTACTCCAACTGGGAATGGTTGTACAGGAATTCCTCAATCATTTACAATTACGATAAACCCTGTGCCAACAGTAATAGTACCTGCTAATATTACAGTGTGTAATGGAGCAACTATTGCATTAACAAATTTTATAGGATCTATACCTGGTGTTAACTTTACTTGGACAAATTCAAATACAGGTATTGGGTTAGGAGCAAATGGTGTAGGAAACATTCCTGCTTTTGTTGCAACAAACGCTACAAATAACCCTATAACAGCAACAATAACTGTAACTCCTTCTGCAGGTTGTGTTGGACCAGCTTCAAGTTATACCATTACAGTTTTTCCTCAACCAACAGCTGCATTTGGTTATACCAATGAATGTTTCGGAACAGCAACAGGTTTTACAGATTTATCTAACCCTAATGGCGGTATTATTAATGCTTGGGATTGGGATTTTGATAACAATGGAACGGTAGATAATGTGCTACAAAATCCTACCAATGGTTATCCTGCTGCAGGAACTTATACCGTAGAAT
>JBBKXK010000004.1:0-48127 GCA_037969435.1 Vicingaceae bacterium
TGGAAAAAACGGCTATATTGACCACCTAAATTTGGTGCAAATTGACCACCTAAAAACACTGGCGAAAAATTGTAATTATTAGCCATTATTATAGTTCAAATATAATTGATTTATTTAACACTTATTTCCCTCTCTTTTCTACGCATAGATTCACCTTCTAATTCAATACGATGAGAATTGTGAACAATACGGTCTAAAATAGCATCAGCAACAGTATTATCACCAATAACATCATGCCAACTATTAACAGGAAACTGAGAAGTTATTATTAAAGATGATTTCCCATGCCTATCTTCTATCATATCTAGAAGTAATCCCCTTGCAGCGTTATCTAAAGGCTGCAATCCAAAATCATCTATAATAAGCAATTGTTGTCGTTCAATTTTTCTCATTTCTTTAATATAAGAATTGTCTGCTTTTGCCATTTTAAGTTTACTTAACAATTTAGTTGTATTAAAGTAATTTACTCTAAAACCTTTACTACAAGCATGATGTCCAAGAGCTGAAGCAATATAGCTTTTACCAACACCTGTACTTCCTGTAATTAAAAGATTTTCACCCTTTTCAATAAAACTGCATTCAGCTAAACGCATTACTGTATTCTCTTCTAGGTTACGGGTATCATCATATTTAATCTTTTCAAGCTCGGCTTGGTAACGGAACCTTGCATTAGTAATGCATCTTTTGATTTTACGATTTTCTCTGTCATCATATTCCGCATTAATGATATGTGCGATAATTTCGTCAGGAGTAAAGTGTTCATTATTTCCTGTTTGCATGGTTGCCTGTAAAGCATCATACATTCCGAAGAACTTCATTTGCTTCATTTTTTCTAATGTTGTTTTATTCATTTTAATAAAGATTTAAGCCTACTCTTGTATGAGTAGGTATGGTTTAACTATAATATTTCTTTCCTCGAATGTTATTGTGTTCTGGTTGGTCATGTTCCGCTTCTTGCTCTAACTCAAGATTATCTAAGCCTCGTTCAAGAATATTTACCACTGTTTTATAATTATACAAGCCATAACTAAGAGCTCTTGAACAAGCTTTACCGAGACGTTCTCTACCAACTTTCTTATTGAGAGATAATATCCCGATACAACTGCGGTAAGATTGTTCAGGGTGAGGTTTTTTCTCTAAAATATGTTGGATTAGCAGTTCTACATCTGGTGAGATATTGGCTGCCCATTTTAGGAAATATGTTGGGTTCCATTGGCTTATGAACTTATGAGTTGAAGCTAAATGTTCTGTGTCAGTTGTGTAATTGTATGGGCTTTTCATCCTTTGATGGCTTGCAATGCAACGATAATTGTAGTAAACCTCCACTTGTTTAGATGTATAGGTTACTTTGACTTTCTTACCTGTATAACCATAAGGAACACTGTAATAATGATTATCCTTGCGTAAACAAAAGTGCCCATTCTTCATTATGGTAACCCAACATATTTCCCTCACTTCGTATCGCATTTTGGGTAATGGCTTCAATACTTGCTTCTCTAACTCATCAAAAAGTTCTCTGCGGCTATGTGGGCGGTTACGGAACTTACGATTGTTTAGTACCTCAAGCTCTTCTTGTATCGCTTCATTTAATTGCTCAAGAGTATAAAATTCTCGCTCTCGTAAAGAGGCATATATGGATGAATACACAATCTTAACAGCTCCTTCTACCAGTGCTTTGTCTTTTGGTTTATACACACGGGCTGGTAAAATGGTAGTACTGTAATGTTCAGCAAAATCTTCAAATGTTGAATTAATTTTAGGTTCGTATCGATGTGATTTAGTGACAGCACTCTTGAGATTATCAGGGACAATTGCACAAGGTACACCGCCATAATATTGCAAAGCATTTTCTACAGATGTAATAAAGTTTTCTTTTGATTGACTCTCTGAGGCTTCTACATAAATTAATTGGCTAGCACAGAGTATAGATACAAAAACTTCCGCATTACAAATTTCTCCTGTTTGCTTGTCGATTATTTGTAATTTTTTACCCGAATAATCTACTTCCATTTTGTCGCCAGCCTTGTGGTCTATTCGCATAGAAACATTGGTGTGCCCATGCCATCTTCTATAATGTATCCGAAACTGGGTATACTGGTACCCTTCTGGATATTCAGAAATATATTCTTCCCATAACCTGTAAAGATTTACTCCAGGTTTAGAGAGTGATTTTTGCATTGCTACAAATCGTTTTTGCAATACTTGTAAACGTTCTTGTACTGGCTTCTCTTCATCTCTACGAAAAAGTGTATGAAGGTGACTGTTACACATTTCAGCAACTTCCTCGTAGGTAAGCTTACTCGATTTAAATTGTTTGATATACTTTTTTACTGTATTACGGGATATTCCACAATATTTACTGATAAATAATTTACTCTTCCCTTCTGTATGAAGGCGTAGGATTATTCTTAATTTGTTCATAGCTATTATTTTGTTTGCCATCTGATTAACTTTTATTTGTTAATCAAATGTGAACAATAGCTAATAATTATTCTTCGTATTTAGGGTGGTCAATTTGCTCCGTTTTAACTGCTCACTTTCAACCGTTTTTGGGTGGTCAGTTTAAAACGTTAACAGGTGGTCACTTTCACCGTTTTTTCCAGATTAATAAACAAGGGGAGTTACTGAAAAGAGCATTTGAATGGAAAGCAAATAAGGATTGGTCTTTGGTGAAAATAGCTGAAAAATTGGATACATTGGGATGGAGCATTCCACCAAAACGGCTGACTCATTATTTCAGAAATCCATTCTATTGTGGGTATATTGTTTCTAGTTTGATCCCTGGAGAAATGATTGATGGAAAGCATGTTCCATTAATTAGTAAAAACACTTTTCTAAAAGTACATGAAAACTTGTCTAAATTCAATTCAGGCTATCAAATCGAGCAAGAAGTGGAAGCATTACCGTTAAAGCAATTTGTCAAATGTAATTGCTGTGGAACAAGTATGACGGGTTATTTAGTAAAGAAAAAAAATCTGTATTACTATAAATGCAATCAAAAGGGATGTAAGAAGAATAGGAGCCAAAGGGTGTTACATGAAAAGTTTGAGGAATTACTATCAGAATATCGCATAGATTCTAAATTAGCTCCTATAATGGAGGAGATGATGAACTATGTGCTAGAAAAGAAGATGAATGAAACACCAACAGATATAAAAGGGATTAAGATTAATCTTGCGGATCTAAAAAAGAAATTGAATAAGATTGAGGAGCGATTTGTAATGGGGGAGATAGATCAAGAGTTATTCCTAAAATATAGAGACAAAATTAGCTCTGAAATTGAAAATAAAGAGAAAAAAATTGATGGTGATGAAATTGCATTATCGAACCTTCAAAATGCTGTTTCAATATGCATGAAAATGGCATCGAATCTACCGTCAATGTGGAAGAAAGCAAATTATAATGGTAAACGAAAATTGCAATATTTGGTGTTTCCAGAGGGAATTAGGTATGACCGTAAAAAAGACGATTATCGAACCACTAGAATAAATTTATTATTTTCCGGAATCCCTTATCTAACAACGCTTATAGAGGATTATAAAAAAGGGGATTCAATCAAAATTGATCAAATCCCCACTTGGGTGGTCCCACCTGGGCTCGAACCAGGGACCCCCTGATTATGAGTCAGGTGCTCTAACCAGCTGAGCTATAGGACCCGTTCAAAATATTATTTTGAAGCAGGCTGCAATTTTACGGATTAGTTGTTAATTTACCAATAATAAACTTTACTATTTTCTTAGTTTTACACAATAATGGATTTAAAAGGAGTAAAAAATATAATTTTTGATTTAGGTGGAGTAATAATTAACCTTAATCAAGAACTAACCTTTCAAGCTTTTCAAAAATTATTTCCAAATCAATTTAATGAAATACAACAGCAATTAAAACAAAATAATTGGTTGGAAAAATTTGAAACAAGTGAGATTTCTGAGGAAGATTTTTTATCTTTTTTTGAATCGTTTAATTCAGAAATTACCTCTAAACAATTAAAAGAAGCATGGAATACAATGTTATTAGATATTCCAATCGATAGAATTGATTTAATTAAAAAGTTAAGCTATTCTTATAATATTTATTTATTGAGTAATACCAATAAAATTCATTTAGAGCATATTACTAAATATGTGTCTCAAAATTTTAAACTAAAAAATTTGGAGGAACTTTTTAAAAAAGCATATTATTCCAATCATTTAGGGTTAAGAAAACCAAATAAGGCTATTTTTGAAGCTGTTTTAAAAGATGCTCAACTAAATGCAGAAGAAACACTTTTTATTGATGATAGTATGGAGCATATTGAGTCTGCTAAAATATTAGGAATCAAAACACATCACTTAAATTTAGTTGAAAATCAAAATATAATAGGATTATTTTATGAAAATTAACGGAAAACACTATCAAACCATTTGGTTAAAAGAAGGTAATGAACAGGTTGTACAAGTTTTTGACCAACGTTTTTTTCCTCATAAAGTTGAAGTTTTTGATATCGCTAATACCGATGAAGCTGCATATGTGATTAAAGAGATGGTGGTAAGAGGAGCACCTTTAATTGGAGTGACAGCTGCTTATGGAATGTACTTAGCGTGTTTGGAAGCTAAAAATGAAACTAATCCGGTTGCGTATATAAATAATGTTGCCAATAAATTAAATGCTACAAGACCAACTGCTGTTAATTTGGCTTGGGCAATTAATGAAATGCAATTATCATTAAAAGATGTTGCAAATATTGATGATAAAATAAAAGTTGCTTTACAAAGGGCTCACGAAATAAAACAAGAAGACATTGATATTTGTTTTAATATCGGTAAGTATGGATTAAAGTTAATTGAGGAAATCTCAAAAAAGAAAAATGGCGAAAGAGTCAATATTTTAACGCACTGTAATGCCGGTTGGTTAGCAACTATAGATTGGGGTACAGCCACTTCTCCAATTTATCAAGCACAACAAGCTGGTATTGATGTACATGTATGGGTAGATGAAACTCGCCCAAGAAACCAAGGAGCAAACTTAACAGCTTTTGAATTGAACCAACAAGGTGTTCCACATACCTTAATTAACGATAATACTGGTGGACATTTAATGCAGCACGGTATGGTTGATATCGTAATTGTTGGTACTGATAGAACAACTAGAAATGGAGATGTTGCTAATAAAATAGGAACTTACTTAAAAGCCTTAGCAGCTCACGATAATAATGTTCCTTTTTATGTTGGCTTGCCTTCATCAACATTAGATTTTGCGATGGTTGATGGTGTTAAAAATATACCAATTGAAACACGAGATGAGAATGAGGTGAAATACATTCAAGGAAAAGTAGATGGTGAAATTAAATCGGTATTAATTTGTCCTGAAACTACACCTGCATTAAATTATGGATTTGATGTAACCCCTGCTAAATATGTTACAGGGTTAATTACTGAAAGAGGTATTTGTAATGCTTCTGAGGAAGGAATTAAGCAATTGTTTCCAGAAAAATTTTAATGAGCAATTCGAATCATATTATTGATGAAGGCTATATTAAATTTAATATAGAGTGGATTGAAGAGCCATTAAAAGAGCTTGTTTCTGATGAGTTATTATCCTGTCGCGACAAAATGCACCAATTAAAATTAATAGGACATTACGAAGCAATTAACATAGGTTACGGAAATATTAGCATTAAAACACCTAATGGAATTTTAATTTCTGGAACACAAACGGGAGATATTTATCCTATCAAACCCAATCATTTTACATTGGTTATTGCTTACGATATTAATAAAAATAAGGTGGTTTGTAGAGGTCCAATAAAAGCGTCTTCAGAATCTATGACACATGCTGCTGTTTATGATGCAGATAAATCAATTAATACCATTATTCATATCCATAATATGGAGTTATGGAAAAAATTGATGGATACAGTGCCAACTTCAAAAAAAGAGGTTCCCTATGGAACTCCTGAAATGGCGAATGAAATTTTTCGATTATTCAAGGAAACAAATGTCGCCCAAGAAAAAATTATTGTAATGGCTGGTCATGATGAAGGAATTATCTTTTTTGGTAATTCAATTACAGAAACACAACAGTTGGTTGAAAAAACAGTAGAAGCTTATCTATAAAACTATTTCTGAAAAGCTAATTACAATTTCATGTTTTGTACTAGCGATTGTTCCTTCTCTAACTAACTGAATAGTTTTAAATCCAGCAGATTTTGCAGCATCTAATTCTTCTTCAATATCACTTAAAAATAAAATAGTATCAGCAGCAGTATTTAATTCAGCAGCAATTTTTTGATAGGATGTGACCTCTCTTTTTTGTCCGATGTTTAAATCAAAATTAAATTTAAAGTAAGGGTTTAAATTACCATGAGTAGAATGTCCAAAAAGTAACTTTTGTGCTTTTACAGATCCTGAAGAATAAATTCCTAGCTCGATACCTGATTTATTCCAAAAATCTAAAGTTTTAGGAACATCATCATAAACATGGCCTTTAATTTCTCCTGTTTCGTAACCTTTTTCCCAAATTACACCCTGTATATTTTTTAAAGGTCCAATTTTTCTATCTGCTAACGACCAATCTTTTAATTGCTGAATCGCTTCTGTTTGCGAAATGTTTTTTCCGGTTTCTGCTTTAACAATTTGTTGGGTTTCAAGAATGCTTTCTGCTACAAGCTTGTTAGTTAATAAACTTTCGATAGATGCAATGTTATTTCTAAAATAAGGAAACAGCACTTCGTAAACAAAACTAATAGAGGTAGTTGTGCCCTCAATGTCAGTAATAATATATTTGATATTAGTCACTAGACAGAAATGTGTTTAAACTTATTTTCAATACCAGATGAAGTGTAATTTGGTACCCAGCCACTGGTATCTATAAAAATTCTTATTGCCTTAACATTAGGAACTTCCCCAGCATCAAACCAATGTTTACAACCTTCAGGAACTGAAATTAAATCACCAGCTTGGCACCTAACATTAAAAACTTCAGAGCCCTCTATGTTAAACCAAAATAAGCCTTCTCCTTCAACAAAAAAACGAACCTCATCTTCTGAGTGCGTGTGTTCCGCTAAAAATTTAGTTCTAATAGCATCGTAATTTTCTATTCCAGGGTATATATTAATTACATCAGATGTTTTATAACCATTAGCAGACATATACGGAGCTAATACATGGTTATAAGCTGCTAAAACTTCTTCTTGCTTAGCTTCTTGGGTTAACTTACAGTTTGCTTCCCATTGATCAAAAAAAACACCTCGAGCGTTTAAAAAGGTTTTAATTTCACTTGGGGTATCAATTTTTTTATTTTCAGATGGAATGTGTAAAATCGCCATATTATTGTTTTTTAGAGATAGTTAATTCAGCTTCTAATAAAAATTCCCAAGTTTCTAAATGCCTTTTAGCTTCAAATATGGTGTCACCCCAAGCATAAATACCATGCTTAAAGATTAAAAAACCAAAATTAGTTAATTCAGTTAATCGTTCATTTAAGTTGCCACATAATTCAGGCATGTCTTGTGTATTATCAAAAACGGGCAAATGTATTGCTGTGTTGTGAGAATTTTGTCCTTTTATTCCTTTTATTATTTCATAACCTTCAAAAACGATTTGTTTGTAGTTACTTCTTATAACAGGCAATATGTTTGATGGTAAGGAGTGTGTATGTAAAATACATTTTGTAGAAGGAAATTTTTTGTAAATAAAACAATGAATTAGTGTTTCTGCGGATGATTTTTCATTTTCAAACTCAGTAGTTGGTTCACCATTTAAGCCGACCTCCATAAAATCTTCAATAGTAAAATTTTGTTTGTCTTTTCCACTTTTAGAAATGGTAAAAGTTTGATTTTCATCAGCTGTTCTAAATGAATAATTTGTTGATGTGGCTGGTGACCACCCTTTTGAATTAATTCCTTTAATAATAGAAACCATTAACTCTTTTTCCATATTTAACCTTTAATTTCTTGGCAAAGTTCAATTAATACCCCATTGGTCGATTTAGGATGTAAAAAACAAACTAATTTATTATCAGCTCCTTTTTTAGGGGTATCATTTAAAACAATAAAACCCTCTTTTTTCAATCGTTCCATTTCAGTAACAATATCATCAACTGCAAAAGCAATGTGATGGAGACCTTCTCCTTTCTTTTCTATAAACTTATGGATGGCGCTATCAGTATTTGTGGCTTCCAATAATTCGATTTTATTTTCGCCAACCATAAAAAAGGAGGTGAATACACCTTCACTTTCTACAGCTTCTGTTTTGTATGGAGCTTTACCGAATAGTTTAGTATAAACATCATTGGCAATTTCCAAATCTTTAACAGCAATTCCAATATGCTCTATTTTATTCATTTTTTGTTAAAAAAAATCCCGTCCCGATATTTCGGGACGGGACTAAATTTTATAAATAGATTAGAGTTACTTTTTGATAAAAGTTTCTCCAGTTTTGTTATCGTAGTTAAGGTAGTAAATACCTTTTTTAAGGTTAGTAATATCTACTTTATCACCAAATCCTTTTTTCACAATGTTACCAAATTGGTCAAATACTTCGAATAATGTTTCTCCTGTGAAATCTACAACATCTTTTGCTTTAATAGGACTAAATGTTATCGCACTTACTGTAGAAATATATCTAGAAGCTTGGGAATATCTTGGTTTACCAGAATAATCAATTTGTTTAACTCTAAATTTATTTTCTCCAGAATGAGGAGTAATTTTAAATTCGTAAGCATTTTCAGCACTTGTTCCAGTTCCATCAACTTCACCTACTTTAATCCATTTGTTCCATCTAAATTGTTCAACGATAAAAGTTAATTTACCTGTTTCACTTTTAGTTGTCCAGTTAAAACCTCCATCCTTGTTAATGTCCATTGAAACAATCTCGAAAGTACTTTTTGGTTTTAAAACCTCAGGATTTAAAACTTTAGGTTTACAATCATCTTTATGCTTGATTTTAACAATCACAGGATCACCAACTTTTAATTGGAAATTCATAAAATCGATTTCAAAAGCACTTGAGTTAACTTCATCAGTAGTTACTTCACCATTAATGGTTACTTCAAAAGTACAAAAACCTACACCGCTACCTGCAAATGGGTTTTGCACGTAAAGGTTTTTACCTTGGTAATGTCCTTCAAGCACAATAACTCCCGTAGCATTAACATTTAATGCAAAAAGGGAAATTAGTAACACAAAAAATAATCGTTTCATAGTTTGTAATTAAATTCGATTAATTAGTCTGCAATATTAAAACCTTATTTAAGATTTTCAAAATATTTTTAACACTTTTATCGTAATAAAAACCGATTTAATCGATTTTGTTAAATATTTGGTGCTTAAAAACGCATCAAGACTAACTTCTCTACAAAAGTATCAATATTAAATTTAAAACCAAGATTTATTTTATCAAGTAGCATAAAAAATTTTAATTTCGCAACAAATTATATTTTATGAAGGCTATTAGAATCAATGAACTACTAAAATCACCAGTAGTTGGAAGTCAAGTTGTTGTTAGAGGATGGGTAAGAACTTTTAGAAGTAATCGCTTTATTGCGCTAAATGATGGGTCGACAATTAATAATATTCAGGCAGTAGTTGATTTTGAAAATGAGGATGAAAATCAAATTAAGAGAATTACTACAGGTGCTGCAATAGAGGTAGTTGGTGAGCTTATTGAGTCTCAAGGACAAGGACAGGCAGTTGAGGTAGCTGTGAAATCTTTTAAAATATTAGGAGATGCTAATCCTGAAGAATATCCTTTACAACCAAAAAAACATTCACTAGAATTTTTAAGAGAAATTGCTCATTTACGTTTTAGAACGAGCACTTTTGGCGCTATTTCGAGAGTTCGTCATAACATGATTTTTGCAGTACATAAATTTTTTAATGATAAAGGTTTTTATAATATCCATACACCAATAATTACTGGGTCTGATGCAGAAGGAGCTGGAGAAATGTTTAGAGTAACTACGTTAGATATAAAAAATCCTCCCAAAACAGAAGAAGGTAATATAGATGTAAAACAAGATTTTTTCGGTAAAGAAGCGAACCTTACAGTTTCGGGTCAATTAGAAGCAGAGTTAGCAGCTTTAGCATTAGGACAAGTTTATACTTTTGGACCAACCTTTAGAGCGGAGAACTCAAATACTACTCGTCATTTAGCAGAATTTTGGATGATAGAGCCTGAAGTAGCTTTTGCAGATTTGAATGACAACATGGACTTAGCTGAAGAAATGTTGAAATATTGTGTTCAATATGCGTTAGATAATTGTAAAGAAGATTTAGATTTTTTAAGTAGCCGATTAGCAGAAGAGGAAAAAGGAAAGCCGCAAGATCAACAATCAATGGAATTGATTGAAAAGTTGAAAATGGTAGTTGACAATGATTTTGTGAGGTTGACTTATACGGATGCAATTGATATTTTAAGAAATTCTAATGCGAATAAAAAAGGAAAATTTCAATATAAAATTGAAGGTTGGGGAGCAGATTTGCAATCGGAACATGAAAGATATTTGGTTGAGAAGGAGTTTAAAAAGCCTGTTATTTTAACCAATTATCCTGCAAAAATAAAGTCGTTTTACATGCGTCAGGATGATGAATTACCAGAAGCGAAACCTGGAATGGAAGTTGGAACAACTGTTGCTGCTATGGATATTTTGTTCCCAGGAATTGGAGAAATTGTTGGTGGTTCGCAAAGAGAGGAGCGATTGGATATTTTACAACAAAAAATTAAAGACTTTAATATTCCAGAAGAACATGTTTGGTGGTATTTAGATACTCGTAAATTTGGAACAGTTCCTCATGCTGGTTTTGGATTAGGGTTCGAGCGTTTAATGTTGTTTGTAACAGGGATGACAAACATTAGAGATGTGATTCCTTTTCCAAGAACACCAAAAAATGCAGAATTTTAATCAGAATTAAATTCTGACTAAGCAATCAGATATAATTATAAACCTAATTATATTTGGATTATTTGCAAAGCTATCATAGTTTTGCACCTCGTTCTTAAAAATAATTATTAGTGCCTTTTGGCATTTATCAAGAAAGGTGGAGGGACTAGGCCCTTTGAAACCTTGGCAACCAACTATAAGTCTCTAATGTTAGGGATTGGAAAACAGGTGCTAAATCCTATTTCGTTTAGTCGAATAAAGATAAGTAGAGAAATATATAACAACCCTTCTGCTTATTTAAACAGAAGGGTTTTTTGTTTTATGGCAAATATTAGAGAAATATTAAAAGAAAGGATTTTGGTGTTAGATGGCGCTATGGGAACCATGATTCAAAGACATCAACTCACCGAAGAAGATTTCCGTGGAGAGCGTTTTAAAGATCATTCTTGTTCTTTAAAAGGGAATAACGATTTACTTTCTATCACCAGACCAGATATCATTAAAAGTATTCATGCAGAATATTACACTGCTGGAGCTGATATTGCAGAAACCAATTCTTTTGGTGGAACATGGGTGGCTCAAGATGATTACGAATTGGCTTCTGCGGTTTACGATATTAATTATCAATCGGCAAAAATTGCAAGAGAAGTGGCTGATGAGTTTACCGCAAAAGAACCAAATAAACCAAGATTTGTAGCTGGTTCTATGGGACCAACCACAAAGTTGGCATCTATGTCACCGGATGTAAACGACCCTGGTTTTAGAAACATAAGTTTTGATGAGTTGGTTGATGCGTTTAAAGAACAAGCGAAAGGATTGATTGAAGGTGGAGCAGATTTATTATTAGTAGAAACCATTACTGATACCTTAAACGCAAAAGCGGCTTTGTTTGCAATTGATGAGGTTCAAAATGAAAAAGGTACTGATTTGCCTATTATGATTTCGGGAACGATAACTGATGCTAGCGGCAGAACACTTTCAGGACAAAATACAGAAGCTTTTGTGATTTCTGTAGAACATTCAAAACCATTAAGTATTGGTTTAAATTGTGCTTTGGGAGCAGAAGCTTTACGACCATATTTAAAAACAATTAGAGAAAAATCAACTTGTTTAGTTAGTGCTCATCCAAACGCAGGTTTACCCAACGAAATGGGAGCTTACGATGAATCTCCAGAATTTATGGCTAAACAAATTAAAGTCTTTTTAGATGAAGGATTGGTTAACATAATTGGTGGTTGTTGTGGAACAACTCCTGCTCATATTAAAGCAATTGCCGATTTGGCTGCAACTTATTCTCCAAAAAATAATTAAGCATGAGTTTACATCCAGATTATACAGGAGATTACAAATACAAATGGACTGATTTACCTCACTTAAAGCTAAGTGGGTTAGAGCCATTAATCGTCACTCCCGAAGTTAATTTTATCAATATTGGTGAGCGAACGAATGTTGCTGGCTCCAAAAAGTTTTTGCGTTTAATTAATGAAAAACAATTTGAAGACGCATTAAGTATTGCACGTCAACAAGTTGAAGGAGGAGCTCAAATCATCGATATTAATATGGATGATGGGTTGATTGATGGCAAAGAAGCGATGGTTAATTTTTTAAAATTAGTAGCAGCCGAACCAGATATTTGTAGAGTGCCAATAATGATTGATTCCAGTAAATGGGAAATTATTGAAGCAGGATTAAAAAATGCTCAAGGAAAATGTGTGGTTAACTCAATTAGTTTAAAAGAAGGGGAAGCACAATTTATTGAACAAGCTAAAACTATTTTAAGATATGGAGCAGCTGTAATTGTAATGGCTTTTGATGAACAAGGGCAAGCAGATAGTTATGAAAGAAGAATAGAAATTTGTGAAAAATCGTACCGCGTTTTAGTAGATAAAGTAGGTTTCCCTCCTCAAGATATTATTTTTGATCCAAATATTTTTCCTGTGGCAACAGGAATGGATGAACACAGAAAAAATGCCTTAGATTTCTTTTTGGCAACACGTTGGATTAGAGAAAATTTACCAGGAGCTCACGTAAGTGGGGGAGTTAGTAATGCTTCTTTTTCTTTTAGAGGAAACAATACTGTACGTGAAGCGATGCACTCTGCATTTTTATACCATGCCATTAAAGAAGGAATGGATATGGGGATTGTAAATCCTGAAATGTTGGAGATATATTCTGATATTCCAAAAGAATTGTTGGATAAAGTGGAAGATGTATTGTTGGATAGAACTGATGATGCCACTGAGCGTTTATTGGATTATGCCGATAATGTAAAAGGTACAGTTAAAGAGCAAAAGCTAGATATAGAATGGCGGAAAGGTTCTTTGCAAGAGAGAATAACGCACGGATTGGTAAAAGGAAATGCCGATTTTATTGAGGAAGATGCCGAAGAAGCTCGTTTAATTGTCGACAGACCATTACAAGTTATTGAAGAATATTTAATGAATGGAATGGGTGTGGTTGGTGATTTGTTTGGTTCTGGACAAATGTTTTTACCACAAGTGGTAAAATCGGCAAGGGTAATGAAAAAAGCGGTTGCTCATTTATTACCATACATTGAAGCGTCTAAAGAAAAAGGGTCTAATGCAGGTAAAGTTTTGTTGGCAACCGTTAAAGGAGATGTACATGATATTGGTAAAAATATAGTTGGTGTTGTTTTAGGGTGCAACAATTATGAGGTAATTGATTTAGGAGTAATGGTTCCTTGTGAGAAAATTTTACAAGTAGCCAAAGAACAAAATGTGGATTTAATAGGACTTTCTGGTCTAATTACTCCTTCTTTAGATGAAATGGTAAATGTTGCCAAAGAAATGGAGCGAGAAGGGTTTACGATACCATTATTAATTGGTGGAGCAACAACTTCTAAAGTGCACACTGCGGTTAAAATTGAAGAGCATTACAAAAAAGGACAAGCAGTTTATGTCTTAGATGCATCTCGTTCGGTAACGGTGGCGGATAGTTTGTTGAGCGATAAAAAAACAGAATATGTTAAGGCTTTAAAAATCGAATACGACACCGTAAGAACTCATTACAACAACAAGCAAGTTCGTAAGGAAATGTTAACCTTAGAACAAGCTAGAGCAAATAAATATAAAATTGATTGGAATACAAGTAAAATTGTCAAACCACAATTATTAGGCACTAAACAATTTGAGAATTACAGTTTAAAAGATATTGCAGAATACATTGATTGGACTCCATTTTTTAGAACTTGGGAGCTAGCAGGAAAATACCCAAACATTTTAACTGATGAAGTTGTAGGTGTTGAAGCTACCAAAGTATTTAACGATGCCAAGAAAATGCTGCAACAAATTATTGATGAAAATTGGTTAACAGCTAAAGCAGTAATCGGAATTTGGGAAGCAAATACCGTAAATGATGATACCGTTGAGGTGTATGAAAACGGAAATAAGATTGCCCAATTGCATCAATTAAGACAACAATCTAAAAAAGCAAAAGAAGCATTAAATATTAGTTTGGCTGATTTTATTGCTCCAAAAGAAACGGGTAAAACCGATTACATTGGTGGTTTTGTGGTAACTACCGGACACGGAATAGAAGAGCATATAGCAAGATTTGAGGCTGACCATGATGATTATAATTCTATAATGATTAAAGCGTTGGCAGATAGATTGGCTGAAGCTTTTGCAGAATTAATGCACGAAAAAGTACGTAAAGAATATTGGGGGTATGCTGCTAACGAAAACTTACCTAACGAAGAATTGATAAAAGAAAGTTACAAAGGCATACGACCAGCGCCTGGTTACCCTGCTTGTCCGAACCATACGTTGAAAACAGAGTTATTTAAAATTTTAAATGCCGAACAATTAACTGGAGTAACCTTAACAGAAAGCTTGGCAATGTATCCAACGGCAGCAGTTAGTGGAATGTATTTTGGTAATGAAGATGCCAAGTATTTTGGAGTAGGTAAAATTGAAAAAGACCAAGTACAAGCGTATGCAGAGGCTAGTAACTTAACTTTTGAGCAAGCCGAAAAATGGGTGAGTGCTAGTTTGAATTATTAGTTTTCTTTAGAAAAGAACACTAATTGGTTGATGTCTCCTTGGTGTTATCCAAGGTTTTCCACCGAAGTAATATGTATTACCCATCTCAAAATATTCTGCTGTATCATTGATTATGGTTTGGTACTTATAAAATGTTCCTTTTAGAGGAAATGGCTCTAATGAATCATCAACCCATCTAACGGAAAGAGAATCAAGCCTTTTAAATTTACCATTTGAGTCATTGTCAAAGATTCTAAATTCGCTTGTAAGTTTGGGTGGGTTAGCGACCTCAACCGTAATATTGAGAGTGTCGCCAATTCTAAAGTCATTAACCTTCCCTTCATAAAATGTATGTATCCAAGCATTCCCTGAGATAGAATCGGGGCGACCATCAGTTGTATAGAAAACCGAAAATCCACAGTTTTTGCAATCAAGTTGATAATGATGGTATTCACGAATATTTCCGTTACAATCTTTAATTATCTTGGTTCTAATATTTGAAGTGTCATAGTAAGTGTAATCTGTCTTCGATTCACAATCTCTTTCACTATTACAACTTGAGAATAGAGTAATAATAATTATGGATAAAAGTCTTTTCATGTTTGATAATCTTTGTTTTTCGAAATGGTTCAATCTTTCTAAAAATTATTAGTAAACTAAAGTTAGCGTTTTTTGATAAAGTTAAATGAAAGAATCTTCAATTTTAGTTATTGATTATTATGTTTTGACAAATAAAAAGGAATCAATTCATTTACTCCATGCTCATACCTAGCTTCACAAGCCTCAATTTTTCCTTTGTATTTTAATTGTTTAGGCACTCCAAAGCAAAACAGCCCTTTTCCTTTTGCCATTCGTTCTAACTTTTTTAGTGCTTTTGGAGATAACTCATTGTAAATTGGTTGAAGAATTTCGCATTGTTCTTGTTTTCCATAAAATACTTCCCATTCTTTAGCGGCCTTACCTTTAATAATAGTGTCCGAAAAATAAAGTTCTTTTAAAAGCGGAAAAGCAAATTGTAACACTTTTTTTGAGCCATCATTGGCAAATTTTACAATCTCAGGGTTTCTAACCAATAAAAAACGAATAATGCCAATGTCAATTTTACAAAGTTGGCTTGCTGCAATTCCAGCAATTCCTATCCATTTAATTTCGTGTCCTTGTTTTATTCGTTCACTATCAAACCAAAAATAAAAATCTCGTATTTGGGTAATGCTACTGTATTTTTCATCCCCGTTTTTTTGCGATAAATTAAACTTATTTGCTTCATTCCAAATGTCACTGTGTTTAATTCTATCCTTTTTCAACCAACAACCAGCTTCAAGAGCTTTGTTCCCCGTTTCTTTTTGATAGGATTTTAAGTTTTTCCATTCTTGAGCATTACAATTACTTATAATAAACAAAGACAAATGAATTAAAATGATAAATACTTTCAAATGGATTTAAGATTACAGTTTTAGATGGTTAAACAAAATTAGTCTTTTAAAATTCATAAACTCAATCGGCACAATTTTAGCAAACCATTAAAAACAATTAACTTTGTTTTAATGTTAAAGAATGCTTTCATATTACTTTCAACTTTCAACTTTTTACTTTTAACTCAAGTAGTAGGACAGAATAACGATTGTAGTAGTTTGTTAAAATTAACAGATACTGTTTTTAGTTCTCCAGCAATTACTGGTTTTGGTAATGTAAAAGAGTTTGATGGTAATGCTTTAGAAAATAAAAAAGTGTTTGAAGAAGAAGCCAATTCTATTTGGTACTTAATTACAGTTCCTGATTCAGGTGTATTTACTTTCGACATAAAAACTACCGATAAAAATGACGATTGGGATTTTATGTTGTATGAGTATAAAACCAAGTTTTGTGCAAGATTAGCTGCCAATGCAATAGAACCTATTCGTACCAACTTATCTCGTAGTCCAATTACAGGTTTAAATAACGTTGCTACCGAAAGCTTTGAAGGAGCAGGAATTAATAATAATTACAGTAAGGCTGTTGTAGCTAATAAAAATGAGCAGTTTGTATTGGTTGTAAATAACCCTAAAAATGCAGGCAGAAAACATACGTTAACACTTCATTTTCCTATACATCAAAAAGTATTAGAGCAAGTAAAGGCAAAAGAAATTGAAGAGCCAGCTATAGAAACAATTTTATTTAAAATTACAGTAAAAGATGCTGTAACAAAAGAATTGATTTCTAGTGACCTAACTATAGTAGGGCTACGAAGTAAAACTTTTGAATTAGATACCATAACAAGCTTTCAAACAAGTATTCCTAAAAATAATTATGAGATTTATGTAGTGGCTCATTCAAAAGGCTATATGTTGGCTTCAAAAGAATTTAAAATTAATAGAGATAAAGAAGTTTTTTACACCGAAATTTTATTGAATGAAATTGTGGTGGGTAAAAAAGTAAATTTAAAAAATATTCAGTTTTACGGAAACAGATTTGATTTTTTACCTTCGGCAAATGATGATTTAAAAGCCTTATTGTCGTTTATGAAAAAAAATCCAACCATGGTTATTGAAATTGAAGGGCATGTAAATGGGCCAAATCAAAAAAACTCATTAGCCTATAAAAATCTTTCAAATAATAGAGCTAGAGCAGTAAAGCAATATTTAATTGATAACAACATTGAAGAAGCAAGAATTGAGAATGTTGGTTATGGTAATTCACAAATGCTTTTCCCAAATCCAATGAGCGAAAGAGAACATTCGGAAAATAGAAGAGTTGAAATTAAAGTGTTATCAAAATGAGTATAATTTTAGGATTAGAAACATCAACCAAAATATGCTCAGTTGCTATTTCTGAAGGTAATAAATTATTGGCTTTAAAAGAGGAAGGAGGAGAATATTCTCATTCCGAAAAACTTACTGTTTTTATTCAAAAAGTTATTGCTGAATCAGGGTTACAACTCAATCAGATTGATGCAGTTGCAGTAAGTAAAGGACCAGGTTCTTACACAGGATTAAGAATTGGAGTTTCTGTTGCCAAAGGATTGTGTTATGCCTTAGATAAACCTTTAATTGCGATAGACACCTTACAAGCGATGGCGTTAAATATGAAAAATACGGATAGTTCTTTTGATTTATATTCTCCCATGTTAGATGCAAGAAGAATGGAGGTTTATACTGCTTTGTATAATGGGGGAAATAAAATGATTAAAGAGGTGACAGCCAAAATTATTGATGAGGAATCATTTTCTGAAATTTTACAAGACAATAAAATATTGTTTTTTGGAGATGGAGCTGAAAAATGCAAAGCAATTTTGTTAAAACACCCAAATGCTATTTTTAATAATGAAGGAAATCCTTCAGCAGAATATATCAATGCAATTGCGTTAGAAAAATTTATAAATCAAGAATTTGAGGACGTAGCTTATTTTGAACCTTACTATTTAAAAGATTTTGTAGGAACTACAGCAAAAAAGTTACTTTAATCGCAATCTATTACTTTTTCTAAAGTATTAAAATTGGTTTTTTTAGTTGATTTTTTTAGTTGAATAATTTGATATGGATAAGTCATCATATCAGTTGTTACACAACCTTTACCAGCTTTAGTCTCAAGAATAGAAACTATTAATTCAGTTTTTGTTTCAGTAATTTTTTCGACTTTAATTTCTGACCCACCATTATTTTGTTCTCCTAAAGCAACTAAAATTAGCATGTTGGTGTTAAAATCAACTGTAGGAGCGGTCTCTTTTACCATGTAATTTGCAAAAGCAGTTGCCCAAATAGCATCTAATTCTGTTTGATTGGTAATTACTTTGTTATTTTTTTCATTAAATCCACCATTATTACCTGAATTTAATTCATTGAAAATAACAGTTAGATTGTTTATAGATTCACCCTCGCTTTTTTGTGTTGGTTGACATGTTTTACAAGAAAACAAAGTGACTGAGAATATTATTAAAATGATTCTTACCATAATTTTACATTAAACCCATATTTGTTCTGATACCTTTTCTTCCGCCACATTTTTTATTGCTAGTGCAAGATGTAATAGTTAATGCAGCAATAAAAAGAACTACTAAGCTAATAATTTGAATCTTTTTCATTGATTAATTTTTTATCAAATATAACAAAATGTATTCCAATATTTATTTTAAACAGTTGAGGTATTGTTGTATAGTGTTTTCTAAACCATAATACAACGCATCACATATTAAGGCATGTCCTATAGAAACCTCTAACAAACCATTAATATTGTTTTTAAAATAAGTTAAGTTTTCCAAATTCAAATCATGTCCAGCATTTATTTTTATGCCTAATTCGTTTGCTAAGTTAGCAGCTTTAATAAATGGGGCAATTGCTTTTTCTTTATTTAAGCTAAAATTATCAGCATAAGGGCCAGTATAAAATTCTATTCTATCAGTACCAGTTCCTAAAGCATTTTCTATGTTTTGTAGTTCAGTATCCACAAAAATAGAAGTTCTAATACCGTCCGCTTTAAATTCGTTAATTACTTCTTTTAAAAAATCTTTTTGTTTTAAAGTGTCCCAACCCGCATTAGATGTTAATACTTTTGGCGGATCAGGAACTAAAGTTACTTGCTCAGGTTTAACAGTTTTAACTAAATCAATAAACGAAGTGTTAGGAAAACCTTCAATATTAAACTCGGTAGTTACTACTTTTTTTAAATCGTAAACATCTTGATAAGTAATGTGTCTCTCATCGGGACGAGGATGAACGGTGATTCCTTGTGCTCCAAACTTTTCACAATCAATAGCAACTTGTATTAAGTTTGGCAAATTATTACCACGTGCATTTCTAATAGTTGCAACCTTATTTATGTTAACACTTAGTTTAGTCATTGTAATTAATTTGTACTTTTGATATTGTTTATTCGTTATAACATTAACACAAAAGTAAAAACTATTAAACGATTATGGTTGCATCAGAATTAATAACTTATGATATTCCACCATTAAAGCTATCCGATACAGGTACTAAAGCTTTAGATTGGATGGAAGAGTTTAAAACTTCGGAGCTACCTGTTGTGGATGCAAATAAGTATTTAGGCTTAATTAGTGAGGCTGATATATTAGATAGAAATGATATTGAAAGTCCGATTAGAGATTACAATTTAGCATTTCATAAACCTGCAGCTTTTCAAAACCAACATTTATTTGAGGTAATTTCTTTGATTGTTCAAAACGACACTAATATTTTGCCAGTTATTGATCAAGATGAACAATACTTAGGTTTAGTTACCATTAAAAATATTATACATCATTTTTCAAAAGCAGTTTCTATTTCTAATGCAGGTAGCATTATTACTTTGGCTGTAAATATTAAAGATTATTCATTAGCAGAAATTGCAAAAATGGTAGAATCAGATGATGCTAAGGTTTTAACATCATTTATTACTTCTAATGCTGACTCTAATGTTTTGGAGGTTACACTTAAAATAAATAAAACTGACATTAGTAGAATATTGCACACCTTTGAAAGGTTTAATTATAATGTTTTGGCTTCTTATAACGAAAGCGAATATCATAAAGATTTAAAAGATCGATATGATGAGTTTATGCGTTTTTTAAACACTTAAAATGTTTTTTCCAACATTTAAAAAATGCTTACTTATTGTTTTAATGAGTTGTTGTTTGTTTTCTTTTTCCCAAGAAGATACAAGCGTTGTAAATGTTGTTCAGGAAATAAAAATAATAGGAAATAAAACTACTCAAGAGAGAATAATATTTCGAGAGTTGCCTTTTAATTTAGGAGAGAAAGTTCCTAGCTCCCAACTTCAAGAAATATTAGAACGAGCAAAAAGTAATTTATTAAACACCTTACTATTTAATTTTGTAACGCTAGAGCCAGTTTATTTTGATAGTATCAATATTTCAATTTACATAACTGTTGAGGAAAGATGGTATTGGTGGCCTACACCAATTTTTGAAATACAAGAAACCAATTTTAATACATGGTGGCAAAACAAAGATTTAGAACGAATTAACTATGGAATGTTAGTGGTAAAAGAAAATTTTAGGGGTAGAAAAGAGCGCTTATCTTTTAAAGTTCAAGCAGGATATACAGAACAAGCCAGTATTAACTATAAAATTCCTTATATCAATAAAAAGCAAACTCATGGTATAAATTTAGGGTTTAGCTATAGTCGTAATCATGAGTTAACTTTTGCAACTACTAATAATGTCAGAGATTTTTATCGAGATGATAATAGCTATGTTCGAGAACAAATAGGGGTTGGTTTAGGATATGATATTAGGCCAAAGCTTTACGATCAGCACACCATTCAATTTGGTTATTCAAAAATAAATATTGCAGATACTGTTGCATTTTTTAATAATGATTATTTATTAAATGGAGAAAATGAAATGCAATACTTGAGTATTGGTTATGGAATAAAACGAGACAAACGAAATTTTAAGAGTTACCCGACTTTAGGATATTATTGTGACTTTAATGCAGTTAAAAATGGATTAGGAGTTTTAGACAATGAGTTAGATCAGGTTTATTTTATTTCACAAGTAAGAAAGTATTGGCAAATGTCTGACAGGGTTTATTTCTCAGGAATGGCTAAAATTAAATACACAGCAAAAGAAGGTCCTTATTTTTTATACGGAGGATTGGGGTATACTAATAATTTAGTGCGAGGGTATGAATTATATGTGATGAATGGAGAGCATTATGGTTTGACAAAAGCTCAGATAAGATATGCATTGGTAGACAATAAAATTATTAAAGTAAAACCCTTGCCATTTGACAAGTTCAACAAAGTGCCGTTATCAATTTATATGGGTGCTTTTTTTGATGCTGGATATGTTGATTCAAAAGTGAATCAGACTAATAATTTTTTAACAAATACAACTCTTTATGGAGGTGGAGTTTCTCTAGATTTTGTAAGTTATTATGACATGGTTCTTCGAATAGAATATTCTATCAATAAATTAAATGAAAGTGGTTTGTTTATTCATTTTGTAGCACCAATCTAATTAATTACCTTCACACTATTAAAACACAAAACGTGAAAATTGCAATATACGGTAAAAGAATAGCGGAAAACTATCTTCCATTTATACATGCTTTATTTAAAACATTGTTAGATAAGGATGTTGAGGTTTTAGTTTTTCAACCATTTCATAATGAATTAAAACTACAAACTTCGTTACCTCCTCAAATAAAAATGTTTAATACTTATGAGGAAGTAAAGTCAGTAAATTATCTTTTTAGCGTGGGTGGAGATGGAACTTTACTCGAAACAGTTGCTTTAGTAAGAGATAGTAATATTCCTATTTTAGGTATAAATACTGGTCGGTTAGGATTTTTAACCTCAGTAACTACCACTGAAATAGAACAAGCAATTGAAGATGTTTTAGTAGGTAATTACAAGTTAGATAAACGGACCTTGTTGAGTTTAGAGACAAAAAATAATTTATTTGGAGAGGTAAATTATGCTTTAAACGAAATTACACTTCAAAAAACAGACACCTCTTCTATGATTACTATTCAAGTGTATTTAGGGGGTGATTTTTTAAATTCCTATTGGGCAGATGGTTTAATACTCTCTACGCCAACAGGCTCTACAGCTTATTCTTTGAGTTGTGGTGGGCCAATAATATTACCTGCATCAGGTAATATTATTATCAATCCAATAGCACCTCATAATTTAAATGTTAGACCAATTGTTATTCCTGATGACACGGAGCTTACACTTAAAATAGAGGGGAGAACGGAAAATTTCTTAGTAGCCTTAGATTCACGATCTTTAACAGTTCCTTTGTCAATGGAGTTAAAAATTAAAAAAGCTAACCACCATATTAACTTAATAAGACTTAAAAATCATAGTTTCTTAAGCACATTAAGAACTAAATTAATGTGGGGTTTAGATAAAAGAAATTATTAATCTAAAGCTAACATTAGTAAGATATTACCAATCAATAAAATTGGGATTTTATAAAATAAAACAATATATTTGCAAACGGTCTTAGAAAATTATTAAGAATCAAATAAATAAATGCAAAAATTAATAGTAATTATAATAGCTTTTTTATTGTTGCCATTCATGTCTGAAGCACAGAAATGGAAGAGGCAAAGAGTAGAATATTCTTTTGGAATAGGAGCTACTAACTTTTTGGGAGATTTAGGGGGAAGAGATCAGGTTGGTACAAATGGTATAATGGATTATGAATGGAGAGCATTACGATATGCTATTGGTTTAGGCTATAGATACCAATTAGCTGAAAGTTGGTATTTAAAAGGTAACTTATACTATGCCTTGGTTAGTGGAGATGATGCTTATACAAGTGAGCCAGCAAGGGCTAGTCGACAATTGAATTTTAAATCAAATGTTGTAGAGCTCTCTGCTCAGTTGGAGTATATGATTATTAAACAAAAAACGGGGCATCTTTATAGCTTAAGAGGTGTTAGGGGTAAAAGTTGGTTTAGATTTGAGGTTTATGCATTAGGTGGTGTTGGAGGTATTTGGTTTGATCCTATGGGAGAAAGAAATGGTAGCTGGCATAAATTAAAGTCATTACATACTGAGGGGCAAGGATTACCAGGAGGACCTAGTCAATACAATGGTTTTTCTTTAGTTATACCTTATGGTATTGGTATTAGAAGAAGTTTAAGTGGAGGAGCAAGATCTAGAAGTTATGGTTCATGGAGCATAAGTTTAGAGTTAACGATGAGAAAAACTTTTTCAGATTATTTAGATGATGTGAGTACTGTGTATCACGATAACCAAGCAATTAATGATAATTATGGTGAAAAAGCAGCATATTTCGCTGATCCTTCTGGACTTTATTCTGGCTTAGTTGATGATGGAAATGGCGGAAAGGTTGGTCAGCAAAGAGGTGATCCAACTGATAATGATGCTTATATGATGGGAATAATTTCGATTAACTACAAGCCAGCCAGGAAAAGAAGAAACCTTCCTAAATTTTAATAAATCTATAATTAAAATAGTTCTTACGTAATTTTAACTTAAAAATTACGTTATGTGATATTCAAAATGAAATTATCTAGATTTAGTATCATATTTTTTTTAATGTCTTTCTTTTCGGCTTATAGTCAACATTCAGAAATAGGCATATTGGGAGGAACCTCATACTATGTAGGAGAAATAAACCCTTCAATACAAGTAATTAATGAACCTAACCTTGCGCTTGGAGTTTTCTATAGAAGAAATACAAGTACTCGTTATGCCTTGAGATTTGGAGTTAATTATGGAAAATTATCAGCGACAGATAATATCACCACTACCAAATTAAGTGATTATAGAAATTTATCTTTTGCATCAGATTTATATGAGGGATATGGAATTTTAGAATTTAACTTTTTACCTTATCAAATTAATAACTATAGAACCTCTAGTTTTTCTCCATATGTATTTATTGGTGCCGCTGTTTTTCTAGTTGAACCAGAAGTAACTAATAATATTAGTGGGCTAACTGTTTCTAGCGGAGCTATTATAGCACCATCAATACCATTTGGGTTAGGAGTTAAATTTAATTTGGTTCAAAACCTTGGTATTGGAATTGAGTGGGGGATGAGAAAAACTTTTACTGATGAAATTGACGGGCTTTCACCTAAGTTTACAAATGGATACCAATTGAGTAATTCACAGAACAATGATTGGTACTCTATACTAGGAATTACACTAAATTATAAAATTTTAACAAAAACAGATCATTGCCCGGGTGTTATTAATTAGTATAAATGTTATCTTTGTCCGACCTTTAAAAAAGGTTATATAAATGGATTTTAAATCTTTAATAAATAATTCAGAACTACCTAGCCATATAGCAATCATTATGGATGGTAATGGTAGATGGGCAAAACAGCATAATAAACCAAGAATTTTTGGACATAAAAATGGAGTTTTATCTGTTAGAAATGTTGTAGAGGGAGCTGGAGAAATAGGGTTGAAATTCCTTACTTTATATGCTTTTAGCACTGAGAATTGGAATAGACCGAAAGTAGAAATTGCTGCTTTAATGCAATTGTTGGTTAATACGATAAGCAAAGAAGTAACCACGTTAAATAAGAATAATGTTAGGTTACTTACCATAGGAGATTTAGGTAGTTTACCCAGTAATTGTGAAAGAGAATTACAAAAAGCAATAGAAAACACTAAAAATAATACGGGTTTAACCTTAGTATTAGCCTTAAGTTATAGCTCAAAGTGGGAAATTACTAATGCGGTTAAAAATATTGTTTCAGATGTTAAAAATGATAAATTGAAACAAGAAGATATTAATGAAAAGTTATTTCAAAATTATTTAGGAACAGCTAATATAAGCGATCCTGAATTATTAATAAGAACTAGTGGAGAACATAGATTAAGTAATTTTTTATTATGGCAGTTAGCTTATTCGGAATTATACTTTACCGATAAACTTTGGCCAGAATTTACAAAGCATGATTTATTTGAAGCTATCGTTGATTACCAAAAAAGAGAAAGAAGATTTGGTTTAACCAGCGAACAAATAAGCAATAAATGAAAAAATATATTTTATACATTATACTCCTATTACCACTTTTTGTTAATGCACAATTTTCAATTAACTCTGGGTTAAATGATATAAGCTATTCTTCACCAAAAGAGTATGAAATAGGTGGTATTACAATTTCAGGGACCAATTATTTTAATGAAAATACAGTTAGAGCTATTTCAGGATTAGCTGTTGGAGATAAAATTAAAGTACCAGGAGATAAAATTACAAAAGCTATCAAAAACCTATGGGATCAAAAGCTATTTGCTGATGTTGCTATTTCAGCACAAAAAATAGAAGGAGATAAAATATTCTTAGATATTCGAATTGCAGAATTACCTAGGTTATCTAAGTTTAAGTTTATTGGTGTAAAAAAATCCAAACAAAAAGAATTAAGGGAAGAAATTGAATTAATTAGAGGGAAAGTTGTTACTGAAAATCTATTAATCAACACTAAAAATAAAGTGATAGATTATTACGTTAAAAAAGGCTATTATGATGCAACTGTCAATTTATCTCAAGAAGCAGATTCTACTGTAGACAATAATGTAATTTTAATTATTAAAGTAAAAATTGGAGAAAGAATAAAGATTCAAGACATCAATTTCATTGATAATTATGCAATTAAGTCTAACAAATTAAGAAGGTCTTTAAAAGAGACTAAGGTGAGTCGATTCCATAATATTTTCACAACATCTAAATATGTTCCAAATAATTATGGTAAAGATAAGCCTGCCATTATAGATAAATATAATGAAAAAGGTTATAGAGATGCTAAAATAGAATTTGATACAGTTTACCGTGTTAGCGAAAAACGAGTAAGTATTGATATTAAAATTAATGAAGGAAACCAATATTATTTTAGGAATATCAAATGGGTTGGGAATACAGTCCATTCTACAGATAGATTAAATCGTATTTTAGATATTAAAAGCGGGGAAATCTACAATAAAAAGACGTTAGACTCTAGGTTATTTATGAATCAAAATGGTAGAGATGTTAGCTCACTTTATTTAGATGATGGTTATTTGTTTTTTCAAGTTAATCCTGTTGAGGTTAAAATTGAAAATGACTCTATTGATTTGGAAATGCGAATTTATGAAGGAAAGCAAGCAACTATTAATAGAATAACTATTGTTGGTAATAGTAAAACAAACGATCATGTAATTAGACGTGAAATAAGAACGTTACCTGGCGAACTGTTTAGTCGTTCTGATATTATAAGAACACAAAGAGAGTTGGCTCAATTAGGTTATTTTAACCCAGAAACTATGGGGGTAAATCCATTACCAAATCAAGAAAATGGAACTGTAGATATTGAGTATGTTGTTGAAGAAAAACCATCTGATCAGATTGAACTTTCCGGAGGATGGGGAGGAGGAAGAGTAGTAGGTTCTTTAGGGGTTTCTTTTAATAATTTTTCTACTCGAAATTTCTTTAAAAAAGGAGCGTGGAGGCCTTTGCCAGCAGGTGATGGACAACGTTTGGCAATTAGAGCTCAGTCAACAGGGTTAGGATATCAAGCTTATAGCATATCTTTTACAGAACCTTGGTTAGGAGGAAGAAAACCAAACTCTTTGAGTGTAAGTTTATCACATACAAACTATAATAATGGAGGAACAGGTGATACTCGCCAATCAATAAAATCTTATGGAGGTTCTATTGGTTTAGGAAGACGATTAAAATTTCCAGATGATTTCTTTACATTGTACAATGAAGCATCATATCAGTATTATGTAATTGATAACTATACAGTATTAGATGGGTTTTCTAACGGCTTTGCTAACAACCTTAGTTTTAAACATGTATTATCAAGAAATTCTGCAGGACCAAGTCCAATTTATCCAACAACAGGTTCAACAACAACATTAACTTTGCAGCATACGCTTCCTTATTCTTGGTTTCGACCAGCAGGTACAGATTATTCTGCCATGACAGCTCAAGAAAGAAATAAATTTGTGGAATATCATAAATGGAAATTTCAAACATCATGGTTTACACAATTAAGCCATAGTAAAAGAGCATTTGTGTTAAATACAAAAGCAGGATTTGGTTATTTAGGTCATTTTTCTAAAGAATTAGGTACATCACCATTTGAAAGATTTTTCTTAGGAGGAGATGGATTAACTGGATTTAATCAATTTGTTGCTAGAGAAATTATTTCGTTGAGAGGTTATGGTGCGGGAGATTTATCACCATCATTAGGAGCATCTTTTGTTACGAAATATACTGCTGAATTAAGATATCCTTTCTCTTTAAATCCAAGCGCTACAATTTATGGCTTGGTATTTGCCGAAGCAGGTAATTCCTGGGCTAAATTTAATCAGGTTAACCCTTTTGAAATTTATAAATCAGCAGGGGTTGGAATTAGAATATTTATGCCAATGTTTGGTTTGTTAGGATTAGATTACGGTTACCGATTTGACGATATTCCAGGAAGAACAGATCCAAATAGTCATACCGAAATACATTTTAGTATAGGTGGTAGTATTAATGGGTGGTAAAAAATAACAATAATGTTGCCTGTATAGGCATTAAAAAGGAGGTTTATTATGATTAAGAAAGTTATGAATCTAAAAAAAATGTTTGTTGTTGCGATACTATTAGTTTCCGCAACTTTATCTTATGCACAAACATTTGCTTATGTTGATTCGGAGTATATTTTAGAAAACATTCCAGAATATAAAGATGCTCAAGCAGAGTTAGATAAATTATCAATTGAATGGCAAAAACAGCTAGAAAGAAGGTATGCCGAAATTGATAAAATGTATAAAAACTATCAGGCAGAGCAAATTTTGTTGACGGAAGATATGAAAACAAAAAGAGAAGAAGAGATTATTAAAAAAGAGAAAGAAGCTAAAGAGTACCAAAAAGGTAAATTTGGTGTAGACGGAGAACTTTTTCAAAAAAGGAAAGAATTGGTAAAGCCCGTTCAAGATAAAGTTTATAATGCAATTTCTGATATTGCTGGGTATAAAAAATTAGGAATTATTTTTGACAAATCAAGTGCATTAACCATGCTTTATACAAATCCTAAATATAACATTAGTGATGATGTATTAAAAAAATTAGGTTATACACCGGGTGAAACAAAAGAATAATTTATATTTGACAACTTAAAAAATAGATATGAAAACAATAAGAATAACAATATTGATGATGGTAGTTGCTTTAGCAACTACTGCAATGGCACAAAAGGGGCCTAAAATTGGGCATATTAATTCAAATGATTTGTTAACTGCGATGCCAGAAAGAGCAACAATTCAAAAATCATTAGAAGAGCATGCAAATCAATTAAAAGTTACTTTAGATGCAATGCAAAAAGAGTATAAAACTAAGATTGGTGAGTTTCAAAGCAAACAAGATGTAATGACTGAAGTTATTAAAAATTCTAAAATTAAAGAAATTACAGATTTAGAAAAAAGGATTACTGAATTTCAACAAACGGCAGAAGAGGACTTACAAAAGAAAGAGCAAGATTTATTACAACCAATTATTGACAAAGCAAAAAATGCAATTAATGATGTTGCTAAAGAAAATGGATACACATATATCCTAGATTCAAGTGTAGGTGTGGTATTATTTTCTGTAGAAAGTGATGATATTTTACCAGCTGTTAAAAAGAAATTAGGAATTTAATCCTAAAAATACTTTAAATTTAATCCCGCAATAGCGGGATTTTTTTTGACCTTATTTTGAATAAAACAACTATCAATAATATAACAACTCCAATCGGAATTTTTGATTCTGGATTGGGTGGTTTGTCAATAACTAAAGAGATAATAAAGTTGTTGCCAAATGAAAGTATTATTTATTTAGCGGATAGTAAAAATGCACCTTATGGTGAAAAAACCAAAGAACAAATAATTGATTTTAGTATAAAAAATACTGAATTATTATTGAGTTTAGGTTGTAAAATAATAGTTGTTGCATGCAATACAGCAACGACCAATGCTATTAAAATCTTGCGAGAAAAATTTAAGGTGCAATTTATTGGTATTGAACCAGCAACCAAACCAGCAGCACTCACTACTAAAACAGGTAAAATAGGTGTGTTAGCAACTAAAGGAACATTAAATAGTGAGTTGTTTATTAATACCTCTAGTCAATTTACAGATATAGAAATTATTGAAACAGAAGGAGCTAATTTAGTAAGGTTGATTGAAGCAGGAAAAATAGAAGAAACGAAACCTTTGTTAGAAAAATACTTGCTACCTATGGTTAATCAAGGAGTTGATAATATTGTTTTGGGTTGTACCCATTACCCTTTTTTAATTCCTTTAATAAAAGAAATAATACCTGCCAATATACAAATTCTCGATTCTGGTGAGGCAGTAGCAAAACAAACTCAAAAGATATTAACACAAGCAGTATTATTGAATGAAGAAAAAATAGCGAGTACAATTACTTGCTATACGAATTATGATATTGAAATATTAACTTGTTTTTTAAGCCAAAATAACATTGTGGTAAGCCAGGTTGAGTTTAAAGATTTTTAATTACTTGTTGGTAGAGTTCTTCATAAATAGGTAAGATACTGTGAATATCAAACTTTTTAGCTTCATTATAAGCGCCCTCTCTAAATTTGTTTAATGTATCGTCATTAGCTAAAATTTTCAGCGCATTTTCAGCCATTTCTTCTACATTTCCAATATCACTTAAATAACCAGAAACACCTTGAATATTAACTTCTGGTATTCCACCTGTGTTAGTAGAAATAACGGGAGTTTTTGCTGCCATAGCCTCTAAAGCTGCTAATCCAAAACTTTCTGTTTCTGATGGAAGAATAAACAAATCTGAAGCAGCTAAAATACGTTCGGTGTCCTTAACCTTTCCTAAAAATTTAACCAAATGGCAAGTGTTTAATTCTCTGCATAATTCTTCTAAGCGATGTCGTTCTGGGCCATCACCAACCATTAATAGTTTAGCAGGTATTTTTTGTCTAACAATATCAAATATTTTAATTACATCTTGTGTCCGTTTTACTTTTCTAAAGTTAGAGATATGAATTAAAATTTTTTCTCCATTAGGCGCTATCGACTTTTTAATACTTTCAACACTCCCATTATAATTATATTGTTCTAAACAGACAAAATTTGGGATCACTTCAATTTCTCTATTAATTTTAAAGTGCTTTAAGGTATCTTGTTTTAAACTTTCAGATACTGCTGTTACAGCATCCGACTCATTAATAGCAAATGTAATTACAGGTTCAAAAGAGGCATCTTTACCAACTAAAGTAATATCTGTACCGTGAAGTGTGGTAATAAAAGGAATGTTAATGCCTTCGGTAGCTAATATTTTTTTAGCCATATAAGCTGCTGAAGCATGAGGAATTGCATAATGAACATGAAGCACGTCTAATTTCTCAAACTTCACTACATCTACTAATTTGCTTGTTAAAACCAATTCATAAGGTTGGTAATCGAATAAAGGATAATCGGATACCTTAACTTCATGATAAAAAATATTTTCAGAAAAAATATCCAGCTTAACTGGTTGCTGGTAAGTAATAAAATGAACTTTATGTCCTTTACCAGCTAATGCTTTACCAAGTTCTGTTGCAACTACTCCACTCCCCCCAAATGTTGGGTAACACACGATACCTATATTCATAATTTTAATTTTAATAGAGAATTTGTCAATTCGAGTGTTTTTTGGTTTTTTGTTCTAGATACTTTCCGATTGTTATCGGAAAACTCGAACTGACATAACCAAAAAATGTATCGAGAATAAAAATTCTTATCATATTCGATTTATTTCTTTTAATATTTTATTACCTCTACTTTTTATACCGGCACTACCGTGTGGCAATAGATTTTCTATACTAACTTTTAATTCTGGAATAATGTCAGGATACGTTTTACTTAAATTATGAGCAACAGTCATACTAAACGCTTTAATAGCAATTGGTTGATTGTTGTCGTGTAAAAATTCAAAACACCTGTTTAATAGTTTGCCTTGATGCTTTTTAGGAATATCGGTGTATTGAAATGCCCGTAAAATGTTTCTTGTAATCGCATCGTGATTAGTTGGTTTATGTAATTCATCAATTAAAACAGGGTAATAATTGTTTAATAATGTTGGATTTTTTTGAGCAATAAAACTTAAGGGCCAAGCAGCTCGTTGTGTAATTCTTAAAGGGCCATCAATAAAAGTTTTCATAAAACCATCCATTTTTTCGGGATGCTTACAAATATCAATAACAATTGCGGATATGGTTGTTTTACAATACTCTTTTTCTAACCGTTCCTTAAATGTCATACGGTAAAGTTATAGAAAGTATAATTTATGGACTTAGTTTTTCGTTTAATTTGTAGTAAATTTGACATTAAATTAAATTTCTTATGGAAGCACCTAAGATACCTTCGATGTTTGGATTTAGATCCAAAAAACCAAATCAGTTTTATTTTGAACCTCGTTATTACAATGAACGAAAAGAAAAAATGAAACAACGATATGATAGAATTGGTCAGGAAGTGGATAATTCTAAAACTGCAGAAAGAACAAACCCAGAAGATTTTAAAGCTACATTGCGAGATAATTGGGGGAATGGTTATGCTAGAAGTAAAGCAGGAAACCAAATGAACCGAAGAGTAATTATTTATGTAATTGGTTTATTGGCGTTGGCTTATTATATTTTGTTTTAAGAGAGGGAAATACCTCTCAAATAACCTAAAAAAATAAAAACAAGGAAAGTTAAAATTGCGGTTAATATAGATTTTTTAATTTTTTGCCCCAATTCTTTATTAAGCATACTTACTGTCAGTCCTATTAATAGAATAGAAATAATATAGAAAAGCATAGTTATTAGCATTCTTACAATTAAAGTCCCAATGTCTGTCCATTCAAAATTAGTTTTTGGAAAATCAAAAGGGAAGTAAATTAAGTAGGTGCAAAATAGTATTGTAAAAACAAGAATGAAAAGATTAATGTTTTTTTGCATCTTTAAAAATCAGTATAACGATTAGTAATAGCTGTTCTTATACCTATAAAAAACATGTTATTAGATTCATTGGCGTATTTATTTTTATACATACGGTTAGTTACACCAAGCTGTAATAACATTTGCGATTTAGCATTTAACAAGTAAGATACTTTTAGGGTGCTATTAATAATATCAGTTGATAAACCTCCACCAGTTTCGTAGCCATAATCTTGTTCTCTGTTATTATAAGGTTGGTAAACATCTTGTCCAACACTTGTGAAACTAGTATCTAAACCAATTTTAGCGATGGTGGTCATCCCTTCAAAAACCCAACGTTTTTTCGTGTAAGATAAACCTGCAACAACTTCATTAAAATTAGCTCCTAAAGGGTGTGCTAAAGGCGAATTAAAGTGCGCATAGTTTTGTAAAGTACTAATGTTGGTTGGTTTTATGTAATAACTATAAGTAAATGGTCTAACCATGTTGTATTCTAATTGTAACGTTAAGTTTTTTATCCACATAAAATCATATGATTTTAATCCAGCTTGTATTCCGTATTTATTTGCCCACCAACCGTTACCAGCTTTTAATTCTTCCAATAAAAATTCATCTAGTATAACTTGACTGTATAAAATGTTTTTCTTCTTAACTCTTAATTTTAAACTACCACCTAATAAAGCATTATCAGAAGAGCCTTGAGCATATTCTATTGGTCTTAAAAAGATAACTGGATTTAAGTAGTTAATATCATACCCTCTATAAAACTCATCTTCTTGAGCTTGCCAAATAATACTCTCAAAAAAACCAACGTTTAACCATTTTGTAGCATTGTAACTTAAATAATGAGTGCTCGAAAATTTGTAAAAATAATTATTAGTATTGCCGTTAGAGCCATTAATATCAATATAGTTGGTGTATAATGCCATGTATTTTATTTTCCAAATATTAGCCGTAACTTTTAAATAAGGATAACTGTTTGCATTGTCTGATAAAAATAAAGAACGGTAACCATCACCTATAAAATTTTTGCCGTAACCTAATTGAAAAGTAAAATTATCATCAGCAGTAAAAGTGATGTTTCCTTGAGCAAAGGAACCTCTATCGTTTTTAGTATAACCAAAACCGGGACTAATATTTTTTGTTTTTACTAATGCATCAACATGTGATGGATATTCAGAAAAATCCCATAGGTAGCTAAATTCAGCACTCCATTTTTTCTTAAAATGAGCATTTAATTGAAGTCCAGCGCCTAATTCTGCTAAACTTTGAGAAGCATTTTTACTTTGTTCTAAAGTAAAACCGGCATTTAGAATTGGGCGAATAGTTATTTCAGCAGTATTATTAATATCATTGGAAGCCTTATAATTACTTAGGTTATTTAAAAATTTACTGTTGGTATTAATGTTTAAATCGGTTAAAATAGAATCGTAACTTGTTACTTCGTTTTTGTATAAAGGTTTAATAGATGAGTGTGTGTTTGTTGAAGTGTCAATGTAGCGATTGTAAAAATTAGAAAAAGTTCTTTCATTACTTACATTATAATTTTGAGCCTTACTGGTTAAAGTAAACCCTATAAAAATTAATATGTAAACAACTATTTTATTCACTTTTTTGAGCTTTTGTTTTAATAAAAAATGGAATTTGAATAATAAGTATTACACTAGCAATAATCACCAAAAAGGAATAAGTTGGATTAAACTGTTGAGCCAATACTGTTGCGCCAATAACCAATAAAGTAAATAGATAAATAATAAGAACAGTTTGCTTGTGTGACAACCCAAGATCAATCAATCGATGGTGGATATGATTTCTGTCGGCAGTGAAAGGAGAAATGCCTTTTAAGGCTCTTAAAGTAAATACTCGAATAGTATCTATTAATGGATAAACCAATATGCACATTGCTAAAATTGGCTTAGAAATTTTAGCAATAGTTATAGGTAAATCTTGAGCATCATACTCAACCATTTCTATTGCTAAAACAGCAAATAAAAACCCAATTGTTAATGAACCTGAATCGCCCATAAATATTTTTGCTGGATTAAAATTAAACCTTAAAAAACCTAATAAACTTCCTGCTAATGAAAATGATAATACAGCGTATGTCCAATCTCCAGCGAAATAAAACCAAAAACCAAAAACAGTTGCAGCAATTAATCCTATTCCTGCAGCTAAACCATCCACACCATCAATTAAATTAAAGGCATTGATTACTACTATGTAAGTAAAAACAGATAACATTATTCCCGCCCATTCTGGAATTTCACGAACTCCAAATAAACCATGTAAACTTGTTAATCTTACATCTGCCATCAAAACCATAATAAAAGCAACAAATAAGTGTGCAGCTAATTTTTTTACTGGAGCAGTACCTATAATATCGTCTTTCATTCCTACAAAAAACATAATTAATAAAGAAGGAACGAGGTATTTAATAACACCCATTTCGTTTACTGGAAGCCATAGTAAAAAAGAAAATAAGGTTCCAGCGAAAATCATCATCCCGCCCATTAAAGGAACTTTTCTGGTGTGAATTTTTCTGTCATCAGAAGGATCATCAAACAAATGTTTGACATGCGCAATTTTTATAAATGATGGAGTTGATAACAATACCATTATAAAAGAAGTGAGTATGGGTAGTATTAGTTCTTTCATGATAAGTTAAAAGTCGTCATATAAATTTCTAAGGTTTGTTCTAAATCCAAAATAAATGTAGTTAGTTTTTTGAGGAAGAAGAAAGGTTTCTTCATTTCTCATTTTCAACCCAGCTATTAAAGACATATTATTTTTAGGGTTAACCATGTAACCTAAATGACCTTGCATAATGGTTGTTTGGTAGTCAGATTTATTTTGACTAGCAATAATACTTTTTAACTCAACAAAAGCACGTTTGTACTTGTAGTTTATAATGCCTACAATTTCAGTAAAATCATCACCTAATGGATGGGTTAATGGCTCGTTGTAATTAATAAACTGTTCTAAGTTTGGCTCAAAAGTAGTGTTGTAAGGATTATTCATTTGATTAAATTCTGCTTGCAAAGTTAATCCTGTAATTCCTGAATATCTTGCTCCAATTTGGTAGCCAGCAGTTTTTTCGTACTGATTACCATCCATTACTAACTGATTGTAAATAACAATATCATAAGGAAGTTTAAATTTAATGTTCATTCCAATATTAGAATGATTAACATCATCAGTAATGGTGGTTAAGGTGTTTACACCAAATACAGGATTTAATTGTTGGAACTGAAAAGGTTTAGTTCCTGAACTATCTTCAGTTTGCCATAAAGTAGATTCAAAAAAACCAACATTTAACCATTTGGTAGCTAACCAACTAAAATAGTGGGTTGACATACTTTTGCGAACAAACAAAGCTTCAGGAGTAGAGCCCAAATCTCTTCTAACAACAGAAGATAAAGATGCATTAAGCTTGGTATATTGGAATTGATCCTTTTTACCAAAAGTGGTAATTATTTTAAAGAAAGGATAGTTAAACGAATAGTCTGACAATAATAACGAACGATATCCATCACCAACAAAGTTTTTGCCAGTACCCATTTGTAAGTTTAAAAATTTATATGGAGCATAAGTAATTGTGGCAGATGAGGATGCAAAATCATACCCCGTTTTTTTAAATTGTTTTACTCGACCTTGCCCGGGAACAACTCCTGTCCCAAAAACATAATTATCTAGATAAGTTGGCAATACCATTTGGTTTTCATAAACAGATGTTTCAAAAGAAAATTTCTCTCCAACATTGGCTCTAATTATTGCTCCTCTAGTGTTTTTGTATAAGGTTCTGCCAGAATTATCTTCACTATCTTTTCCAAATTCACCGTTAAACAATGGGTCAATGGTCATGTAAAAATTACCGGTATCAACTACAATTAAGTTTTCAAAAAATACTTTTCTAATAATCCAAGAGCGGTATTGATGTTCTTGTCTAATTTTTATTTGGTAATTAGTAGATTTAGATTCAGCAGGAATATTAATTAAACTTTGATTTATTGGTTGAAATGAAGTATGCGTATTACTTTCTTGATTATTAAAAACCTTTTGATTCACTAAATTAAACTCACGGTTTAACGGTAAGTTTTGTTGTTGGGCAACAATAAATTGAGAGCATAACAATGCAGTAATAACAAGGATATTTTTTATTAACTTATTCAATGATTACTTCAATTGCATTAATGCTTCATTTACTTCTTCAACAGGTTTTTGGCATGCTTTGTTATAACATACGTATATCATTGTCTTTCCGTTGACTTGTTTCATTTCCAGCAAAGGTAATTTACTTTCTTTAATACTCCCAATAATTAATTTATTTGGAATGTATTTTTGGTTTAATTCTACTCTTTTTTCTTGGGCTTGTTTGCCTGAAATAGCAATTTCGTAAAATGGTTTAACTTGTTGTAGCATTAAAATTCCCCAATTAGAATAACCCCCAACATAGTTAGGGATTTCAGCTTCAATATTTTTAAGCATTTGGGTACCTTTATTTGTATAGGTTTTATCATAATAAATTTCGCCTAATAAAAACAAACCTTTAGCTAAGCTAGAGTTAGATGCTGGGATTACATTGTCAGAAAGTTCCATTTTTCGAGCAATTAAGCCTTTTGCCTCATCAGAAGTAAAAAAGAAAAACCCAGATTTGGTATCATAAAAGTGAGTGATGGAATAATCAGCTAAATTTTTACCATATGTCAACCATTTCTCATCAAAAGTAGCTTGGTAAAGCGCAATAAAAGCTTCTATAGTTAGCGCATAATCTTCTAAATAACCGTCTAAATTGCTAACTCCATTTTTATAATTATGATTTAGTCCACCATCTTTTCTAAGTTGAGTTTTTACTATAAAATTGGCATTTTTTAGAGCAGCATCTAAAAAGTGCTGTTCATTAAATGTTTGGTAAGCATCAACATAACCTTTTAACATTAAAGCGTTCCAGCTGGTTAGTGTCTTATCATCTAATCCTGGACGAATACGTTTTGCTCTTTCAGTTAATAATTTTTGGCTAATGACTTTAATTTTTTGTTGAAGGTCATTAACCGAAAGACTCATTTTTTTTGCAATTTCATCATCCGATTTATCTCTCAATAAAATATAATGACCTTCCCATTTTCCTTTGCCATTGATGTTGTAATAAGCTTCTGCCAAATCAAAATCAGCACCTAAAATTTGTTGTAATTCTTCTTTACTCCAAACATAAAATTTGCCTTCTTCACCTTCACTATCAGCATCTAAAGAAGAATAAAAAGCTCCATTTTTTGCTGTCATTTCTCGTTCAATATATTCCAATGTTTGGTAAACAATATGTTTATATAAAGGTTTTTTGGTTAACTGATAAGCTTGGCTGTATAACGAAACCAATTGCCCGTTATCGTATAACATTTTTTCAAAATGAGGAGCTTTCCAATAAGCATCTGTAGAATATCGAGCAAAACCTCCACCAATTTGATCATAAATGCCACCAAAAGCCATTTTATCAAGTGTTAGCTCAACAAAACTTAATACTTCTTCATCTTTGGTGTGGTAGTAATATTGTAATAAAAACTCGTAATTATTTGGCATCGGAAATTTTGGTGCTTGACCCGTACCTCCCTCATTTTTATCCATGTACTTTTTAAACTTAACAACTCCAGCTTCTAACACATTCATAGTAAAAGGGTCGTTATTTTTTACCATAGGAAGCATTTCGCTATTCTTTACTCCTTCGGTAAGGTTAGTAGCATAAGTTTTTACGGTGTCTGGGTTTACTTGATATTCATTAGCAACCTTACCTAACAGCTCCATCCATTGATTTTTAGGGAAGTAAGTTCCTCCATAAAACGGTTCACCAGTTGGCAATGCAAAACAATTTAATGGCCAACCACCTCTTCCTGTAATTAGCTGAACGGCATTCATGTATATTTGATCTATATCTGGACGTTCTTCTCTATCTACTTTTATACAAACAAAATTGTCGTTCATTAATTTGGCTACTTCTTCATCTTCAAAACTTTCATGCTCCATCACATGGCACCAATGACAGGCAGAATAACCGATACTAATCAGTAACAATTTGTTTTCTTTTTTTGCTTTTGCTAAAGCTTTTTCTCCCCAAGGGTACCAATTTACAGGATTGTGTGCATGTTGTAAAAGATACGGACTAGTTTCGTTTATTAGTTGATTGGTGTGTTCATGTTTAGTGGTATCCATTGCTGAGGTTTCTGGATTTTTTGTGTCTAAGCTTTTTCCGGCACAAGAATAAAATGTTAAAATAATTAATTGAAAGATAAAAAGTAGTGAAAATTTCAAAAGCAATGTGTTTTGTTATTAAGCGAAAATACTAAATTTACGAGATGTCTCAGGTTATTGCCATATTATTACTCGTTTTCAGCCCTTTACTATTTTTATACATCGCTTATCGGCTACATTTATTAAGTGAAACCAAAGCCTTTTATTTTAATAAACTTAAATGGAAAACGAACATAAATAGACAGCGTTATCTTGAAATTGATGCTGTTTTAACACAACGAATTTCCTTTTACAATGACCTTTCTGAAAATGGGAAGGCAAAATTTATTAATAGACTTTGTGATTTGGTAACCATCAAAAAATTTGTCGGTAAAGAAAAATTGATAATTACTGATGAGATTAGAATTGTGACATGCTCTGCCATTGTTCAATTAACTTATGGATTAAATGAATATAGGTTAGATAACATTAAAGGGTTTGTTATTTACCCCTCTATTTTTTATAACTCAATAATTAAAGCTTATTTAAAAGGAGGAACTCCTCCAGAAGGCATGATGTCATTAAGCTGGAAAGATTTACAACATGGGTTTTTAATTCCTAACGATAAATACAATTTAGGATTACATGAAATGGCCCACGCACTTAAATTATCATTAACGCATGCTTATGATTTTGATACGAAGTTTGCTTCCTATATTAATAAATGGGATATTTATGGAAGTGCCGAATTCTTAAAAATGAAAAGAGGAAATGAATCTTTTTTAAGAAAATATGGAGGAGTAAATGAGCATGAATTTTTTGCTGTTTGTATCGAGCATTTTTTTGAAGTGCCAGAGCAATTTCAGTTTAATTTACCTCGAATATTTTATCACCTAAGTGTTTTATTAAATTTAGACCCATTAAATCCACAACAAGATTACTCTTTGGTAAGGTAATTAATCTAACTTAACCTTGTCTTTAAAATCTACCGGAAAACGTTTACTTAAGCCTTTAGCTTTAGCTTTAATGTCACCCGTTATTTGAACTTCTAATGTGGTTTTAGACATTAAACTCATTAGCAAAGGAATGGCATTCGAAACAATATCAGCAGGGTTACTTTGTACAGTAAAATGGTGAACTTTATTTGATTTTTTAGGAATTTTAATTTTCTCTTTAACATGTGCATTGCCTACTTTTTTACCTTCAGCAAAAAGCGTTAAATCAGAATCAACAATACTAATGTCGTATTTGTTGGGATTTTTAATTTGCATAGAAACACCAATGTCAATTCCTGATAAAGAAATCCCTTTAATACCCACATTAGATACCTCTACAACTTCAACGTCTCTATACTCCATGCAGCTATTGAATAACAAAGCAAGGATAATAATTACGATTGCGTTAAGAAAATGCTTTAAATTCATAAAGACTTAACGGTTTAGCTCAGCAAAATATTTGTAAAATAATGGAATAGTTTCTATTCCTCTGATGTAGTTAACTATTCCGTAATGCTCGTTTGGTGAATGAATCGCATCTGAATCTAATCCAAAACCCATTAAAACAGACTTTAACCCTAACACTTCTTCAAACAAAGCAACAATAGGAATACTTCCTCCACTTCTAACAGGGATTGGAGCTTTACCATAAGCAGCTTCCATTGCTTTGTGTGCAGCTTGGTAACCTGCAAAATCAATAGGCGTAACATAAGGTGTTCCACCATGATGTGGAGTAACTTTTACTTTGACAGATGGAGGAGCAATATTTTCAAAATGTTTGGTAAATAACTCAGTTATTTCATCATCACTTTGGTTAGGGACTAAACGCATTGATATTTTTGCATTGGCTTTAGATGGTAAAACAGTTTTTGCTCCTTCACCAATATAGCCACCCCAAATACCATTTACATCTAAAGTTGGTCTAATAGAAACGCGTTCTAAACTAGAATATCCTTTTTCGCCCTCTACAGCACCAAGTTTAAGTGATTTAATATAAGTCTCATCAGTAATAGGCGCTAAAGCCATTGCTGCTCTTTCTTCTTTACTAATTTCTACTACTTTATCGTAAAAACCAGGAATAGTAATGTGGTTATTTTCATCCGTTAACGAAGCAATCATTTTTGCTAAAATATTAATCGGATTTCCTACAGCACCACCATATAAACCTGAGTGTAAATCTCTGTTTGGACCAACCACTTCAACTTCTAAGTAACTTAATCCTCTTAATCCAGTTGTGATAGATGGCGTATCATTTCCAATTATTCCTGTATCAGAAATTAAAATAACATCAGCTTTTAATTTTTCAGTATTTGCACGTAAAAAAGTTTCTAAGTTTTCTGAACCAACTTCTTCTTCACCTTCAATCATAAACTTTACGTTACAAGTTAAGGTGTTGGTTTTCATCATTGTTTCGAAAGCCTTAACGTGCATGTACATTTGTCCTTTATCATCACAAGCACCACGAGCAAAAATAGCTCCTTCTGGATGCAAGTCTGTTTTTTTAATTACCGGCTCAAAAGGAGGGCTGTCCCATAATTCAATTGGGTCTGGTGGCTGAACATCGTAATGTCCGTAAACCAAAACCGTTGGTAAATTAGGGTCAATCATTTTATCAGCATACACCATTGGGTGCCCGCCAGTCGGACAAATCTCAACATTATCAGCACCAGCTTCTATTAATCGTTTTTTTACTTCTTCCGCAGTTTTTGCTACATCAGCATTGTAAGCTGAATCAGCACTAATGGAAGGTATTTTTAGTAAATCGATTAATTCGTTTAAAAATCGTTCTTTGTTTTGGGCAATGTAATTATTGATTTCTGACATAATAACTGTTGTTTTTATTCGGTTGTGAAATTAAGCATTTTAGCTGTTTTTAAAAATCTAGAAAGTAATCATTGTTGAAAAAAGATTTGTTCTGGATACAATTTTTGATTTTGTCAGTTCGAGTGTTCCGACTTATGTCGGAATGTATCGAGAACAAAAATTCAAAAATCACTCGAACGGACACTTTTAAGCTACACCAATATTTCTCCGTCCATTTCTGTTGGAGGAGTAATGTTCATTAATTTTAAAATGGTTGGAGCAATGTCACCCAACTTACCTTCTTTAATTGCTTTGTAATCTTTATCAATTAAAATGCACGGAACAGGGTTAGTTGTATGTGCAGTATGCGGACTTCCATCGGTATTAATTGCATAATCTGCATTGCCATGGTCGGCAATTATAATAAATGAGTAATCATTTTTTAATCCAACATTTACAATTCTTTCAGTACAACTATCTACTTTTTCTACTGCTTTAACAATGGCATCGTAAACACCTGTATGTCCAACCATATCGGGGTTAGCAAAGTTTAAGCAAATAAAATCGGGTTGTTCGCTGTTTATCTCATCAATAATTTTTGTGGTTACTTCTTCAGCACTCATTTCGGGTTGCAAATCGTAAGTTGCTACTTTGGGCGAATTTGCCATTAAGCGTTTTTCACCTTTAAAAGGTTCCTCTCTACCACCAGAAAAGAAAAAAGTAACGTGAGGATATTTTTCTGTTTCGGCAATACGAACTTGGGTTTTATGGTGTTGCTCCAAAACCTCCCCTAAGGTATTGTTGAGGTTATTTTTATCATACATTACGTGCACATTTTTAAATGTTTTATCGTAATTGGTCATGGTAACATAATACAACGGCAAGGTGTGCATGTTGTATTCGTGAATGTCTTTTTGGGTTAAGGCTATGGTAATTTCTCTGCAACGGTCGGTGCGGTAATTAAAACAAATTACTACATCGTTGGGTTTTATAACAGTAATTGGGTTTTGTTGTGCATCAACTTTTACCAAAGGAGTTATAAACTCATCGGTAATGTTGTTTTGGTAAGAATTGGCAATGCTTTCAGTTAGGTTGGTAGATTTTTCTCCTTCACCATTTACCAATAAATCGTAAGCTAATTTTACTCGTTCCCAACGATTATCCCTATCCATTGCATAATAACGACCAACCACAGAGGCTAACTGACAGTTAGTATTTTCAATTTTGTTTTCTAATTGCTGGATAAAACCTAACCCGCTTTTTGGATCACAATCCCTACCATCGGTAAAGGCATGCACAAAACTGGTTACTTGGTGTTGGTTGGCTAACTCGCACAAACGATACAAATGGTTTTGGTGAGAGTGAATTCCTCCATCAGAAACCAAACCCATAAAATGGACATTTACATTGTTGGTTTTGGCATAATTAAAAGCAGCCAACAACGCAGTATTTTCGTTAACGGTGTTTTCTCTAACCGCTTTATTAATTTTTGCAAAATCTTGATAAACCACTCTGCCAGCACCAATGTTTAAATGACCAACTTCTGAGTTGCCCATTTGCCCTTCAGGTAAACCAACAAAATTGCCAAAAGTTTTAAGGGTAGTGTTGGGATAGTTTTTTAAGCAACTATCAAAAAAAGGAGTGTTGGCATTAAAAATGGCATCCGATTTAGATTGATCACCTAAACCCCAACCATCTAATATAATTAAAGCTACTTTTTTACTCATAAAATTAATTAAAGAACAAAGTTACTCCGAATTTCTTAGTTAGGGAAGGAGGTTTTTTTATTTTAGTTTTTGCATTTTTTCAATTTTGAATAATCTAATTGGAAAAATCCATTATCTAATAATTCCCATTTATATGAAGCCGTTCCATTTGGGCATTTAACAATCAAATCTTCCTCTCTAAGTTTTTTCGTATTATCAATATGCTTGCAGACTAATTTTGTTTTCTTTGAAAGAAACTTCTTTTTAGAGTAGGTAACGTAAAGAGATGAGCCTATATCTATTAACTCTAACTCACCTATATTCAAATTCTTTTTGTCAGAAGGTAAATTGATAATCTGGATTGTAGAACGACCAACATAAGTAATCACTAATGTATCATTTTTCTGAATGGAAATTTGAAACCTACCCAAAGAGTCAGCCGCAACTCCTTTTGCAGAATTTTTTATAACAATATTTGCAGAAACTAATAACTCTTTCGTCTCACTATCCATTAATACTCCTTCAATCACTTGCCCAAACGCAAAGCTTCCAAACAACATCAAAAATGATATGATTAGGAGGTTTTTCATTTTTAGATTTTAGAAAAGCATTTATCACAAAGGTTTAATTCAACTTGGTCAACTGTTTTTATGGTTTCAGCGGCATCTCTCATAAAACATTGTTCATTTTTACAATGCGGAAGCCCTAAATTATGACCTAATTCGTGTAAAGTAATTTTCTTAATTCTATCAATGTATTTTTGTTGGTTAGGGTGTTTTATTCTATAAGTAGATATTATACAACTTGCTCCAGGACGATAACCTAACCCGAACACTCCCCAATCTTGGTATTTTGATGCGGGAGTTTTAATTTTTCCATTATTATCATATTTAGTTACAGAAATATCAGAAGTAGTTAAGCCTATAATATGATTTATGGAATCTGCTTTGTTTAATTTTAAAAAACTAATAATAGAGTCTGCTCTATATCGAGGGGATTTAATAGTTGTGTAAAATTCTTTAGGAATAGTTATTTCTTTATATATCGTAGTATTAAAGTGATAATAATCTTCAATGGCTTGTTTAATAGTGTCAGTTAAGTTTTTTGGAAACCCAACAAAAGGTTGAATAGCTATTGTTGTAGATTCGTTTTTTGAGGGGCGACTACACCCAAGAAAAACAAACAAAACAATTAATATAGTAAGGAGGTTTTTCATTTTAGTTTATTTATAGAATGAGTAGAATAAGACACTACTTCAAAGTTTTCATCTAATTGGTAGTAAGTCCATGAGTAATTAGATAAGAGGCTGTCTTTTTTAATAGGAACACCTAAGTGACGCTGTTCAAAATAAATTATTTTAAAATTATTCTCAAGTGTATCGGAGCCTAAAAAATCATTTGTTTCTAATGGCGGGTCTATTCTATTTAATGATCCAACACTTCCTTCCATGATAATATATGTAGAATCAAAATGAGACTCAGCAAATTCTCTTATTGACTTCTTGGCTCGTTGAAATTCTTTATTATTCTTATTTGATTCTTCGCCACCACATCCAGCAGCAACAATCAAAAGGATTAGATATGTTAGAAGTCTATTCATATCTAATTGCATTAGTACTTTGAAAATCCTCTTTTGTTGTTCTTTTGTAAACAACATCTTTCTTTCCAAGTAAAATAGTAATAGTGTTACTCTTTTTATGATTCAATTGTACTAAATCTAAGATAAGGGTGGATTGGTCATCATTAAGATTAACTTGATAAGTACATCTATCTTTTAATCTCCAAAATCTAATTCCAGTTGTTAGATACCATCGGGAAGTAAGTTTTATGCTGCTTGGTTTCCAATCAAGAAGATACCAGATAGTTTCATAACGACCTACAGTATCACCTTTTCCATTTTGATACATTTTAATCGTCAATAGACACGAGTCTTCTTTAATTTCAATGTAGGATTTATTTTTAGGGTTGAACCAAAAACCGCTAAGAGATTCGTAAGAAATAGTTTCTTTGTTTTGCCCAAACCCATTGAGTCCAAGCAGCAGCAAAAATGTTATGAGAAGGAGGTTTTTCATTTTAGTTATTCTCTAATAAAAAAAGTTGTTGCTCTTTGTGTGCATAATGTTTAATCATTACAATGGTAATATATGCTAAAGGGATGCTTAATATAGATGTAACAATATCTGCTATTGTAGAATTCATATAATCTGAAAGCGTTTCACCTTTAAGGCCAGATTTTAATGCATAATTAGAAACATAATTGGTTATTATCCACAAAGTCCACCAAGTTCCGATAACAACAGTACTACTTTTCAAAGTATCAGAAGTTTTATCGGCTATCATTTTAGAAGTTTCGATCCACATTTCTTTCATTATTTGATAAGGTCTAAATAAAGAAATTATAGGTACAAACCAACTGCCAGCGGCCCAACCTTCAGAGTGTGCACAATTTTTTCTAATGTTTAAGTTGTAGTAACCTCTTCTAAACCATTGTATAAAAGTAATTATCGAAATTATTGAAGTTATTGAGTAAAGCAGCCCAATAATCAGTTCTCTGTTATCGTTTAATTCAGCAGTTCCTTCAGAAATAAAGCCACCAGCATCTACAGTGGCCAATAAATCATATTGTAAATATGAAGAAACGAGTGAAGTAAAATCTAAAATCATTACACACCAAATTAAAATAATAGCATTTTTTGCACGCTGGCTATTTGGCTTTATTGGAGCTTTATTTTTTTCTTGAAATAGAGCAGCTTCATTGGCATTGTAATCTGAACAAGAATTTTCAAAAGTTGGTTTTTGGTCGGTTAAACCACAAACTATACCTCTATCACGGTCAAACTTTTTGTTTGTACACGTTTTACAAATATTAATTTTATCCATCTTTCGAATGTACAAAATCTGTTTGAAATTTTACTATTGTATAATCAATTTGCCAGCACTTACCTTATTGTTGTTGGCATCAAATACCTGATAAATATAAATGTTTGGGGTTAAAGTTCCTTTCGTTATTTCTAGTTGATTATTTTCTATTTGGTATTGAATTTCAACACTTTTGCCTTCCATACTCCAAACTTTTAATACAGCATTTGTCAATTTTACAGGATTGTTAAATGATATAGTTGCTTTATTATTTAAAGGATTAGGATAAACAGTAGAAGTGGTTATTTTTTCTTTTGGAGAATAACCTTCCCAAATACCAACAGTTAACAGTGGATCTTCAGCTAAAATACTATCAATATTAATCAATTCATCACCAGTTTGATAAACAATAAACTGAAAACCATCAAAAAGCATTTCGTCATAAGAATAAGGACCAACAGTAACTAATTGTGGTGGATTATTAGGGTTATGATGGTTTTGAGGGGTATTATCAAACACATGATCGGAGTGGTACTTATAACCAGTCGGAATTTTAACTAAGTTTTTATAGTAGTAATATTCTTGGTGTTCAAAATCCCATTGATCTATTTTTATCAATTTAGTAGTATCTAAAGTTGTAGTATCGTAAGCATAATTTAATATTTCAGTACATATTTGGTGAGAATGCGGAAAAGCAGAATAAATTGAAATATCATAAGGGAAAGTAACTTGTTCGGTAGAGAAGGTTTTAATCTGGTTAGGCGCAATCCAAAAGTCGTTCTCCCAATATTGTAACGGAACAAAGTCATAAACTGGTCTTATACCAGTTTCACCAATAGGGTAAAAATAAAGTCTAATTTCAACAGCAATAGTTTGTCCAAAAGTACCTGCAGGAGTATGCATTTGCATAATAATATCTCCGTTTGCTGGTAACGGAATCCCCATTTTTAATTGTGAAGAGTTTGGAAAAATAATAGGTTGTGTTCCTGGGGCATAAGTTCCAACGGAAAGATCTCCTAAAATAGTAAATGAATTCCCGGAAGTATCTGCTAAAATATCTCCAGCGGTATCTGCTCTGATGATAGAGTGATGAATTAAACTTGGATCAGAAGGTATTAACTCGATAGCTCTAACATAGCGAGATTGAGACATACTTAAAGGAATTATAAAAGTATTGTAAGCATCATTAGCCCCAGCATTACTGTTAAAAGGCTGCATGTATAAAATAGTATCAGGTGTTCCGTTTAATTTATATTGTGGATAATTTGGTGGCGGAGGTAATAAGCTCGGATTACCTTGCAAAGCACCATCTGCAATCCATTGTAAAATAGTGTCTTTATCTGCTTGAGAAATTTCTCTTTCGTTAGAAAAATGTAAGTAAGAAGTATCTGCACCCCAGGGTGGCATTTCGCCATCGGTTAAAGCTGTTTGCATAGCACTTGTCCATGGCGCGGTAGTACTATATGATAACATAGAAAAAGGAGCTCCACCACCAACACGGTGACAAGTGGTACAATTTCTATAAAGTGATGGGGCTACATCGTTAAATGTACTTTGTGAGAAACCAGTTAAACTAAATAGGATAAACAATAAAAGGGCAATTAAATTTTTCATAATCAATGCTTTGTAAACAATAAATATAGATAATAAAATTAACTTTTAAAATTTTAAGTTCCTTTAAAGAATGGAACAAAAAGGTGAAAAGGATACTTGGGAAGTGTATAAAGATAAAAACGCAGAAAGAAACGGGTATAAAAATTAGTTACAAGAAGTTTTTCATTTATTTTTTGGTTGTTTTGGGATTTTTGTTGGCTTTTCTCGTGAGGGGATAGTTGATGGTTCTTTAGGGCGTGTAATTGGTTTTTGTTTTGGAAGTTTTGTAGGTATGTTTTTTTGGGGTAAAGTAGGTGCCTCTTTTAATGGTTTTATACTAGGTTCTTTTGGTTTGGTGATTGGAGCTTTCATTGTTTTTTATATTAAAAATTTGTGATGTTGTCATATCTGTTAAAGATAACCATAAAAAATTTAAGTTTAATATTTTGATTACTTTTAGAGGATGCGAGAATAAATTCTTCATGATTATTTATTGAATAACTTGGCAATTATGAAAATATGGTTAAAAAAAATACTCTTCCTACTTTTATTAGTAAGCATAGCTGATGTTTTATATGGACAGGATTTAGACAATAATCTGATTAATAAAATATCAATTTCTACATGTAAATGCATTGAAGAACAAGTTGAAGCTAAAGGTACAATTGATTTTGCCCTTGATTCATGTTTTTCCAAAACGTTAGATTATGA
>JBBKXK010000005.1:0-94647 GCA_037969435.1 Vicingaceae bacterium
AATTCTAATAACTCCTCATCATCAACCATATCCACTTTGTTCATGAATACAACCATACGAGGAATACCAACCTGACGTCCTAAAAGGATGTGTTCACGTGTTTGTGGCATTGGTCCGTCAGTAGCAGCTACAACTAGGATAGCACCATCCATTTGAGCAGCTCCAGTAACCATGTTTTTCACGTAATCCGCGTGACCTGGACAGTCAACGTGAGCGTAGTGACGGTTAGCAGTTTCATACTCAACGTGAGATGTATTAATTGTAATACCTCTTTCTTTTTCTTCTGGAGCATTATCAATCTGATCGAAAGATTTTGCTGCATTTTTAGAAAAACCTGCATCAGTCAATACTTTAGAGATAGCTGCAGTTAATGTAGTTTTTCCGTGATCCACGTGTCCAATTGTACCTATGTTTAAGTGCGGTTTGGAACGATTAAAATTCTCCTTTGCCATTTTACTTAATTTTTAATCTTAGTTATATATTAGTGTTCAAATTCTTGCTTTACTGAGCCAATGACGGGAATTGAACCCGTGACCTCTTCCTTACCAAGGAAGTGCTCTACCCCTGAGCTACATCGGCTGAACCGATATATAAAAAAGAGCGGGAGACGGGATTCGAACCCGCGACCCTCAGCTTGGAAGGCTGACGCTCTAGCCAGCTGAGCTACTCCCGCTAATTTTATGTCTGGTGGGGGAAGCAGGATTCGAACCTACGAAGGCGTAGCCAACAGATTTACAGTCTGTCCTCGTTGACCGCTTGAGTATTCCCCCATCGTATTTCAATATTTTCAATTTAAACACTTAACGTTTTAAGTGCGTTTTTAATGAGCCGATAGAGGGACTCGAACCCACGACCTGCTGATTACAAATCAGCTGCTCTAGCCAGCTGAGCTACATCGGCTTATTTTATTTTTCTTATTAAATTCTGCATAAAAAAGCAGACCTCTCCGTAAAAAGGTCTGCAAATGTATAAAAGATTTTATACTAATCAAACAATTAATATTATTTTTTTTAAAATTATACTTTTCTTAATTTCTCTTTGTGTTTTTTTAGTTGTCTTCTTAATGCTTCAACTGCTAAATCAGTAGCTTCTTCAAATGATTTGCATTGTTTTTTAGCAAACACATCGTTACCAGGGATCAATAATTTAATTTCAGCAACTTTATTTTCAGTGTCATGAGAATTTTCAATTTTTAAGATTACTTCGCTATCAATTATTTTATCATAATAATTAGAAAGTTTATTAACGCGTTCTTGTATAAATTCGATTAATTTTTTGTCAGCATCAAAATGTACTGAATTAATTTTCACATTTACTTTCATTTCGTGTCCTCCTTATAATTTATGCCTTTGGATGGGCTTGTTTATGAATATTTTTTAATTTCTCAATTGTATTGTGTGTGTAAACTTGTGTTGCAGATAGGTTTGCATGCCCAAGTATTTCTTTAATAGAGTTTAAGTCTGCTCCGTTGTTTAACATGTGTGTTGCAAAGGTGTGTCTAAGTACGTGAGGGCTTTTCTTATTAATTGTTGTTACTTTACTAAGGTAGGAATTTACAATTCCGTACACAAGTTTTGGATATATTTTTTTACCAATTTTTGTTAAAAATAAAAAATTTTCTTCACTGTTTAGTTTTGCCCGTTCATTGATATAGTCTTTAATCATTTCTGCAAGTTTATTGGTAATTGGTATTATTCTTTCTTTGTTTCTTTTGCCGATTACTTTTATGCTGTTATTACTAAAATCAATAGCAGGTATTTTTAGTTCTATTAACTCTGACAATCTTGCTCCTGTTGCATAAAATAATTCTAAGATAAGTTTATCACGAATTCCTTCGTAATCATTTTTAAACTCTATATTGTTTAATAGGTTGTTTATTTCAGCTTCACCAACAAAAACTGGAAGCCTCTTTGATGTTTTAGGAGTAATTATCTTTAATAACGGATTTGTATCTGTTATTTCGTTTTTTAAAAGGTATTTGTAGAATGATTTTAAACTAGAGATTTTTCGGTTAATTGTTCGAGCAGAATTTTCTGTTTCCATTAAAGAAACGATCCATGATCTAATAAAAGAAGCTTTAACTTCAGTAAAATTTGTTGTTTCAAATGTAGTGTTAATAAATTTTTGAAACTGTTCTAAATCTTTTTTATAAGCATTGATGGTGTGAATGGAGTATCTTTTTTGATGCGTAAGGTATTCACAAAATGCTAAAATATGAGGCATAAAAAAGTAGTTTATCATTATAACGTAATAAAATTAATAAAGTTATAATGATAAACTACTCGATTTATCAGTGAAAAAGAATTTTTATTCTTCTGCTTTTCTTAATTTTTCAACGTAAATAGCTTTTTGTTTTTCTGCTCTATTTACTACTGAAGGCTTGTCATACTGTTTTCTGCTTCTTAATACTTTTAATGCTCCAGTTCTTTCAAACTTTTTCTTGTATCTTTTTAAAGCTCTTTCAATGTTTTCGCCTTCTTTGATTGGGATAATTATCATTTTTATTATTTAATTTAATTATTAAAGGGCTGCAAATTTAGATAATAATTCAATATTTACAAATATTACTTTAATATTTCTCGCGAAATAACTACTTTTTGAATTTCAGAGGTTCCTTCACCAATTGTCATTAGTTTAGAATCTCTTAAATATTTTTCGGCTGGATATTCTTTAGTGTAACCATATCCACCCATAATTTGTACGGCTTCATTACCACATCTAACAGATACTTCACTTGCATAGTACTTTGCAAAAGCACCTTGTTTAGTCATAGGTAATTTTTTGTTTTTTAAATCTGCGGCTTGATATGTTAATAATTCTGCTGCTTCAACTTCTGTAGCCATATCAGCCAACTTAAAAGCTATGGCTTGAAAATGAGAAATAGGCTTACCAAATTGCTCTCTTTCTTTTGCATATTTTAATGAAGCTTCGTAAGCTCCCCGAGCAACACCACAACTTAGAGCCGCAATAGAAATTCTACCTCCATCTAATACTTGCATTGCTTGAACAAAACCCATCCCAACTTCACCAATTACATTTTCTTCAGGTATTCTTACATTGTCAAAAATTAGCTCAGCGGTTTCACTTGCTCTTACTCCAAGTTTATCAATAATTTTTACAGCAGAAAATCCAGTTGTTCCCTTTTCAACAATAAATGCAGTGATACCTTTACTATCTAATAATTCTCCAGTTCGGATTAAAACTACAGCAACATCTCCACTTAATCCATGAGTAATCCAGTTTTTTGTTCCATTAAGAATCCACTGATTACCATCTTTAACAGCAGTTGCTTTCATTCGCATTGCATCAGATCCAGTATTTGCTTCAGTTAATCCCCAAGCACCAATCCATTCACCGCTAGCTAACTTTGGTAAATATTTCTTTTTTTGTGCTTCACTTCCATGGTAATAAATATGACCAGTGCATAAAGAGTTGTGAGCAGCTACGCTTAAACCAACTCCACCACAAACTTTCCCTAATTCTATAAGTGCAGTTACATACTCATGGTATCCAAATCCAGAACCTCCATATTCTTCAGGAATATAAATTCCTAATAAACCTAATTCTCCCATTTTTTTCATTACATCAACAGGAAAGTGTTCATCTTTATCCCATTGATACCTATTAGGTCTAATCTCCTTCTCAGCAAAATCACGCACCATTTGTGCTATCATCTGTTGGTTCTCTGTATATCCAAATTCCATATCCTCTGTATTTTAAAAGTGTACTAAACTACTAATATTTTTAGAATATTTTGAAAGGATTTCACTGCCTTTCAAAAAATCTAATTCAACCATAAAGCTGAATCCAGCTACATTGGCTTGTTGCATTTTTATTAATTCTGCGGAGGCTTGAGCGGTACCACCTGTTGCTAATAAATCATCATGTATTAATACATTCCAATCTTTTTTTATTGCATCCTCATGCATTTCTATTTCAGCTGACCCATATTCTAAGTCATAACTATATGATATTGTTTTATAAGGTAATTTACCTTTTTTACGAATAGGTATAAAAGGTATATCTAACTTGTTAGCTAACATTATCCCGAACCAAAAACCTCTACTTTCAATACCCACAATAGCATCTAACTTTAAAGATTTAACCTGATTTGCCATTTCATCAACAATATCACGAGTTAATTGAGGATCTAATAGGATAGGGGTGATGTCTTTAAACATAATCCCTGGTTTAGGAAAATCAGGTACATCACGAATTACTTTTTTAAGTGTTTCAGCTAACATTTATTGTGTTTTTAAGTAAGGTGCAATTTTATGATATATTTCTTCGGAAATCAAGTGAATTTTTTTAACATCTTCAACAGTTTTAAATTTTCCGTTGGCTTTTCTATACTTTTCAATGGCATTTGCAGTTTTCCAATCTATGTATGGATGTTGTTTTAATTCATCATTTGAAGCGATATTAATGTTTAATTGGATAGGTGTTCTATTGCCTAAATCTAACTGATTTTCAAAATCTTTATAAGTTTCTTCTGATAAATTCCATACTTCTTTTAGTTGTTCTTTTTTAATAAAGCCACCTAAACTTGTTCTGTATTTTATAATTATTGCTGCATATTTTTCTGAATTAATTCCTTTTAAATTAGTCAATTCTTTAGCATCTGCAGTATTAATATTTACTTTTTGATTGTAATTTTTTGAGCTTGATGTTTTAGTTGTTTTCTCAATTTCTTCAGGTAATAAAATGTAAGGTTCTAATTTTTGATAGACTTCTGCTGATACACCATAAATTTTAGAAACATCTGTTTTTGTTTTCCAGCTTCCGCCTTTTTCTTTGTAATTAAAAATAGTTTTAATTTGCCAATCTTTAAAACCCAATTTACTCCATTCTTCTTTAGATATAGTATTTGGGTTAAAATTAAAATAGGTAGCTTTTATTTTTTCTTTCTCAGAGTAGGGAGTAAAGTTATTTTCAATTTCATCGGGTAGTAATATATAGGGTTTTAGTTGTTGGTAATGAGCCGAATCTACTCCGTATATTTTAGAAACATCGCTTTTAGTTTTCCAATTACCACCTTTTGCTTTGTAGTTATTAATTGTTTTTATCTGCCAATCTTTAAATCCTAATACTTTCCATTCTTCATCTGAAATGAGATTTGGATTAAATTCAAATAATTTAATGTCTATGCTTGTTGCTAATTGGTGGTTAGTAGTTTTATCTTTTTCAAATTGATTAATAGCCTTTTCAAACTCACTAAAATCAGTTTGCTCAGTTGATTTAAAAAAATCAATTGAAAAATTTGCAACAATTAAACAAACAATGATTAATAATAGAACTACAGAGCCTCTTTTTTCTCCTCGTGTAAAAGAAAAGTAATCCTTGAGACTCATACAAATTAGCTATTGCTTTTAAACGTTTTGATTTTATCAGTATAAAGTTTTAGTTCATCTCTAACTTTAGGAGACAATAATATTAAACCAATAATATTAGGGAATACCATTGCAAAAATCATTGCATCAGAAAAATCAATAACTGCACCTAGCCCAATAGCAGAACCTATCCAAATGAAATTTAAAAAAAGTATTTTATATATCATATCAACTACTTTTCCTTTTCCAAATAAAAATTTCCAGGCTTGTAATCCATAGTATGACCAAGATAACATTGTGGAAATTGCAAACAGTACTGCGGCAATTACCATAACCCAAGAGAAATGAGGGATTGCTGAATCAAAAGCTATTGCTGTTAATTCAATACCAGCTATATCAGTACTTCCATAATCAATAAATCCACCTTCTATATTCGTTATTACTAAAACTAAAGCTGTCATTGTACAAATAATCACAGTGTCGATTAATGGTTCTAATAAAGCAACTATACCTTCGCTTGCCGCATATTTTGTTTTTACTGCCGAGTGAGCAATTGCAGCAGAACCTACACCTGCTTCGTTAGAGAAAGCTGCTCTTTGGAAACCTACTATTAAAACTCCAACAACTCCGCCAAGTGCAGCACTGGAGTTAAAAGCTCCATCAAAAATTAACCCGAAAGCTTCGGGAACTAATGTAATATTAATCCCTATAATTATTAGCGCTGCAGCCACATAGATAACAGCCATAAAAGGCACAACCTTTTCAGTAACTGAACCAATCCGTTTAATTCCACCTATAATAACGATACCAACTATAATTGCCATTATTACACCTATAACAGCTCCAATTGATCCACCAAGGGCCCCTTCTAATCCTAATTTTCCTATTATTTGTGCAGTTGCTTGGTTAGCTTGAAACATGTTTCCTCCTCCAAATGAACCACCAACACACATAATAGCAAAAAAGATAGCTAAGACTTTACCAATGCCACCCATTCCTCTTTCTTTTAATCCTTTAGATAAATAGTACATTGGGCCTCCATGTACAGTTCCATCCTCAGTTACTTCACGGTATTTTACACCTAATGTACATTCAACAAATTTTGAAGCCATGCCTAAAAATCCAGCTAGAATCATCCAAAAAGTAGCCCCAGGTCCTCCAATAGAAATTGCTACAGCAACTCCTGCTATATTCCCTAGTCCAACTGTTGCTGAAAGAGCTGCAGTTAATGCCTGAAAGTGGGTAACTTCCCCTTCTGCATTTTCGACAGCTATAGTTTCAAAGATGTCTCCTCCAGGAGTTGAATCTCCCTCAGCTATATCAGCACTATGATGATCTAATTGATCATAATCTCCTTTAACAATTTTTACAGCTGTTTTTATTAAGGTAAAATTGGAAAATTTAAAGTAAATGGTAAAAAAAAGTGCTCCACCAATAAGTACTATCAAAACTAAAGGTACACTGTATTCTCCAAGTGGTAAAGCATAAAAAATAATTCCACCTATAAAATCTGCAATTGGTCTAAATGCAGCATCTATTTTTTGATCGATAGTAAGGTTTTCATTAACAGTTTCTTGAGCAAAACTTAATAAGGGAGTTAGGACTGAAATTAGTGATAAAACAATAAATTTTATTTTGCTCATAATGAATTTTTGATTTGTGAAGCTCAAATATAACTAAAAGTTTATGATTTTGGAAGAGCATTGTAGATACATCCACCAATATTATTTTTTCTTGCTCCTGTTACACTACTTAGAATATTAATTTCGTTTCTCCTACGAAGGATCCCTAAACAACCAAAAATAAGGGCCTCCTTAAAGTCAATAATTTCTTTAGTTGGAATAACAATTTCTGTTGAAGAAAAATGTTGTATTCTTTCTATTAAATAAGTATTGTGTGTTCCTCCACCAGTAAAAAGTGCTTTTCCTTTTTTTGTTAAATGATGACCTATTTGAAAAGCAATATGCTCAACAAATGTGTTTAATAAATCTTTTACGGGAAGTTTGGAGTTCTGTAATAATGGAAAAATATTAGTTTCAACCCATTCATACCCTAAAGATTTAGGACTTAATTTTTTGTAATACACTAATTGATTGAGTTGAGTAAACAAATCGTTATTAATGTTTCCTGATTTGGCTAAATCACCATTTTTATCATATTCAACATTTAATTGCTTTGCTAATTTATTTAAAACCATATTTACAGGGCATATATCAAAAGCAATACTGTTGTTATTATTTTGGTAAGAAATGTTTGAAATACCACCGAGATTTATACAATAATCATAATCTGAAAATAAAAATTTGTCTCCAATCGGAACAAGAGGTGCACCATTACCGTTAAGCGATAAATCGGTAGTTCTAAAATCACAAATAACGGGAAGCTGTGTAATAGTTGAAATATTAGCTCCATTCCCAATTTGTAGTGTTAATTTTTTTTCTGGTTGATGAAAAATAGTGTGTCCGTGTGATGAAATAAAATCGATTTTAGTTTTATCAATATTTTTAGCTGAAATAAATTTATTTACTTCATTCCCCATAAAATTGGCTAAATCATTATTTAAATAAGCCATTTCTAAAGCTGAAAGAGTGGTTGGTTTTAATAGTTTTTCTTTTAACTGATTGGGTAAATCAATGGTTTCGGCATCAATAATTTTAAAGTCCCATTTATCTTTTATGAGTGAATAATTAGCGTAACAAATATCTAATCCATCTAATGAAGTTCCAGACATTAAACCAATAACATTATACTCATCCATAGGTTTGAAAAATTAGAATTAAAAAACTATTTTTGTTCTCCTTTCAAATTTATAAATAATATACGATGAATATAGAATTTTCAGAAGAACATTTAGCGGTTAGAGATGCTGCAAGAGATTTTGCACAAAATGTATTAAAACCTGGTGTGATTGAGAGAGATGAAAAGCAACAATTTCCTACTGAAGAAATTAAGCAGTTGGGTGAGTTAGGTTTTTTAGGAATGATGGTTGATCCTAAGTACGGAGGAGGAGGAATGGATACTATTTCTTACGTTTTAGCAATGGAAGAAATTAGTAAGGTTGACGCATCATGTTCTGTAGTAATGTCAGTTAACAATTCATTGTATTGCTGGGGGATTGAAAAATACGGAACTGAAGAACAAAAACAAAAATATTTAGTGCCTTGTGCTAAAGGAGAAAAAATTGGAGCTTTTTGTTTGTCAGAGCCAGAAGCAGGTTCTGATGCAACATCACAAAGAACTACCGCAGAAGATAAAGGAGATTATTATTTATTAAATGGTACTAAAAATTGGATTACGAATGGTGGTTCGGCATCTTATTATATAGTAATAGCTCAAACTGATGTTGAGAAAGGGCATAGAGGAATTAATGCTTTTATTGTTGAACAAACGATGGAAGGGTTTATAGTAGGAGCAAAAGAAAATAAATTAGGAATACGTGCAAGTGATACACATACTTTATTGTTTAATGATGTAAAAGTTCCTAAAGAAAATAGAATAGGAGAGGATGGATTTGGATTTAAGTTTGCGATGCAAATTTTATCTGGAGGAAGAATTGGTATTGCATCTCAAGCTTTAGGTATAGCTTCTGGAGCTTTTGAGTTGGCTTTAGCATATTCTAAAGAACGTGAGGCTTTTGGCAAACCAATTTCGCAACACCAAGCAATTGCTTTTAAATTGGCAGATATGGCTACCAATATTGAGGCAGCTCGTTTATTATGTTTGAAGGCCGCATGGTTAAAAGATAAAAAGCAAAACTTTGATAAAGAGGGAGCGATGGCAAAAGTATTTGCATCAAAAGTGGCTATGGATGTTGCTGTTGAAGCAGTTCAAGTACATGGTGGTTACGGATTTGTTAAAGAATACCATGTAGAACGTTTAATGCGTGATGCAAAAATTACTCAGATTTATGAAGGAACTAGTGAAATTCAAAAGATTGTAATTTCAAGAGCTGTATTAAGAGATTGATTTAATTGTTTTTATAAATGAAAAGGAGCAATTTTTATTGCTCCTTTTTTTATTGTTGTAAATATTCGGCCACTTTTTCCAATCGAATTCCTCTCGAACCTTTTATTAATATACTATCGTAATTGAAGCTATTATTTTTAGATATCCATTCAATTAATTCAGTTGTATTGTTAAAATAATTAAAGAGGTGTTTTGTTAAAGAAGTGTAAAATTGATTGCCAACAAATATAGTTTCTATATTTAGTTTTTTTGCTTTATCAATAATATTTTGATGTTCTACTTTACTTATGCTCCCTAACTCTAGCATGTCTCCTAGAATCATCAATTTGTTTTTAGATATGTTAGAGGCAAAACTATCAATAGCTACATTCATACTTGAAGGATTTGCATTATAGGCATCTAAATAGATTTCTAAGTTTTTTAATTTTATAAATTGAGAACGGTTATTAGCTGAAACATAGTTTTCAATTCCTTTGATAATTTTATCATTTGGAACTTTAAAGTATTGACCAACACAAATGGCTAATAATATATTATAGAAATTATAACCTCCATAAAGACTGGAATTAATCTCCTTGTTGTTCCAGGTTATTTTTATGTTTGGGCTTTCTGATAGGAGAGAAGCAATACAATCTGCATTAGTTTTACCGTAAGTATATTTTTTTAATGAGTTAGATGATTTTTTTAAAAGATCATCATCATTATTGGTGAAAATCAATTCTCCATTTTCTGAAATGTAATTATACATCTCATTTTTGGTTTTAATTACTCCTTCTTTACTTCCAAAACCTTCAATGTGTGCAGTTCCTATATTGGTAATTATACCGAAATTTGGTTCAGCAATTTCACATAACTCTTTTATTTCTCCAATATGATTAGCACCCATCTCTATAATAGCTATGTCACAATCTTTTTTTATTGACAATAAAGTTAGTGGAACTCCTATGTGATTGTTTAAATTTCCATTAGTGCAAGCTGTTTTAAAGTATTGACCTAAAACAGCATTAATTAGTTCTTTACTTGTCGTTTTCCCATTAGTTCCTGTAATCCCAATAAAAGGAATGTTAAACTGTTTTCTATGATAGTTAGCCAGTTCTTGTAGTGTTTTTAAAACATTATTAACTAAAATAGTACTATCTGATTCATATTCTTCTTCATCAATAATAGCAAAATTGGCACCTTCTTCTATTGCTTTTTTTGCAAAAGTATTTCCGTTAAAATTGTCTCCTTTTAAACAAAAAAATAGGCAGTTTTCATTAATTTTTCTAGTATCTGTACAAACACCAGAACTGTTTGTGAACAGATTATATAATTTAACTATTTTCATAGTGTAAACATAAAAAAAGCTCGAACAATTTGTTCGAGCTTTTTAAAATATAATTAATTATCAATTGTTAATATCCTAAACCAACCGGGCTTCCAACTCTCGTCATCGCACATCTAAACCCAATAAAATCTGTTGATTGATCTTCAGTTAAATATCTTCTAGTGCCTGGTACAGCCCAATAAGCTCTATCTTTCCAAGAAGCACCTTTATAAACTCTAGCTTTATCATTAACTAATGAAGTGGCTCCAAATTGATACATACTTTTTAAAGCATTTTCATTTTCAATAGCTGGGTCATCTACTAATTCTCCATAATATATGTTAGATTCCCAATGACCGTCTAAGTAGTTAATATTATCAGCTTGGCTATAATTTCTTCTTTCTTGTAAGTTGTCTAATTTAGGATCTACATCTCTGTAGATAATATGACCTAAACTATCTTTTTCCATAATAGCACCATCTTCATCTAAAACTTTAGTTTGGTAAACATTACCTCTAAAAGGTCTAAAATCATCATTATCTTCTAATGATAAAGGTCTGTAAACATCCATTACCCATTCAGAAACATTACCAGCCATATTATATAAACCATAATCGTTTGGCCAATAAGAATATACTGGGGCAGTTATATCTGCATTATCATTTAATTTACCAGCAACTCCCATATTATCACCTCTTCCTCTTTTAAAGTTTGCTAATATTTGGCCAATATATTTTTCGTTTGAATTTCTAATTGCATGCCCATTCCAAGGATAAAGTTTCCTGTCAGGAATTAATTCTTCAATAGTATTTCCAATTAATCCGTAAGCAGCATATTCCCATTCAGCTTCAGTAGGTAGTCTATATTGAGGAAGTAAAATACCATCTTCCATCATCACATTTCTGTATTCTCTGTTTGGATTCAAATCAGGAATACCATCAACTCTTTTTCCACTTTCATACTGTCCTAAAAGATACGCTTCTGTATTAAAGTTGTCCTCATTTATTTGGTTAGGGTAGTGTTCAAACAAACCTTCTCGTATCAAAATTATTTCATTAACTCTATCGGTTCTCCATGCACAAAAATCGTTAGCTTGTAACCAATTTACACCAACTACTGGGTAATCTCTATAGGCAGGATGTCTTAAATAAAATTCAACATAAGGTTCATTGTAGCCTAATTTACTTCTCCAAACTAAAGTATCAGGAACAGCTTTTTTATATACTTCAGGGTAATCTGCACTATAAACTCTATCTAACCAATATAAGTATTCCAAATACATGAAATTAGTAACCTCCGTCTCATCCATATAAAAAGATGACACAGTAACTGTTCTTGGGATATTGTTCCAATCGTAATTAACTTCTTGTTCAACTCTACCCATAGTAAATCTACCACCTTCAATTAAAACTAGTCCAGGACCAGTTTCTTGTTCTAAGTAGGGTATTTTTTGGAAACCACCATTTTTTGGATCGTTATAATTCCAACCTGTTGCACTAGATTGTTCTTTTTTACATGAAGTAAACAACAATGGTGTTGCTACCATCAAAAACATCAAATATTTCATTCCTTTCCCTTGTATTTTCATAACTATTTAAGTTTGATAATCAATATATAAAACTAAAAAGATGGACAACTTATTGTTCTAAATTTTCTTTTTCGAGGTTTACAATCAAATTGCATTCCAACAGAAAACTCATGAGAACCTGCGGTTGTATTAGTTAATTTTGAAACGGTTATATCGTAGCTATAACCAAATTTTAAGATACCTGTTTGAAATCCTACTAAAGCGATAAATGAATCAGAATTTCTATACCACAAACCACCAATTATTGGTCCTTTAGAATAATACATTCCAAAATTTACCTGTAAAAAATCTTGCTGTAATTGCACTAAAATATTTGGAGATAATGTTGCAACCTCACCTTTACTATCTAACGGTAATACTGCACCAGCATGAAAAGTGAATTTTCTTGGCAATGGACTAATACCTTGAATCACAGATTCGTCTGGTTCAGTTAAATGGTGAGCTGCAAAGCCTACAAAATATTTTTCACTAAAACCTAAAATACCTGCAGAAAAATCTACATAATTTGCAGGTTCGTCTCTCTGTAATTCATTAGTGTTATAAATAAACCCTCTTCTAGAGTCTATCATATCACCAAAAGTTAATTTACTCCAATCTACTCTTTTTTGAGCCCAAGTTGCTTGAAGACCAGCTTTAAGTGAAAATCTTCTTGTTACTGGTATTTGATATGAGTACATACCACTCACATTGGTAGTTTTTAGTGTGCCTTCTCCAGCTCGATCATCCCAAACTAAAAGCCCAACACCACCAGAAAGGGCATCGACATGTTGATCATAAGATGCACTTGTTGTAATAAAAGAACCACTTATACCTGGCCATTGATTTCTATAGTTTAAAGAAACTCTAGGGCAATGAGCTGTACCTGCAAAAGCAGGATTCAAATATAAAGGGTTTGCATAAAATTGCGTAAATTCAGGATCTTGTGCAAATAAATTATTTGTAAAAGCTAATGAAATTACAGCAACTATACTTATCCTAAGTAAATACTTTCCTATCATATACTACCTTTAATCTTAAAACTTTTCTACGCAAAAACTATTTGCAAGGTTTCAAATGTATATAATTTCATATACATTAAAAAACAATAATACATTTTTTCTTTCGTTTCTGTGTAAAATTTAATTTGTAAATATACATTATTTAATCTTAATTTCGTTAAAAACCTTCTATGAAGCATTTATTTTTTTTAATACTAATAACGCTGTTAAGCCCATTATATTCTAATTCTGCTAATATAATTGTTGAAAATGAAATAAAATGGGATAATAACAATGTCTCCAAAATCGATGATTTAAAAATAAAAAAGTTTTTTTCTTTCGAAAACGTTATCTATGATGAAGGAAAAGATTTTTTAGGTATTTATTCTAACCAATTAAAGCTTAATCAAGAAAAAATAATTGCACTTAATTTAATTGATATTCAATATGAAACAATATCTAGCGATAGTGTCATAGGGGTGTCTGGTTTTACTTTTATCAATAATGATATACAATTAGAGTATATAAATGCAACTAGTAAAAAAGTGAATTATGGTGAGATTATATTTATTCCTATTATATATGATAATACAACTCAAAAATATCGAAGAGTTATAAAATATAAAATAGAAGTTGTTACCCAAAAAGTAGTTGATCCAAGAATAAATATAAAATCCTTCACTTCTGGTTCAGTGCTTCAGACAGGAGAGTGGTATAAAATAGCAGTATTAAAAGATGGTGTTTTTAAACTTTCTTATAACTTTTTAAAAAACCTAGGATTAGATATTGATAACCTTAATCCACAAAATTTTAAATTATATGGTAATGGAGGTAAAAGTTTGCCGGCTTTAAATAGTGAGTTTAGAGTAGATGATTTAAAGCAGAATGCAGTTGTTATTGAGGGTGAGGTTGATGGTTCTTTTGATCCAACAGATTATGTCTTATTTTATGGTCAATCACCACATTCATGGGCTTTTAACTCTAGCACACAATTCTTTGAGCATGAATTGAATAAATATTCTGATACGACTTATTATTTTATAACATTTAGTAATACTGGAGAATCTCCAAAAAGAATAAGTTCTCAAGTATCTCAACCTTCATCTAATACAACAGTAACTACTTATAGTGATTATGCATTTTATGAAAAAGATTTATTAAACTTAATTGCATCAGGAGAGATGTGGTTTGGAGAAGTGTTTGATGTAAAGACTAGCTATAATTTTGTCTTTAATTTTCCTAATATAGATAATTCAGTACCGATAAATGTAAATTTCTCGGGAGCAGCTCGTTCTAATACTACAAGTGTTCTTACAGTGAGTTCTGGATTAACTTCTTTAAATTTACCCGCAACACCTGTTAATACTAGTAGTTTTCATGATAAGTATGCATGGTTGGTTAGTGGTAGTTTTTTAATTAATTCTCCACCAAGTATAGTAAATATAAATGTTAGTTATAATAAACCTACAAATGAGTCGGTTGCATGGCTGAATGAGATAGAGTTAAACGCTCGTAGGAATCTAATAATGTCGGGAGATCAATTGTTTTTTAGAGATGTTCAGTCTATTGGTGCAGGTAACATTGCTAATTTTAATTTAGGAAATGCAAGTTCAACAATAAAGATTTGGGAAATTACAGACCCTTTTAATATTAAAGAGCAACAAGCTACTTTGTCGGGTAATACTTTATCATTCAATTTAGCGACTGATTCTCTTAGAAAATTTGTCTCATTTACAACTAACTATGATAACCAAGTAGTTGCTATTGGGGTAGTAGAAAATCAAAATTTACATGCTATCAATCAGGCGGATATGATTATAGTTAGTCATCCTATGTTTCTAGCTCAAGCAGGCCAATTGTCAGATTTTCATACAAATGAAGGTTTAAGCGTTGTTATTGTTACTCCTGAGCAAGTTTATAATGAGTTCTCATCTGGATCACAGGATATTGTTGCTGTTAGGGATTTTTTAAGAATGTTATATGAAAGAAATCCAACAGTAACAGTTCCTAAGTACCTGCTGTTGTTTGGTGATGGTTCGTATGATAATAAAAATAGAGTGATAGGTAATACAAACTTTATTCCTACCTATCAATCTCCAAACTCTATTGATATTATTGGATCTTTAGTTTCTGATGATTATTATGGATTATTAGATTTAAACGAAGGTACTTGGGCAGGTACTGAGTATGCTGATGTTGCAATTGGGAGATTGCCGGTAAAAACAACTGATGAGGCTAATAATGTTATTAATAAAATAGTTAATTATAACACCTCAAGTTCAATGAATGAATGGCGAAATAGAATTGAATTTGTTGGAGATGATGAGGATAATAATATACACATGATTCAATCTAACTCACTAGCTGGTATGGTAGAATCTTCAAACAAAGAATACAACCCAAATAAAGTTTTTTTTGACGCATATAAGCAAGAGTCTACTCCTGGAGGAACAAGATATCCTGACGTAAATAAAGCAATAAATGAAGCTGTTGATAAAGGTTCATTAATCATTAATTATACTGGGCATGGTGGGGAAGTTGGTTGGGCTCATGAAAGAGTAGTTACATTGTCTGATGTGAATGGATGGACTAATACACAGGGTTATCCTCTTTTTATTACAGCAACTTGTGAATTTAGTAGGTTTGATGACCCTAAGAGAACATCTGCAGGAGAGCTAGTCCTTTTAAACCCAAATGGAGGCATCGGTTTATTAACTACTGTAAGGTTAGTTTTTTCTAGTCCTAATTTTACATTAAACCAATCTTTTTATAATCAAGTTTTCACAAAAATTAACAATAGCTATCAAACATTAGGGGATGTATTTTTGAAAGTGAAAAACTTAAATGCAGCAGTTACTAATAATAGAAATTTCACTTTGCTCGGAGATCCTGCTCTAAAATTAGCTTACCCTATTAATAATGCTGTAACAACTCAAATAAATGGAATTAATGTGTCTTCTAATGATACTTTAAAGGCTTTGAGTAAAGTCACAATTAATGGTGAGGTAAGAGATCAAAATGGTGTTAAACTAACAAATTACAATGGTATTATTTATCCTACGGTATTTGATAAAGAAAAACCAATTACCACATTAGCTAACGATGGAGGGAATCCCTATAATTTTAATTTACAAACAAGTAAGTTGTTTAAAGGAAAAGTAAGTGTAACCAATGGGGATTTTGCTTACACATTTGTTGTGCCTAAAGATATATCATATAACTATGGGAGTGGTAAGTTGAGTTATTATGCTGAAAATCAAACTGAAGATGCGAATGGTTATCATGATGATTTTTACATTGGAGGAACAGCGACTAGTTATGATGAGGATAATGTTGGTCCAGAATTAGAGTTATTTATGAATGATGAAAATTTTGTTTTTGGAGGAATGACTGATGAAAACCCTATTTTATTGGCAAATATCAGTGATATTCATGGAATTAATATGGTAGGTAACGGAATAGGTCACGATATTATTGCTATTTTAGATGATAAAACGGATGAATCATTTATATTAAACGATTATTATGAGGCAGATTTAAATAGTTATCAAAATGGTAAAGTATATTTTCCTTTTACTGATTTAACGGAAGGAAGACATAAATTAACACTAAAGGTTTGGGATGTTTATAATAATTCTTCTGAAGCTAGTATCGAATTTGTTGTTGTAAAGTCGAGAGATATAATTTTAGACAAAGTTTACAATTACCCAAACCCATTTACTACCTATACAGAGTTTTGGTTTGAACATAACCAACCTGAAAAGCAATTGTTTGCTCAGGTGCAAATATTTACGGTGTCAGGTAAGTTAGTTAAAACATTAGAACAAAATATATTTAATGAAGGATATCATTCTACATCAATAACATGGGATGGGTTAGATGATTATGGGGATAGAATAGGTAGAGGAGTTTATGTTTATCGACTAAAAGTACGTACTGAAAATTTCTCTGTTGCAGAAAAATATGAGAAACTAGTTATTTTAAGGTAGTTGGCAATAATAAGCTAATAATGTCGTTCCTAAGTCAAAATATACAGAACAGCTTTATTTAAATAATGTATATTTGTAATCCTTATTTAATTAAATTTTAATGAAAAGAATACTTGTTGGATTTTTATTGCTTACGATTTTTGCTCGTGTAAATGGACAAAGTGAACTAAAACAAAGTGCCTTACAATTAAATACCATTACCACAGCAGTTCCATTTCTTTTAATCGCTCCTGATTCTAGAGCTGGAGCAATGGGTGATGCTGGTGTTGCATCTTCACCTGATGCAAATTCTATGCATTGGAATGTTGCTAAATTGGCTTTTATAGAAAAAGAAGCTGGTGTTGCAGTTTCGTATTCACCATGGTTAAGGCAATTAGTTCCTGATATCAACTTATCTTATGTAAGTGGATATAAAAAATTAAGCAAGGATAATGCAATAGGAGCTTCGTTGAGATATTTTTCTTTAGGTGATATAAAATTCACTAATGATCAAGGAGATGCAATAGGTGATTTTAATCCTGCTGAATTTGCTTTTGATGTTGGGTTTAGTCAGAAATTAGGAGATCGTTTTTCTGGTGGATTTGCAGTTCGTTATATCTATTCTAATTTAACAGGAGGTATAGATGTCGGTGGATCAAACACTAAGGCTGGTAAATCTTTTGCAGTTGATGTTTCAGGTTTTTATACGAATGATGATGTTGAACTTTTCGGACAAAATACCATTTTAAATGTTGGGATGAATATTTCTAATATAGGAGCTAAAATGTCATATACTGCTGATGCAGATAAAGATTTTATACCAATTAATTTAAGGTTAGGACAATCATTAACATTTGTTTTAGATGATTATAATAGTTTCTCTATTTTAACTGACGTAAATAAATTATTAGTCCCAACACCACCAATTTATGCAACGGATGCTGGTGGTAGTCCAATTATCGATCAAGAAACCGGTGAGCCTGTAATTGAATCAGGTAAAAACCCTGATGTTGATATTGTAACAGGTATTATGCAATCTTTTAGTGATGCTCCAGGAGGTTTTTCTGAAGAATTAAGAGAGTTTAATATTTCTGCAGGGTTGGAGTATTGGTATAACAAACAATTTGCTGTAAGAGCAGGTTATTTTCATGAGCATGCAACAAAAGGAAATAGAAAATATATTACTGTTGGGGCAGGATTAAAGTTAAGTGTGTTTAGTATCGATTTTTCTTATTTAATTTCTACCACACAACAAAATCCATTAGCAAACACAGTACGTTTCTCATTAATGTTTGATTTTGATTCTTTCAAAAAGCAGAACAAAGAAGAATAATTTTTATCAATGAAAATTAAAGTCGGTTTTGGTTATGATGTTCATCAATTAGTTGATGGTGCTGATTTTTGGTTGGGAGGAATAAAAGTTCCTCATACAAAGGGATCGGTAGGTCATTCTGATGCGGATGTTTTAATTCATTCTATTTGTGATGCACTTTTAGGTGCTGCTAATATGAGAGATATTGGGTTTCACTTTCCTCCAACTGATAATCAATATAAAGGAATAGATAGTAAAATTCTCTTAAAAGATGTTGTGAAGCTCATTTCCAAAAAAGGGTTTTCGATAGGAAACATTGATGCTACTATAGCGCTAGAAGAGCCCAAGATTAATCCACATATTGAGCAAATGAAAGAAACTTTAGCTAAAGTAATGGCTATAGATATTGAGGATATTTCAATAAAAGCTACTACCACAGAAACATTAGGTTTTGAAGGAAGAAGAGAAGGAGTTTCTGCTTATGTAGTGGTTTTGATTCAAAAATAAGTTACATCATAAATTCTTTTAGTTATTTTTGTTTTCCATGGAAATCAAACAAAATATTTCATTAAAACCATACAATACTTTTGGTATTGAAGTTAGTTCCAGCCAATTTGTAGAGGTTAACAATTTAGATGAATTAAAAAGTGTTTTAACTACTAATTCTAATCCTTTATTAATATTGGGAGGAGGCAGTAATATGCTTTTTACTCAAAATTTTAATGGATTGGTTATTAAAAACAATTTTAAAGGAATTAATAAGGTTCTTGAAAATGAAAATGAGATTGTATTAAAAGTTGGTGCTGGAGAAGTTTGGCATGAGTTTGTGATGTATTGCATTGCTAATGATTATGCAGGGTTGGAAAATTTATCTTTAATACCAGGCAATGTTGGTGCAAGCCCTATGCAAAATATTGGTGCTTATGGTGTGGAGGTGAAAGATTTGATAACCGAAGTAGAAGCATTTCATTTAATAGAACATAAATTGGTTTTGTTTTCTAATCTAGAATGTGATTTTGATTATAGGAGCAGTATTTTTAAAACATCTCAAAAAGGCAATTATTTTATTACAGCAGTTTCTTTTAAATTAAATAAAAATGCCCAAACAAACACTTCTTATGGCGCAATAGAAACAGAATTGAAAGTTATGGGTATTGATACTCCTTCTATAAAAGATGTAAGTAATGCGGTTATAAATATTAGGACAAGTAAGTTACCTGACCCTAAAAAAATAGGTAATTCGGGTAGCTTTTTTAAGAATCCTTTGGTTTCAAAAGCTTTAAAAGACAATATTTTAGTTAAATATCCTGATGCTCCAAACTATTCTCAACCAAATGGTGAATATAAAATGGCTGCTGGTTGGCTAATTGAAAAATGTGGGTGGAAAGGTAAAAGAATTGGAGATTATGGTGTGCATGTTAATCAGGCATTGGTTTTGGTGAATTATGGTAACGCAAAAGGTAGTGATATTTTTCAATTATCAGAAGATATTATAGCGTCTGTAAACCAAATTTTTGGAATAAAATTAGAAAGAGAGGTAAATATTATTTAATACCAATTGCTAGATAAAAATAAATTACTAAATTTGCAGTCCCATAAAAATTAAAGAATAGGAAAATGGCTAAAAAAGGAAACAGAGTTCAGGTGATATTAGAGTGTACCGAGCATAAAGAAAGTGGTATGCCTGGAACTTCTAGATATATTTCTACTAAGAATAAAAAGAATACTCCAGACAGAATGGAGCTTAAGAAATACAACCCGATATTAAAAAAGGTTACTGTACATAAAGAAATAAAATAATAAGACATGGCTAAGAAAACAGTTGCATCGTTACAAACGGCAGGAAAAAACTTAACTAAAGTTATTAAAATGGTTAAGTCAGAAAAATCAGGAGCTTATGCTTTTAAGGAAGGTATCATTCCTAATGATAAAGTAGATGAATTTTTAAGCAAGAAATAATCACACAAATTGTGTAACTTTATCCCGCTATATGCGGGATTTTTTTTATCATAAATTATGGGTTTTTTCAATATATTTTCAAAGGAAAAAAAAGAAGTTTTAGACCAAGGCTTAGATGCTACTAAACAAACTTTTTTTTCTAAACTAAGCAGAGCTATAGGAGGTAAGTCTACTGTAGATGCTGAAGTTTTGGATAATTTGGAGGAAATTCTAGTGACTTCTGATGTTGGTGTTGATACTACTTTACGAATTATTGAGAAAATAGAAGCAAGAATTGCTAAAGATAAATACTTAGGAACTGCTGAATTAAACAAAGTTTTAAAAGAAGAAGTAGCAGCTTTATTAGAGGAAAATAATACTGGAGATTACAAAGAATTTTCGATTCCACAACAAGATGAACCTTATGTGATAATGGTAGTTGGTGTTAATGGTGTTGGTAAAACTACTACTATCGGAAAGTTAGCACATCAATTAAAAAAGCAAGGTAAAAGTGTAATATTAGGAGCTTCTGATACTTTTAGAGCAGCTGCTGTTGACCAATTAAAAATTTGGGCTGCCCGAGTAGATGTCCCAATAGTTGAGCAAGGACAGAATGCTGATCCAGCTTCTGTCGCTTTTGATACTTTACAATCTGCTAAAGCCAAAAATGCTGATGTGGTAATTATTGATACTGCTGGAAGATTACATAATAAAGTTAATTTAATGAATGAATTATCTAAAATTAAAAAGGTAATGCAAAAGGTTATACCCGATGCACCTCATGAAATTTTATTGGTTTTAGATGGTTCAACTGGACAAAATGCTTACGAACAAGCAAAACAATTTTCTTTAGCAACCGAAATTAATGCATTGGCAATTACAAAATTAGATGGAACAGCCAAAGGTGGTGTTGTAATTGGTATTTCCGACCAATTTAAAATACCTGTAAAATATATTGGAGTTGGTGAAGGCATTGATGATTTGCAAGTGTTTAATAAATACGAATTTGTAGACTCCTTATTTAAAGATTAAATTATGAAAAATTTATTTACAATATTAGCGTTGGTGATTGTTTCACAAGTTTTTGCACAAAAAACAATTACTTTTAAAGCATCTGATGGTTTAGAAATTACTGCAGATTTATACATTACGAATCCAGAAACAAGCCCTTTAATTGTCTTGTTTCACCAAGCAGGTTGGAGTAGAGGTGAGTACAAAGAGATTGCTCCAAAATTAAATAAGTTAGGTTACAATTGTATAGCTGTTGATCAACGATCTGGAGAAACAGTAAACGATGTAGCTAATGAAACCTTTAAAAAAGCTGTTGCAGCAAACAAAGGAACAACCTATGTGGATGCTTATGTAGATATTAACTCTGCAATAGATTATGCTAAGGCGAACTATAAAAAAGCTAAAAAATTAATTATTTGGGGAAGTTCATATTCTGCTGGTTTGGTAATTAAAGCTGCAAGTGAAAGAAAAGATATTGATGCAGTAATTGCTTTTTCTCCTGGCGAATATTACAGTAAATTAGGTAAACCTAAAGATTGGATAGAAAGTACAGCTAAAAAAATTACAGTTCCAGTTTGGATTACTTCTATGAAATTAGAGAAGAAGAAATGGTGGAACATTGCTGCTCAAATACCAGAAAGTAATAGAGCTTATTTTTTGCCAACTAAAATTGGTAAACATGGTTCAAGAGCTTTATGGGATGAATTTTCTGATAGTGCTGAATATTGGAAGGCTTTGAAAGAGTTTTTTGAGGTGATTTAAGAGGGATTTATGAAAGCGAAAACGCTAAAAAAAAATAAGGTAAATGTAATTACCTTGGGTTGTTCAAAAAATTTGTTCGATTCTGAAGTGACAATGAATCAATTAAAAGCCAATGGCTTTGAGGTGGAGCATGAAGCGAAACAAGATGACTCTGAAATTGTTATCATTAATACTTGTGGATTTATAGATAACGCTAAAGCAGAATCTATTGATACAATTTTAAGGTATGCCGAAGCTAAAAAACAAGGGTTAGTTGATAAATTATATGTTACAGGATGTCTTTCTGAACGCTATAGAGAAGGTTTGGAAGACGAGATAAAAGAAGTGGATGCTTTTTTTGGAACAAGAGAATTACCTCGTTTATTAAAAACTTTAAATGCAGATTATAAGCATGAGTTAATTGGTGAGAGAATAATTACTACTCCTAGTCATTATGCTTATTTAAAAATATCTGAAGGTTGTGACAGACCTTGTTCTTTTTGTGCTATTCCCCTAATGCGAGGCAAACATATTTCTACTCCAATTGAAGAATTGGTAAAACAAGCTGAAAATTTAGCCAGACAAGGAGTTAAAGAATTGATTTTAATTGCTCAAGAACTTACTTTTTACGGGTTAGATATTTACAAAGAAAGAAAATTAGCAACGCTTTTAAATGAGTTAGGAAAAGTTGAAGGAATAGAGTGGATTCGTTTGCATTATGCTTATCCTACAGGATTTCCAATGGAAATTATTGATGAAATGAAGCGTAATCCTAAGGTTTGTAACTATTTAGATATTCCTTTGCAGCATGCTTCTGACAATATGCTAAAAGCAATGAGAAGAGGAACAACCAGAGCAAAAACTACTGCTTTAATTAATGAGGTGAGGAGTAAAATACCTGGAATTGCTATACGAACAACCTTTATTGTTGGCTTTCCTGGGGAGACAAGAGAAGATATTGAAGAAATGAAAGATTGGATTGAAGAAATGCAATTTGATCGTTTGGGAGTTTTCACTTATTCTCATGAGGAAGATACGCATGCCTTTAAGTTAGAGGATGATGTTTCTGAAGAAGATAAAGAAGCAAGAGCAGCTGAAGTAATGGAAGTACAACAAAACATCTCTTGGTCGTTAAACCAACAAAAGATAGGAAAAACCTTTAAAGTTTTGTTTGATAGAGTTGAAGGTGATTACTTTGTAGGTAGAACCGAATTTGATTCTGCAGAAGTTGATAATGAAGTTTTAGTCAATAAAAAAGATAGTTACTTACGAATAGGAGATTTTGCAAACATTAAAATAACTTCAGCAGAAGATTTTGATTTGTTTGGAGAGGTTGTTTAATGAATAAACAAACAATACCATATCATAAAACAGGATACTTTTCTAATTTAATGTTAGATTATATTTCAGGGAAAGAAATAATTCAACCGTTTTACAATAATCCAAATTCTATCGAAGGTTATAAAAAACAATTAGAAGAAAAGCAGTTTTCTGAAGGTAATAGGAAAGTTTTACTACAATCATTAACCGAACAATACCAAGGTTTAAACTTAACTGATTTAGTGCAAAAAAATATTGAAAGCCTAAATCAATCCAATACTTATACTGTAACAACAGGACATCAATTAAACTTGTTTACAGGACCACTTTATTTTATTTACAAAATAGTTTCAACAATAAATTTAGTTAAAGAGTTAAAAAAGAATTTTTCAGATAAAAACTTTGTGCCTGTTTTTTGGATGGCAACAGAAGATCATGATTTTGAGGAAATCAATCATTTTAATTTGTTTGGAAAAAAACATGAAATTTCCTCAGTCCAAACAGGAGCTGTTGGTAGAATGAAATTAGAAGGAATTGAGGATGTATTTAGTCAATTAGAAGAAACATTAAATGGTAGAACAGGATTAGAAAGTATTGTTGAAAAATTAAAGAATTACTACCAGTCTGATAAAACATACACGCAAGCTGTTAGAGCATTGGTAAATGATTTGTTTGGCAAATATGGGTTAGTAATTATTGATGGAGATGATAGTGATTTAAAAAGAGAATTTATTCCTTTTATTCAATCAGAATTATTGGCTAGAACGAGTTATACTGCAATTAATAATACTTCAGAAAAATTAGAAAATTTAGGATTTAAGAAACAGGTTAATCCTAGAGAAATAAATCTTTTTTATTTAAAAGATAATTTGCGAGAGCGTATTGTTTTTGAAGAGAATAGTTATCAAGTATTAAATACAGTGTTTAAATTTTCTGAAACTGAAATACTAGCTGAATTAAAAAATAATCCAGAACGTTTTAGTCCTAATGCAGTTATGCGACCGTTGTATCAAGAAGTTATTTTACCAAATTTAGCTTATATTGGTGGTGGTGGAGAGTTAGCTTATTGGTTGCAGCTAAAACAAATGTTTACTGCTAATAAAGTTGAGTTTCCGGTTTTAGTTTTGCGTAATTCAGCTATAATAATTGATAATGGGACACAAAAGAAAATTGAGAAATTAAATCTTTCATTAACAGATATTTTTAAATCAGAAGAGGAGTTAATTAAGGCTTTTGTAAAAGCAGAAAATGAAATAGAATTTAATACTGAAACAAATCAATTAACAGAAATTTATACAGCTATTGCTGAAAAGGTTAAATTGATAGATGCTTCATTAGAAGGGACTGTTAATGCTGAACTACAAAAAAGTTTAAAGTCAATTGATATGATTGATAAAAAACTAGTTAGAGCGATTAAAAATAATGAAGAAGTAACAATCAATCAACTAAAAGCTATTAAGGATAAACTCTTTCCTAATGGTTCTTTACAAGAACGAAAAGATAATTTTATCTATGCTTATTTATTATTAGGAGAAACTTTTATTGATGACTTAATGAATGTTCTTAATCCTTTAGAACAAGAGCTTGTGGTAATTAATTAAAACTTAATCTTTCTTACCAATAGATTTTCTGAAGTACCTACTTTGACAATGTAAATTCCGGGTTTAAATTTTGAGGTATTTATTTCCTGTTTGTTGATTAAGCTATTAGAATAAATCTCTTTTCCCATAATGTCATAAATTTTTACTTGCGCTCGCGAATTTTTAGAGTTTATCTTTAGAAGGTTATTGGAGTAATTTAAATCATATTCTGTTGAGCTATTGCTAATAGGAATAATGTCGGAATAACTATATTTTCCATCAAAATCAGTTTGTTTTAAACGATAATATATTATCTTAGTTAGAGGTAACTCTGTGTCAATTTCATTATAATATCTACTGTTATTACTATTTCCTGCTCCTTTTGTAATTACAATTGGGTAAAAATCATCACCATCAATGGATCTTTCAATAGTAAAGTAATCATTATTTATTTCTGTTTCTGTTACCCACTCTAAGGTTACTTTTTCATTTTTTAATTTAGCGTTAAATGATAGTAAGGTAATAGGCAAAACAATTGGTTTTGTAATAGTAATATCATCAACAGCGAAAGATGGATCACTACCAATTCCATCAGCATTATTTTGCCACTTAAAAGCGATTCTTAAATTAGAAATATTTTCACAGCTAACTGGTAATGCAATTGAGAAAGCAGTCCATAATCCTTGCGGAGAGCATCCTCCTAATGGAGGTTTAGGAGGATTTACTAATGTTAGCCATGAGGCACCACCATCAATACTGTATTCTGTTATACAATCATCAGTAGTACCTTGACCTAATTCTATGTAATTAAAATTTAATGTTAATCCTGTTTGACCTGTTGTGTTTATGTTTAAAGATTGACTTCGTTTGTTGGTAGATGAATTTATACATATTGAAAACATATCGCACCAAATACAACCTGGCATACAGCCAATTTCATAAGCTGCTCCTATATCTCCTGCATTTGAAGAGCCAACATGAAGTGTTTTATCTGTCCCACAACCTGTCCCACAAGTTCCTACAGCATTTCCATTTTCTTTGCAGCTAATATACCATAGGTTTGCTGTTGCCCCTTGTGCTCCAATGTTTTGATTTAGATTACCCCAGTTACTTCCACTCCCAACATTACCATCAAAATCTTCAGACCATATAACGGTTTGACCTTTTGGAAAGAAAGGTGTAAGGATTAGTAATATGAAAAGCAAAATCTTCATATTACTAATATAAGTTTAAATTATTTTATTTGAATTTTGAACTCGAATTAAAATAGTTATAATTTCATTTCTAAATTATAACTATTCTATTTATTCTGTTAATTTATAGGTGTTTTTGCTATTTTTATTATCGGTTCTAACTAAAATTTAGTTGGTAACCACTATTTTTTTAGAAAAAACTGCATTTTCGTTTTTAATAGTAATTAGATAAACACCATTTTTAAGATAAGTAGGAGAAATACTATGTTTGTTGATGTTTTTGATTAATTGACCTTGTGTATTGTATATTGAAATGGTTGAATTTTCAATATTTCCAATTTCTAGTTGATTAATAGAATTGTTATAATACACATTACTAGATAAATAATTATTTAAAACAACAATGTTTGAGTAAGTATATTTGCCATCAAAATCAGTTTGCTTTAAACGATAGTAATTGGTTGACTTGTTAAGATTATCATCAGTAAAATCATAAGTTAATAAGCTGTTACTATTTCCAGCCCCATCAATTATTCCTATTTCATTATAATTTACAGCGTCTTCAGATTTTTCAAGAGTAAAATAGTCGTTATTAATTTCTGATGAAGTTGACCACTCTAATAAATTACCAGTTGATGTACTTTTTCCCTTAAAATACAATAACTCAATAGGTAGAGGAATGGCTAAAGTTACTGTTACGTAATCAGCTATGTTGTATGCTCTACCTCTAGCTAAATTAAATGAATTCCCATTAATGTTATCATCAGTATATCTGTAACCATAAATTCTATATTCTGCAGTTCCATTAGTTGCTACATTGTCAGTATATGTAACAGTAGTTCCTGCGGTTGGGTTGTCTAAATTCGTTACAACGGTTGCTCCCCCTAAAGTTGCACCAACAATGTATGAAGTTCCATCTGTTGGATCTGTAAAACTTCCTGCTGTAGGTTTTCTTAAAATTAAATACCCTTGAACATCATCACTTGGAACAGGATCAGTCATTTTATTCCATGTAAAATTAACGCAAGTTGCACCGCACACATTTCCAACAACTCCTTGTGTTGAAAAAATGGGCTCTCTCCAAGTTCTCCATAAAAGCTCATTTCCAGCATCATTTGCTAAGCCAGAAGTTATGCCTGTACTTCCAAAAGTAATGATGCTATTATTTGTAGTACTTCCTCCATCATAATTAGTAGTTGCGCTACCTACAACTCTAATACTCTCTCCTCCAGAAATATTATCGTTTCGTAATACTTTAGGGGTTGGGCAGCTTGTCCAGTCTGCTCCAGGTGATCCATCGTGACCCAAAGCATGGACATGGTTATTTGAAGCATCTCGCAATTGTAAAAGGTCACCACCATTAGCGTAATTTAAAGAGCTTCCTCCATAACTTGGTGAAGCCCCAAAATCACCACCAGTAAAGTAGGTGGCGTGATCTGCATAAAGTTCAATATAACCATCATCTTTATTTACTTCAATAGTTCTAGTGGTTGCGCTAGAAGATGATCGACTTCTATTCCAAATTTTAATAATGGTACCACCTCTCATATTGTTCCAAAAGGCAATGTTGTTAAAAGTAATTTCTGTTTGCCATGCGTCTGTATTGCTATTGTTGTCCCTCAAAGTCCAATTACGCATATCTGTATTGTCAATCACTACAATTAATTCTATCCATTCGTCTCTTGGGTCGGAATCATTAAAATATTCACTAACTACAACTGATGCTGAAAAAGCCGGAGGTACTAAGGTCGTTCCATTATTGTTTAAAGGATTTATAGTATTGTATGCAGGAGCTCCAGAGCAGCCGATATCATTGTATGCAAAAACAAAAAAATAATAGGTAGTGGACCCAGAAAGTCCAGAAGCAGTAAAGGTTGTTGATGTACCTACGGAAACTACATTACCACCGCCTATAGGATCTCCAAGATTATAGGTGGTACCATTTACTGGATTACCTGATAATGTTGGGCTTGTACTTGTGATAACTATATAACCATCAGAACCATTGCCAGTAAAAGAACCGTCTATTGATGAAGCTGTAATATTTGATAAAATTAAATTGGTTGGTTGAGAAGCTGGAGCAACACAGGGGCTTAATGTTTGAGTAATATTTACGTCATCTATTGTTACATTTTGAGAAACCTTAGTATAGGACCATCTTACATATCTAGTAGTTGAGAGTAAAGAAAAGCTAAAGTTTACACAAGTAGTAGGGATGCTGGTATGATTAGTTATTGTTGTATAAGCAACTCCATTCGCAGATTCTTCAACTAAAAGACTAGAAGTTGAGCTTCCAGAAATTTTTATATCATACGATAATGTATTAGGTACTCCCATGAAAAAGACTTCATAATAATCTCCCGTTCCATCTAATTTACCACCATTATTAGTTGAGCATGCGAAAGAAGTAGTATAGGAGCCTGTCCCATTATCAGTCCATCCTGTTGGCGCACCAGTACTCCATGTTGTCCTAGTCAATGGAAGTGTTGCTTGACCAAAAGAAAAACCAATGGTTAATAGGGAAACTGTAAATAAAAATACACGAAAAAACATGGTTTTAAGTGTTGCTCATAAAATGGTTTTGGGAAAGTCCCTATAGGTTATCATTTTATGATGTAATGTAAATATACTTATAACTTAACTAAGTATTTGTTACTGTAAAGTTAATTATTGGTTATATTTTTCAACAAACTGTTGATAAGTTTAACTTGTAATGATTTGGTTTTAAACTAAATAAAAAGAAAAAACAGAATAGGAATAATTATTATTAGAAAAACTTTGAATAATAGTTTTTGAAAATCTTGAACAGTATTTATTTTGATTTTCATTTTAGTAATGTAATATTTCCTTTTAAGTTTTCATGAATATTATCTTTCCATGTTACTTTAGCTACATAAACATAAGTACCATCTTGTACAAGTTTTCCTTCGTAAGTTCCATTCCAAAAACCATCTATTCCGATCCAATCGTGTAATAGCTCTCCCCAACGATTATAAATAAGCACCTCTATATTAATAATGTTATTTCCTTTTGCCATAAACACATCGTTTGTATTGTCGTTATTAGGTGTAAATCCATTAGGAAAATAAATAGTATTAGGTGTTTCAAATAATAATGTTGAACTAAAATTATCTGTACAATAAGTATTACTTGCAGTTAATGTAACAACATATTCATCGTTACTTGTGTAAGTATGTGATGGGTGTTCTATGTTGCTAATTTCACCATCTCCAAAAGTCCAATTAAAACTGGTGGCATTAGTTGAGGTATTGGTAAAATTAATTGTAATAGGTGTTTCGCTGCCATAAACGTAATCGGAAATAAAAGAAGCATTTATACTATAGTCTGTTATTGTATGGTAAGCAGTGTCACTTCCACAGCTGTTGGTTGCTATGACATAAACCTGACCACCAGTTGAAAAATTTGAAATTGAATTTGTGCTATTATTTGACCATAAATAATTTTCACCTCCACTTGCAGTTAACGAGATTGAATTAGAACAGATAATAGAATCTCCAATTATTGAAGCGGTAGGTAGAGAGGAACTTGAAATAACTACTGAATCTGTTACGGCAAAACAAGAATTATTAGAACTCACACTATATGTTCCTGGATTACTAACAATGATAGTCGAAGAAGTGCTAGAAGTATTCCATAGATAGTTGTTGGAACCTGTTGCCGTAATTGTTATACTATCTCCTGTACAAATAACATTACTAGTTGAATTAATAACTAAGTTAGGTGGAGTGATTACAGTAATAGAAATGCTTTGTGAATCTTGATAACAATTGTTGTAGCCAATAACATAATAATTTCCAGTAGTGCTTGCAGTGGTACTTGTGTTGGTGCTATTGTTAAACCAAGTGTAGTTTGGAGCTCCATTAGCGGTTAATGTAGCAAAATTACCTTGACATATAGTTGTGCTATCTGCTATTAAAGTAAGGTTAATTGGAACTGAATTAGTTATTGTAATAGTATCGTTATTACTTCCGCAACCAGTTAAGGAAGAGACGTAGTAGGTTCCAGCAGAATGAACATAAATAGAATTAGCTGTACTTAAATTACTCCAAGTGTAATTTCCTGTTCCTGTAGCGGTTAGTAAAATACTGTCTCCATTACAAAGCTCTGTTTTAGTAGCCGAAATAGTAACGCTAGAATTGTTTGTTCCTATTTGTACTAACAAGCTATCTTTAATCGTATCACCACAAGTCGTTATACCTTGTAAATAAATATAGAAACTGCTGTTATCATTGATAGAGGAAAAATAGTTGGTATTGTTAGTGTTTGGTGAAGAATAAGATCCTTGTCCACCATACCAGAAAACAGACTGAAAGTTACCATTAATAATTACCGATAAAGGTAAGGTGTCGCCAGGGCATATTGTTGGAGGATTATTATTAATAGAAATACTGTTTAGTGTAATTGGAGCTGTACATCCATCATTCGTATAAGTTGGGTTGTTGCTCCAACTAAAATCAACTTTAGCTCCATCTACAGCAGCAGGGTTGCCAAATTGGTCAACTAAAAGTGACCTATCGTAAGTTACCACATCGTTACAACCAATGGGAGAAGAAAAAGACATAGAAAGTGTTCTTGTGCCTGGTGTAGGACTGAAATTAGCAAAGTGTCCAGCCGTATTTCCTGCACATTGAAATATTACGTAGATAGTATCATTTAAATTGGCAAAAGAATTTGCGGTAACATTAAAGTTGGTGCTCGTAAATAAAATAACTTTAGCTCCAGCTGGTAAAATGTTATTAGTAGGTTCAATTAGTAATCCACAACCTAAAATAGAATTGTTTAATGAAGCGACTTTGCTGGCAGTGGTTCCATTTTTACATAGGCCTAAATAAAGATTGCTAACATTTGCCCAACTAACAGATAAATTAGTCGCATTAAGATTATTAGGTCCTACAACAAAACGAACCATCTCGTTCTCTCCTTCAGGATTTCCACAAGCATCTACGAGTATGCTTTCTATCTCAAAACAAGTGGTAGGGGTTTGACCTTTTAAATTGTTGAAAGTGGTAAACAAAAATGTAAAAACAACTAATGTGGTTTTAACATAAAAATTCATTTTTCAGCATAAAAAAATTAAAATGGTTTCGGATAATCCCTCTAGGTTATCATTTTAATTTTCAGTGCAAAGTAACAACTTATCTTGTTTTAATTATGTTAATTAAGGGTTAAGTTTTTAAATTGTTTATAAAAACAACAAATGTTAATAAATCTGCTTTTAAAGTTAAAAGTTAGCTAAACAAATTCACCAATAAAATGAACTTAATTTTATCTTTGCAGCATGGAAAAAATAGTGATTTTAGATTTTGGTTCTCAATACACACAGTTAATTGCGCGTAGAGTAAGAGAATTAAATGTTTATTGTGAAATATATCCACACAATAAAGCTCCAGAAATTGATGAAACAGTTAAGGGTATTATTCTTTCAGGAAGTCCTTTTTCAGTTTTAGAAGAAAATGCACCAAAACCTGATTTATCAATTTATAGAAAGAAGTTGCCTTTATTAGGAGTGTGTTTTGGCGCTCAATATTTAGCACATAGTAATGGTGGGGAAGTAATGAGGTCTACTACTAGAGAATATGGTAGAGCTAATTTATCTTATGTAGATAAAACACATCCTTTATTGGTAGGTGTTAACGATAATTCTCAAGTTTGGATGTCTCATGGAGATACTATAAAATCATTACCAGCTGATGCAAAAGTTATAGCAAGTACTGAAGATGTTGAGGTTGCTGGGTATACTTTTGAAAACGAAGAGACTTATTGTATTCAGTTTCATCCAGAGGTTTATCACTCTAAAGATGGGCCAAAAATGTTGAAGAACTTTGTAGTAAATGTTTGTAAATGCGAACAAAATTGGACGCCAAATTCTTTTGTTGAAGAAACAGTTGAAGCATTAAAAAAAAAAATAGGAAATGATAAAGTTGTTTTAGGATTATCAGGTGGAGTTGATAGCAGTGTTGCAGCAATATTACTGCATAAGGCTATTGGCAAAAATCTGTATTGCATTTTTGTTGATAACGGATTACTACGTAAAAATGAATTTGAAAATGTATTGAAACAATACGAGCATTTAGGTTTAAATGTAAAGGGTGTTAATGCAAAAAATAAATTTTATTCTGCTTTAGCTGGAGAAAAAGACCCAGAGAAAAAAAGAAAAGCTATCGGTAAAGTATTTATTGATGTTTTTGATGAAGAATCACATTTAATTGAAGATGTAAAATGGTTAGCTCAAGGTACTATTTATCCTGATGTAATTGAGTCTATTTCTGCAACAGGAGGACCATCTCAAACTATAAAATCACACCATAATGTTGGTGGTTTACCAGACTATATGAAATTAAAAATAGTTGAACCATTACGTTTATTATTTAAAGATGAAGTCCGTAGAGTAGGTCGTTCAATGGGTTTAAATGAGGAGCTTTTAGGAAGGCACCCTTTCCCGGGTCCTGGTTTAGCAATTCGTATTTTAGGAGACATTACACAAGAAAAGGTACAGATTTTGCAAGAGGTTGATCATATTTTTATTGAAGGATTAAAAAAAGCAAATTTATATGATGAAGTTTGGCAAGCAGGAGCAATTTTGTTGCCTGTTCAATCAGTTGGTGTTATGGGTGATGAACGTACTTATGAGCAAGCAGTTGCTTTGAGAGCTGTAGAATCTACTGATGGTATGACAGCAGATTGGTGTCATTTACCGTATGAGTTTTTAGCAAAAACATCTAATGAAATAATAAATAAAGTAAAAGGAGTAAACCGAGTGGTTTACGACATTAGTTCAAAACCTCCTGCAACTATCGAGTGGGAATAATTTCTTAATATTGACTATCAAAAAAACACTAACATATTATTTTTCTTTAATCATTTTAATGGTTATTTCTATCAATGTTTCTGCGCAAACAGATTCACTAGAAGTACATAACATTAACGGTAAAGAGTATTATATCCATATAATTGAAAAAGGAGAATCGCTTTATTCTTTACATAAAAAATACAATGTTCCTTTAGAGGTTATAAATAAAGAAAACCCAAGTGTTTTAGATGGACTAAGTATAGGTGAGAAGGTTTTTATTCCGTTGCAAAAAGATATTGAAGTTGAAGTGAAAACCAACGGTAATTTTATAAATCATGAAGTTACAAAACAACAAACTTTATACTCTATTGCTAATTTATATAAAGTACAACAAAACGAAATTTTGGCAGCTAATCCTGAAATTAGTGAAGGTTTAAAAGAAGGGCAAGTTATCAGAATACCAGTTAAAAATATTAAGCAAAGCGTTACAGAGGTAAAAACTGTTACCCAGCCAGCTCAATATAAAACGCACATTATTAAAAAAGGCGAAACTTTATATTCTCTAAGTAAATTATATAGTACAACAGTTGATTCTATAAAACTAGTTAATGGTGGCTTAACTCAAGGATTAAGAGAAGGTGAAACCATATATGTGCCTATACTTTTAAACCCTAACAGTTTTTTATCAGGTAGAGATTTGGCACTTGCCTCTAACAATTTATTAGATAGTTTGTTTAAAGATACTGTTGAAGTTGTTAAAAAATCAGAATATACTATCGCTCTTTTTCTACCTTTTTATTTAGATGAAAATGATGAAATGATAGAAAATAGAAGAACGTTAGAAGAACACACTATTTATCCTAAATCAAAATTTGCAATAGAGTTTTATAAAGGGTTTTTAATGGCATTGGATTCAATTTCAACTGACCAACAAAAATTTAAAGTATATGTTTATGATACTGGAGGGAAAGATACTTTGAGAATGAATAAACTATTAAAAAAGGAAGAGTTGAAAAATGCTGATCTAATTGTTGGTCCTTTGTATTATGATAATTTTAAAGAAGCTGTAGAATATGCTCAGAATAATAATATTCCTATTGTTTCTCCTGTGCGACAAAGTAATAAAACTTTGTTAGGCAATGATTTTGTTTACAAAGTAATACCTTCTCAAACATCTATTATAGAGCCCTTTACAAAACTATTAGTAGATAGTTTTAGCACAGCAAATTTACTAGCTGTTGAACATGAAAAATCAAAAGAAAAAGTATTGATAGAATTATATGTGAAATCGTACAATGCTAAAATGTTGGGTAAAAATGATACAGGAGTTTCGTCAACTATAAAAATATTGAAAATTGGAGCAAATTATGATAATGTAATTACGAATTTAAGTAGCGACAAAAATAATGTAATTTTTATTCCTACATCTAATCAAACTTTTATTACAAGCTTATTTAATTATCTAACTACTAAATTAAACGAAAGAGGATATAAAGATTATAAAATAACTGTGTTTGGGTTAGAAGATTGGATGAAGTTTGAGAACATAGACTTGGATTATTTTCAAACTTTAAATGTTCATTATTGTGATCCTCAATTTGTTGATGAAGAAGATTCACTTACAACTATTTTTATTCAAAAATATGTTGAGTTAAATAATACATACCCAACAACTAATTCATTTTTAGGATTTGAGTTAGCTCATTATTTTGGTGGGTATTTAATCAATTCAGGAAAAATTCATTCAACTTCTGTCCTTCCTAAATATAAAGGTATGTCTGTTAATTTTAATTTCTTTAAAACGGGAGTTGAAAGTGGATATGAAAATATAGAGAATTTCTTATTGAGGTTTGATGACTTTGTGTTAAGAAAACTAGATTAAAATTATGCCTGAAAAAGAAGATGATTTTGAAATAGATATTTCAATTCTAGAAAAAGAGGGTAAAACTGAGTTTTCTGAAAAAATTAAAATTCATAAAGAAAAGACCTCTAAAGCATTTCAAGATTTATTAATTAATATAAAAATTGAAGCAACAGAAACTCACTTAGCATCTAAAATTTTTGTAAAATATATTAAAGAAGGCAAAGTATCTAAAGATGAGGAACAAGAATTAAGAACTCAAATTTATGATTTATTAAAAGTATTAGGAATAGGAGTCCCTTTTGCTTTAATCCCTGGAGCAAGTTTGTTGATGCCTTTTTTAATAAAAATTGCCAATAAAAAAGGAATTCAATTACTTCCTACAGCATTTCACGAAGAAAAGAAGAAACCCAATACCGAAGAATAGGAATTCAAGCCTTTCATGTATTTTATGTTATAGGTATTTAATTTAATCGTAAATTGCAGTTCATAATCTAAAAAAAATCTGATGTTAAAGAAAATACTACTAACACTAATTATTGGAGTACAATTTTTAGGAGTAAATGCTCAACTTAATATTAATCTGCTAGGGCAATTAGCACCTACTCATGGTAATTTAAGTGATATTTGGGGGCATGTTGATGGAAATGGGAATGAGTATGCTATAGTTGGAGCTTATAACGGAACATCTATTGTAAATGTAACAACACCATCAGCACCTGTAGAAGTATTTTATAGTTCTGGAGCACAATCAATTTGGAGAGATATTAAAGTATGGAATAATCATGCTTATATTACCAATGAAGCTAATAATGGTTTAAAAATTATTGATATGTCAAATTTACCGGGAGCAATAACTACTGGTGATGTTTATCAATTTACAGGCTCTACTTATCCTTTTACTTCTGCTCATGATATCTATATTGATGAGAATGGTTATGCATATATCTTAGGAGCAGATAATGGAGTAGGAGGAGCAATAATTTTAGATTTGAATGTTAATCCTAAAGTACCTGTAGAAGTAGGTAGGTATAATGATTATTACATCCATGATGCAATGGTTAGAGGTGATACAATGTGGGCTGGATGTGTAAATGATGGTTTTTTTGCTGCAGTTAATGTAAGTAATAAGGCTAACCCTGTAACGATGGCAACACAAATGACTCCTAATTCTTTTACACACAACTGTTGGATTTCTGATGATGGAAATACCTTGTTTACAACAGATGAAAAACCAAATGCTTTTGTAGCATCTTATGATGTAAGTAATTTAGCAAATATTGCTGAGTTAGATAGAATACAATCAAATCCTGGAACTCAAGTAATACCACATAACACTTTTGTTTATGGTGATTATGTAGTTACATCTTATTACACATCTGGAGTAACAATACATGATGTTAATAATCCTAGTATTATGGTTGAAGTTGGTAATTATGATACCTCACCAGCATTTTCAGGAGGAACATTTAATGGTTGTTGGGGAGTTTATCCTTATTTACCTTCAGGTATAATTATCGCAAGTGATATTGAAAATGGATTGTTTGTTTTAGGGCCAACTTATACTCCTGCTTCATTTTTGGTTGGACATGCTTCAGATTCTAACACTACAGCATCTTTAAGTGGAGTTCAGGTTGATATTGTTTCAACTACAACAAGTACATCTACAAATTTAATTGGAAATTATCAAACAGGAATTGCTACTGCAGGTACTTATAGTGTTACATTTTCTAAATTTGGTTATAAAACTAAAACTATCAATAATGTTGTATTAACTTCTGGAAATACAACTACATTAAATGTAGAGTTGGTTGCTCAGGTTCCTTTTACATTACAGGGTCAAGTAATAGAAAAGTATACGAATACGCCAATTGCAAATGCTCAAGTATTAATTACAAATGCTCTTTTTTCAACAACTGTTCAAACTAATGCAGCGGGTAATTTTTCTGTATCTAATTTTATTGAAGATAACTATGATGTTTATATTGCTGATTGGGGACATAATCAAGCTTGTTTGAGTAATCAATTTTTAAGTTCGGCAACTAATGTGCATGTTTATGAATTAAAAAAAGGTTATTATGATGATTTTACATTTGATTTAGCATGGGTTGTTACAGGTAATCCTGCGACTGGAGATTGGGAAAGAGGTGTGCCTGCTGGGACTTTCTTTAATTCAGTTCCTTCAAATCCAGGTAATGATTCGCAAACAGATTGTATGGACCAAGCTTATGTAACTGGTAATGGCGGAGGTAATGCTCCTGATGATGATATTGATGGAGGAGAAACGGTTTTAACTTCACCTATTTTTGATTTAAGTACATATATAGATGCTTATATTCATTTTGATAGATGGTTTTTTAACGCTGGAGGTTCAGGAATTCCAAATGATTCTTTAGTAATCAGTTTGTCTAATGGGATAACATCTGTTAATGTTGATGTTGCGATTGAAAGTACTCCAACTAATAGTACATGGGTGACAAAAACATTCCAAGTTTCTAGTGTAATTACTCCAACAGCTAATATGCAACTAACAATAAGAGCTATGGATCAAAGTCCAGGACATATTGCAGAGGCAGCTTTTGATAAGTTTTTTGTGATTGATTCTGCTACAGTTGCAGTTGACAACATTAAACCTTTAAACGATGGATTGACAATTTATCCAAATCCCTTCGATAATGAATTGACGGTTAAATTAACTAATAGTTATGAAAAATTAAAAGTTGAGGTTTATGAAGTTACAGGTAAAATGATAGATAGCAAACAATTTTCTAACACCTCAATTGCAAAGTTTACAAATAACTATAAACAAGGAATTTATTTTATAAATGTTTATGGAGATGGAGAATTAATTAAAACTCAAAAAGTAGTGAAGTTTTAAAGTTCCTCTTTTAAGTCCAATAAAAAACCTTTAATTTTTTGCAGAGATTGTACAATCTCTGCATTTTTTATGGTGTCATCTTTGTTATCTTTTAGTTTCTTTTTAGCTCCATCTAACGTGTAACCACGCTCTTTAACTAAATGAAAGATAATATGAAAATTGGCAACATCTTGTTTGGTAAATAAACGGTTACCTTTCTTATTTTTTTGAGGTTTAATGATATCAAATTCTTTTTCCCAAAAGCGAATTAATGATGTGTTTACATCAAACATTTTAGCAACTTCACCTATAGCGTAATATATTTTTGAATCTGACATAAAACAAATTTAATAATTTAACTGATTTAAAAAATTAATAAACCACCTACATAAATAATAAACCCTATTACCATTAAAAATAAAGTGTAAGGTAAAATTTCTTTTGCTTTAAGCTTAGTAATTCCTAATAAAGGTAATGCCCAAAAAGGTTGTAGCATATTGGTTAATTGGTCTCCATAAGCCAAAGCCATAATACTTTTTGGCAAAGATATATTTAGTTCAGAAGCTGCTTGAACAATGATAGGCCCCTGAATAGCCCATTGTCCGCCTCCACTCGGAACAAAAACATTCACTAAACCTGCACTTAAAAAAGTAAAAATAGGGTAGGTAGTAGGATTAGAAATTTGGACAAAAAAGTCTGAAATTTCTGTAACCAAACCAGAACTTTTCATAATACCCATAATTCCGAAATAAAGCGGAAATTGAATTAGAATACCAGCTGCACCACTAATCGCTTTATCAATAGCTTTTAGAAAATTAAAGAAGTTTTTATGTAGGATAATTGCTAAGGATAAAAGCAATAAATTAATGTTGTTAGGATTAAAAAATAACAATAAATCATAATGGTAATTTACCACAATTTTATAAGTAATATAAAATAGGATGATACCTCCAAAGAGCAAAGAAAATATGTGTGAATAATCTAATTTCTCAGCGCCTTGAACTTTGGCTTCATTGACTTCATTTTTCATGGAATTTTTAATTTTTGGAACTTTGTTCTTCACTTTTGTTCCTAACCAGTACATACTTAATGGAAGGAGAATAAGAACAAGAATAGTAACAAAAATGTTCATGTTAGAACCAACAGTTTCCCAATAAGAAATTTTTTCGGGTAGTAACAAAATTTCATTTTCTGGTAAAATACCAGCCATCATCGTTTTTAAATGACCAGGCTCTGCTGCTTTAGCAAGAGATGAGCCTGATAAACCTCCATGCCAAACCATTAAACCAGAATAACCTGCTGCACCTATTAATGGGTAGTTGATTTTAATTTCTAAATCAGAAGCATGTTCTGCTACTTTTCTTGCGAAAATAGCACCAAATATTAATCCTAAACCCCAATTAAATAAACTAACCATAACTGTTAATAAGGTAACTAAAGCTGCTGCTTTTGCAGTATTATTGCATGATTTTACAGCTAAATTAATTATGGAATTGACAGGTTTAGTTAAAGCTAATACATGGCCTAAAACAAGCATTAACATCATTTGCATAGCAAATACTAGTAGGTTACCATCCCAAAGCCCTTCTTCCCAGTATTTTAATAAGTTAATAGAATAACTACCTACATTTTGATTAGTAGGCTGAGTAATAAAAAGAGCAATAAAAAAAGTGAAAACCGTTAATACAATGGCAATGGTAAACGGACTTGGTAAAAGGTATTTGAATGCCTTGGTGTATTTATCGGTAAAGCTCATTTAGTTTTACTTCAATAAAACTTTCCAAGCATCCATTACTCGGTTGTTGGATAATAATTCTTTAGCTACTTGGTGTTTATTTCCAGTAGAGACATTGTAATTATTAATTTCAGCTTGAGTAGGGAAAGCTTCAATACTTCCTAATAAACCTAAATCGTTACCTGTTAAAATAGTGCTATTTCTAATTTCTGCAGGTATTTGATCTACACCAATACCAATAGAAGTAATAGGTTTCTCAATTTCAAACATAGAGTTTTTATCTGCTCTACAATACCAATTTCCTCCCATACGACTAACCAAATCAATTTTATGTTGGTCTATCATTCCATTATCATCCAAAACATTTTCATTGATATGTATTCTTAAAACTTCACAAATAACCAAATTACCAGCACCTCCATTTTGACCTAATTCAACTATTTCATTGACTTTACATTCAAACTGAACAGGAGATTCTTTAACCCTAAATGGTTTGATGGTTTCTGAGGCAATAGGAGTTAATCCAGATTTCTCGAACTCATCTATATCAGCACTATAAGGGGAGCTTGCCAAAGACATTTGTTGTACAATGTCATAATTAACAATATTGATGACTACTTCTTTGGTGGCTTTTACATTATCAAACGTATTTTTAGTAGCTCCAGTTCTTCCACTTCTTGCAGGAGAAAAAACCATAATAGGTGGATTAGCACTAAAAACATTAAAGAAACTAAATGGACTTAAATTTCTAACACCATTTTTATCAACTGTACTTGCAAAAGCAATTGGTCTTGGACCAACAGCACCTAATAGGTAATGGTGAAGTTTAGGAACTTCTATTTCTTTTGGATTGATTGTTAACATTATTATTAAGGAAAAGTTATGCTGTAATGAATATCATAAATTTGAACATCAGCTGTATTGTCACATCCAAAACCAAAATTCATAATACGAGTATTCTTATTTTCTGGATTAACTAAAACAATTCCTGAACTTACATAATCACAATTACCTAATAAAGTTAAATCTGTATTAATCGTTGCTAAAAATTGATTTCCAGCATAAACTCTGCCACTTGCTCCACCATCAATCATATAAATATCATCGCTAAATGCAGCAGTTGTTTCTCCTCCATGAATTTCAATTGTTTGATTTGCAGTAAATTCAATAAATCGAGCATTATTATGAATGGTAAACTTATCTGTTGTAAAAGTGTAGGTTGGAATGCCATTAACTACTCCATTATAGGTATAAGATATAGTTCCAGTTATTGGATAAACACCATACATGTAATTATTAAAACTCACATTAATTACACTGCCAATAACATCATATTTATTGCTGAAAGTTGCATTAATTCTACCTGTTCGGCTGTTACAATTTCCATTAAATTGAATTCCTATACTTTTATTTATAAGTGTATCAACAATCAAGGTATCACAACCAAAAATAGTAGATGAATTTGATAAGTTATTATTAGTAATTCCTTTTGTACTTAATGCTGCTTGATGTACCATTTTAAAAACATCGTAAGCCATAGATTGAGCAGTGCCATAATCTGTTGAAGTATTAGTAGTTGTATCTTCATCTCTATCAGATTTTTTACAACTAAAAAGAACTAAAATAAGTAGGGTAAAAATGGTTAAATTTTTCATATCAAATAGTTTAAATTTATTTAAAATTAATTCATTTTTTCATAAACAACAAATGAGTGGCTATATGGATTTTTTTCATCTGCACTAAAATCTGTTTCACTTACTTTTTTCCAAATGGTATTATCTATCTCAGGAAAAAAAGTGTCTGCGTCAAATGTTTGGTGTACATGCGTGATGTACATTTTATCGATTAAATTTTCTTCTAAGGCTTCCTTATAAATTTGCCCACCACCAATAATAAAAAGTTCACTTTCATTATTTTGTTTAGCATAATTTATTGCATCTTGTAAATTATGTTTTACCACACAACCATCTTCACTAAAATTTTCACTTCTAGTTAATACAATATTTATTCTATTTACTAAAGGGCGATATTTTTCAGGTATAGAAATATAGTTTTTTCGACCAGTAATGATATGATGATTTAACGTTTTTTCTTTGAAAAACTTCATGTCATTTGGTAAGTGCCACAATAAATCGTTGTTTTTACCAATACCATTATTTTCTGCAATGGCAACAATTAAAGAAACAATCATTTTTTTTGCGATAACCATTTTTGAAAAACTACATTTTTTTGAGTTGTATCATCACCAAAAATAAAGTAGTTGGTACTACCCCTTTCTTTTAATGGGAAAGTAATGGTTTCAATTAAGTTGTCTCTACTAATTAAAACAACTAATTCATCACCAACTTTTTTATCTTCAATAAAGTCATTCAAATCGCCATTTACTCGGTAACCATTTATTGCTAATATTTCATCATCAACACTTAAACCACCTTCATAAGCAGAAGAACCTCTATGTACTCTTGTAATTTTATTGCCTGAAGTTCCAACACCTAAACTAGCAGAGTTGTTGGGAATAGTTTCAACCGATAAACCTGCATAACCAAAAATGGTAGCATAATCAAATGTTTGAGTTCCATTAATGTATTTTTCAAAAAAGTCGTTTAGTTTTAAGCCAGAAACAGTTTCTAATGCTTTTTGCATTTCAATATTTGTAAAACCTCTTTGTTGCTTTTTATAATATTCGCTGTACAAATATTGCATTACATGGTCTAAGTTCTTTTTACCTTTAGTCGCATTGATAATACTTAAATCTAACATGTTAGCAATTACAGAACCTTTTGTGTAATATGAGATTGTTGTGTTGTAACTGTTTTCGTTTGGGCGATAAGCTTTTATCCAAGCATTAAAGCTCGCATCAGCAACTGGTTGTACTTTATTACCCGGTTGGTTTTCTATACTATTGATAGAGCCTGTAAACTTTCTAATAATATCTTCTTCATTATAAACTCCTGCTCTGTACAACAATAACTCATCATAATAACTTGTAAAACCTTCCATTACCCATAAAAGGCTCGTGTAGTTTTCATTATTGTAATCAAAAGGACCTAACTCTATTGGTCGTATTCTTTTTACATTCCATAAATGAAAATACTCGTGAGCAACTAAACTTAAAAAACCTTGGTATTGGTCTGGACCATAAGTCCATCGGTTAACTTGTAAAGTTGTAGAGCTTAAATGCTCTAAACCACCGCTTCCTACTGTTAAATTATGAATAATAAAAGTATATTCTTTGTTTGGATTCTCACCAAAAACATCGGTACAAGCTTGTGTAATTTTAGCCATATCCACTTTTAATTTTTCTACCTCATAATTTCCTTTACCATACATAGCAACATGATGTAGAACTCCTGCTGAAGTAAAATCAAAAGTTTCGTGATTACCTATTTCTACAGGACAATCAACTAAAATGTCGTAGTTAGGAGCTTCATATTGAAACCCTTTGCTTTTACCATTTACAGCTATTGTAGGTAAAGAGGTACTGATAGTCTTCCAATCTTTAAATGGAATAATTGTTAAGTTGTGTGGTGTGTTTTTTAACTCATCAATAAACATAAACATACTTGTGCCATTAAAATAACCGTGTGATGCATCTATAAAGCTAGTACGAACACTTAATTCAAAAGCATATACTTTATAATAAATATCAACAGTTTTTGCTTTTTGTGAATGAATACGCCATGTGTTTTTATTGAGTTGTTCTGTTTGCACTATTTTTTTGTTGAAAGATGCATTTACATCTTCAACATTTTTAGAGAACTCTCTTATAAGATAAGAACCTGGTGACCAAGTTGGCATTTGTATATCAAAATGTTCTTTATCAAAACCGGTAACACTCATTTTTACTTGAAAATAGTGGGTGTGTGGTTCTGGCATAGAAACTTCGTAACTTATATTAGCCGAATGTAGTATAAGGGAAGAAAGTAATGTTATTGAAATTAGCAGTAAATGTTTCATAAAAATTGTGTTAAAAAATCATAAAAGTAAAGGTAGCCAATAATAATTAGCTGCTGAAAAAGTTATGTATTTAGTTTATGATAATTAATAAAAACTAATCATCATTTGTTAAAAATATTTTGTAAATTTAAAATTCAATAAGATTTAAAATTATGACATTAAGTTCAAAAGGTAAATCAAAAAAAATGTTAGAGTACAGCAAAGAAGTATTAAGGAAAATGAGTTTTGATATTTCTTTATTTAAGAAAGAGTTACAAAAAGCTTATCAATTACTTTTAGAAGAAGAAGTTGAAGAGTTAATAAGTTGGGTAACTAAAAACTTTGGACCGCAATACGTTTTGCAACCCATCTACACTAAAAATTAAGTATTAACTTTTAAAGGATAAAAAAAGCCGAAACTGATGTTTCGGCTTTTTTGGTTTTCGTAAGTCATTGCGGGCTTGATCAGTTTATACTGAGCAAAGACGAAGTGTAATCTCCATCTTGTTTACTCAATTTCTTTACTGATATCTTTCCAATTAGGATTGGTTTTATTAATCAACTCATCCTTCCATTCTCTCTTCCAATTTTTTATATTCTTTTCTCTTGCAATGGCTTCCTCTATCGAAGTGTAATATTCATAATAGACTAATTTATTGCAATTGTATTTAGCTGTAAACGAATTAGGATAAACTTTATTTAAGTGTTGATAAACTCTAGCTTTTAAATCAGAAGTTACACCCACATATAAAACATTGTTGTGTTCATTAGTCATAAAGTAAATACAACCTCCTCTTTCCATAATACTAAGTTAATTAAATTGTGCTTTTATTGGGAGATAACGGGTCAAGCCCGTTATGACGGTTATATTTTTAGTTCTGTTTTTTCGTGTTAGTCATTGCGGGCTTGACCCGCAATCTCATTATTTAATTTTGGTTTTTTTAGGGGATTCTCATCAAGTAGGGAATGACGGTTCTAATGGAGCTAGTATTAATTATCCTTTATGTAAATTCTTAAAGGTTTAGAAATCACCTGTTTTTAATTTTTTATATTGATAAATCCCGACAAATAAAACAAGAGATACTATTAAATCAATTATAAATTCAAAAAGAATAAATGGAGAGTACAAATCTTCTTTAAATATAGCATTCTTTGGATTTGAAGACTGATACAAAACATCAATACTATCACCTTTGTTATACTCTATGCTAGCTGTATGGTAATTATTTGAAACCCAGTAACGAATATTATTAACTTTAAATCCAACAGTATATTTATATCTAACTCCTGAGCCACTTGTTTCTTCGACTCTTTCTACAATACCTGAAATTAGTTTATTAGATGATCTTATTTTATTATTTTCATATTCATTAATAAGAAAATGTGTCAACATTATTAATCCACCAATACCTGTAAATATATAGATGACATAATTTTTCATTGAATCTAATAATTGATTTATAGGCTATTGATTTTCTATTTTTACTCCTCCTTCCACTCATCACCTCTACCAGGGGTGTAAGGTACTTTAGCATCAGTTAACTGTTTTTCTAAGTTAGCAACATCAGCTAATAAAGTTTTTAGATTAGCAGCTATAGGTACATATTCTTCTTTCGCAATTTTTATATGGTCTTTACAAGTTGTTGTTGGTGCAGCAGTAGTGTTCCAAATACTGTAAACAACAGTTTCTATTCTATCCACAATACCTGGGTAAGTTTCGTACTCATGTTTACCAATTTCATTATCGCCATATAAAGCAATGCTAATGCTCATCATTTTTTCATCAAAACCTTTTAACTTGTTTAACAACATTAAATCCGTATTCGGGTAGTTTTGTACTGCTTCTTTAATGTATTTTAATCTATTTTTTAATTCATCAAACTGTACATCTGTACCTCTAACCGAACGTCTTATTTCGCTCACTTCTTTTTGGAAAGCTAACAAGGCTTTTTTGTCTTGTGCTGCTAAAGTTTGGTTGTTTAACAATTCAATTTCAAAAGTTTTTGGTTCAGAAATTTTATCAACCTTACCATTATTAGCCAAATAAGCTGTTACCGTATATTTACCAGGTAAAGCTAACATACCAACATCTGGCGAACCATAACGACCAACTTTACTAACTTTTAGTTTTATTGGAGTAGTAGAAGTATAACGGTAATTCCACACAATTCTATTTACTCCAGCTTTAGCATCGGTTTTAATTTTTTGAATTTCGTCTCCTTTTTCATCTTTAATTACAAAAATAAGGCTCGCTTTTTCTTCTCTAGCTTCTTTTCTAATCTCATCTAAAGTTGGGTAAATATCATCATCCGATTTCTTTTCAGCATCTTGTCTAATTTCTTTAGCTGTTTTTAAGGTATCACTAAAGTAATAAGTAATTACACTCCCAACCTCAGGGTTTGCTGCTGCATAAAAGCTTTCTCCTTGAGCATTTTTTTCTCTATATCCTAAAGGATTTGTTTCATTAAACATCAATCCTTTTTTTACATCAAAAATGTGAAATTTCTTGTCTAATAATTCCTCGTTAGCAAGTTCTCTTAATGGAGTATAATCGTCTAATACATAAAAACTTCTACCAAAAGTAGCCAACACTAAATCACTTTCTCTTTGTTGAATTTCCATGTCTCTAACAGCAATAGTTGGTAATCCAGCTTTTAATTGTGTCCAATGTTTTCCTCCATTTACTGTTACAAAAGCGCCAAATTCAGTTCCTGCAAATAAAATATCTGGATTAACATGGTCTTGCTCTATACAATAAACAGCACCTGCTTCCGGTAAATTTCCAGCTATTGAAGCCCAATTTTTACCATTGTCTCGACTTCTTAAAACGTAAGGCTTAAAGTCACCTTTTTTATGGTTGTTAAACACAGCAAAAACAGTATTTTCATCGTGTTTAGATGCTTTTAGCATGTTTACATAAGTCATTTCTGGAACTCCAGGAAAACCTGTGTATTTTTTCCAAGTTGCACCACCGTCAGTAGTAACTTGAACCAATCCATCATCAGTACCAACATAAATAATTCCTTCTTTTTTTGGAGATTCATCTAAGGCAACAATGTTTCCGTAAATAGTGGTTGATTTGTTCTTCATCACCGCATCAATACTCCAAACTTTATCCATCACTTTCATTTGGTTACGGTCTAATTGGCGGGTTAAATCTCCACTAATTGCTGTCCAAGTATTACCTCTATCATTACTTTTAAATAACTTGTTGGCAGCAAAATATAAACGCTCATTATTGTGCGGACTAATTAATAACGGTGCATCCCAATTCCAACGAAAAGCTTTTTCTCCTTTTTTAGGGGCAGGTTGAATGGCAATTTTTTCACCACTTTTTTTGTCGTAACGCACTAACCATCCATATTGAGATTGGGCGTAAACAATGTTTTCATCAATCGGGTCTATTTGAGATTCAAAACCATCACCACCATTGGTAATGTACCAATCAGAATTTACAATACCTGCATTGTTAGTAGTTCTAGAAGGACCACCTTGGCTGTTATTATCTTGAGTACCACCATAAATGTTGTAAAAGGGATAAGCATTATCGGTAGCAACTTTATAAAATTGAGTAATTGGTAAATTCGGTTTATACTGCCAATTGCTTGCAGCATCCCAAGTTTCATATAACCCACCATCACAACCAACTAACCAATGCTTTGCATTACTTGGATCTATCCAAATACAGTGATTGTCAACATGCTTACTTTTTTCACCTGTTTGCTTAAAGGTTTTGCCACCATCTTCAGTATGGTGCAACCAAGTATCCATTGAAAAAACCTTATTAATGTCCATTGGATCACAAATAATTTCTTGGTAATAATTCCCACTGGTTGAATAATCACTTTGTTTATCCCAACTTGCACCTCTGTTAGTACTTCTATAAAACCCATCTTTACCATCAGCAGCTTCAACAATTGCAAAAACATAATCAGGATTAACAGGAGAAATTGCTATACCGATTCTACCCATATCAACTTTTGGTAAACCGTTATTTATTTTGTTCCAAGTTTTACCACCATCAGTTGTTTTGTGTAACCCAGATTCTGGTCCACCGCCAATATAAGTAAATACATGTCTTCTTCTTTGATGTGCAGAAGCATAAATAACATTAGGATCTCTTGGATCCATTGCAATTTCTGCAATACCTGTATTTTTTGATATTTCTAAAACATTTGTCCAAGTTTTACCACCATCAGTAGTTTTATAAACCCCTCTTTCTCCACCTTCACTCCATAAAGGACCATAAGCAGCAACATAAACGATGTTAGAATTTTTTGGATGTACAATAATGTTTCCAATGTGTTCAGATGTTTTTAAACCCATATTTTTCCAGCTTTTACCACCATCTTCTGATTTATAAACACCATCTCCATAAGCTACACTTCGTTGGTTATTATTTTCTCCAGAACCTACCCAAATCGTATTTTCGTTAGAAGGATCTATCGTTACACAAGCAATAGAATAAGAACCTTGCCCATCAAAAATTGGTTCATACGTGTTTCCAGAATTATCAGTTTTCCATACACCTCCAGAAGCAACTGCAATATAATATTGAGAAGTGTTTTTAGGGTTTACTGCTATATCGGCAATTCTACCAGCAGTAAACGCAGGACCTACACTTCTAAATTTTAAAGCACTGTAAAGTGAAGAATTGTAGTTGCTTTTTTCTGTTGATTCATTCTTTTTTTGAGCATTAATTTGAAATGTTAATGCAAGAGATAGGGTAATTAAAACTATTTTTCTCATAATTATTGATTCGTATTTTTTAAAAATTCTGCCACATCACTTTTTTCAAAAGGATAAGCGTTTAAGGTTCCCATTGCTTTTGCAATAAGTTCGTTGTTTTGATTATATATTTCTCCTGAAGTGGAGATTATTCTATTTCCTTTATTATCAACTCTTCCTTTACCAGTTAAAATGTCACCAACAAAAGCAGGTTTAAAATAACTTATTTTAAATTCTATGGTTGAAACTAATTTTTTTTCGTTTGCTACGATGCTTAAAGCAGCAACACCTATAACTCCATCCATCATTGCAGCAACCATTCCTCCATGTATTACTTTTGGAGTAGCTAAATGTTTGGGCAAAACTTCCATTTCATAAAGAATACTACCAGGCTCTATAACAGTTAGTTTAAGGTTGTTTTCTCTACCAAACTGATTGACTTGATTATATATTTTTAGAAGCTTTTCCATTTAAGAAGATAAATATAACAGTCATTTTTTTAAAAATATAACCGCTCATCATTTTTTAATTATAATTTATCGATAGAACCAGCACCGCTTATATCTTTTTTTATAGCTGGATTTCCTTTATATTTTATACTTCCTGCACCCGAAACTTGTACATTTAAAGTTTCTTTAGCAAAAACTTTTGCATTTCCTGCCCCAGAAATTTCAATGGTTGTGTTTTCAGTTTTTAACTTGTCAGCTTCTAATTCACTTGCTCCTGAAAGGTCAATTTCAAAATTTGTAACCGCTCCACTTAAGGTAGTTTCACTTGCACCGCTAATATCCATTTTTAGCGTTTCAGCTTCTATTGATAAATCAAGATCAGCAGCTCCACTAGCATCTATTGTTAACTTATTTAAATTAAGTGTTCCTTTGTTTTTTAATTCAATAGCTCCCGATATATTTAGTGCATCAATCTCTATCAAAGAGATGTATATTTTTAATGATTTAGCAGAACCAATAGGTTCTTTGCTTGAAATGTATAAAGTGTTATTTTTTACTTCCGTTTCAATTAATGATAAAAGGTTTTCGTCAACCTCTAATTCTAATTTTTCTTTATTACTTTGATTGAGTAAAACTTCAAATTCACCAGAGATATCAATTTTATTAAAAGTTGAAATTTTGCGTTGTTCGGTTACTACTTTTTTATTGCCATCAATCGTGTTAAGACAAGAATAAAATAAAAAAGAAATGAGAATTATTGATAAGATTCGTTTAAATAGCATAATTTTGAGTTATATTAATACAGACTTTAAAATTAATAAAATGTAACTGGCTTAGTTACTGCTAAAAACAAAAAAAACTATGATGACTTCAAGATTATTTAAAACAATTTTTCTATTAGGTTTTGTTACAGTGTTTTACGCTTGTAATAATGAGGAATTAGAAAATAAAATTGCTGAATTAGAAGCAGAAAAAATAGAAAATACTGGTGAAATAGGAAGTAAAGAAGAGGTGATTGTTGAGCTTATTGGTTCAATGAATGAAATTCAAGAGAATTTGGCGAAGATAAAAGAAAGAGAAAATTTAATGACTGCCAATTTCGAAAAAGGAAATGTAGAGATTGACAACAACATGAAAGACCAATTAATTGGAGATATTGAGTTAATTAACAATCTTTTATTAGATAATAAAAAGAAAATGTCAGCATTAAATGCTAAGCTTAAAAAATCTAATTTAAAAATTGTTGAGTTAGAAAAAATGATTGAGAGAATGGCAACTCAATTGCAAGAAAAAGATTCTCAAATAGCTGCATTGCAAACACAATTAGCTGATGCAAACCAACAATTAAAAGTAATTTTTGAGGAATATAACAATAGAATAGAAGAGTTAGGAGATAAAGAAGATGTAATCAATACGGCATACTATTGTTATGGTTCTTCTAAAGAATTACAAACACAAGGTGTAATATCTAAAGAGGGTGGTTTTATTGGGATTGGAAAAACTCAAAAGTTATCGAGTGATTTTAACAAAGATTATTTTACAAAGATTGATATATCTTTAACTAAAGATATTAAGCTAATGAGTAAAAAAGTAAAAGTAATTACTAACCATCCTTCTAGCTCTTATAAAATTGAAGGGACTGAAGGTAAAGCTGAAAAATTAATAATATTAGATGCAGCTGCTTTTTGGGCCTCATCAAAATACTTAGTAATGGTGGTTGAATAAAAGACTACTTGTAAAAAATTAAAAAGCCCTTTCGAAATTTCGAAAGGGCTTTTTTATTAGTAGATATTTCCTAGTTTAATTTCAATTGCTTTCTGAGTAGTTTCTCCAAATTGTTTATCAATTTCTACTAAATAAACTTCTATTGTTTTTGTAGTAGCTTTTTTATTTACGATTAAATCAGCCTGCATAATTCCCAAATAAGTATTGTTAGAATCTTTAGCGATAGGATTTGTAAATGAAATTGATTTAGAGTTAACCTTTAACAGTTTTTTTATAGTTATTGGTGAATTAGTATTGTAAAAGTCAGTTAGTAAAATGGTTGTTTTAGATGGATTAAAAGGAATAAAAAAGGCATTGGTTGAATCCGAAAAAGTAGTGCTATCACTTAAAAATAGTTCAACTAATAATTTTTGAGAATGTTTCTTTAAATCTTCATCCATTTTAGGATTAGAGATTATTTTCAAATAATCTGTAAAATCTTGAAATTTTTGTTTAGCTCTTAATTGAAAAGCTTCTTGTTGTTCAGAACTTAAACTTTCTGGGAGTGTTTCAATTTCAAAATCAGCAGCAGCATATTTGCTATTTCCTCCAGCAGCTGGTTCTGCTTCTTCAGTGGCAATTGCTGCAACTTTGCTTTCTTGCATATTGTCATTTGCACAAGAAAATAGAAGTGTAATACAGCACACTGTGGTAATATGTAAAAGAGGTTTAAACATTTTCAGCTTGGTTTTGTTTAAAGCGCATAATAGAAATTTTATCTCCAGTATAAATCGTTTCAATTATTTCAATGCTTTTTAAACTTTTGGTTGGGGTAGTTAGTTTGTCAATAAATTCTTTTTTATTAAAGAGTTCCATACCAGTTTTACCATCTTCATAAACCTGATAAATTCGAGCATCATCGGTAAGCATTAGCCCTAATTGTTGTCTTCTTTTTCGCCAGTTGGTTACTTTAGATTTTGAAAACAAGTGAATCATTAATGCATAATCGTTTGTTTTTAATTGAATTTGTTCTTCATCATTACTTTTATTGTGTACAATTCTAGTAATTGTATCTGTTTTATAATAAGGTGAGCGAACTACAAATTGAATTTGCTCATCTTTAGTAATTAATGAAAAGCAACCATTGCTATCACATTTAGTAATCATAGGGGATTCATGCTTTTTCATTACTACTATCCATATAGGACTATTTTTTATTGGAGCTTTTAAGTTGGCATCTACAAAACAAAATTTATAGGTATGGTTTTGAGGAATAAATTGATAACCTATAAATATGCTTGAAAGCAACAGGAGTATAACAACAATTGCAATTGGTTTTTTCTTGCTTTTGGATGGAAATTCAATATCTTCTTCAACCTTAAATTTATTTTTTAAATCGTTCCAATTTTGATAACCAGCATATTCGCATAAAATATTAAGCATATCAATTCTTGGTAGTTTTTCGGTATTCGATTTTATGTGTGTATAAAACCATTTTTCAGAAATTCTACCATTTACTTTATCTAATAAATCATCTTGGAGGTATAAAATCTCTTGTCTTTTCCATTTTTCAATGTCTAAATCCACAGAAAAATTCTGTTGAAGTGTTTTTGCAACTTCTTTTTTTAAAATTTTAAAATATTTTAAATCTTGTTTAGACAATTGATAATTAAGGTTTTAAGGCTGTTTTACAATTTGTAAAATAGTTTACAAAAGCTTTACAGCTATTCTTCAAACGGTTAGGAAATATACCAACTAAGTTTGGGTATTGTTTAACCAAAAAAATAAAGTTATGAAAAATTTAATGCAAAAATTAGTAAGAACAACTCTTTGTGTAGGAGTTGTAAGTTTAACATTAGTAGCATGTAGTTCTGATACTGTTACAGATGAAAATGTTATCACATTAGATCAATTAGATGATATGTTAGTTGATACGATGAATGTTGAAGAGGATACACTTTCTGATGAAGATGTAGTAATCGAAAATGTGGAGATGGATGAAAATGTGGAAAAAGAAGTAGAATAACATCTATAAAAGCGAGCATTAAGTTGCTCGCTTTTATTATTTATTAATCATCTAAAACCTAACTACTATGAAAAAGAATATTTTAATACTTCCGATATTTATCGGAATAATAGCAATCACCTTATTTGCTTGTGGAAAAAATGCTTCTGAAGATGCAACTTTTAACAGCCTTTCAGCAAGCACAAAAACAGAAGATTATGATATTGCTGAAGAAAGTGAAGCTGGGGGTATAGAAGCAGAGCCAAGCCAAGACAACATAAAACAAGACAATACTAAAATAGAAGAAGAGACTCTTCAAAATTACAATAGGAAATTAATAAAAGAAGGTTCTATTACTTTTGAAACAGCAGACACAAAAGCTACCAAAAATGCGATTGAACAAGCATGTAAAAAGTTTAATGGTTATTTATCAGAAGATAATGAATATGATTATGGATATAGAATCCAACACAATGTAACGATTAGAATTCCTTCAGAAAATTTTGATAAAGTGTTGGCAGAAATTTCAAAGTCTGTAGTAGAAATGGATGACCAAAATATTACGGTTAAAGATGTTACTGAAGAGTATGTTGATGTAGAAGCAAGATTAAAATCAAAAAAAATAGTTGAAGAGCGTTATTTAGGTTTGTTAAGTAAAGCACATTCGGTTGGAGATATTTTACAAGTAGAGCATGAGTTGGCAAGAGTAAGAGAAGATATTGAGAGAGTAGAAGGGAGATTACGTTATTTAAAAAATCAGGTAAGTTTAAGTACATTAAGAATTACTTATTACCAAACGATAGAAACAGAAGAGAGTTTTGGTTTTGGTAAAAAAGTAGCCAATGGTTTTGAAAATGGTTTTAAAGGTTTATTATGGTTCTTTATAGGATTAGTAAATATTTGGCCGTTTATTTTATTTATAGTTGTTGGAGTTTGGGTATTGGTAAGATGGATTAGAAGAAGAAGTAAAAAGTAAAAAATAAAGCTCGGATATTATTATACTATTCGAGCTTTATTTTATAAATAACTTGTAAGTACTGTTCCAGACAACCTATTTAGGTTAATTTCAATAGCCTTTAAAGCAAATTGTAATTGCATTAAAGTTAATTCACTGTTTAATAAACTTAATTGTGTTAGTCTAAAATCATAACCATTTATTGCTCCTTTTTTTAATTGTTCTTCGGCAGTATTGTAAACTTTAGTCATTTCTTCAACATTACTTTTTGCTAATAAAATTTGGGTAGTAATGGAGTTGTATTCATTATAAAAGTTAAGTACAGTTGCATTAATTTGTTGATTAACTTGTTGTTTTGTTAATTGAGTATTTTCAGCATAAAGCTTAATGTTTTTAATTTCACGATTAGTTGCACCACCATTGTATAAGTTAAAGCTTACGCTTACTCCAACAGTTGGTCCGTAATTTTGATTAGAATTTGAAAACCCAACTGCCGCAGTAGTTTTAGAATATTGGTAACCAGCAAATAAATCTATTTTAGGGTAACGACTAGCTTTTGCCATGCGTAAATCTGTTTCAGCAATAAGTTCTTGCAAGCGTTGTTGTGCTAATTGATTATTTGCTTCATCAACTTTTTGTAGTAAGGTATCTTTGGCAGGAATAACCAATACTGTAAATTCATCCTCACTTACTATAATTTCTTTTTCTAGTTCGTTGTTTAATGTATTGTTTAATTCAATTTTTAAAGCTTGTATGGTGTTTTGTTGTGATAAGAATCGAATACTGTCTGTTTGGTAATCAACCAATGCTTGCCCGTAATCCATTGCTTTTCCAGCTCCAACTTCCTTTCTTTTTTTCTCTAGGGTTAACCTAAATAAAGAGATAGTTAAAGATTGCTGATAATTTTTTAAGAGTTGTTGTTCGTATATTAATTGATGATAAGCTGTAACAATATCAGATACAGTTTGTTCAATATAAAACTTGGAGTTGAGTTGACCTAATTCTTCTAAATATGTTAATTGGCTACGTTTCGCATAAACATTAAATCCATTAAAAACTGTCCAATTGGCTAATGCCGAAAGGTTAAGGTTGGTATTTTTAGCATTGCTACCTTCACGAACAGTTCCATCAGCAAATTCTTGTTTTGTATTGTTAAAGGAGTTGGAATAAGTTCCGTTTAAATCTACAGTTGGAAGAACTCCAGTATTACCAATTACGTTGTTGTTAGTAGCAACTTGAGCTTCATTTTTTACAATGCTAATTTGGTAATTATTTTGCATAGCTGTGTTTATAAACTCTTGCAGCGTTTGAGCTGAAGAGTTTGAAGCTATAAAAAGAGCTATGATAACTAATGTTTTATTCAAAATCTGCTTCATCTATAATTTTATTCTCTTTACTGGCGATATAAGTGTATAAAGCCGGAATTACATATAATGTTAAAATCAATGCTAAGATTAACCCTCCAATAATGGTTAATCCCATAGGAACTCTACTTGTAGAAGAATCTCCCAATGCTAATGCAATTGGCAATGCTCCTAACATAGTTGATAAGCTAGTCATTAAAATTGGTCTGAATCGTTGTGATGCGGCTTCGTAAGCAGCCTCTTGTAACGACATTCCAGCATCTCTTTTTTGATTGGCAAATTCTACAATTAAAATACCGTTTTTAGTAACGATACCTACCAATACAATCATGCCAATCTGGCTAAAAATATTTAAGGTTTGATCAAAAGCCCATAAAGTGATTAACGCTCCAGCCAAGGCTAAAGGAACGGTTAACATAATTGTTAACGGATCTTTAAAACTTTCAAACTGGGCAGCTAATGTTAGATAAACCAATACTAACGCAAAAATAAAAATGAGTGTTGTGCTATCCGAACTTTCTGCAAAATCAGCAGCATTTCCAGTTAAATCTGTACTAAACGATTCATCTAAAACCTTAGCTGCAATAGCTCTCATTTCATCAATACCATCACCAATGGTATAGCCAGTAGCAGGAGCAGCCTCTATGGTTGCAGAAGTATATCTATTGTACCTTAATAACGATGGTGGTCGACTATTAAATTCAATGTCTACCAAATTATCAAGGGTAATCATTTCGCCACCTTTATTACGAACTGTAATGTTGTTTAAGTCTAATGGTTCATCTTTCTTGTCCTTTTTTGCTTGAGTAATTACATAATATTGTTTTCCATCCTTAATAAAATAACCTAGGCGTTCTTCACTTAAAAATGTTTGAAGTGTTTGAGCAATATCTGAAATGCTAACACCCATTAATAAAGCTTTATTTCTATTAATAGAAACTGTTATCTCTGGTTTATTAAATTTTAAATCTACTTGCGAAATTGAAAATACGGGACTGTTTTGAACACTATCCATAAATATTGGGAGTACCGCTTTTAAGCGCTCTAAATCTGGTGCTTGCACTACAAATTGTAGTGGTAATTTTCCACCACCTCCGCCACCAGTTTTAATGGTTTCTTCTTGTACAACAAAAGATTTTGCAAAAGTCATTCCTCTTAATCGTTGGTTAATTTCGTTTGCCAATTGATCTTGAGATTTTTCTCTTTCATTGGGTTGTTTTAGTGGCATAAAAATAAATGCTGAGTTAGCAGCTGTAGAGGCTCTAAAAGTTGGAGAAGTTACTCCTAATAAAAATGCTTTTTCAGGAACAGTATCCATCATCTGCATTAATTTTACTTGGTAAGCATCCATTGCTTCAAACGAAGTTCCTTCTGGAGCTGAAGATATTATTCTCAACTGACTTTTATCTTCCATTGGAGCTAATTCTGATTTTAATTGAGAACCAACTAAAAAGATGCTTCCCAACATCAATAAAAAGATAGGGAAAGCTAACCATCGCTTACTCATAAACTTTTTTAGCGAAGATGAATAGTTAACTGTAGCAGTTTCAACAATTTTACCAAATGCACGCATTAACCCATTTTCTTTTTTACTTTTCTTTAGTAAACGAGAACTCATCATTGGGGTTAATGATAATGTTACAAAGGTTGAAATAACAATAGCTCCAACCACAACCATCGCAAATTCTCTAAACAATTGCCCTGTTAACCCAGACATAAAAAAGATCGGTAAGAAAACACAAATAAGCGTTATAGACGTTGCTATTACTGCAAAAAAGACTTCCCTTGAGCCTTCAAAAGCGGCTTTCATTGGATGCATGCCGTTTTCTATTTTAGTATAGATGTTTTCCATTACTACAATAGCATCATCTACAACCAAGCCTGTAGCTAATACTAATCCTAATAAGGATAAAATATTGATAGAGAAACCTGCGGCATACAACACAGCAAAAGTTCCTATTAAAGCAATTGGAATTAGAATAACCGGAATCAAGGTTGTTCTCCAGTTTCTTAAAAAGAAGAAAATAACCATCAATACCAATACAAAAGCTAATAAAATAGTAGATTTCACTTCGCTAATTGCCTTACGAATGGTGATGGTTTTATCCATGGCAACATCCAAAACAATATCAGCAGGCAAATCTTTTTTCATAATTTCTAACCTTCTAAAAGCTTCATCTACAATTTCAATAGAATTAGAGCCTGGTTGAGGTTGTAATGCAATACCTACCATTGGTATAACTCCATTTCCTCGTAATAAAGTTCGTTCGGCTTCGGCTCCCAAACGGGCTGAGCCAATATCTTTTAATCGAATTAAGGTATTACCTTCTTGGCGGATAATTAACTCTTCAAATTCTTCAGCAGTGTATAGCCTTCCTATTGTTCTTACTGTTAATTCTGTTTCGCTTCCTTCAATTCTACCAGAAGGTAATTCAACATTTTGAGTGGCTAAAGCAGTTTTAATATCAATTGGAGTAATGTTTAACTCGCGCATTTTTGTTGGGTCTAATTCCAAACGCATGGCATATTTTTTTTCTCCCCAAATACGAATACTACTAACTCCTGGGATTGTTTGTAAACGTTCTTTAAAAATATTATTCCCAATTTGTGTCAATTCTAATAAGCCTCTTTTTTCACTTTGTACTGTAATAGATAAGATTGTTTCTGCATTTGCATCTGCTTTATTAACTATTGGTGGATCAGCATCGGGGGGTAAGTTTTTAACGGCTTGGGACGTTTTATCACGAACATCATTCGCTGCGTCATTCAAATTTACTTCCGGTAAAAATTCAATGGTAATGGTACTTCTTCCATCTGTACTGTTTGAGCTTAATGTCTTAATTCCATCAATACTATTAATTTGCTCTTCTAAGGGTTCTGTAATTTGTGACTCAATAATTTCAGCATTAGCGCCAGTATAGTTAGTTTGTACAGTAACAATTGGAGGATCAACACTTGGGTACTCTCTAACACCCAACGATAGATAACCCACTACACCAAGTAAGATAAATATGATAGCAAATACCATTGCTAATACAGGTCGTTTTATGCTTATTTCTGATAATGTCATGGATTAAAATTATTTAATGGATTGTATTTTTAAATCCATACCTTCTTTTATGTGGAGTAACCCCGTAGTGATAACTGTATCGCCAACAGAAAGACCTTCTAATACATGAACATTATCAGCATTTCTATTGCCCATTTGTATCACTTTACGAACAGCTTTTCCGTTTTTGGAAACATATACAGTTTGTTCATTTATAGATGGTATTACTGCTTGAGTAGGTATTAAAATTGCATTTTCAAGCATACCTGTAGCAATTAATACTTCAGCAAAAGTTCCAGGCTTAATTTTTTTATCCGCTTTTTGATTTAATAAAGCCCTTACATTTAGTGTTCGGGTTTGAGCATCAATAATAGGGTTGATTGCATATACATTTGCTTCAATAGTATCGTTAGCAATTAAAACCAATACTGGTTTATTAATTTCAATACTTTTTGTGTGCATTTGAGCAATTGTAAAGTCTACTTTTAATTGATTGTTGGCAGAAAGTGTTGTAATTATATCGCCTTGTTTTAAAAAAGCACCTTCACTAAAATCTCTCATGCCTAATTGTCCTGAAAAAGGAGCTGAAACATTAGCTAAATCAATATTTACTTGTAATTGTTGTTGTTGTGATTTTAAAATTTCTACTTTAGAAAAAGCATTGTCCACTTCTTCTTGACTACTTCCTTCTACCGCTAATAATTCTTTTTTTCTTGTGTAATCTTTTTGAGCAGCTTCTAATTCAGCTTTTACGCCTACCAATTGTGCCTTCCAACTTCTATCATCTAAACGAACTAAAGTTTGCCCTTTAGTTACTCGTTCACCTTCTTTGAAATAAATAGCCAAAACTTGACCTGCCATTGGAGCCATTAACTCCACTTGCTCTTCAGCAATTAAATTAGCAGTTGTTATTAATTCATTATTAAAAGGTTGAGGAATTACTTTGTAAGCTTCAACTTGTAAAGCATTAGCTAAACCTCCCGACTTTTCGGCTTCATCATTACCGCAAGAAGTAATGGCTAATACTAAACCAATAACAAAAATGGATTGTTTTATTTTTTTCATCTATTTATTATTTCTTTTAAATGCTTGTACTATAAACTCTGGATCTGGAAGCGTATTGATAGTTGCAAAAAGTTTACTCATTCCTGCTTTAAAAACTGCTTTTTCTTCTGCTGAAAAGTTGTGAAATAACAATTCATCAGTTTTAGCTATTCCTTCTTTTATTTTAGGAATTAATGCTTTTGCTTTGTCAGTAACTTCTAATATTTGGCATCTTCTATCGTTGCAATCTTGCTTACGGATTAGTAAATCTTTATCACATAAATAATCTACTATTCGCATGGTATGTACTTTGTCTCTTCGGATAGCTTCAGCTAAATCTTTTTGTGTAAGCTCTCCACTATGTTCGGTTAAATAGATTAAAGGGAAAAAATATCGTTCTAATCCTTGGGGTTTCATTATAGAAGATAATGTACTCAAATAAACCTCTGAAATTCGAGACATCTCAAAACCATAAATTTTAATTTTTTCCATTCAACAGATTTAATTACATTTGAAACGGTTACAAATGTAACTAAATTTAATTGTTACAATTTGTTTAATTAAAAGTTTCTGTTAAATAATGTTAATCGATTAAAAATAGAATCTTTGTTAGGTTAAATTATGAATATAATTCGATCCTATAAAAATTCATTTACAGGTTTGTCGGTGCAAATTTGGTGGCTTGCGTTAATTACTTTGATTAACAGAGCAGGGACTATGGTTATACCATTTTTATCGCTGTACTTAACTGAAGATTTAGACTTTACATTGAGTGATGTAGGCTGGGTTATGACTTCTTTTGGATTGGGTTCAGTTTGTGGCGCATGGTTAGGAGGGAAGTTAACAAACAAATTTGGTTTTTATAAAGTAATGTTTTGGAGCTTGTTTTTATCAGGTTTTATGTTTGTAGGACTTCAGTATTTACATTCTTTCGGAGGAATTTGTGTAGGAATATTTTTACTTTTAGTTGTTGCAGATGCATTTCGACCAGCTTTGTTTGTTGCGGTGGCAGCTTATTGTAAACCAGAAAATAGAACTAGGGCTGTTACCTTAATTCGTTTAGCAATTAATTTAGGATTTTCGTTAGGCCCTGCTGTTGGAGGTTTTATTATTATTGCAATGAGTTATTCAGGACTGTTTTGGATAGATGGTATAACTTGTGTTGCTGCTAGCTTATTGTTTATTTACGCATTAAATGAACGTAAAGCTGGTAATGAAAAAAAGGAAGAAAATATAGGTGTAAAAGGATCTCCATACAAAGATAAAGCTTACTTGGTATTTTTAGGAGCATTGCTCTTAATAGGATTTACTTTTTTGCAGTATTTTTCCACTATTCCATTGTATTACAATGATGTTCATCATTTATCAGAAAAAGAAATAGGTTGGTTAATGTCGTTAAATGGCATTTTAATTTTTGTGATAGAAATGCCTTTAGTTAGTTTTTTTGAAAATGAACGTTTTTCTAAATATAGAATATTGGTAGTAAGTACGTTACTTTTTGCATTTAGCTTTATTGTATTAAACATAAGTGGTTGGGTAGGAGTGTTAACTATTGGAATGATATTTATGTCGTTTGCTGAAATGTTAAACTTCCCTTTTTTAAATTCATTTGCAATGGAACGGGCAGAGAAGTATAATAATCAAGGAGATTATATGGCTTTATTCACCATGACTTTTTCAATTGCTCATATTTTTGGACATAATTCAGGTATGCAGTTGATAGCTAAATTTGGATATGAAGTAACTTGGTATATCATGGGAGGGCTTTTGGTTCTTTCAGTATTGTTTTTGGTTTGGTTGAGGAATATCATTAAAAAAGAAAAGTAGCCTTAAGGCTACTTTAATATTCGATAGATTTTTTGTTCTAAATTAATGGGTAGATGTAAGGTTGTAATCTCTAATTTATCATCCTTATAATTTATTCTTACTAAGCCCTGAGAGCGTTCAATTTCTCTTTTTACTGGAGACAAAGCTCTTTCAATACTATTTTTAATACTTGTTACAAATAATTTTTGAATGTTGTCAGTAATTTGAAAATATGAAACATCATTATATCTTAAATCTAAATTGTCCATAACTAATAATTTTAGTGTTTGGAAACTGATTTACAAGCATCGTACCAAAGTAAAACGAGGAAGCTGAAGCCCCCTCGTTTATTGTCCTTGCAACTAACTAAACTAATTACCAGGTGTGAATATTATGAAAGTTGAAAGCTAATAGGTAGCGTCATTTTTACTTTTACGTTTTTACCTTTGTCTTTACCGGGATTCCAATTAGGCATTGCTTTTACTACTCGTAAAGCTTCTTTGTCTAATAAAACGTTTACGCTTTTAAGTACTTCGGCATCAATTACTTTACCTTTTTCATCTATAATAAAACTAATAAATACTTTGCCTTCCACTTTGGTTTCTTTTGGGTACTTAACATTATCTACCATGTATTTAATTAAGCCATCCATACCACCTTTAAATTCAGGCATTACCTCTACTTTGTCGTAAACTTCATCTTGATTGTTTACAATTTTTGTTGTACTTGCAACAGCTTTAGGGTTAATACTAACCGTTGCAAAAATAGTTGCAACCGGAATTATCAAAGCATATTTTAACATGCTTAAACTTTTTGTTTTTGTTGTTTTCATCATCATGATTCTCCTTTTTATTAATGGTTTATAATTGAAATTATTTGCTAACATACTGCAATTCACACCTAGCAGTTGAGCAATAAGGACTGATGAATATTTTTCTTTACTATATTTTGAAGCGATGTTATCGGCTATAAATTCATGGTTACATTTTACTGAATAGGATGCCATCCAAACTGTTGGGTTCCACCAAAGAATTATTTTTAAAAATTCGTAACTTAATACATTTAAAGAGTGTATTTGTTGCGCATGAACTTTTTCATGGATTATAATGTCTTGTTTATTTTCTTCTTCTATATTTTCAGGTATATGAATATAATTGAAAAATGAGAAAGGTGTTATATTGTTAATTTTACCTTTTTTGAGTTGATTTATTTTAATCCCTATTTTAATTAAACTATAAACCAATTTCATCAAAAATATGCTTGAAATAATTAAATAGATTAATCCAAAAATACTGTAGCTATTAAATTCTTGACCAACTTTATTAGTTTGAGTATTTGTTTCAATTTCGGGTAAAGTAATGAAGTATTGAGTATTAATAGCTGTTTCCCAATTTATCAAAGGTAAAATAAAAGAGAGAGGGATAATTAATAATAAGTAAAAACGATTGACTTGAAAAAAAGTACTGTTTTTAAAAAACAAAAAATAGATTAAATAAAAAAGGGTAAATAAAGCACCCGATTTTCCTATGTAGATTAAAGTTTCCATATTATTTATTGTTATTTTTTAATAACTCATCAATTTCATTAATATCAATATCTTTTTCCTTTACAAAAAATGACATCATTGCTTCAACTGAACCACCAAAAAAATTAGTTACTAAATTGTTGGTTTTTAATTTCATGTAATCATCTTTACTAATGGTAGGGAAGTATTGATGTGTTTTCCCGAATGCATTGTAGCTAACAAATTCTTTTTTCTCTAATATTCTTACAATGGTAGATACGGTATTGTATGCAGGTTTAGGATCATCAAGTTCTATAATGATTTCTTTTACAAAACAGTTTCCTCTTTGCCAGATAACTAGCATTATTTGTTCTTCGGCTTTTGTTAATTCTTGCATACTACAAATGTATAACTAAAAAACTAGTTATACAACTAAAAATATAGTTTTAGGTAATTTATTTTAAGGAAATGTGAATTATGGGTTAATAAAAGGTAGTTTATTAAAACAAAAAAAGGAGAAACGTTAGTTTCTCCTTTTTAATTATAACTAATTGTTTTAGTTATGGTTATGTCCTTCGTGACCAGTTTTAGCTTTTTCTTCAGGAAGTAATTTCATGTATGAAGCTTTAAATCTTCCATCATTAATTGCTCCAACTACTTCAGCTTTTCTGGTTGTAGTGCAAAGACCACCTACAGCATGAGGATCACCTAAATCTTGAATAGTTTTTCCATCTACCCAATAAGATTTTCCATCAATTTTTACTGCTAAATCACATCCTTTAGCATCTTTCATTCCGTAGTTACATTGTCCGCAAGAAATTTCTAAAACTTCCATTTTTGTTGCATCAGCATCAGCAGGATCAACATTGTTTTGAGCGATAGAACTAAAACTGAATAGTGCTACTCCTAAAATTGTCATTAATATTTTCATAAGCTAATTTTTAAAATGTTATTTAATTGAGTTCTAAATTACTAAAATTTAATTATTTCCTATATTTAAAAATTAAAATAAAGATATGAGAGTTTTTAAATTATTATTAGTAATTCCTTTAGTGATTTTGTTAAGTGCAAAAAATCATTTAATGTTAACCGAAAAAACTAGTACTTTAGAGATTAAAGGTTATGTGTACCAAAATGATGAAAAAGCTGAAGATGCGGAGGTAAGATTATATCAAAACAATAAAGTTGTACAGCGAATTAACATTAAAAAAGGAGGTAAATTTCAATTTATTCTTTTTAGTGGTTTGGCTTATATGGTAGAGATAATTAAAGAAGATTATGTTACCGAACGTATTCAAATATCTACAAAAGAAAAAACAGAATTTAACGGTAAATATCTTTATGAGTTTAGAGTTGATTTAAAAGATATTAAGTCATTTAAAGGTGTAGATATTTCTAACCTTGATTTTCCTACTGCGCTTATAAAATATAATGCTGAAGAAGGTGAGTATATGCATGATGCTGTTTATACTGAAAAAGTTAGGTTAGAACTAAAAAAATTAAAAGCAGAGGCAAAAAAGCAATAAATTATTTTATGGCTTTAATTATAATATAGGTTCCCATTCTACTCTGAACTTGTTCAAGACCGCTATTACAACTATCCCACATTCCATCTTTTATTTCTATTTGAACAGTTATTCCTTTATTAATATAGGGTTCTAAATCTTTTTTTGTAATACTACTTTCACAAAATTTTATAAAATAATCCTGAACAGAGCAACTTAAATAGAGCTCTTTGTAATCGCCCATTTTACCACCTTTATTGATGAATTCTTTTTCAATTAATTGACAATTGTAAATGTTGGGTTTGCTTTCAGTTTTAGTTGGGTAAACATTGTCTACAGCTTTTTTTGAGTCATTACATGCATAAAATGTACATATTGTAATAATAATAAATAGTGTTTTCATGACATTATATTTTTAGTCCAATTATACATACATCATCTATTTGGTCTAAATTACCCATCCAATTATTAAAAGTATTACTTAATATATCTTTTTGTTTTCCTAAAGGTTCTTGGGCTATTTTTAACAATAAAGCTTTTAGATTATTGTATTTAAATTTCTTCTCTTTTTCTCCGCCAAACTGATCAGCATAACCATCAGTAAATAAATATATTTGATCATCTTTTTTAAGTTGAAATTTATGATTGGTAAATGGTTCAAGATTTTCACTATAATTAATTGCAAATCTGTTAGCTTTAATTTCAGTTAAATTCTCATTGGTAATGATAATTAATGAATTATTAGCTCCAGCCCATTCTATTGATAGATTTTTAGTGTTAATTCTTACCAAAGAAATATCCATGCCATCTCTAGAGCTCCAATCTTTATTGGTTTGATGAAGTTCTTCAATTACTTTACTTCTTAATTCGTTTAGTATTTCAGCAGGTGATAATATGGTTTTTTGCGAATTAATATTATTTAGGAAACTGATACCTAACATACTCATAAATGCTCCAGGAACTCCATGTCCAGTACAATCTACTGCAGCAATATAAAAGAAATCTTCTTTTTCATATGACCAATAAAAATCACCACTAACAATGTCTTTTGGTTTAAAATAAATAAAATGTTTTGGAAATAACTTTGAAGTTTGCTTTTCCTCTTGGAGTAATGCTTGTTGTATTCTTTTTGCATACTTTACACTGTCTGTGATGTTTTCCAAAGCTAGTTCTAGCTTATCACTTTTTTCTTCAATTTCTATTTTTTGTTTTGTAATTTTTTGATTTGCAATTTTTTTAGCGTTAAGTGCTTTAAGGATAACAATGGTAAGAATGATTAATGCACCTAATCCAATAGCAAATGAATAGGTGATAAATTTTTGATCTTTAATTTCAATTTCATGTTCTAAATTTTTTTTTACTTGGGCTAATTCATTTTTATGAAGTTTTTTTTCAAATTCATATTGTAAGCCAATTTGAGTAAGTTTTCTAGAATTATCTACATTAAGAATGGAGTCAGACATTCGATAATGCTCTATTATTAGTGGATAGGCTTTTTCATACTGGTTTAAATCTTTATAAACACTACTCAATCCAGCTGTAGCATCTTTTATTAGGGCTGGGGAACCTATTTCTTTTGCCAATTGATAGGATGTTTCAAGAATGTCTTTTGCCTTTTCTGGTTTATTTTGTAGGATATAAATATATCCAATACTGCTCATAGTATTGATTATACCAATATTGTCGTTTATTTCGAGTTGAATCGCATGTGCTTGTGTTAAATAAGTTAAAGAGGTTGTGTATTGCTTTTGTTTCCTAGATAATGCTGCGAGATTTGTTAAGGATTGAGCAATACCTTGTTTATCGTTTATTTTTTTACGTTTCGTTAAACTTTTAAAAAAGAACTCCTCAGCTTCAATAAATTTATCCTGATCGAAATATAAACTTCCAATATTATTTAAAGAAACTGCAATACTTTTTTCATTACCCAAGTCTTCTTTGGTATTTAAACTTTTTTTGTAGTACTCTAAAGCTTTAGAATAATTTTTTTGGTCTTGATATAGTAATCCGATATTGTTTAAACAGGCTGCAATACTAGGTTTATCATTTAATTTTTCGAGTAATTTTAAACTTTTAATATAGTTTTCTATAGCTTTTTCTACCAACCCTTGACTTTGAAAAATATAAGCCATATCGTTATAAGCAATAGCAACCCTATTCTCTTCCTTTAATTCTTTGAAAATAAAAATACACTCTTGGTAATTATCTAATGCTTCATTAAACTCTCCTAAATCAGTAAGTGAATAGCCAATATTATTTTTTGCTTTAGCAATGCCTAGTTTATATTTTAGATTCGTACTTAGTTTTAAAGCGTTTTTAGCATGAGATAATGATTTTTTATAATCACTACTTTGGTAATAATCACTTAAAGAAATAAGTGATTCTATTTTTTCTTTACCATCAGATTTTATAGTATAATTTTCTAAACTATCAATATTAACATCAGCGAAAGCGAATGTTGTAATAAGACAAATAATCGTTAATAATGGATATTTGTAAATAGAATTCATAAATACTTTAATCTAAATTTTAACTCCAATTACGCAAACATCATCAATCTGTTCTAGTTTGCCTTTCCAATTATTAAATGTAGTTTTTAAAATATCTTTTTGCTCGGGCATTGATTTATCCTTAATTGATAAGAGTAATTCTTTAAACTTAGCAGACATAAATTTTTTGCCTTTCGGTCCACCAAATTGGTCCACATATCCATCACTAAACACATAAATTGTATCTCTTTTTTCTAGTTGTAATTCATGATTAGTAAAATCAGGCATGTGGTCACATTTTCCAACATGGTGTTTATCTCCTTTAATTTCTTCAATAACATTAGTGTTATTTCTTATTATCCATAAAGGATTGTTGGCTCCAGCATATTTTAAAACATTTGTTTTTAAATTTAAAGAGCAAAGTGCTAAATCCATTCCATCCTGAACGTTTTCAATGCTTTCTGAAAAAGTATCAATTACTAGTTCTCTAGTTTTATGAAGGATAAGATTGGGTTCTGTAATTCCAAATTCTTTTACCGATTGATTTAAAGAATTATTACATACAACGCTCACCATTGCTCCAGGAACACCGTGTCCTGTGCAATCTGCGGCTGCAAATAAAACAATATCCCCATCAACATCCCACCCATTAGGTTGAGGTAAAATATGCATCCAATAAAAATCTCCAGCTACAATATCTTTTGGTTGGTAATAGACAAAGGATTCTGGTAAATTTTTCTTAATTAAACTGTTAGAAGGTAAGATGGCTTCTTGTATTCGTTTGGCGTAATTTATACTAGCAGTAATTTCAGAATGTTGTAGCTCGATTTCTTCTTTTGATTGTTCTAGAAGTTGATTTTTTTTAGCGTTAATTTTTTCAAAATCGTTAACAATTGTTCTAAAGTAGAATACAATTGTAAAAGAAATCAAGAATGCTGCTCCTAAATAAATGTTTCTAAAAAATGCTATTTGTTCAGGAGTTGCAACAATAATATCATCCACCATATCTCTACTATGGAGTACCACATAAAATAATATTAAAACAACCGAAAACATAGTAAAACCTAACAACTTATTATGAAATAAGATGGCTGGTAATAATGCAATAGGTAATAGTAAAAACTCGTTTCCTGCACCCTCAGGTACAATGTACATCATTGGTAAAATTGAAATAATGCATGCAAACAAAAAATATACTCTAGAGCATTTAAACCATTGGTAACGATTTAAAATTAATGTAGAACCTAAAATACTAGTCTCAATTAAAATGAATGGAACCAAGGTTAAACCATTAAAAATAGCTTCAATTGGGATATATATAATTAATGCAAAAAGAGTTAATGATACTAATCGATTAATTAATATAATATCTCTGAAATGCTCAAGAGCCTCTCCAGTTTTTAGGTCTCGTAACCCAATAAATGATATTTTTCTCCAAAAATTTTTGATATCTTTTAATTATAAGTACTAATGTACTGTTTTTTATCTATCAAGCTAAAAATAATAGTATTCACTATAATATTGAAGTATTAACGGGTTTTTCTATTATCAATGTAAAAAATAAGACAATGGAATTGAAAAATAAGTTTGGAAATAGAGGATTATTTTATGCCATCAAAGTTATGCTCAGTATATATTCCAACTCCATCGTTAAAAATTACTAATGATACTTCTCCTTGTTTTGTAAAACCAATCGAAGAAATTTTAAAACCGTCACCTAATTCTTTGTCCAATATCCAACTGTATTCTATTTTTGTAGGAGGATTAATAATACTTAGATTTGAGTCTAAGCTTATTTTTAATTCTTCACCTCCTTGATAAGTAATAGTATAACTTTTTAATATCCCATGAATAGTATCTAAGTCTATCATCCACGATTTATCGGGGCTTAAATTAGAAGGATGTATTTCTTCTAATGCATTAATTACTTCATTAATGTTTTTATTATCCTGTTCTTGATCAGTGTTACAACCAAAAATTATTAAAAATAAAGCGAAGGTTAAAATATATTTCATGTTGTAAAAATAGGGTTAAAATAAATTAGATTTTTTATAGTACACACTCTATTTAATAAACATTGATATTGTTAATATCTAAATTTAAGAGGAGATTGATTTCGCTTTAAGCGCTTTAATTTTATCATAAATTAAAAAGTATAAATATGAAAACAAATTTACTATTATTGGTTGGTGCTATTCTTATTGGGTTTACTGCAAATGCACAAGTAGAACCTCATGCAATTGGAGTTAGGTTAGGTGGAGGAAATTATGGCGGAGGTTTTGAGGCTTCTTATCAACATGGTTTCGGAGATGCAAATCGACTTGAGCTAGATTTGGGATTAAATTCTCATAGAAGTACAAGTTATTTTAGTCTGGCAGCTGCTTATCATTGGGTGTGGGAATTAGGTGATGGTTTTAATTGGTACGCTGGACCTGGAGCTCAGTTTATTGGAGTAAAAAATAATGCAGCTCTTGGTGTCGGAGGTCAAATAGGAGTAGAATATAATTTTAATGTCAATTTAGATACTCCTCTTTTAATAAGTATTGATACTCGACCGATGCTAAATTTTGCTTCAGGTAATAGCGATTTTGGGTGGGGTGCTGCTTTAGGTATTCGTTATCTTTTTTAACAGACGATAGAAAGATTAACAGAAAAAGGCAAAGCTGATAAGTTTTGCCTTTTTCTGTTAAAGTTGTTTTGTTACGACCCTTAAATAAAAGAGAAAATAGACTAAACTTATTGATAGTTAATTAATTCTATTATCTTTAGTCGCCTATTAACTTAGTCTTGAAGTTTTTTCTACTACATATCACTTTTTGTTTTTCATTTTTTAATATACCCTTATTTGCAGCTGACAATTATTCAGCAAAAACTGTAAATATTGAATTGTCAAAAATAAAAGATGATACGTTAAAGGTTGAATACCTAACTAAAGTGATAAAGAGGTTAGATGATACTGAATTAAATTTAGGGGAGAAATACATCCAAAAAATACAAGAACTTACGAAATCCATTAATAAACCTAAATGGGATATTAAAGCGTTAAAAGCAAAAGCTATATTTTATTATAACCAGAAGGAGGATGCTAAAAGTAGAAATTTATTAAAAGAAGCCTTTAAAAAAGCTCAATCTAATAAACTATTTAGTTCTCAAATGGATATTTTATATACTGAAATTGAGTTGTTTTTTGAAGAAGGTATTTTAGAAGAAGTAATCCCCAAAACAAAATACTTATATCCTATTTTAAATCAGCTCGAATCTAGGGATGAGGAAGGTCAATACTTAAGTTTAATAGGCAGAAAATATTATAGTTTAGGAAACTATCCCGAAGCTATGAAATACTATGTTCAAGCACAGGATATTTTTGAAAAAAATAAGATTCGTAATGTTAATTATGGACATTTATTACACAACATTGGTTCTGTTTTTAAAAGACAAGACAACTTAAAAAAGGCGCTTGAATACTATGAAATTGAATTGGCTTTAGGTAAAGAAATTAAAGATGATAAAATTATTGCAGAGGGGCTATATTTATCTGCTAGCATGCATTCAGAGTTAGGTGATTTAGAGAAAGGGCGCAAATACAATGAACAATCTTTAGCGATTTACGAGAAATTAGGATCTAATCAAATGATAGCTTTATTAACAGGAAATATGGCTAGTGATTATGCTTCAGTTGGTAATTATTTACAAGCAATAGAGATGTTAAAAAAATCACTAGCAATTTTTGAAGGCAATAAAGAGCATGATAAAGTTGCATGGATACAAAGTGCTATGGCTGATAATTATTCTAAAATGGGTAATCACCCCTTAGCCATAGATTATATTACGAAAGCTAGGTTCAGTGCACTAAAAACAACCAATAAACAATTGTTAAGGAAAACAGAAATAGCCAAATCATTGGCTTTTATCTATTACAGAAAACAAGATTATAAGGCTGCTTTTGATTCCTATTTAGATTACGTTGATTTGGAAGATAGTTTAACTAGTAATGAGAAATTTAAGGTAGTAGGAGAATTAGAATCTAAATATGAAAATGAAAAAAAGGAAGCAGAAATAGCAATTTTAAATAAAGATAAACAGTTAAAAGTTATTGAGTTAGAAAAAAAAGAAGCTGAGGTATCTGAGCAAAAAATGATGCGTAATGTGATGTTTTTAGTAATTGGGTTGATTATAGTTGTAGCAATTATAATTTATAGAGGATATAGAATAAATAAGAAAAATAATTTTCTACTTTCAAAACAAAATGATGAAATCAACATTCAGAATTTGATTATAGAAGAAAAAAATAAAAACATTACTGATTCTATTGCTTACGCCAAAAGAATACAATCAGCCATATTACCACCAGAAAGTTTATTAAATGATTATTTAAAAAATGGTTTTATTTTTTATGAGCCAAAGGATGTTGTAGCTGGAGATTTTTATTGGTTAGAAAAATCAGCAGATAAAGTACTTTTTGCAGCAGCAGATTGCACCGGGCATGGAGTGCCCGGTGCAATGATTAGTGTAGTTTGCCACAATGCGCTGAACCGTGCAGTAAGAGAGTTTGGTTTAATAGATCCAGCTGCTGTGTTAGATAAGGTTAGAGAATTGGTGGTAGAAACTTTTGAGAAAAGTGAAGAGGAAGTAAACGATGGGATGGATATTGCGTTGTGTATGTTGGATAGAAAGAATAAGGAATTGAAATATGCTGGAGCTAATAACTCTTTATATATTGTAAGGGGAGAGGAGTTGATTGAGTTAAAAGCTGATAAGCAACCAATTAGTCAGTATTTTGATAATAAACCTTTTACCCTTCATAATTTTAAATTAGAAGTAGGTGATACTATTTATTCCTTTACAGATGGGTATGCAGATCAGTTTGGAGGAGAAAAAGGTAAAAAGTTTAAATACAAACCTTTTAAAGAGCTATTACTTTCTATACAGCAGAAAACTATGGATGAACAGTTTAGCATCATAAAAAATACTTTCCATGAGTGGAGAGGCGACCTAGAGCAAATAGACGATGTCTGTATCTTAGGTGTTAGAATATAATCTATTTTTTATCTTTTTTCTGTTTCTCAGGAATTAACACAAAAGAACTAGCTCTAAATCTATTCTCTATAAATTCACCTTTTATTTCTGCTTTTTTAACACATTTACACATGCCATCAGCAGCATGTTCATTTCCGTGGTCGGAGATAGAAGAGCCATCTACCCAATAAGTTTTCCCTCCTGCTTTTATTGCTAAAGCACAACCATTGGATGAGCTCATACCAAATTGGCATTGACCACATGCTGCTAAAACTTTATATGTTTTTTCTTTTTTTTGTGCATTAGCTGATATGCTAACCACTATAGCTATTATTGTTAATAAAGTTCTCATAAGGTAAAGTTAAGAGATAAAATTTTAAAATAAAGCAACCAAATAGTTGCTCATTAAAAAATTCAACATATATTTGCAACCAAATAGTTGCTTAATTATATTATTAATTTTAAATTTACAGTTATGAAAGACATTATTACAAAAGAAGAAATTATCAACCATCCAGTTGACAAAGTATGGAGCGCAATTTCTAATGCAGAAGAAATTTCTACTTGGTTTATTAAGGCCGAATTTAAAGCAGTTGTAGGTACCCCTTATAAATTTACTGCAAGTGAAGAACAAGGTTGTTTGACTATTACAGGTGAGGTTAAAGAAGCGAATCCATATACATTGATTTATACTTGGATAGTTGAAAATACAGACGTAGAAACAACAGTTAAATGGGTATTAGAAGATCAAGGAGGAAGTACTAAGTTGTATTTAGAGCATTCTGGTATTGCGAATTACCCAGGTGAATCAGCAATAAAAATGTTTGAAAGCTTTAGTGGTGGTTGGGCAGGTTGTGTTAATCAATTACAAGCTTATTTAAACAAATAAATTAATGCAAGATAGAGTTAATAAAATTTTTAAAGCAATTGCAGATCCTACTAGGCGTGAAATATTACATGCTTTAGTAGTGGCTGCAACTGCTTTACCTATTACTGATATTTCTGCTCAATTTGATATTTCCCGACAAGGAGTAACCAAGCATATTAAAATTTTAGAAGAAGCAGATTTAGTAAGTATTAAAAAAAGTGGAAGGGAGAGTATTGTTTACGCTAATCCAAAACCATTAAAAGAAATTAGCGATTGGCTAAAATTTTATGAAAACTTCTGGGATGATAAGCTTAAGAGTTTGGTTGATTATTTAGATAAAAAATAACAGATTTATTGTTCTGTAAATAAGAGATAAGTATTAGATTTTAACTCCAATAACACAAATGTCATCTAACTGTTCAAGTTCACCTTTCCAATCTTCAAAAGCCTCAGATATAAGTTGTCTTTGTTTATCCATTGTTTCTTTTTGAATAGATATTAAGAGTTTTTTAAAATTGGTCGTTTTTAGTTTTTTTCCTTTTTCTCCACCAAACTGGTCTGCATATCCATCAGAAAAAATGTATAAACTATCTCCTTTTAATAAGTCTATAGAATGAGTAGTGTAAGGTTCTGGATTATCGAACTTTCCAATAGGTTGTTTGTTGGCTTTAGTCTCTAATAATTCTCCATTTCTTATTAACCATAAGGGATTATGAGCACCAGCATATTGTAGTTTATTTCCTTCTAATAAACAGATTGCGATATCCATTCCATCTTTAACTTCGTCTTCACTCTTTTCAAATTCTTGTACTACTATTTCTCGAGTTTTATTGAGTATTTCTCCAGGATCCGTTAATCCATATTCTCGAACACTTCTGTTTAAACCATTGTTACAAACAACCGAAACCATAGCCCCAGGCACCCCATGTCCGGTGCAATCTGCCGCAGCAAATAATACGCCATTTTTTAAGGGTTCCATCCAATAAAAATCACCAGCAACAATGTCTTTTGGTTGGTAATAAATAAAACTTTCGGAGAGGTATTCTTTTACTAATTTAGTAGGAGGGAGTATGGCATTTTGAATACGTTTGGCATATTGGATACTATCAGTAATCTCTTTGTTTTTTTCTTCTAATTCGGTGTGTGCTAATTCAACTACTGTTTTTTGTTTTTCTACTTCGTTTTTTTGTTCCTCAATAATATTTTTTTGTTTTCGGGTCACTTTCAATCTATTAAAAACTACTAAAAGAAAAATAGCTACTAACCCTAATCCACCACCAGTTGCATATGTTAAAATGGTTTGTTTTTCTTTAGCTTCTTGTTCAATTGCTATTTCTTTTTCATACTCGGCATCATTTACAGCCTTCTGTTTTTCATATTCAAATTTAGCCTGTTGTTGTATTGCAGCTTTTTGTGTTGATTCATTATTTAAACTATCCTCCATTTTTATGTGTAGTTTGTATAGTTCTAAAGCTTTTCCCCACTTTTTGTCTGCAATATAAGCCATGCTTAAGCTTTGGGCTGATAAACTTATTGTAGAAGGATATCCCAACTCATTCGCGATTACAAAACTCTTATTAAATAATTCTAGCGCTTTTTTGTTTTCATTGTTTTCATAATAAATTTTTCCTAGAGATCGGTAACAATTTGACATTCCTTGTCTTGCTCCAATTTGTTCAAATAATTTTAAGGTTTTATTAAAATATATACTTGCTGTATCATATTTAGACATACTGTAATATATTTCACCAATGTTATAAGTAGTAGTAGCAATACCTTTTTTATCTGATTTGTTCTGGTCTAATATTTCAAGACTTTTCTTATAATAAATTAGTGCTTCTTCTAATTTTTTATCTCCTGAATAAAGTAATCCTATGTTATTATAAGCAACAGACATTCCATGTAAATCGCCTACTTTTTGGTAATATTTTAAACTTTCTTTATAATAATCTAATGCAATTTTGTTATCTCCTAAATTATCGTAGATAGCTGCAATGTTGTTGAGTGTAGGACCTATGTTTTTGTCTTGATTGTATTTTTTTAAGATACTTAATGTAGATTCATATAATTTAAGGGCATCTTCTATTTTTCCTTGCATTTCATATATACCAGCTAAATTATTATTTACGGCACAAACACCAAGTTCATCATCAATAGATCTACTTATGGCGATACTTTCATTAAAAACAGCAAGTGCTTCATCCATATGTCCTCCGACCATATATTTATAACCTTTATTACTCAAAGATTGGGCATAAGCTTTTTGTAAGAATAGTTTTTCTGAATTAGAGCTAGTCTCTATTTTTTGTTTGGTAAACTTATAGATCCAGTTGTTGTATTTTGGCCATAAATTATCATCCCAGCTATTTTCAATAAAGTAAGAAAGGGCTTTTATTTTATTGCTATCTAATTTGGCTTTATGAAATTTTTCCAGTGTTTCGTTAAGCAGCTCCTTTTCACTAGGGTCTACTTTACTTAAATCTAAGCTATCAATTAAATAGTATTTTTTATCAGCATAATTATTACTAATTCCAAGGCATGGAAGTAAACAACTAAAAAATAATATTAAAACTAATTTTTTCAAGATTTTAAATATAATAATTTTTTGTTTAAAACGAATTAGCAAAAACAATCTTCAAAACAGTATCTTTATCATTATGAATGGAAAACACACAGGGCCAATAATTAATTCGAGGCATAATGGTAATTTACCCAAAAGCAGTAAAGCTGTTTTTATTGTGCCTGTTGTAATTCTGGTATTATTAATTGCTTCAGGACTCTTTTTTGTTGTTGAAAATGAACCAGTTAAAAGTGATTTTGCTGAAGAATCTCTATACGATGAAGACCTTTTAGACACTCAATCTGTTACAGGAGATGTGGAAGAAATTATAGCTGGAATTGAAAAAAAAATGAATACAAAAGAAGAAGGCACTGTTGATTTTTTTTACCAACGAGCCTTACAAAAGGAAAATGATAAAGACTATCAGGGAGCGGTTGATGATTACACAAAGACTATAGAAAAAGCTACAAGGTATAGTGCTGAAATGTGGAATGCTTTAAATAATAGAGGAATTATTAATGCTAAACAATTTAAAAATTATAAAGTAGCGTTAACAGATTTTAATAAAATTATTGAAATAGAAACTAATCGTAGGGATGGAAAAACTAATACAATAAGACTCGAAGCAGGATACACGAATAGAGCTTATGTAAAAAAGTTGAAAGGAGATAAGGAGGGGGCTTGTGATGATTTATATGAAGCTTTAGCTTTAGGGGTTCCCGAATCTGCCAAGTTTATTGAAAAACAGATTAATAAAAACTGTAATTAAATTTCACAAAGATTCAAATTCTTTTCTTTTAGCTTCAAACCATTTAGTCATTGCCTCTGGGTTTTGCATTAATTCCATCATTTTATTCATTGCTACTATGTGCTTTTCATCTTTAGCTTGAAACATTTCCATACCATGCTGTTTACTTAGTTCTGCTATTTCTTCAAATGTTGTAGCAGTAAATGTTTTTTCACATGCTCCTCCAAGTTGGTTACAAGTCATTGTTTTCATAATATTCATTTTAGATTTTAACCTCAATTACATCCTTTACTTCGATAAACTCAGTATAAACTAGCTCTGTATAAACTGTACATCATATTCTCACGCCTATAACACAAACGTCATCCAATTGCTCTAAATTTCCTTTCCAATCTTCAAAAGCTTCATCAATTAACTCTTTTTGTTTGTCCATGGATTCGTTTTGAATAGAGAGTAAAAGCTTTTTAAAATTGGCTGTTTTAAGTTTTTTGCCTTTTTCTCCACCAAATTGATCGGCATAACCATCAGAGAAAATGTATAAACTATCTCCTTTTTGTAATTCTATGGTATGGGTAGTGTAAGGTTCGGGGTTGTCAAATTTTCCGATAGGTTGTTTGTTGGCTTTGGTTTCAATTAGTTGATAGTTGTTTGTTGATAGTTGTTGGTTATTATCCTCTTCTTTCTCGTCTCTTGCTTCTTGTTTTCTAATTATCCATAAAGGATTGTTAGCTCCTGCATATTGCAGCGTAGCTGCTGTTGTTTGTTGTTTGTTATTTGTTGCTTGTAATTGTAAACTACAAAGTGCTATATCCATCCCATCTTTTACTTCATCTTCACTTTTTTCAAATTCTTGCACTACTATTTCTCGAGTTTTATTTAGTATTTCTCCTGGATCGGTAAGTCCATATTCTCTTACACTTCTATTCAACCCATTATTACAAACCACACTTACCATAGCTCCCGGTACGCCATGTCCAGTACAATCTGCTGCGGCAAATAAAACTATACTGCCGACATTGCGGGCTTGACCCGCAATCTGTTCATTAGGAGATTCCGCATCAAGTGCGGAATGACGAGAGGAAATAGTTTCCAACCAGTAAAAATCTCCAGCAACTATGTCTTTTGGTTTGTAATAAATAAAGCTTTCTTGTAAGTACTCTTTTACTACTTTGTTTGATGGTAGTATAGCGTTTTGTATGCGTTTGGCGTAAGCAATAGAATCTAAAATCTCCTTATTTTTTTCTTCTACCATTAATTTTTGTGACTCAATTACTACTTTTTGTCGCTGCATTACTTTGTATCTGTTAAACATAAAAAAAGCGAAAAGCAGCACCAATCCTAAACCACCAAAAAGCATGTACTTTTGGTTTCTAGATGATTTAATTTCTAGTTGTTGTTTTTCAATTTTTGTTTTGTCAATAATTTTTTCTTTTTCGTGAGTAACACTATCTGCAGCACTTTTTTTAGCATATTCAAAATTCATTTCACGCGTTATAATGTCTGATTTGTTTTCAAGGCTAATAATACTATCATTTAAGCTCATAAATTCTTTCATGTAATCAACAGCTTTTTCGAATTTTTTAGTTTTTATAAAATATTGATACAAGCAGTGGCACGATTCACGTTGCATAAACAAATCACCATTTTTTTTGGAGTAGTTATAACTTTCTGTGCAATACGTTATAATAATAGGGTCAATGGTATAATTAAGGTAAAAAGCACCTGTATTCATTTTAGAGAAGATAGCACCTTCCTCATCATTTTGTTGTAATCTAATTTCTAAAGCTTTTTTATAAAATGGTTCAGCTTTTTTATAATTATTATTGTTAGCGTATAAAATTCCTAATGAACTGTAACCTTTTGCAAGCATATCGTACTGATTAATTTTTTCACATTCATTAATAGTTTTAGTAAAGTAAAATTCAGCACTATCTGCATTATTTAATCTTTGATAAGCTAAACCTAAACCATAATAGGAAATGTTAATGTATTCTTGTTTATTTAGTTGCTTACGATAGATTAATGCTTTAAAATGGTACTCAATTGCTTTTTCTTGATTGTCAATTAGAGAAAAGATGTTCGCAATGTTATTGTTTACATCACCCAAGCCTTGCGAATTATCAGTATTCGTATAAATTTCAATTGCTTTATAGTAGTAGTTTAATGCTTCAGCATAAATGGCATATCGTTTAAACCAAATTCCTAAACCTACATAGCTTGTTGCTTCATCTTCATAAAGGTTTAACTCTCGCTGTATTTTAGCAGCTTCTAAAATAAGCCGTTTACCTTCAATGGTATTTTTACATGCTTTAAAAGTATGGTAGCCATAATAAGTTATTGTTAAAGCAGCATACTTATCTTTTAAAGATAGTTTGGGCTTTACTTGTTCAATCAATTTTTCGGTTGCAGTGCTATCTCCATTAAAATAATAGTGTTTCACTAATTCTGATGCTGCTTTTAAAACTAGGGTGTCATCTTTAGAGTTATTAATAATATTGACTAAAGAATCCGTATTAATCGAATTCTGAGCATTTATATTAAATACAGTAGCTACTAAAAATAAAAGAAGGACTAGCTTAAATTTCATCGCACTAAAATACAATTATTTCTTTTTTGATAGAATTTTATTTAAGCTCCAACTATTTTTACTCTACTATGATTAATTTTTACTTAAATTTTGTTGGTTTTTAGCCAATTTTGGCTTGTTTTTGATGAAAAATGAGTTGTTTTTGGTGTTTTCTTCTCTTTTCTGTATTTCTGCCTTGGCAGGAAATGGATGTTTTTATTGTGTTACTTACAAGCGGGTGCTTGCGAGAGAAGGAGTAATTTATTATAGTTTTTTATTACTTTTAGAATATAGGAACTAAAACAAATAACTGATGGGAGGTGGTGGTAGTGCATTAGCAATGATTCAGAGCATTCGAGAAAACATGGCTTTACTCGGAAAGCGAAGAGCATATTTTAAAGCTAAAGCTGAATTAACAAAAGCATCAGAAAAATTAAAAATTACCTACCAAAAAGCTACACCAGAGCAATTACGTTTAGTTAGAAAAAGACTTAAAAAACAAAGGCTAATAAACAGAATAAAAAGCACGATAATTATTTTTATTTTTTCTCCAATAATAATTTATGGATGTTATTTGTTGTGGCCAGCTATTGATGCTGAAATACCTGATACCGAAGGTCAAATATTTAATAAGTATTACGCCAACCTTAATAAAGGAGATGATTATTTTAAAAAGGGGTATAAGGACTACGCTGAAGAAATGTATTCTCGTGCAGATAAATTAATGCCTAATACAGCTGCAATTGATATTCGGATGGCTTTAATTTATAGTTTTTCATGTTTGCATGATACTACAGGTTGTAATACTGCCAGTTGGAGAATAAATGATTTATATATACAAGATAAAAAGAATAAGCTAATTCATCAATTGAATGCAATACACATTAGAGCATATAACATAACTCATCCTAATGATACTGTTGCCATTAAGTTTCCAAATTTGGTGGGTGAAACTATTCATAATAAATTTATGGCAAACAGAAAAAAGCAACCAAAAGTTTTAGTTGAACAATGAGTTTAGTTTTATTCTATTTTTAATCAATTTTGACTTGTTTTTGATGAAAAACGAATGTTTTTAGTTGATTATTGATAAAAAATGGTGTTTTTTTTATTCTTTTTTCTGGATTCCTGCCTTCGCAGGAAACGGAGGTTTTTTTATTTTACTTAAATGCAAACGTTTACAAGAGGAGAGGCTAAGGTTCTATATAAAATATTTAATGTAGAGTATATTTTCTAACATCTTTATATACTTTTTCTCTTGATTTACAAACACCGCCATGATGCGAACATGCACCTTGTCCAGAATGTGAACTTATTGAACCATCACAACATCTGACTATATAATGTGAAAAAACTTTTTTTGCAGGGTTGTATTTATTATATAATTCTTCTGCTTCTTTATCACCTTTCTTCATTGCTTTAAAAAAATGCTTTACAGCAGTTTCTTCCTTCTTAACTGCCAAATAACAATTACCTCTCATAATTAAAGCATAACTTTCAGAATCTTTATCTTTATTCTCTAACTTTCGATAAGTAATCTCAGCATCTTGATAGTTTTCTTCCTCGAATAATATTTGTGCTTTAAGTTTTAGAGCTTCAATATTTGAGTAGTTTATTTCTAAAGCTGAATCTAGTAATATAATTGCTTTGTCTCCTTCTTCATTAATTGTCCATAGTGTATTTGCTTGTTGAAATAAAGCAGTAGATTTTTCTTTTTTTAATTGCTTTTCTTTTTTAATTTCAGCTTTTCTATTGTTATCTATATAATTAATAACCTTGAAAATAATAAGCATTAATATAATTGCTACTCCAAAAATAACAATCATTCTTTTTGTACTCTTATCCATAATATTATTCAATCATTTTTAAATACTCCTCAGCTTCTTTACTGCCAAATTGTTTAGCCAAATAGAGGTCTTCAAGAGCTTTTCCATTTTCACCAAATAGGTGGTAAGATTTACCTCTTAAAAATAAAGCTTCTGTATCGAAAGGATAGTCTTTAATAATCTTAGTAAAGTTAAATATAGCAGATTTATAGTTTTTAACTTCCATGCCTTTTTTTCCGTTCTTTCTATATTTATTTATTCTTTCTCCAAGGTCTAATTTAAAATTTATTGGAAGATTATAATAAACGTTTACTGGCTTTCCTTTCTGCATTCCAGGGTGCCATTTAGGCATTAATCTAATTACTCTTAAAGATTCATTGTCAAGTAACTCGTGAACTCCTTTAAGTATTTTAATACTATCAATAGAGCCATCATCTCTTATCATAAAAGAAACAAAAACTCTACCTTGAATACCTTTAGCTTTAGCTTCTTGAGGATATTCTACGTTTTTTCCAATGAAGTTAAATAGTCCTTCTTGTCCACCTTCAAATTCAGGCATTTGTTCTACAGGATCAATTAAAATATCTTCTACTTTAGTAGTGTCTATTTGTGCTGTTCCAATAAAAGGTATTAGCAGCAATAATATTAAGAGATGTTTTAACATGGGGTTGAATAAATAAGAATATTACCTTAATGCGAAATTGATAGGTAGAAGAAAATTAACATTTACTGGAGAGTCATCCACACGTCCTGGAGTCCAGTTATTAGGTATTAACTTAACTACTCTCATTGCTTCTTTATCTAGCAATTCGTGCACTCCTTTAATAATTTTTATGTTAGAAACATTTCCTTCTTTGGTAATAACAAAAGACATATACACTTTACCTGCTATGTCATTGTCTAAAGCATATTTTGGATATTTTAATGTGGAGCCAACCATCTGAAATAGTTTACTCATTCCACCAGGAAATTCTGGCATTACTTCAGCAAACATGTATATAGTATCTTGTGCTTCAGTAACAATAAATCTATTGTCTGCCTGTTCTTCAATTTTATAAACTACTCCATTATATTCATAGGTAGTGTCTGCTTGGCTAAATCCAATTAGCGGTAACAAAAAAAAGAGTGGTAAAATGTATTTTATCATAGTTATTATTTAATTGCCAGCGGGTGCTACCCGCCTACATATTTCTTCTGTATTGTCCACCAACCATAAATAAAGCATCGGTAATTTGTCCTAAAGAACAATACTTGGCAGCTTCCATTAAATGGTCAAAAATGTTTTCGTTTTGCACTGCCGCTTTTTGTACTCGGTTTAAAGCTTCGTTTACAGTAACTTGGTTGCCTTTATGCAATTGAGTAAGCATGCTTATTTGGTATTGCTTTTCTTCTTCAGTTGCTCTAATAACCTCTTTAGGTAAAACAGTAGGGGAGCCTTTACTACTTAAAAAAGTATTTACACCAATAATTGGAAACTCTCCATTGTGTTTTAGTGTTTCGTAGTACAAGCTTTCTTCTTGTATTTTACTCCGTTGGTACATTGTTTCCATAGCACCTAAAACTCCACCACGCTCAGTAATTCTATCAAACTCGGTTAATACAGCTTCTTCTACCAAGTCGGTTAATTCTTCAATAATAAACGCTCCTTGTATAGGGTTTTCGTTTTTAGCTAACCCTAACTCACGGTTTATAATTAACTGTATTGCCATTGCTCTACGTACACTTTCTTCGGTAGGTGTTGTAATAGCTTCGTCATAAGCATTGGTATGTAACGAGTTACAGTTATCGTAAATCGCATACAATGCTTGTAGTGTTGTTCTAATATCGTTAAAGTCTATCTCTTGTGCGTGTAAGCTTCGTCCACTAGTTTGTATGTGGTACTTTAACATTTGTGCTCTTGAGTTGGCTCCATATTTCTTAGCTAAAGCCTTTGCCCAAATTCTACGAGCAACTCGTCCGATTACAGCATACTCAGGGTCAATACCATTGCTAAAGAAAAACGATAGATTTGGTCCAAAAGCATTAATGTCCATTCCTCTACTTAAGTAGTATTCTACATAAGTAAAACCGTTACTTAGTGTTAAAGCCAATTGTGTAATTGGGTTGGCACCAGCTTCTGCAATGTGGTAACCAGAGATAGAAACTGAGTAGAAGTTACGTACTTCATTACTTATAAAATATTCTTGTACATCGCCCATTAAACGCAAAGCAAACTCGGTAGAGAATATACAGGTGTTTTGTGCTTGGTCTTCTTTTAAGATATCCGCTTGTACGGTACCTCTAACTGTTGCTAAAGTATGTGCTTTAATTTTTTGGTAAACTGCATCTGGCAATACTTGATCGCCAGTTACACCTAATAAATACAAACCTAAACCATCGTTTCCTTCTGGCAATTCGCCTTGGTAAGTTGGTCGGGTAACACCTTTGGCTTTATAAATGGCTGCAATTTTAGCATCTACTTCTTTTTCTAAACCGTTTTCATGAATGTATTTTTCACAATTTTGATCGGTAGCAGCATTCATAAAATAAGCCAACAACATTGGTGCTGGTCCATTAATGGTCATACTTACCGAAGTCATGGCATGCGATAAATCAAAACCAGAGTATAGTTTCTTTAAATCATCTAAACAAGCAATAGAAACTCCTGCATTACCAATTTTACCGTAAATATCTGGTCGTAAATCCGGATCATTACCGTATAATGTTACTGAATCAAAAGCGGTTGATAAACGTTTCGCTGGCATTCCTAAACTTACATAGTGGAAACGCTTATTAGTTCTTTCTGGTCCACCTTCACCAGCAAACATTCTTGTTGGGTCTTCACCTTCTCTTTTAAAAGGAAACAATCCTGCAGTGTAAGGAAATTCTCCTGGCACATTTTCTTGTAAACTCCAACGCAATACATCGCCCCAACCTTTGTATTTTGGTAAAGCTACTTTTGGTATTTGTAAATGCGATAAACTTTCCGATTGTGTTTGGATAGAAAGTTCTTTGTCTCTTACTTTAAACTTGTAAACAGGGTTTTTATATTTCTGAATTTTTTCTTCCCATCCGTCAATAATCAACATATTTTTAGGGTCGAAATCTAATTTTATCTTATCAAACGTTGCTTGCAGTACTTTTACTACTTCTTTTTCTCCCGAAAGGGTATTTATCGTTCTATCAATAGCACACAATTGGTCAGCAATAATTACTTGCTCATTTACCCATTGATCATAACCTCTGTTACTTTCAGAAATTTCTGATAAATAACGGTTACGTTTTGGAGGGATTACAAATATCTTTTCAGACATTTCTTCGGTAATCTCAAAAGTAGAATTTAAATCTGCTCCAGCTATTTCCACCATTTTATCCATCAATGCTTTATACAAAGAGTTCATACCTGGATCATTAAACTGCGAAGCAATTGTACCATAAACAGGCACATCTTTATCGTCCATTTCAAACGCATTGTGATTACGTTTGTATTGTTTTTTCACATCTCTAATAGCATCTAAGGCACCGCGTTTGTCAAATTTATTGAGTGCTATTACATCAGCAAAATCCAACATGTCAATTTTTTCTAGCTGTGTTGCTGCTCCAAATTCTGGAGTCATAACGTACAACGAAACATCAGAGTGATCTGTAATTTCTGTATCTGATTGTCCGATACCAGAAGTTTCTAAGATGATTAAATCGTACTCAGCAGCTTTTAAAATAAGTAAAGCTTCGCCAACATTTTTACTTAATGCTAAATTACTTTGGCGAGTAGCTAACGAACGCATGTAAACTCTTTCGCTTCGGATAGAGTTCATTCTAATTCTATCTCCCAATAAAGCTCCACCCGTTTTTCTTTTTGATGGATCTACAGAAACAATAGCTATTTCTTTTTCTGGGAAATCAATTAAAAATCGTCTTACCAATTCATCTACTAAAGATGATTTTCCTGCTCCACCTGTTCCTGTAATTCCTAAAACAGGAGTAGTGGTATTTTTAGCCATTTCATGAATTGTAGCTAAATCACCTTTACTTTCTTGTGGAAAATTTTCTGCTGCAGAAATTAAACGAGCAATTGCTTTTACATTTTTTTCTTGCACATGAGTTACTTCGCCATTCAGATTAGCTCCTGTTGGGTAATCTGCTTGTTGAATCATGTCATTAATCATTCCTTGTAAACCCATTGAACGTCCATCATCAGGATGATAAATTCTTGTTATTCCGTAAGCTTGTAATTCTTCAATTTCTGATGGAAGAATTGTTCCACCACCACCACCAAAAATTTTAATGTGCTCAGAACCTTTCTGTTTTAATAGGTCATACATGTATTTAAAATACTCTACATGTCCTCCTTGGTAGGAAGTCATGGCAATAGCATTTGCATCTTCTTCAATAGCACAGTTTACCACTTCTTCAACACTTCTATCATGCCCTAAATGAATTACCTCACAACCAGTTGCTTGGATAATTCTTCGCATAATATTAATAGCAGCATCGTGCCCATCAAATAGACTGGCAGCTGTTACTATTCTTACTTTATTCTTCGGTACGTATTTTTCGATTTGTTCCATTTCTCTGCATTTTCTTCGCGTAGCGAAGTTAACGATAAGAAAGAGTGTAAACAAAAAAGAAGGGGATAAATAACCTACTTTTTTTAAATGATTTTATGATAAATATGTTTGATTATTAACTTTTTGGAATTAATGGCTACTTTTTTATATCTTTATATTTATATATTAACCTTAAACTTTAAATTATGAAAAAAACTTTACTATCTTTTATTTTGTTATCAACTGTATCTTTAACTGCTTTTGCGCAGTGTAAAGTAACTCATGCACCTTCATTTTCTTTAAACGCTGCAACAGGTTATGTTGCTGGTCAGAGTTTTACTGCTACTTGTGGTGGCAATTTAAATTATTTACAAATAACAGCTAATTCAACAGGAACTGTTCCTGCAGGCACATTAAATGTTTATGCTGGAGATGGAACAAGTACAACTCCAATTTACACACAATCATTTCCTGCAATGACAATAGCTAATGTGGGTGATCCAATTAGAGTTATGGTAACTGGTTCATTACCCATTACTAATGCAAGCCAGTATACTGGAGCATTTTTTATTAATTTAGATGTTTTAGCAGATAATACTTATGCAGGTGGTCAAGCATACCAATCTGGTGTTGCAACTGGTGTTGATGTTGATTTTGAAGTTGACATTACTGCTGTAACAGGAGTAGATGAATTAGCAGTTTCTACTACTACAGTTTATCCCAACCCAGCAACTAATGTTTTAAACATTACTTCTGCTGAACAAGTAAAATCAGTAAGTATTTATACTATTACTGGAGAGTTGGTAAACACTTATAGTGAAAAAACCATCAATATAGCTAACCTTACTCAAGGAATGTATATTGTAGCAATTCATACTAATGATGGAGTTACTCAAACAAGAATTATTAAAGAATAAGTATTCTAAAATTATTTTAAAAGCCAATCTCGAAATTAGAGATTGGCTTTTTTTTGTTTTATACCTTTTATAACAAAAAATATTTTTTTTTAAGATATTGTTAATTATCAACTAATAGCTACATTCGTACTCAAATGGGAATAGTTAACAAGATAGAAACAGCAACAATGACTTTAGAAATAAAGGAAGATATTGTATATATCTTTGTTAAGAATGATGCTGATTTGGATTTAGATGCTGTTGTTGAAGCTGTCGAAGAAAGAAAAAAGTTGCAAAATGGTAAAAAAATGTTAGCTTTAGTTGACAATAGAGCTATTTGGCAAATATCAGAAGAAGCTAATAAATATTCTGTCTCAAAAGAAGTGGGTGAATTAAGCATCGCGATGGCTATATTATCAGGATCTACTTTACCAACAAGACTGATTAGTAATTTTTTTATTAAGTTTAATAAATTACACTGCCCAACAAAAATGTTTAGTAGTGAAGAAAAGGCTTTGGCTTGGTTAAATAGTTTTAAGGCTTAATTTCTTTTCCAGAAGTAAGGAGTAAATAGGATGGCTATTGTAAATAACTCCAACCTCCCCATTAACATTAAAAAAGATAGTACCCATTTACTACCATCAGGTAAATGATAAAAATTACCAGAAGGGCCAATACTTGCTATACCCGGACCAACATTGCCAATTGATGTGGCAGCAGCACTAATGGCTTCTAAAAAATCCAACCCAAACATAGTTAGTATTACAGAACCTACTACAAAAGTTGTTAAGTAAAAAAATACAAAAGCCAAAAGATTATAAATAATGCTTGGAGAAACACTCTCCTTATTTAAGGTTACAGGAATAATTGCATTTGGATGTAATCTTCTTTTAAATTCTAAGTATCCGTTTTTCATTAATAGAACAATTCTTACAATCTTCATCCCTCCACTTGTAGATCCAGCATTTGCACCAGTAAATAACAATAAGAAAAAAATAAAGGTGGCAAAAATTCCCCAAGTAGTAAAATCTGCTGTAGCAAATCCTGTAGTAGTAATAATACTCACTACTTGAAATAAAACATCTCGAAATGCTTTTTCGAAGCTAGTTGCGGATCCATAAAATTGATAAACAGTTGGAACAAGAATAGCAGTTAACAATATTACAGCTCCTAAATACCATTTAAACTCATCACTACGCCAAAACTTTTTAAACTTAAATTTAAAACCAAAGTAGAGCAATGTAAAACTGGTTCCCGCTAAAAACATAAAAGCAATAATAATGTAATCAATTGTAGCAGAATTGAAGTGTGCAATACTTGCTTGTTTGGTAGAAAACCCTCCAGTTGACATAGTGGTTAACGCATGGTTAATGGCATCATAAAAATCCATACCACCAGGAAACATCAATAAAATGGTTTGTAAAACTGTTAGTCCAACATAAATTAACCATAAACGTTTGGCAGTTTCTTTAATTCGTGGATGAATTTTATCTTTAGTTGGACCCGGAGATTCAGAGGCGAATAATTCCATTCCCCCAACACCTAAAAGGGGAAGAATGGCAATGGTTAAAACAATTATTCCCATTCCACCAATCCATTGTGTCATGCTTCTCCAAAATAAAATTCCTTTAGGCATTCCTTCAATATCATTTAATATAGAGGCACCAGTAGTTGTTAATCCAGAAATGGTTTCAAAAAATGCGTTGGAATAATTAGGGATACTAGAAGATAAAACATAAGGAAGGGAGCCAAATAATGCCATCATTATCCAACCGATAGCTACAATTAAAAAACCTTCTCGCTTCTTAATCTCATCATTGCTATTATTGCGAGTTAATATTTTTAAAATTACTCCAGCTCCAATGGTTGATATGGATGCTATAATTAATGCTTTTAGTCCAGATCCATCATAAACTAAAGAGACAGGAATAGATAAAGTCATTAATGCTCCTGTGATGATGATTAACCCACCAACCACATTTGCTATTACTTTGTAATTAATAAATTTATTAGCCATTAATTAAAAAACTCTTCAATTTCATGAACATAATCAGTATGGACAAAAACAACCGCTTTGTCGCCAGGTTGTAATTGAAACCCTCCAAAAGGAACAATACCTTCCTCATTTCGAATAACTCCAGCAATGCTTGAGTTTTTAGGGAGCTTTAATTCTCTTAGAGGTTTTTTTGTGATTTTTGTACCTTCTTTAACATTAAATTCAATTAATTCTGCATCTAAATCATGTAAGTTTACGATTGCTTTTATTTCGCCTTTACGTACATATTTAAAAATTTCATTGGCAGCAATTATTTTTTTATTGATTAGTGTATCAATACCAATGTTGTGAGATAAATCGATGTAGTCTATATTCTCTACCCTTGCAATGGTTTTTTTTACGTTGTGAGATTTAGCTACTAAAGAAGAAATAATATTGGTTTCAGAATCTCCTGTTAAAGAAATAAAAGCATCCATATCTTCTATGTTTTCTTCCTCTAAAGCTGAAACATTTCTACCATCCACATTAATAACTAATGTATTTTTTAAACGGTTAGCAATTTCTTCAGCTCTACTTTTATCCTTTTCTATTAAAGTAACGTTGTATTTTTTTTCTAGAGCTTCAGCGGTAATAATACCCATAGGGCTTCCTCCTAAAATCATAATATTTTTAATATCATAACAGGATTGCCCACATATTTTAATCACTTCGGCTATATGTGAAGGAGTAGAGATAAAATATACAATATCATTTTCTTCAATGATAGATTCGCCATTAATTATTACGGGTTCATTTTTACGTAGTATTGCGATAGGTTTAAACCCTTTGTTAGGGTTTAAAAAAGAAGTGTCTTTTATTGACTTATCTTTTAGTGGAGAACTTGTAGTAATAGAAATACCAAATGCAGTTAATTTTCCTCCCTCAAATTCATAATCTTCTATAAAAGCAGTTTGGTTAATTAATCTTATTATTTCTTGAGATGCCAAGGCTACAGGAGAAACGATATTGTCTACGCCTAAATCTGCATAAAATTGTTTAGATGAATCTTTCAGTTGCTCAAAATTACTGATTCGAGCAATGGTTTTTTTAGCCCCTAATTTTTTACCAGTAATACAAATAAGCATGTTGGTTTCTTCAATTGAAGTGGCAGCAATTAATAAATCACAAGAGCTTATTTTATTATCCTTTAAGACTTGAATGTTGCTGGCATCGCCTTTTACTGCAAAAACATCTAATTGAGATTGTACAAAGTTTAATCTATCTTGACTTGAATCTATAATGTATAAATCGTGTTTTTCGTCTGACAACATTTTTGCCAAATGAAACCCTACTTCACCTGCACCTGCAATTATTATTCGCATGCTAATAAATTTTGTACAAAAGTAAATTTTATTTTAGAAACAATAAGGTTATTATTAATTCCTTACAATAAAATAATTCAATTACTTTTGTTTGGTGAGTAAGTTGAAGCACTTAATAAAATATACAAAATATCGTTTTAAATCAGGAAACGAGCATAGCATTCATTCACCATTTGTTTTTGAGTTGTATAACAATGTGATTTGTGATGAAACCCCTTTTTATGTTTTTGAAGATATTGAGTCTATTAGAGCAAAGTTGTTGCTAACTGATATGGAAATTAGTATTGATGATCATGGTGCAGGATCTAAAGTTAATTCTTCCAAAAAACGCAAAATAAAAGATATCGCTAAAAACACGTTAAAATCTCCAAAATATGGACAGCTGTTGTTTCGTTTGGTAAATCGTTTTAAACCAAATTCAATTTTAGAGTTAGGAACATCTTTAGGAATAAGTAGTTTGTACTTAGCGGCTCCTAGTAAAAAGAATAGATTAATAACTATCGAGGGGTGTCCCAACACAGCGAAGGTAGCTCAGATTAATTTTGATAAGATAGCGTTTAAAAACATTGAATTGGTTAATGATACTTTTGATAGCTATCTGCCAAATTTTCTTAGTAAAACAGCTCAGTTAGACTTTGTATTTTTTGATGGAAACCATCAAGAGGAAGCAACCTTACATTATTTTAATTTATGTGTAGAAAAAACACACCAGCAAACAGTTTTTGTCTTAGATGATATTCATTGGAGCTTAGGTATGACTGCAGCATGGGAGCAAATTAAAAAACATCCAAAAGTTACTACAACCATAGATTTATTCTTTTTAGGAATCGTATTTTTTAATACAGATTTAAGTAAAGAAGACTTTGTGTTGAGGTTTTAATCCTTTTTAGGGTCTTTCCATAGATGGTCTTTTATAGATCGATCTTGTTCTATATTAACATCTTCTTCATAATTCCACTTTTTACCTCCCATACTATAAGCATCAAATCTATTTAGTGATGGCCCATAATATTCGTAGATATCTTTTAGTGAAGAGCTTTCGGGAACTAAATAATCAAAAACTATTTTGTTGATATTATCATGATACTTTAAAGACATCACTGCATTTTCTGAGTACTCAAAAATTACTCGTTTTTGTGTTTTTGTTTTACTTTTAAAAATGGAAGCTCCTATTTTTATCATTCCATGGCTACCAAGATTAATCACATCAATAATTTTTTTATTGGTTAAGTTGTTATTGCCATCCCACCCTAAAACGGTGTAATAATCTTCTCCTAATTTTTTATTGTAAATTAGCTTGTAGTACAATGCTCCATACCAATTCTTACTTGTTAATATTTTATTTTCAGGACTTTTTAGTTCTTTAGATTTATCGATTAATTCAACAATTGAATATTTTTCTTCTTCTTTAATTTGTAAAAAAGCAAAATATTCAAAAGTGCCATCAGTTAATGGGATGGTCCAATTGTAAATTTTTAAATTATTTGCTTTTAAAATACTTATAGTAGTTAATGAATCAAATTGATAATCAAAAGAACCATCAGTTTTAATCAGTTCATTTAATGCATCTTTAAATTTTTCATTGGCAGCATATTTACCTTCATCAGTTTCACTTGCTAAAATTTCTTTACCAAAAGTATTAAGTTCTGCAATTTCTTTTGAAAAATTTGCAACTGATTTTTTAGAAAAAACACTTGTTGATAGTGTAAGAAGTAATAATATAGAGTGAAATTTTATCAATTTATTTTTTAGAATTTAAGCAAAAAAGCCATGTACATTTCTATACACGGCTTTTGTATGCGAATATTGTACCAATACAATATTATTAAAGGTGCATTCTATCTTTTTTTGTTAAAAGTTCCTCTTCTGTTTCTCTAATGTCTTCATCATCTACACAACAATCTACCGGACAAACAGCAGCACATTGAGGTTCATCATGAAAACCTTTACATTCTGTACATTTATCTGGAGAGATATAATAAAAATCCATACTTACAGGTTCTTGAGTATCATCAGCACCAACAGAACGACCGTCTCTTAAAGCATATTCTCCTTTAACATCGGTACCATCACTCATTCTCCATTCATCTCCTCCTTCATAAATTGCATTGTTTGGACACTCAGGTTCACAAGCTCCACAATTAATGCATTCATCAGTAATTATAATTGCCATTGTTTAAAATGTTTTAATGTTTGTAATTTCGCCTACAAATGTAATTAAATGAGTTTAGAAAAAAGAATAAATGCTTTTGTTCAGTTAGGATTATTTTTAAAACAATTTGAAAATAATAAGCAAGAAGCCAGTTTAGCCAATGTAAATAGTCAGTTTTATGCTGATTTTGAAGAATTAATATTGAGGCAAAAAGCTTACAATGGATGGTTTGTTAAAGAAAGTGTGATCACAGCTTTATCAGAAATAGCTAACTCCCTTATTAAAGAAAAATTAACTGCTTGGCTTGCTAATTATGATATAGAGAATGAGAATGTAAAAACTATCGGGGTGATAATGGCAGGGAATATTCCAGTAGTTGGTTTTCATGATTTGTTATGTGTTTTAATTTTAGGAAATAAAATTCAAGCAAAATTATCTACAAATGATAGTACCCTACTTAAAAAAATTGCTGATGTTTTAATTTTTATTGAAAATGATTTTAATGATAAGATTGAATTTGTTGAAAGATTAGGGGGTTTTGATGCTGTAATTGCAACAGGAAGTAATAATACTGCACGTTATTTTAATCAGTATTTTGGTAAATATCCAAACATTATTAGAAAAAATAGAAATTCGGCTGCAATTATTCATAAAAACGATACTATAGAAGATATTAAGCCTTTAGGAAAAGATATTTTTCAATATTTTGGGTTGGGTTGTAGAAGTGTCTCTAAACTTTATTTACCTGAAGGTTATCAAATAGACACTTTTTTTAATGCTATTTATGATGATTACAAGGAGGTGACAAATAATAACAAGTATGCAAACAATTATGATTATAATAAAGCTGTCTATTTATTAGGAAGTAATCAATTGTTAGATAACGGATTTTTATTATTAAAAGAAGATGAAAGTTTAGCTTCTCCTGTTGGGGTATTGAACTATCAATATTATGCTTCAATTGAGGAGTTAGAAAATCATCTTAAAAAAATTAGTGATGAATTACAATGTTTAGTTTCCTCAAAAAAAACAGGTATTAAAACTCTAGAGTTTGGAGAAGCTCAGAGCCCAAATTTGTCAGACTATGCTGATGGAATAGATACCATTAAATTTTTGTTAGAGCTAAATTAGTTGCTTCTTTTTAATTAAATCACTCATTGGAATACTCTCAATATGACTGTCGGTCCAACTTATAAAATCGAAAAATTGAAGAGCAACGGCTTCTTCTGGATTTGTTGTAATTTTTATAAGTTGAGTTTTTAATACGACAAATAGTTTTGTTTGTTCTTTATTGGAAATAGGATGCTCAGAATTAATTTTAATAAAGGTTAAAATAACTTTATCTAGTTCTTTTAAAGGCCTTATTTTCTTTAAATTATTGATGCACTGGTTGTTTAAGTATTCAATCGATTCATAATTTTTAGCTTCAAAATGTATTAACATATTAATTAGATGTCCGTAGTAAAAAATGTTAGAGGTAACATCACTTTTTTTAATGCTATAATCATTTAAAAATATGTTTAGCCAATAAATTGATTTAGAGTAATTGTTATTGAAAAAATAGGTAATAGCAATATTTAAGTAATTTAAAAGTTTACTAATATCACTTGTTTCGGAATCATATTTTTTTAAATTTTTTTCAATTTCAGGAATTAAAGCTAACCCTTTTTTTGCTTCACCAATTTCACAATAAATACCTAATTCATAACATTGAGTAATACCAAATAATAAGGATTCGTAAGCAGCTAAATTTTCAAATTGTGTGTATATTTTTTTTAAGGTTTTGTTGTAATCGCTAAAATTTTTATTCATTACTTGTAATAACAACAAGTTATTTAATGCTAAAAAATATTCGTTAGATTTTAAAATATTTTTTCGATCAAAATTTTCTAATTCATTTACTAGTGTGATATACTGTAAAAGGCATTCAGAAAAATTAGATTTACTTAAAAAGTACATTGCTCTAAAATTGAGTATGTAAATTTTTTCATCAAAAGAATGTTGAGGTTTTACATCAAAAAAACCAGCATTCATGAGTTTGTCATAATCTTTTATCTCAATATTTAATTGAGAGATAGCTCTGTTTTTTGATAGTAAAAGAATGTTAAAAGTATGGTGTTTATAGTTGATTAATCTCGAATAATTAGATAGTATTTGAGTTTCTTTATTAATGATTTCTTTTAATTTATTTTGTGCTTGTATTAAGTATTTTCCTTGTTCTTTTTCAATAAAAGATTCCCATTTCAAGATATTTAAGAGTGCTAAATAATGCTCATGTTTGGTCGCAATTTTTTTTGCTTTTAAAATTAATTTAGCACAATTTTTAAAAAGTCTTTTATTGTAAAGAATTTCAATTTCAATTAATAAATTATTTAATTCAATTCCTTGTGAACTGTTAGCATTAAATCCTCTAAGGTGTTTTAGAATAAGGGTTTGTAGGCGAGATTCTACTACGATTAAATTTGTTTTAGATTTTAATTTTAACTTTTTAATTAATTCACTTTTAGTATATTTTTTGTTTGATTCTAAGAAATCAAAAAGATTGATAAGTGTTTTATTTGTTTTAGTGATAGAGGCATTTAGTTTAAAATATCTTTTTTCACTTTTTGTGAGTGATTTTATTAAGGATATTAATTGCGAGTTTTCCATTTTAGAACTGTTTCTAAATTACAAGTATAAATATAGTTATAATATGTTTGTACTTGTCTATAAATTAATTTAGAACTGAAATTATTTTACTAATTTAAATTGTTATTGAATAATTAATAGAATAAATTTATTAAAAAATTTATCATGATGAAATCGAAAATTTTATTTTTAATAGCCTCAATTTTTATTGGTTTAAATATACAAGCGCAAACTGTAATATGGACTGAAGATTTCCAGAATGGATGTGCTGCAGCTTGTCCTGGAAGTGCTTATGTTGGTCCGAATGGACCATGGACTTTAACAGTAACTGGAGCTGAAGGTGCTGACCCTAATACTTGGTTTGTTAGTTGTACAGAGAATAATACAGGAGTTGGTAATTGTTCAGATGTTTGTCAAGCGACACCTAATCAAACAATGCATATAAGTGCAAAAATAGGTAATCCAATTTGTCCAAATGATTGCGGAGCAGCTTATGATGCTGGTGGTTTATGTGGATTCTTTTTTTGTCCTCAAACGAATAGGCGTATTGAGTCTCCAGTATTGGGAGTTTTATCAGCTCAAACAGCTACTGTAACTGTAAATTTTGAGTTTATTGAAGGAGGGCAAGGTACAATTGATAATGCGACACTTTGGTATTTTAATGGTGCAACATGGTCTCAAATAGATGATATGCCAAAGAGTTCAACAGCTTGTAGTCCAGTTCAAGGTATTTGGGCTAGTAGATCGGTTGTTTTACCGCCTCCTCCTTATTTGGGTACAGAAAAAATTGCTTTTAGATGGGTGAACAATGATGATGGAATGGGAGCTGATCCTTCAATTGCTGTTGACAATATTACGTTAACTATACCTTCCGTTTCTGGTCCGGTTGCTAATTTTAGTTCAAACGATAGTACTTTGTGTGTTGGGGATTGTATCAATTTCACAGATTTAAGTACAGGTAATCCAACTGGTTGGACATGGTACTTTCCAGGTTCTGCTACTTTAACTTCTTCGGCACAAAACCCAACAAATATTTGTTTTAATACGGTTGGCTCTTTTCCTGTATCATTGGTTGTTACGGATGGGGTTGGTACCGACTCTTTATTTATGCCAAACTTTATAACAGTTGCTGCAAAACCAAATGTTACAGCAAATGCAGTACCTTCTTCACCTGTTTGCAGTGGAACTATGGTAACTCTTACTGGCGGTGGTGCCTTATCCTATGTATGGACAGGTGGTGTAACAAATGGTGTTGCTTTTCCAATAACATCTACAACATCATATATTGTTACAGGAACAAATGCAGCAGGATGTACTGATACGGCTAGTATTACCATAACAGTTACCCCCCAAGACACAGCAGCCTTCACCTATCCATCTGGTAGTTATTGTTTAACCGACCCAGATCCATTGCCAACAATAACAGGAACAACAGGAGGAACCTTTACAATTGATAATAGTGGACTAATTAA
>JBBKXK010000006.1:0-50652 GCA_037969435.1 Vicingaceae bacterium
ACAAAAAAGACTGTATTTTTGCACCTCTCAAGAACGAAAGTTCAGAGAAACGGTTCGGTAGTTCAGTTGGTTAGAATACATGCCTGTCACGCATGGGGTCGCGGGTTCGAGTCCCGTCCAGACCGCAAAAATTCATTAAAGCCTCAGCATTTGCTGAGGCTTTTTTATTTTACGTACATATTTACGTACAGATTCTTCGATTGTTCCTTTACAAAAAGCTAGCAGAATTGCGGAATAATGCCTTTTTTGTAACTAATTTAGAAAAGAGTTTGTTTCTTAGCTCAGTTCTATGTCTGCTAAACTCTAACATGATTAGGTTTAGTTTTTTTATTCTTTAATTTCAGTTGCTAATTCTTCTGGCCAAAGGATAAATTTCCCATAAGAACCTTCCATTTGTTTTGCTCCCATTTCATTTCCTTTTTTTGTAGCATACCAGTCATCACCTTTCTTGTACATAAATTCATTGTCTACAAACCAAGAGTTAACTTTTCTGCTACTCAATCCGGTTTTTTGAGATAATTCTTTTGTGGTTAATAATTTTGAATTTGAATAATTTTGGACTTTACTTTTTCTAATAGAATTATCAGTCTTATTTTCTTCAACTATGGTTTTTTGTGGAGCTTGTATATATGAGAAATCCTCACTGTTATGCATTATTGATTCAATGTCACTTGAAGCATCTTCATACACCTCTTTATCTTCCTCATTTGCTGTGTCAATTAAAATTCCCATTTCGCGGTTATGTTGTTGCGAAAATTCATAAAGGTTCATTGATGCAATAATCATTTTGTTTTCATTCAAGTAGCATTTTGCGTGAAGATTTTTAGAGAAATATAACCTTACATATTTTAGTTTCTCTAAATAACTCATTTCAGTCGGAGCAAGTTCTTGTTTTCCAAATATGATTCTAACATCTACTTTTTCTCTTTCTTTATCGTTTAATAATTCTTTCATATTATCAGAAAGTTTGAGATAAGGACTTATGATGTAAAGCTCTTTTCTTGCGTCTCTGATTAAGTTTTCCAATTCTGCCGTTATGCTTGAAGTTCTTAAATATTTAGCCATAAAAATTTATTTTAAAAAAAGGTATTTTGTATTGATTAATTTCATTTTGTTCAAATTGTATACAACGGTTTGGCTATGATGTGTGTCTTGCAGGGCATGAAATATAGCCGTTTTGTGCTTAGTGTTTTTATTCAATTACGGTTCCTAAAGGGCTCTCATTACCCTTTAAATATCCTGTGTTGTTACAATGAAGTCTGACAAAATCTAACAAATCATCTAAGTTCATTTTATTCTTCTTTAAATCATTTGGGTGAATACAAATTGTCAATTGTTCACAGTAACTATCTTGACTTAATGACACTAAGAAGGAAAGAACAATTTCTTTAATTACTTCTTCTCTTTTCAAAGGAATTCTCCCACGTCCTGTGCCTACAATTGGTATGACAAGATTGTCCTTGCTACCGCTATGTGTTAAATATGCCCATAGCTCGTTTAAAGATAATCTAAGGTCATCTACAGTTGTTTTGGAACGTCCTTGCTCATTAAGTGAAGAGCTACATAACATGTAATATTGCTTTTCGCTCCTAAAAATTGGAACTACAGTTCCCACTTTATATGTTTTTGGGTCATTTTCTTCAACGAACTGATTATACCATTCAGAATTATCTTCTAATTGTTGGCAAATATCTGTATTCAGGTGAGCAGAAGTTTTGTTGTAAGCATGGTCAATGAAGAATCTTAAAATGCTACTAGATTTTTTAACGATTCCATTGTTTTTACAATCAAGTCTGTTATTTATTGGAACAATTAAAGCACCATCAATTTTAAAAATATCCCCAATTTTAATTGATAAAGATACATCCCTGTTATGTACTTTAAAAGTGAAAAATGATTTAGGCCAATTGCGATAAATAATTATGATTGAGCCTATTATTAAGAAAATCCACCAAATTGATTTAATATTTTCCGACCAAACTGATTGTCCAAAAAAAGCTAAGATTTCAACTAACAACCAAAGTCCACCAAATACGGATAAAATGCTCTTTCCAAAACTCTTTAGATTAAGTCTATCCCAAAATAGCCATGCAATGTATTTTAGATTTTTAAACCAATTCATAGACCTAGGCTTGAATAAACTTCATCATTGTAATAGAATGCTCCGTTCTTACCTTCTTTCAAATATGAATAATGCAGAGTGCTCCATTTCTCCAATGCTAATTGAATTATTTTAGCATTAAAACTCACATGTATGGCAAGTTTATCTCTGATTATTGCTGGACATTTATCACTATCCATAGACCTTTTTCCATTTAGATTAACTAATACAATTGGTAATTCTGATTTAATTGCTTCCTCTGTTTCCCACCGTACATATTTGTGAAGAAATTTTGTCTTTTCTCCAACAAGTAAAATGAACATCTTGGAATTATTCATTCTTTCCCTAAGATTTCTCTTAATAGTATCTTCACTACTATGTTGCCATATGTTCATCAAGTCATGAGCATTATTGAAATTAAAGTCATGGTTGTCACTTTGCTTCCAAGCGGTCATAAGTCTGTAGTATCTAATGTCACTGTCAGCGTCAAAAGCAACATATGTTTTATTTCTATAGGCCATTATTTTTTGATTTTATATTAAGCACAACGTTATTGTATATGTTTTGTTGCGTGTTTTAAGCACCTAATTTAGCAAATAAAAACCGAATAGAAAATCCGCGAGGATTTTCGTAAGTAGGCTAGAACTATAAATAAATTTTATACGGTGTTGAGTGTAGTTATTTAATAATTCCTAGGTATTAAACCATACCATTCTTTTTTAATTCCGTTCAATTCGTACGCATTTTTATCATTCCATAATATACCCAATGAATTATCAGGTGTCGAATAGAAAAAGGCTAATGGTAATCCTAAATGGTATTTGTTATTTTGCTCAAATCCGATTAGATTATGTAAATCACGAATTGTCTTTTTTTCGTTTATTGTAAGTGTTTGAGAATCCTTTTCAAGTAAGAAATCATCTGGTTTGTCAAAAATCAACGACGTCTTTATTTTAAATTTCGAATTGTAATCGTTTATTTTTTTAATCCCTTTTTGTGTTCCACAAATTGAAAATAAGTATGGTTTAGTGCTTGAATTAAGACTATAGCCTAAAACTTTAATAAAATCAATTCCTTGTTGTCCAGTTCCAATAAAGTCATCCAAAAAAATTATGTTCGAACTATCAGTCAATTTTGAAACCTCTGTTGAATCTATAAGCTGAGTTACTTTTCCTGGAAAGCAATGAGAAAATTGATTTAGAATAAACCCTCCACTTTTTCCTACTGGTCCAAAATGACTAATGTAAGTTTTTGGGTCGTCAAATAATTCTTTGTTTTCATTATAAAGCTCTCTTAATCTATTTCTTAATTCTAGCCCATCTATTATTACAAGTTTTTTTAATATTTTATTTATAGTTCTCCATTCAAGATTGTTCTCTCGTTTGAATGCTATAATTGTTCTATTTCCATAACCTTGATACTTTGATAATTTTTTCTCGTATTTTTTTAAGTTCATAATATAATACCAGAAAAAATCAACTAATTTTTCTAATATCATATTTATTGAATTTTTACAATTACTTCTTTTAGTTTATCTTTCAGTAAAATAATTTGATCTAGTATATAGTAATCACTTAATAATTCTATGTTGTCGTCTGTAAATGCTTGATTTAAAGTTGAAATGCTTTTTAATACAGTTGCCTTCAATTTTTCAATTTCTAAATCTAATACTGTAAAATAATCCATTGGAAGAGCTTGATCTGCAATGAACTCTTTTAGTTTTCCAATAAATTCATAAAGTTGCCCTTTAGAATCGTAGTATTTTATAGCTTTTCGCATTTCTCTAAATTCTTTTACATCTGAAAAACTTGAAGTTTGTGTAAATTTTGATATTAAGCCATCAATAATTTGAGAAATTTCTAAATCACTATTAAATTCTTGTTCTTGATTTAGTCTCTTAACTATTGGAAAAAGCTCAATGAAGAAGTCTGTAGAGATTTTATCTTTTTTATAAAGTAATGTTTCTCTATATTTTTGAGGATACCATAACAATATTTTACATCTTTTTACAGTAGTTAAATTTAATCCTGTAGTTTTAGAAAGGACAGAATCTTTGTCAGTTTTTAATAGCTCAATTATATTTTCTAATTTCAAAGCAGTAGGAAATAATTCCCATTGTTCTCTGAAATAATGAATATTGAACATATGTAATATATTCTCTGTTACATCTTTTGGTTTATCAATTATATTTGCTGGAATATCAGGCAACCCAAGCATTTTGACAGATCTCCAACGTCTTTCACCATCTAATAAAATATATCTAATTTCATTTTCTTCACCTTCTTTTTCCACTATATCCTCATAAACTGTAATTGGAACTAGAACTCCAGCATTTGAAATTGATTCTTTTAAATCCTCAAGATCTTTTTCGTGAAATATTAGCCTTGGATTATTAGGATTTGGAATAATATCCTCAACCTTTATATGCTTTAATGTTTTATTTTCCATAGTTTGTTCAAATTACACACAACAACCGAATAAGTGCAACTTATTCGCAATATACATTTACACCAAATATAACAAATTCAAGAAACTTGAAAATATTTTATTAAGTTGTTATTTCAGAAATATTAGGTTCTTCTGGGAGGAGGGAATTATCTTGAAAGGTCGAGGGTTCTTTATGAAAATATATATGATAAGCAATATATATTATTGCTCCGAATAATAGAAGTAATAAAATATTTCTAATAAGGTTACTTGATTTTGGTTGAGGAATAATTTTTTCAGATAGAATATTTGGAGAATCGATAATATTATTTGGAATTGTAATAGGGGGTGAGTACAACGATGCACTTTCGATTGCTCCTTCAAGCATGCTTGATGATGTCATAATTTTCATTGTTTATTGGTGAGTAAGCATATTCATAGATGCAACGATATTCTTTTTCTTTAATTATTTTAGAATGGGTAAAACATCCAAAGTGAAAACCTGCGCCAAGTAAATAATCTCTGGTTAATATAATTTCCTTATTACCATTTAAAACAGTTCTCAAAATAGTTCGATTTTTATCTAAGATAACATCTACTTCAGATTTGACTAAACGCTTTTCTTTAGCTTTTAAATTGTTGTACTTAATCTGGTTTTTTCGAGAAGCGAACCGTTGATTTGTTCTTTCAGGAATAAAGCTTTCTTGGGTTAACGGGTCAATGTAATTCATAATGTTTTTATTTTAAAGATAACAATAATAACCTATTGAAAAACAGTGTGTTAATTCAAATTAATTTAAATTAATCTATCTTTATTTATATTAAAATATATTGTTTTGGTAGTTGGTAAAGGCGTATATAGGGGTGTGCCATTACCAATAGTTTTTAAAATTCAATATCATCATTTAAGACCCCAATTGGTTCTAAAAAATATATTACTTGATTACCCTTCTTTTTGTTACGAAGATAACAGTCCGCATTGGCATAATTCTTAATAATGGAATTATGAAGTTCTTTAAGTCTCATTCGAATAGTTTTTTCTCCACAAGCAAGATCTTTAACCAATAATTTGACTAAACTTGAAGCGTTAACAGGTTCTTTAAGTCTAAGTTTGAGGCATTCAGATATTTGATCAAATGTTGCAACTTTTACCCTCGATTGAATTAATTCGTTAACTTTTTCCCAATCAATTTCAATAAGCTCTTTTTGTTCTTCATCAAATTCAAGGTAAAATGGATCTGGTTTTTTTGTATTCCTACATTTTAAGAATTTAATTTTTATTATATCGGATGGTTCATTGTTTTTACCTAATTCAAAATTGATTTGAATTACTGTACTTGATTTATTCATTATTTCAGTACCTAGATGCCCTCTAGCTTTATCAGTGCTTCCAGGATTTTCGTGAATAAGGCATAAAAATGTTACATCAAATTGGTTAATTGTTTCATTCATCAAATCAACTAGTTTCATGCTGTCTTCAGCTCTATTAAAATCTCTTAAACAATCTGTAATTACATCTAAGACAATAAAAATATGAGTTTTAATGTTCTGGCTAATGTGAGTTAAAAAATCTCTTAATGCTTCAAATCGATCTTCTCTTTTAACTTCAATTAAAGAAATATAAATAAAATTTTCAGGATTTTCTTCAATACGATAACCTGCTACAATTTGAATTTGTTGTAGTGCAAAAGGTAGTTGATCACTTAAATTACGTTCAGTATCAACATAACATACCGTTACATCTTTTGATTCATCTTTTTTTAATCCTAATAATTCATTATTATGATTTGATTTTTTAATCAAAGAACTACATATGGTTTGAGCTAATCTACTTTTATGCGTGCCTGATTTCCCTTGAATAACATTAATTGTATTAGGATGAAAAAAAGGGATGTCATGTCTCATGATAATAGGATCAGAAAAGGTGATTGACTTAGATTTATTCTCTTTAAGAATTTGTTGAGATTTTAATATTTTATGCAAATTACTTTTTGGGTCTATTTGCTTTTGAAAATTCTCTTTATAGTCATTTAATAGATCCATATCTAAACCTTGTTGTACATAATCTGAAATATCTTTTCCTCCAGATTGAGCCAATTCTTTAGGAAGTGTTATCCTCGATAAACCATAAAGTTGACAGATCTCTTTAGATTTTTTAATTCCTGTTTCATCTATATCATAGAGTATAATTATCTCTTTAAACCTTCCTTTTAAATCATCTATTAACTCTTTAGTAGGCAATGCTGTTTCACTATTCATGGTAATAGCATTAAACCCTAAAGAGCTCATAGTTAATACATCCTTTTCTCCTCCAACAATATAAACGGTATTATCTTTTTCAGGTAATTGATCATAACCAAATATAAAATCAATCGGTTTTTCACCTAACCATGTAAATTTATAGTTTGGAGTAGGAGAGAGAGGACGATAAATTTTATAGCACCTGTCTTTTTCTACTTCATAAGCAAAAATTGGATTTTCAAGAGTTGATTTAACTGTAAATTCTTTCCCTTCATGATTGGTTGTAGTATAGGAATCTAATGTTTTAATACCATATTTACTTAATATATCTTCATTAATGCCATAGTTTGCCCAATAGGAAGTTTCAGATTCATTAAAACTTGTTTTTTTATTAATAATAAAGGATTTTAAAGAGTTTTCTAACCCTAAGTTAAAATCACTATTGATTATCTCTAAGCACTGTTTGAAATCACAATTATTTAATTTCATTACCAAACTAAAAATGTCCCCACTGTCCCCAGTAGCAAAATCCTTGTAAAGCCATTGCCCATTTGGTGATTGATAATAATTGAAGGATGGAGTTTTTTGCTTTTCACTTTGAAAAGGATTTGAAATATTAGCTCCCTCTTTTAAATGTCCCTTGTTATGGAAAGGTTGTAGATAATGGTTAAATAATCTTTGAGCATCAACTTCTGATAAGATGTTTTCTGTAGATAATTTATGATTCATCTTAATCCTCCTACCTTAGTCATGTTTTGGGATTCTAAAGAGTTTTTTATCTCTGACTTATAGAAATATACTCTAGAGTTCATGTTGTGAGGCTTAAGAACCCCTTTTTTGCACCATGCATTTACTGTAACTAATGAAACTCCGAAAAGGCGAGCTACATCGTGTCTTGTCAAAAGTTCTTCTTCTTTTGATTCGGGTTTTTCTTGAGTATTTAATTTCAAGAAAGTTTTTTCTAATCGTTCATCTAAGATTTCGATTAATTCTTTTTTTGTTAATAGGATTGTTTCCATACTGCTTAATTTTAGTTATTAATTAAGCTACAAAAGTGGTAAGATAGGATAGGAAAGGATTGCCGAAAATGCCGAAACGGCAGTTTCGGCAGTAAATTAAATTAAATGTTATTTTATAGAGGGAATTATATCATTATATTTCTTATGATAATCAGTATGAACTTGTCTTTCATCTCTTAATGATCGATCACTTAATTTCACACCAAAGAAGTCACAAAATATTTTCCCTCTTTTTGTCTGATTTGTTCTTATTAAGTATCCTTTTTCATCGAGAATTTCTATAAGTAGAATTATTTCAGTTTTGTAATTAGTCAACCCCTTATATGATCCATCATCATTTAAAATGTCATGTAACCTTAGAATTTCAAGAATTTTAAAGAAATGATCGGTCACTTTAAATAATTTAACGATGGCTTCATTTTTTTCTTTTTCGTTATCAAAATTTATTTTTTCTTCAAAGTCTTTTAAGTGTTCTGTTGCCCAATTAGAAACTTCTTTTAACCTAATTTCCTCATTTAATCTTGGTGAGTTTTGTTTTATGGATGATCTCGTAAAAAAACGTGTCATATTAATGAAGTCCAGTTTACTTCCTTTATATTTATATAAGTGATGATTCAAGATTTGTTTTATCAAATCAATGTCAGAACATATTAATTGTTGAAGAATAAAGTAATTAAACACACCATGAATTGAAGGTTCAATTATATTCAGCTCCCTTTGAGAAAGTATTTGTTCAGCCATCAAGAACTCATTATCACTTAGTCCAATTAAACTTACAGGGTAATTTTTACTTATAAGATAATGTTGTGCATATATTTTAAGATATTGTTCCTTATTTAAATCTAGTTTTAAGTTAGATTCTGTTTCTAATAAATGCTTAATACTAAAATAATATTTAGTTGCGTCTAAATCATAGATATGATAAGATTTAGATGATAGATTAGAGTTCTCTTCTGACATATTTTAATCTAAATTGATAACCTCAATATTACTACTTTTTATTTTTCATTAGATAGCTTTCTGCCTCTTTATCAATTTCTTCTTCTGTTATTACTCTAAATGTTTTTAACCACTCATCTAATTCAGATTTTTTAAAAAGTATAACTTTTGATGGTTTATAAAAAGGTATAGTTCTACCCATAGTTAATTTATACAAGTGAGATTTTGAGATTCTTAAATAAATTGCAGCTTCATCAGTATTTAGGAATCTTTCAGGCTCTTTTGACTGATGATGTTTTAATTCTTCATTTATAGCTTGTTTTATTAAAAATTGGAATTCTTCCTTGCTTAAGGATATGAAAATATTTTCGTTCATTTTATAGTGTTTAGTTTTATCTCTATCAACTCTTAAATTGATATAATTTTTTTAATTCTCTTTGTATTTTAAATTTAGCTTTTCTCGTTTTTTTTGTACATATTTATCTTTCATTAATTATTCACAGATTAGAGAGAAGAATACAATATGAACAAACAACAACTAGCAGCTAAAATTTGGGAATCTGCAAACCAAATGCGTTCTAAAATTGAAGCTAATGAATACAAAGATTACATTTTAGGATTCATTTTTTACAAATATCTATCGGATAAGCAACTGCAATTTTGTAAAACCAACGATTTTACACAAGATAATATTGAAGCTCTTGCTGAAGCAGATGCTGAAACCGTAAATTATATCAAAAAAAACATAGGTTATTTTATTGCTTACGATGATTTGTTTTCTACTTGGATAAAGCAAGGAAAAGACTTTGATGTTGCTAATGTAAGAGATGCACTTTCTGCTTTTGATCGTTTAATTAGTCCGAAACACAAAAAATTATTTGATGGTATTTTTGATACCCTACAAACTGGATTAAGCAAATTAGGAGAAACTACAGCAAAGCAAACCAAAGCTATTAGCGAACTCATTCATTTAATAAAAGATATTCCTATGGACAGCAACCAAGGGTATGATGTACTTGGTTTTATTTATGAATATTTAATTGGACAGTTTGCTGCAAATGCTGGTAAAAAAGCGGGCGAATTTTATACACCCAATGAAGTTTCGGTTTTGTTGTCCGAAATTGTTTCTAACCATTTAAAAGACCGTAAAGAAATTCAAATTTATGATTCGTGTAGTGGTTCGGGTTCTTTGTTGATTAATATTGGTAATAGCGTTGCCAAACACATTGATGATAAAAACAACATTAAATATTTTGCTCAGGAGTTAAAAAAGAATACTTATAACTTGACCAGAATGAACTTGGTAATGCGTGATATTATACCAAGTAATATTGTAACACGAAATGGTGATACTTTAGAAGATGATTGGCCTTATTTTGATGAAAATGATGCCGTACATTCTTACAATGCGTTGTATGTAGATGCGGTAGTTTCTAATCCGCCTTATTCGCAAAAATGGGATCCAGAACATAAAGATTCTGACCCGCGTTTTTCTCGTTTTGGTTTAGCTCCAAAATCTAAAGCAGATTTTGCTTTTTTGCTACACGATTTATTTCACTTAAAACCCGATGGAATTATGACCATTGTGTTGCCGCACGGTGTGCTGTTTAGAGGTGGAGAAGAAGGTGCCATTCGTAGAAATTTAATTGAACAAAACCACATTGATGCCATTATTGGTTTACCGCCAAGTATATTTTTTGGTACTGGAATACCTACGGTGGTTATTGTGTTAAAACAAAAACGAAAAAACACCGATGTATTGATTATTGATGCTTCTAAAGGCTTTGTTAAAGAAGGTAAAAACAATAGGCTACAAGCATCGGATATTAAACGCATTGCCGATGCGGTGCGAGATAGAAAAGGCACACCAAAATTTGCCGAAGTGGTAACACAAGATGCCATTAGAACCAACGAATACAATTTGAATATTCCGCGTTATGTAGATTCTTCTGCAAATGCAGAGAGCTATGATATTTATGCTTCGATGTTTGGCGGAATACCTACCAACGAAATAGACGAGCTGGAAAATTACTGGCAAGCCTTCCCAAATTTACGTGAAACCTTATTTGCTAAATCTTCGGATGTAAATGCACAATTAAAAGTGGAGGACATTAACCAAGCGATTAATACACATAAAAGTGTTACCACTTTTACCCAAAAATTTGATGTAGCATTTAACAATTTAAACACTTTTTTAAAACAAGAATTGTTGAGCAATATGCTAACTGTACACGTAGTGCGTGAGCAAGAAGTAATTGGAAACGATATTTTTAAAAGACTGCAAGCCATTGCCTTAATTGATAAATACGAAGCCTACCAATTACTCGATAACCAATGGGAAGCCCTAAAGGTAGATTTAGAAATAATACAAACCGAAGGGTTGGAGGCTACTAAAGTGGTTGATCCCAATATGGTGCTGAAAAAGAAAAGTGGTAAAGAAGTAGAAATACAAGAAGGTTGGTTGGGCAGAATTTTGCCTTTTGATTTGGTACAAGAAACCCATTTAAAAGAGGAGCTAAATAGTTTACAGCAAAACGAAAACCGCTTACTAGAAATTACTGTAACTTATGAGGAAATTTTAGAGCAATTTACTGAAGACGAAAAGGAAGAAGACACCGTAAACGAAGCCAAAGATGGTTTTGTAAATGCTGCTGTACTAAAAGAAGCGAAACTAATACGTGCCGAAAGCAAAAAAACAGCAGTAGCCAAAGACAGCTACGAAGCTAAAATTTTACAATTGGATAAATTAATTGCCGAAGAAAAAGCCACAAAAAAACAAGTAAAAGAAGCTGCCGCAAAACTACACTTAAAAACCAAAGCCACTATTGAAGCGTTAACAGACGAACATGTGTATGAATTGTTAGAGTTAAAATGGATAACCCCACTGGTAACGGATTTAAATAATTTACCAAAAACCATTATAGATACGCTTACTACCAAAATACAAACCCTTGCCGATAAATACAGCACCACCTATGCTGATGTGGCTACACAAATAGAAGAAGCAGAAAACAACTTAGCCGAACTAATTGATGATATAGAAGGTAATGAGTTTGACATGAAAGGGCTGAACGAATTTAAAAGCTTATTAAATGGAAAATAAGAAGGCACATAAAAAACCAGTAATTCGATTTAAAGGTTTTACTGAGGATTGGGAGGTTGATACATTTAAGAACTTAACGGTAATTAATCAAGGTCTTCAAATAGCTATATCAAATCGATTTACAAGGCCTATTAAAGGAGGTTATTTCTATATTACAAATGAATTTCTAAAAGAAGGTTCTAAATCAAAATATTACATATTGGCTCCAACAGAATCAGTTATATGTACCGAAAATGATGTACTCATGACAAGAACCGGTAATACAGGTGAAGTTGTTACCAATGTTAAAGGAGCTTTTCATAATAATTTTTTCAAAATCAAATTTAACCCAAAGCAGATTGATAAAGATTTTCTTGTTTATTTTTTAAAGTTAGATGCAACTCAATTACTTATTAGACAATTAGCGGGAAATTCAACAATACCAGATCTAAACCATAATGATTTTTATCGAATAGAACTACCATTTCCAAAACCAACCGAACAAAAAAAAATAGGTAGTTTCTTCCAAAATATGGATACCCTTATTACGTTGCATCAAAAAAAATACGACAAGTTGATGGTGCTAAAAAAAGCCATGTTGGGTAAACTATTCCCTAAAAAAGGTTCTCTTATACCAGAAATTCGTTTTAAAGGATTTAGTGGGGATTGGGTGGAGAAAGAAATAAATGCTTTAGCTAATAGATTTGATAATTTACGAATCCCAATAACAGCAAATCAAAGAATTAAAGGTAAAACACCTTATTATGGTGCTAATGGTATTCAAGATTATGTTCAAGGGCATACACATGAAGGAGAATTTATTTTAGTAGCTGAAGATGGTGCTAACGATTTAAAAAATTATCCAGTACAATATGTAAAAGGTAAAATTTGGGTAAATAATCATGCTCACGTACTTCAAGCTAAAAAAACTATTGCGGATAATAAATTTTTAAAACGTGCAATTTCAAATACTAATATTGAACCTTTTTTAGTGGGTGGTGGTCGTGCAAAATTAAATGCTGAAACAATGATGAAAATAGAAATTCACATTCCTATAAATATAAAAGAGCAAGAACAAATTGGAAGTTATTTTGAAAGTTTAGACAATCAAATTGCCTTGCATAAAACACAACTAACTAAACTAAATAACCTAAAAAAAGCCTGTTTTAGTAAATTGTTTGTAGCACAAAATTAAAGCCTTTGCTTATTTTAAAAAAAGATAAAAATGACCTTTACCAAAGAAGCAGATTTTGAAAAAGCCTTAATACTAGCACTTTCCTCTCAAAAAGGTTGGAGCAGCAATGTGTTAAAAAACTCAACGGAAGCCGATTTGTTGCAAAACTGGGCAAACATCTTGTTTGAAAACAACAGAGACATAGATCGCCTAAACAACCAGTCATTAACAAATGGCGAAATGCAACAAATAGTGGAGCAAATAAATACGCTACGCACACCACTAAAACTAAACGGTTTTATAAATGGTAAAACGGTTGCCATAAAACGAGATAACCCTAAAGACACATTGCATTTTGGTAAAGAAGTTAGCCTAAAAATATACGACAGGCACGAAATAGCTGGAGGACAAAGTAGCTACCAAATAGTACAACAACCACAGTTTAAAGTTAAATCTAACATACTGAATGACCGTAGAGGAGACATACTGCTGTTAATTAACGGAATGCCTTTAATTCATGTCGAACTTAAACGCAGTGGTGTTCCAGTAAGTCAAGCAGCGTATCAAATAGAAAACTATGCTCGTTCTGGTGTTTTTACAGGTTTGTTTTCCTTGGTACAAGTTTTTGTAGCTATGGAGCCAAGTGAAACCGTTTATTTTGCCAACCCTGGCCCTGATGGAAAATTTAACAAAGATTTTTATTTCCATTGGGCAGATTTTGATAATGAACCCATCAACAATTGGCAAGGCATTGCATCCAATTTGCTTTCCATACCAATGGCACATCAATTAATAGGTTTTTATACCGTACCCGATGGTACAGATGGCGTGCTAAAAGTAATGCGAAGCTATCAGTATTTTGCCGCCAATGCTATTTCAGATAAAGTAGCCAAAACCGATTGGAAAAGTAAACACGCTTTAGGTGGTTATATTTGGCACACCACAGGTTCAGGTAAAACCATGACCAGTTTTAAATCGGCACAACTCATAGCCAATTCTAAAGATGCCGATAAAGTAGTTTTTTTAATGGATAGAATTGAGCTAGGCACACAATCTTTAAAAGAATACAGAGGCTTTTCGGATGACAATGAAGAAATACAAGCTACCGAAAATACAGGCGTTTTAGTAAGTAAACTAAAAAGTAGCGACCCTGCCAAAACTCTAATTGTGAGCTCCATTCAAAAAATGAGCAACATAAAAAACGAAGAAGAAGGCTTAAACACACACGATATAGAATTAATCAATAAAAAAAGGATAGTGTTTATAGTAGATGAAGCACACCGATCTACGTTTGGCGAAATGTTGTTGGATATAAAAGACACCTTTACATCAGCCATATTTTTTGGTTTTACAGGCACACCCATTTTAGCAGAAAATCAGAAAAAAGACAACACTACTTCTACCGTTTTTGGTGATGAATTGCACCGTTATAGCATAGCAGATGGGATAAGAGATAAAAATGTATTAGGTTTTGATCCTTATAAAATTTTAACTTACAAAGACCGAGATTTAAGAAAAGTGGTAGCCTTAGAACAAGCAAAAGCCATTGATGAAACTGATGCACTTTCTGACCCTAAGAAAAAAGTGGTTTTTAATAAGTTTATGAATACCGTAAAAATGGCGGGGGATGATTCATCAAAAAAATATATAAAAGGAATTGAAGATTATATCCCAAAATCGCAATACGAAAGTCAAGTACATCAGGAAAAAGTAGTAGAAGATATTTTGGAAAATTGGCTAACACTAAGTCGTTTAAATAAGTTTCATGCCATTTTTGCCACCAATAGCATTAACGAAGCCATAGCTTATTACCGATTGATGAAAAGTTTAAAACCAGATTTAAAAATAACAGCTTTATTCGACCCCAACATTGAAAACGTAGGTGATGCTGAATATAAAGAAGATGGTTTGGTAGAAATTATGGAAGATTATAATGCACGATATAACCAAGATTACACGTTGGCAACGCATTCTAAATTTAAAAAAGACATTGCAGCACGTTTGGCACACAAAGCCCCTTATTTACGCCTAGAAACTACCCCTGATAAACAAATCGACATCTTAATTGTAGTCAACCAAATGCTAACAGGTTTTGATTCTAAATGGATTAATACGCTTTACATGGATAAAGTACCTGAATACGAAAATATTATTCAAGCATTTTCTCGTACCAATAGGCTTTTTGGTCCAGATAAACCTTTTGGAACTATCCGTTATTATCGTTTTCCGCATACTATGGAACGCAATATAAACAATGCTGTAAAGCTTTATTCTGGAGATAAACCAGTGGATTTATTTGTGGAGCATTTGGATGCGAATTTAAAGTCGATGAATACTCGTTTTGAGGAAATTGCTCAACTGTTTAGTAATGCAGGAATTGAAAATTTTGAAAAATTACCTGATAGTAAAGATGAGAGAAACAAATTTGCAAAACTATTTAGTGAACTAAACCGATTTTTAGAAGCCGCAAAAATTCAAGGTTTTAAATGGAGTCAACTAAAATATCCTTTTGGTAAAGAAATAGTTGAACTACAATTTGATGAAAATACCTACCTAATTTTAGCTTTACGTTATAAAGAATTGTTTGGTAGCGGTGGAGGTGGAGGAACTGGCGGTGAGGTTCCTTACGATTTAGAAGGACATTTAACGGAAATAGATACTGGAAAAATTGATGCTGATTATATGAATGCTAGTTTTGAGAAATACCTTAAAATTTTAAAAGAAGATACAGCAGATGAAAACAAACGAGAGAAAACCTTAAATGAATTGCATAAATCATTTGCCTCTTTAACACAAGAAGAACAAAAATATGCCAGTATTTTTTTAAGAGATGTGCAGCGTGGCAGTGTAAAAATTGAATCAGGAAAAACTTTTAGAGATTATATAACCACCTATCAATTTAATGCTAAAAACGATCAAATACATCGGGTTTCAACCATCTTTAATTTAGATGAAGTAAAACTTCGTAGTATGATGGATTTAGGTGCAACTGAGAAAAACCTAAACGAATATGGTCGTTTTGATGATTTAAAAAGTACAGTTGATAAAACCAAGGCAAAAGAATATTTTGAAAAATTAGAAGGCGAAACCATTCCTGCATTTAAAGTAAATATTAAAGTGCATAATTTATTGCAAGACTTTATTGTATTGGGTGGGTTTGAAATTTAGGAAGATAGTTATTAGTTGGTGTTTAAATAATAAAGTAGGACTGCTAATTCTTTACAAATTCTTTTACTGTATTTTTATTCCATGCATTATTCATTTTCTTTTTCAAATATTCATCTGCAAGATTTACATACTTTCTAAAATTCTCATCTTTCTTATGACCAGATATTTTTTTAGTTTCTGTTTCAGTCATTCCGAGTACAAGTGAATTGGTTATAAATGTCTTTCTGCCCATGTGAAAAGTAAATACATCTTTTTTTGGGACATATGTTTCAATTTTTTTACTGCCTTTATAGGTGATCTTTCTTACAGACTCATTTAATTCAATTTTTTCACCAATATCTTTTAAGTATTCATTTGTTTTCTGAGAGCTAATTACTGGTAAAATCTGATCTTGTTTATTGTGCCTTTTTAAAATATTAAGTGCAAATTCATTTAAAGGGATGATTAATTTTTCATTTGTTTTCTTAGATGAGATGTTAATAGTTTCGTTTGTTATATTTTCTTTTTTTAAATTTAATATATCGCTATACCTTAGTCCTGTAAAACAAGAAAAACAAAAAACATCCCTAACATTTGATAGCTTTTTATCTTTAAATTCAAAATCAATCAGTTTCATTAGTTCTTCTAATGAAAGAACATATATTTCTCCTTCTTTTTCTGTCGCATTGAATTTTTTATATACTAATAATTGATTGTAATTTCTGTCAGTACAATAGTTTAAAAATGTTTTTATGGTTTTAAATTGTTTTGATATGGTATTATTAGTTAATCCTATATCATTAATTAAATAATCTCTGAATTTATCTTCAAAGTTTAAATCTATACGGTTAAAGAGAAGAGGGTAATGGATTTTTTTTGAAAATTCTTTTAAATGCTTTAAGCAGGTATTATATACTGAGATGGTGCTTTTTTGTTTCGAAAGTTTAGACGACTCAATAAACTCATCAAATGCTTTTTCGAATGTTGGGGTAGGAGTTCCTTCATAATCTTTGTCATTAGCTAAGTAAACCACTTCTTTAATGTGTTCTTTGGTTGTGGGCACTTTGTTTTTTAAATTCTCTTCATAAATAGAACAAACTTGGTCTTGTATTCGGTCTAGATAATTATTAAAGATAGTAGCTCCTGATTTGAAATATCGGGGATTGGCTCTTTGCTTATTTGAGTCCCATTGCTTTTGGGTGCATTTTCTTTCTATATAAACTTTAATTGTTTTTCCAGAAGACCTTAAATACAGAAATAGTTGAAGTGGAATTTCATTAATTCTATTTTCAAGATCTTTTTTAAGTTCTTTGTCATTTGATTGAAGAGCTGCATCTAAGTTACTTTTAGATACAGATTTGTCAAGATAGAAATTAACTGAATAGCCCATTTAAATATTTAAAAGTTACGTACAAATATACGTACACATTTTGTTTTTCTAGGCTAATTTTAGTTAATGTTAATTAATATTGATAAGTTGTAAAGTACAGTAAAACAAGTATGTGTGGCAAATTTAAGTAAACATTAGTTAAGTTAAGAAAACTAAAAAGTAGTCCCGTCCAGACCGCAAAAATCTTAAACAAAAAAGCCTCAACATTGTTGAGGCTTTTTTGTGAGGGTGAAAATAGGACAGTTAGGATTAAAATTTTTTCAATTACATCAATTAGAATATACCCAATTACCTTAATTTAAATTGCAAGCAACCAAAAATATAACAGCTCGTCTTTAATTCAACTTACAATTCAAAATTATATTAGATGAGGCTACTTACTACAATTATTCTACTTTTTATAGTTATATCTGCTAACTGCCAAACAACCAATTTTTATAAAAATATTTTTGGAGCTTATGGTAAAAATAATTTCCAAGATGCGCCATTGATTAATTCGCTTGAAAAACTTTCTGATAATAATTACTTTGTAACTAGCTCAGCTAATGTGTCAGCAGGATATTTTTCAGCTGCTAAATTAGATTCGAATTTTAGTCCAATTTGGACTAATTCATATTTACCAAGTATTGGAGGGCCTACAAATTATTTTGATAAAGCAACGGAACTTGATGACGGAAGTATTGTAACGACTGGTGTCTCAAATGATAGGTTCGTTTTTACGAAATTTAATCCTCAAGGAATTCTTGAGTTTTCAAAATACTACGGAGCAAGTTCTTCTGATGATTATGTAACCTCTGCAATTGTAAAATCAAATTTGAACGACACAAGTTATGTAGCATTGTTTGCTCAATGTGCTGTGCAATTTGGCATATTTAAATTTAATAAGGATGGAAATGTAATGTGGGGACACGAATATAGTATTGGCGGTCCTTTTAATGGTTCAATTTATGACCTAGAGCATGGTCTTAATGGTGGTTATATATGTAGAGGAATGAACGCAGGAGTAAATTTAAAGAGAGGACTTCTTTTAGTTACTAAGGAAGATGGTTCTTTAAAGGTTTGTAAAGAGTACGGATCCTCTAATCCTAATTACGATTATGCAGTTCCTGGGATGATTTTCCCATCTAAAATGGACACGAGCTACTATGTTAACATGGGGTATGTTCTTCCTGTATCTCCATATAAGGCTGAAATAGGTTACTTAACCAAACTTGATACTAATTTAGAGGTAGTAACAAACTGGCACATTACACATCCTAATTCTAGCATTGATGTAAGAATTAGAAATATAGCAAGCACTAATGACGGTATGCTTATTATTAATGGAGAGCTTTCTGATAATGTAAATGATCCAAAGCTTCAGTTCTTTTTAATGAAGTTTAATCCTGCTGTGGCTTCTAACAATATTGTTTGGGCTAAAACTTTCAGATCTCTATCTAGCGACCAATATTGGCATGATCATATAAGTGTAAATGGTTTATATACTAATGAGGCAAACAACCAAATTATAATGCCAATGGTAGCTTATAGAGATGGTAGTGCAGTAATGAGCCTTGATAAAGATGCAAATATGATGTGCAATTTTACTACCATTACACTTAATGTTTCAAAAGACACTAGTCTTGTTGTAATAAACAACAATCTTACCTACATAAATCAATCATACAATATTTACAACAATACACTTGTATCTCACATGGAAAGTCATTCTGATACATTACTATGTGGAACCAATCCAGTAAGTGTTACTGAAATTTTCGAGGAAAAGGAACTAGTCACTATTGTTTCTGAATTTGGCAATACGTATTTTACAAATTTAACTGGAGAATCAATCAATCTTCAAATTTATAATCTTCAAGGGCAATTGGTATCAAATTTATCTATAAATGCCTTTGCAAGGCAAAGAGTATCAAATACAGCTAAAGGAATCCTTATGTATAGTGTGATTCAGCAAACTTGGGTGCAACGAGGTAAATTTTATCAGCCATAGCTTGTATTACTATTTTCTAGTAAGTTATGTCCTGTTTTTAGTATAGTTTCAGCTAATAATATTATAAAGAGTTAGGAGAGAAGGTTCAATTCTCGTCCAGACCGCAAAATATCTTAAATTAAAAGTCTCAGCATTTGTTGAGGCTTTTTTGTTGATGTTAATCAAAGTTTTTTTAAATTAAACTTCTGTACCTTTATAACATGAAGATTTGGGATAAAGAAATACTTGATTTAAAACGTAGGAAATATGCTAAAGGTTTTTGGGGTAAATTTGATAAGAATAATGGTTGTTTACCTTATTTTATTGTTGCAGGTATAATCTTAGTCGCCTTTATATTTCTTCTTTTATTTAATTAGATTCATTGTTATTTCTATTTAAAAAAAACACGAACCATTTTTTTAGGAGACAGCCTCACTTTCCACATTTCTTTAGTTAGATCAATCACATCATGAAATACCAAGTAAACAGGATTGAATGAATTAACTGGTGTTGTGATCCCATAATTAGGTTTTTCCACTTCAGGTTCAAAAGTTCCGAATATTCTGTCCCAAATAATTAATGTAGATCCATAATTTTTGTCGATGTATTGCTTGTTGATGCCGTGATGCACTCGGTGATGTGAAGGAGTAGTAAAAAAGTATTCAATAGGTTTTGGTAATTTTTTGATGTACTCAGTATGTATCCAGAATTGATACAAGACTTCTACCTGATGGATAATGAAAAATACCACCGGATGAAAGCCCATCATGATAACTGGTAGAAAGAAGATAATTTTAATGTTTTGTATCCAAGAAAGTCGAAAGGAAACACTTAAGTTATACTTGGTTGAAGAATGGTGTACTACATGGGTGGTCCATAAAAAACGTTGTTCATGCGCAATTCGATGCGCCCAATAACGGAAAAAATCTAACACAAAAAAGCAGAGGATGTAACTCCACCAGGTGTGTGGTATACCCCAAGGTACTAGGTTGTAAAAAAATAAAATGAATGCATAGAGACCGACTTTTTGTAAGCCATTGAGGGCTAAATTACCTAAACCTACTGATAGAGATGCAAAGAAATCTTTGGTTTCATAACTTTTCATCTTTTTCCGGTAGCTGTATATCCATTCTATGGCTACTAAAGAAATTAAAATTGGTGCAGCAATCCAAATAACGGTGTTAAAATCTAGTTGAAGTAATTGTTCTAAAGTGTACTCTTCTTTGTCAAACATGCAGAAATTTATTCTTAATTAAGATGAAGAATAAATTTCTCTATCAGTATAATTAAGGGTAAAGTTAGTTATAATATATCCAACACGTTAGAGTTGGTCTAATGATCAACCTTTAATTAAGTATACTTCTTAAATTGAGTTAGCGTTCATTTTCGTTCAGAACGCCAAAATTCATCAAAACCACAATAATGTTGAGGCGTTTATTCTTATAAAAAGCATTTTCTTCACTTAGTTAATTGTATCAATATTCTCTTTAAAAATTAATAGTTTATTGATATTATATTTTTTTGATTTTTTGTTATATATTCGCACCTCAATAATTACTAACCTAACTAATTCTTATGAAAAAAATTCTTTACTTATTTAGTATGTTATGTATTGGATATACAGCTTCAGCTCAATTGAGTGGAACTTATACCGTTTACGGAACTACGCCATATGCAGCTACCATTCAGGATGCATGTGATTCTTTAATGCTACATGGCCAATCGGGTGCAGTAGTTTTTGATATTAGAGATAATTTAACAATTAACGAAGCTGTTGTATTAAACGCAGTTGTTGGAAATAGCATAACTAATACAATTACATTTAAGTCAGAAAGTAATGATAGTTCTAAAGTTTATGTTTTTTCTAATACTGGAAATACATTTTCTTTTAACAATGTTAGTTACATTAAATTTAATGATATTACCATTGGTTATAATGGACCAGGCGCAAGAGTAGTTGAGGGAGATAATTCTCACAGTTTTCAATTTAACAATGTTAGTGTCGCTCACACTCCTTTAAATGGTGGTTGGGCAATTGATATTGAGAGAGATAATGGGAATAACAATTTTTCATTTACTAATTCAAATTTAGCATCAACTTCTCATGGTATTTATTTATACTCAAGTCTTAATGACATTACTAATCCTTTAATATCATTTTCAAACATTACTGCAAATGGTTATGGATTTCAATGTTATGCAGAAAAAAGTCTTACAGGTTTAACTATAGATGAGAGTGAAATAACTTCATCAACTGAATACGCTGTATATTTAGAAGGTTCTAATACTAAAATTAAAAATGTAACACTTTTCAATTCTAACTTTACTGCTGGTACAGCTGTTGGTACAGGTGGAGATGCTTTTTATGCTTGGTCTGATTTTATTATTGAAGATGTAACTATTACTAATTCTAACTTTAATTCTACCAATGCTGATGGACTGTATATGGGAGTGGATTATACTCGCTTAAACAATTTTAATATAACTACTTCTAAATTTGTAGGTTTATACAATGGATTAGAATTAAATAGTGGTCATACTTTATCTAACATTACTTTAAATAACGATACTGTAATTTCAAATCCAACAGATGATGGATCTTCTTCAACTGATGCAGCTTATTTTGATGGTAGTAGTAATGTAAATAATGTAACGATAACCAATAGTTTTTTTCAAACTCAATATAATAATGGTGATGATGCTTTAGAAATTTATTCAGGTTCAAGTAAAGTAAATAATTTATCTATTAAATCATCTGATTTTGACGGATATTCTGGTTTATACGTTTATGGTTATGCAGGAATTTCAAACTGTACCTTAGACAGTAACACCATATATGCTGACGGAAGCGAAACTATATACATGGAACCATATTATGGTTTGGGTTCTAACATTAATATTAATTATAATAACTTAACGGCTGATGATGATGGTATTTACATATATTCTGATGCACGAATAGTGGATGTAACTATTAATCAAAACATCATTAATTCTAATTCTGATGGTATATATGTGGAAGCTGAAGGCGGTGGATTAAATAACATTGTAATAACCAATAATATAGATACAGCTGAATATGAAGGTGTTGAAATTTTATCAGATGGAACTTTAGAAAATATAATTATTTCAAATAATAACATAGTTACTTATGATGGTGATGGTATTAATGTTGAATCTGATGAAGCTTCTATATTAAACATAGAAGTTAATTTTAATACTATTGAATCGTATGAAGATGGAATTTATTTTGACAGTTACGTTCTTCAAAAGAATACTGTAATTAATAATAATGTTATTAATGCTGGTAATGAAGGTATTTATATTGATAATAGCGATGGTAATGTAGAAAACGTTACTATTCATAATAATATTGATACTGCTTCAACATGGGGTATAGATATTGATGTATATTCTGCTATTCGAAATGTTAGTATTGAGAACAATAAAGTTTATACTGCCAATTTTGAAGGAGTTTATATGTATTGTGAATATTCACCTATAGATAGTACAACTTTTAAAAACAATTCTATTTATGCAGCCAATAGTTATGGTATATATATGGAATCTGACTATAATGCTGTAAATAATACAACTTTTATTGATAGTAATTATGTTGTTTCCTATAGTCAAGCATTGTACATTGAAGGTGATTATGGTGGAATTAATGGTCTTACTATTGATAACTCTTATTTTGAGTCTACTGACAATACCGGTGCTGAGATTATTGCTAGTTATGTTTATTTAAATAATGTTTCTATTAAAAACTCAACTTTTGTTGGTGATACTACTACTCTTAATTACAATTATTCTGGTTTGTATTTAGAATCTGATGATTCTGATATGGAAAACATAGAAATAGTAAACAATAAAGTTATCTGTGATTATTATGGTATTTATATTGAAGCGGATTATGGTAATGCAAAAAATGCGACTATAGAGCACAATGATATTACAGCAAGCTATTATGGAATTAATTTTGATGGAATAGGAGATAATTCATCAATATCTTACAACACAATAAATCCATTTGGATTGTTAGGGTGGGGTATTTATGCTTATGGCCAAGATGGTTCTAGTGAAGGTGTAACAATTAATAGCAATACTATGAATGATTTATATTACATAGGAATTGATGTTCAGTATTCTAAAGATGTTACTATTAATAATAACTACATTAGATCTACGGATGCTGTATCTACTAGTGATTATGGAATTTCAGTATACTATGTGGATGGAACAACTACAGTTAATGGTAACAAAGTGTTGTTTGATGATGGTTATGTTGGAATATATTTTGGGTCTTCTAATGCTCAACCTTCAACTCCATCTATAATTTCAAACAACTTTTTTTCAGGGTGTGATTATGCAATTGATGTTGAAAATGCAGATAATGTAAATGTTTACCATAACAGCGTTTCAGGTAATACTAACAACACAGATCAAATGATATATTTTGATGGGGTAAACAACATTAATTTCATGAATAATATCGTAAAATCTGATAGTTCAACAGCTAGTGGTGATATCTTTTATTTATCAAGTTTTACTAATTTAATGATTGATAACAATGTTTACGATTTTGATTCTACTAATGTAAGTATGACTGCTTCAGAAACATCATTGTTTGATTTTCAAACAGCAACAGCTTACGATGCAGCTTCTTTCTTAGCAGCACCAATGTTTGTTAATGATACTACAGATTTACACATTAGTTGTTCTAACAATGCATTAGTTGCAGCCCCATTTATTGCTTCTGTTACTACTGATGTTGATGGGTTAATTAGAAATACTACAACTACTACTTTTGGAGCTCATGAAATTACACCATCAGGTGCTAATATCTTAGCAGCTACAATGACTATTTGTAAATCAGGAACGATTATTCCTAACTTAACTGGTGCTTCATACTTATGGACTCCAGGAAATGCTACTACACCAACATTAACAGTTACTGCTGCAGGTACTTATTACTTGCAATTAACTGATTATTGTGGTAATGTTTACAACGATTCAATTGTTGTAACTGTAGATTTACCAGTAGCTAGTTTTACATCTGTTTCAGGTGGTTCAATTTTTATATTTACTAACACTTCAACAAATGCTACATCTTACATGTGGGATTTCGGAGATGGTAATACAAGTACAGCTGTAAACCCTCAACATGTTTACGCTGGTTTAGATAGCACTTATACAGTTACTTTAATTGCAACAAACGCTTGTGGTAGTGATACTATTACAGTTATAATTACAACTGTTGATGTGCCACAAAACTTAGAAACAAGAGGATTAAACATCTATCCAAACCCAGTTAACGAAAATCTTACGTTAGATTTTGGATTATTAATTGGAGAAGATATCACTATCAATGTATTTGATATCCAAGGTAGAGTATTAATTACTGATCAAATTAATGGAGAGTCTGGTTCTTTCCAAAAAGTGATTAACGTTAATAGCTTAACACACGGAATTTATTTCGTAAGAATAGCAACTAACGATGAAGTAATTACTAAGAAAATTATTAAAAACTAAGTTTTAATAAACAATAAAAGCCCCAACGAAAGTTGGGGCTTTTTTGTTTTCTTACTTTTGTAACATGAAAACTCAATTTTTCAGAATACTTGCAAAAATTAATAAGGCTATTTTACCAAGCTTTTCAAAACGTAGAATGGATCCTGCTAAGTTTAATAAGCTTCAGCTAGCTATATTAGGCTGGCGAATATACGTTACCAAACGAGCTTTAGATAAATAATTGCCGATTAATGTTAGTTATTTAATACCTGTTCCACAGGTTTTTATTGATTTGGAGGTAGTTTTTCATTTTTAATTATTTTAGAATTACAACATTATGAATTTCACTACCATAAAAGGAATAATTAGTTAAAGCACGTGTTGGGTTTGGATTATTTGTAATTTCTTCCTCACTAAAAGGTTTATTCCAATTTTCATCTTCTTCACTTCCCATATATATACTTTTAAATAGGTTAGAATATATAAATAACTGATCTGTTTTACTCCTATATACTATTGAATAATCAGGATAAATGCCCTTTTTTAATCCATTTTCATCAAATGCTTCTTCAGGTCTATTTCTATTTAATATTTTTTTTATTCTAGTTAAGTATTCATGTTCGTTACTTGGAGATATATTAGGTATTTCTTCAGAGTTAATAGTGTCATTTTCTAATAAGTAATGAATTTGAAGTGTATATTCGGAAAAAGTTTCAAATTCTTCTGAATTACCAATTTTCAAGGTTTTAGTTCCAGATTTAAAATAAGAAGTTGAATAAGTAATTTGATTTGAAATTTCTATTCCCGATTCTTTTAAATCATACTTATTTATAAAGTCTTTAATATTGATATGCTCTATTTTTTTAACTTCTAAAGAATCTCTAAATAAATCTAGATCAATTTTATAATAACGATTATTCTCTTTAAGTATAGAATGAATAGGTGTTATAATGTTTTTTTGATACAAATCCCAAGTGTCAAGTGATTTACCTATTTTATTTTCAAAATTATAAACAAGTACATAATTGTTATTAGATGAAAACAAAACTGTATCAATTAAAGACACATTTGTTTGATATAAAACTTGCACATCAAAACTCCAAACATTATTAATTAATAGTATCTGAATCAAATCACCTTCAATTGAATACGAAAATTCTAAAGAACTTGGATAAGATACTTTTGAATTTTGAAATTCATACTTTATAAAATATGTTGGGAAATTATCTTTTTGAGAGATGCTAATTACTTTTTCTTGAGACATTGAATTTTTACAGATTAAAGAATCATAATAATTCCAATAATTAACGCCATCTTCTTTATACAGAAGTGTAGTGATAAGTGGTTTGTTTTTTTTTATTAAGCCAATGGAATCTTTATTATTCTCAATCCAATGATTTGCATCAGTTTTAATTTTCTTCTTTATTTCTTTAAGCTGGTCGTAAATAAATTTCTCACTTTGTTTACAAGTAGTTTCTTGACAAGAAGAATCTATATAAATAAAAATTAAGCCTAAAAAACAGAGATATTTACTAGTTAATTTCATCCTATTTGGAGAGAATAGTTGTTTTATTAAAACGGTAAGTTACAAAGATAATTGTTAATTAGATGCTGAATCAAGTTCAGCATGACGTTCTTTTAGGGTTTGTTATTTCACTATAGTCATTCTGAACTTGTTTCAGAATCTGTCAATTGATAATTATATACTCTTCAAACTCTCACTTTGTATCCAACCCACATTACCATTTGGTAATTTTATTTTACTCCAACTGTTGGCTTCTTCTAACAGTTTTACTTTAGTACCCTCGTGTAGGGTAAATAGCTTTTCAGCATTTTGGTTGGGTTCACTTTGTACGGTAATAGTACTCGAAAAAATAATGGCTTCTGATGCTTCTTGCACAATGGTATTGTGTTGTGCTGCCATTAACCAACTAAATAGAGATAATACAAAGAATAAAATACCTGCATAAAAACTCGTTTTTTTAATGAATACTTGTCGCATTAACAAGTAAGCTACAAAAAACAACAAGGATAAAAAGATTAACCCTACACAGTAATAGGACCAGCCAGAAACTGTTCTTGAGGTTACTAAGTTTCGCCAAGTGTTGCCAATAAATAGTTCTGGTAATCTATCAATTTTATCAATAGTACGCTTGTTCGCCATTTTTAGGTTAAACAAAGCATCTTCATTGTCAGGCTTTAATTTTAAGGCTTTTTCGTAATTTAAAATTGCTCCAGCAACATTTTCTGTTTTATAATAAGCGTTTCCTAAATTAAAATAGATATCAGTTGATAATTGATCAGCAGCAATTACAGCTTCATATTCTTTAATTGCTTCTTCGTATTTTCCTTCTGCGTAAAGTTTGTTTCCGTTTTCAAAGCTTTTAGCTTTTAGGTTAAAACTAAAAAGTATTAAACCAAAAATTAATAAGGCTTTTAATAGAGAGATTGCTTCAAATGGTCTATTCTTTATCAATACTTCGACAAGCTCAGTATGACAAAGAATATCAACTCTCGCAATGACGTTTTTATTTAAAATTTTTAATTCTACATTTTCCATTATTTAACCTCCTGTTCAATTTGGTTAATAATTGCTTCTGCTTTATTGTAAACTTCTTGCTCAGAAATAGAAACGGGAGCAAACCTTGCCATATCACAAAGTTCTATGGTATCCATTAATTGTTGTGTAGTTTGTTCTGTTACGTTAATGGCTATAAGCTTATCTGTAATGTTGCTTTGGTTTAATTCAGCAGCAGCAATGTTTAATTTATCACTAATATAACCAAACAAGGCTTTTGAAATGTCTTCATAAAACGCTTTTTTGTTATTGGCAGCCAAACTGTTTTTAGCAGACACCAACAGCTTAGTAGCAACTTTACTTGCCTTTTTGCTCTTTACTTTTACTACATCACTTTGTGCAACTCTAATTTTATTTCTAAAAATAAAAGTTACTAAAAATAGGAGTGGAGCTAAAATTAATAAAAGGTAAAATTTCCAGCTTCCATAAAACTGTTGGTTAGCTGTTGTAATATTTGTTTGGTTAGCGTGTATATAACGAATGTCTTCACCTAATACTTCAATATCTTCCTTGTTTGGAGAAGAAAAAACTACATTGTCAGAAGTACTGCCATCATTCTTTAAAACATTAATATTAATTGGGTCAGAAGTAATGGTAGTATACTTTTTTGTAGCAGGATTAAAGTAAATAAAGGTAATTGGGTCTAACTTAAATTGTCCTTCATGGCGAGGAATTACCAAAAAATCGAACACTTTTGTTCCAGATACACCAACTGCAGTTGTTTTCACATTGTCAATTATTTTTGGGTCGTAAGTTTCAAAATCTGAAGGGAAATTAATTTTTGGATTTTCAATTAAATTGATATTTCCTTTTCCTGAAATTTTAACTTTAATGTTTACTGCTTCATTGGCTTTTACCTCATTGTTGGTAACATCAACCACCATTTCTAAATTACCAACAGCTCCTTCAAATCCAACTGGTTTTGGTTCAGGATAAGGAAGCACTTTAATTTTGATTGGTTTACTTTTTAAGCTGTACTCTATATTCTCTACACGTCCAAAAAACTGATCAAAAACACTTTGTCCGCCACCTTGAACTCGTTGTTGAACAATAAATTTCATTTCAAGAGGGTCAATTTCTAAATCGCCAGAGCGTTGTGGGAATAAAACTATTTTACGAATAGTTGCTACTCTCCAACGATAACCGCCAATAATTTCTTGTGTCCATTGGGATTCTCCTAAATCAATATCTTGACTCCAAAACCCATTTAAATCAGCATTTTTAACCAACTCGTTACCAGCAATACTAACACGTGTATATAATTGGTAAGTAGCAATTATTTGTTCACCTTGGTAAACTTGTGATTTGTTAACGGAAGCTTTAATGTATAAATCATCAGAAGAGTTAGCTTCTTTGGTATCATTGCTACTGCTATTATTTTGATTAGTGTTTTGTTGAACCTGAACACCTTTGCCTACATTAATTTTTATTGGATTTGTTTTGTAAGATTCTCCATTGGCAGTTACAGAAGCAGCTCCAATAGTAAAATCGCCTTCTTTTAACGCCATTAACACATAACTAAAAGATAGTGTGGTAGATGTCTTTCCGTTTACCCAAGACATGTTAGTAGATTGATTTGGACCTGATAAAACTCTAAAATCTGATAAATCTGGACCTTTAAAATTAGAAACAGATGTATTTACCGTAAATTGAATTTGAAACCTATCACCAGTTTTTACTGCACTATGGCTTGACCCAGCTGTAAATTCCACATCTTGCGCAAAGGCACTTACTGTTATTAATAACAGTAATAAAAATGAGCTAATATGTTTTGTAGTTAATTTCATTTATTCAATCCCTCTTAATCTCCCTTCTCCAAGGGAGAATTCAAAATTCAACATTTATAATTTAAAAAATTCATTTACCAATCTTTTTCAATATTAACTTTTTCTCCTTTTTGTTCTTTCTTTTTTAGTTTGGCTTGTACTTGCTTTTCTTTATTATTTAATGCGTCAAGCATGCGTTGTGCATCTTGTTTAGATAGTTTATTTGGCTGGGGTTGTTCGTCTTTTTTGTCTCCTTTATCTTTTTCATCGCCAGGTTTATCTTTTTTATCTTTGTCTTTGTCATCTCCTTTATCGTCTTTCTTATCTTTATTCTCATCGTCTTTTTTATCCTTGTCATCTTTTTTCTCATCATCCTTTTTATCCTTATCTTTTTGTTCTTGTTGTTGCTGTTGTTGCAACATTTTTTTAGCGTAAGAAAGGTTGTAACGGGTATCATCGTCAGTTGGATTTTCTCTCAATGCTTTTTTATAAGCATCAATACTTTCTTGGTATTTTTGTGACTCTAAGTAAGAGTTACCCATATTATGATAAGCACTTGCTTTTAAATCTTTATCAGTTGTTTTTTCTGCAATTTTTTGAAATTGCTGAATAGCCTCTGCATATTTTTTTTGTTTGTAAAGTGCATCTCCAAGGTTAAAATCTGCTTTTACTGATTGGCTATTTTTTTCTAACGCTTTTTTATAACTCGCATCAGCTTCATCAAATTTCTTTTGCTCATAAAGTTTATTTCCTTCTCGGATATATTTCTTTTCTTCTTGCGAATAAAGGTTTAAACTAATAAATAAGGTTAATATGTAGATAATGTATTTCATTAATTTTTCGTTTCAAATAAATTAATACCATCTAATTTACTGCTTCTTCTATTAGAAATAAAGAATTCTATAATTAACAATACAAACGCAATTATTAAGAATAATTGAAAACGATCTTCATAATCTTTAAAGGATTTACTCCCAAATTCTTTCTTTTCCATTTTATCAATTTCGCTCATAATAATTTTCAACCCAGCATTAGCGTTCGTTGCTCTTACATAAGAGCCGTTGCCTGCAGCAGCTATTTTTTTTAACATGGTTTCATTTAATTTGGTAACTACTGTGTTGCCACTATTGTCTGTTCTAAAACCAACCTGTTTACCATCTTGATAAATTGGAATAGGCGAACCTTGTTGAGAACCCATACCAATAGTATGAACTGAAACTCCTTCAGCAAAAGCATTTTCTGCAGCAGCTTTGGCATCATCCTCATGGTTTTCTCCATCTGTAATTACAATAATAGCTTTGCTTGTTCCATTTTCAAAATCAAATGATTGCATGGCTAAATCTATAGCTGAACCAATTGCTGTACCTTGTGTCGGAACAATATCAGTGTTGATGGTTTCTAAAAATAATTTGGCTGCCGAATAATCAGTAGTTATAGGTAACTGAACATAAGCATCTCCAGCAAAAATTATAATTCCTAAACGGTCATTATGTAATTTTTCTATTAATTGATAAATAGCTCTTTTAGCCCTTTCTAATCGGTTAGGCGATAAATCTTCTGCCAACATTGAATTAGATACATCTACAGCCAACATTAAATCAATTCCTTCTCGTTTTACTTCATCTACTTTTGTTCCGAATTGTAAGTTAGCCAAGCCAATTAATAATGAAACCATTGCTAAACTGTACAATACAAATTTTACAATAGGTAATTTTTTAGATACATTGGGCATTAATCTTTTGGTAATTTCTTGATTGCCAAACTTTTTTATTTTCCTTTTTTTCCAACTAGAAATAAAAATAAAAACGATTAGTATTAGGGGTAAAACTCCTAATATGGCCCAAAGATATATGTCGTGTTCGAACCTAAACAATGCCTTTAAATATTATGTTTCTTAATAAAAATTCTAATAAAAATAAAACAGCAGCAGCCAATGCAAAAGGCCAAAATTTTTCTGATTTTCTTTTGTATTCTGTCACTTCAATTTTTGATTTTTCTAGTTTATCAATTTCTTGATAAATACTTTCTAATTTATTTTTGTTAGTTGCTCTAAAGTATTTTCCATCTGTAATTTGAGCAATTTCTTTTAATGTTTTCTCATCAATTCTTACTGGTATATTTTGATATTGAGTTCTTCCAAATTGATCTTTAAATGGAGTAGGAGCTAAGCCATTAGAACCAACACCTACGGTATAAACTCTAATGCCAAATTCTCTCGCAATTTCTGCCGCTGTAATAGGAGGGATAGATCCAGAATTGTTAGAACCATCTGTTAATACAATCGCAACTTTACTAATTGCTTCACTATCTTTTAATCGGCTTACTGCTGTTGCTAATCCCATTCCGATTGCGGTACCGTCTTCAATCATTCCATTTTGAACGCCTGCAAAAAGGTTTAATAAAACATCATGGTCGGTAGTTAAAGGACATTGTGTAAAGCTTTCACCACCATAAATAACCAATCCAATTCTATCATAAGGTCTTTCGGAAATAAAATCCATTGCCACCTTTTTAGAAGCTTCTAATCGGTTTGGTCTAAAATCTTCCGCCAACATACTTCCAGAAATATCTAAAGCAATAACAATATCTATACCTTCCGTTGTTACATCTTGCCAACTTAATGAGGTTTGCGGGCGAGCAATTGCAGTAATTAATCCTGCTAATGCTAAACTTCTTAATACAATTAAACTGTGGCGTAAAACTGCTAAAGGAGATGTTGAAAATCCTTTGGTTGTGAAAATTTTAATGGTACCGTATAATTTTTTTTGACGAAAAATATACCATGCAATCATCAATGGGATGATAAGCAGCAACCAGAAAAATTCTGGATTGGCAAATGATATTTCTCTCCAATTATCCAGCATTGTCTTCTTTAGGCATTACAATTAATTTAGTACTGTTTACAAAATCTACTGCATTTACTAAGCTAAAATCATTTTCACTTGCTAAAGGTTGTTCTTTGGCAAATTTCACCAAATCGGCTAAAACCAAAGTACTGTTTAATTTAGTTAACATGTCTGGTTGTATGCTATGGAAACGTAAGCTCTGCATTATCTCAGAAGTTGTGTTTTCTAACGCATTAACATGAAATCTACTTTCTAAATACTCTCTTAAAATGTCAGAGATTTCACTGTGGTAGAGCTTAACTTTTCCTGCTTGCCATAACTTCTCTTCTCGGAGTTTATTCAGTCTTTCTAATGTAATAATGTGTGGAGGAATTTCTGGAATTACCTCTTCAATAATTGGTGCTGGTCTTCTTTTTAAATACCTAACAACAACTATAACAATGATAATTAAAGCTAAAATTCCAACGATCCAAATCCAATTTTCTTTTAACCAATCGATGATAGAAAAAGGTTCTTCTAGCGGAGCTTTAATATCAAATATTGCTTTAGTGGTATCCACCTCCATAGGTATTACTTCTATAAATAATGGTCCGGTTTGGTAAGGTTGATTGTTTATTTGAAATTCAAAATAAGGAATTTGGTATTGCCCTGAATCAAAAGAAGTAATGGTTATTTTTTTGATTTGCTCTACTAAAGCTAAATCATTTTTATCAGGATAAATAGTATCTACTTTAGAGCTGGTAACAATCTCAATAAATTTTGTGCTAATGGTATCTTTTAATTCAGGAAATTGAACATTTACTGCTTCTCCATCTAAGCGATATTGAACTTTTAGTTCAATTTGTGTTTGTTCTCCAATTAATATAAAATTGGTATCTATAGAAGCATTTACCTTTACGGTTTGAGCAGAAACACCTATGCTTCCAAACAAGAAAATCAATATGTAGAATAACTTTCTCATTAATTTTTTAATTTATTAACTATAATAATAACTGAATAAATTAACAATGACCAACTGATTAATCCAATAATTACACTTTTAAACTCTTCACTTTTCAACATATTATTTTTATTTTCTGATAATAAGTCCCCTATTGATTTTTCCGTACCTATCAATTTAAAATAGAACTTTCTAAGGAATGCACCTGGAAATCCTATAATAACTCGAACAACAATAAGCCATAAAAGTTTCCCAAAAATATTCATTAGTGTTCTTTTAGTTTTTTATAATCGAAGTTCTAATTTCGATAAATACATTTATAATTATTAATTTATCATTCAACATTTCTCATGCTCCTCTTCTTTTAAATAGCGCCATTAAGGGTTTTACATAATCTTCATGAGTTCCAATATTAGCAGTATCAACACCAGCTTTTTTAAAAGTGTTTTTTAAATAATCGTTTCGTTTTAATGCTTCAATTTTATACTCTTTTTGAACTTCTTTACTGGATGTATTTACCCATTTAATTTTATTAGTTTCTGCATCGAGCAACGGTACTAACCCAATATTTGGTAATTCTTCTTCAGCTTTATCGTATAGTTTTAGTGTTATTAAATCATGTTTTCTATTGGCAATTTTGAGGGCATGTTCAAAACTTATGTCAGTTACAAAATCCGACAATAAAAAAGAAGTACACCTTTTCTTAATTACGTTACTAAAATATTTTAACGCTAAAGAGATATCGGTGCCTTTACTTTCGGGTTCAAAATCGATTAAATCTCTAATAATCATCAAAATATGACTTTTACCTTTTTTAGGTGGGATGAATTTTTCAATTTTATCGGAAAAGAAAATAACTCCAACTTTATCATTGTTTTGTATGGCTGAAAATGCTAAAACAGCGCAAATTTCAGTAGCTAATTCTTGTTTTGATTTTTGTTGTGTTCCAAATTCTTTAGAGCCACTCACATCCACCAACAACATCACGGTCATTTCACGCTCTTCTTCGAAAACTTTAACGTAAGGATGGTTAAACCTGGCTGTAACGTTCCAATCAATAGTTCTTATCTCATCACCATGTTGATATTCTCTAACTTCACTAAAAGCCATACCTCTTCCCTTAAAGGCAGAATGATATTCACCCGAAAAAATTTGATTGCTCAAACCACGAGTTTTAATCTCAATCTTCCTTACTTTTTTTAAGAGTTCAGATGTGCTATTGTTAGACATAGTTTTAATGATTCAAAGATGAAAGATGTAAGACATAAGAATTTTTAAAACAGATAATTTAGTCTTAATTCTTGGAGTCTAAAATCTTTTGTCTATCTATGGAATTTCAACGTTGTTTAATATACCGTTAATTATTTCTTCTGTTGTTATATTTTCGGCTTCAGCTTCATAACTTAAACCAATTCTGTGTCTTAATACATCATGACATATTGCTCTTACATCTTCAGGTATTACATAACCTCTTCGTTTAATAAAAGCGTAAGCTTTAGATGCTAATGCTAAATTGATGCTTGCTCTTGGAGAACCACCAAAAGTGATTAAATTTTTGTATTCAGCTAAATTGTATTTTTCAGGATTTCTAGTAGCGTCAACAATATCAACAATGTATTGCTCAATTTTTTCATCCATATAAACCTCTTTCACTACATTTCGAGCTCTCAAAATATCAGCAGGATTTAGTACACAATTTGGAGTGGGGAATCCATTTATAGAATTTCGTATAATTATTTTCTCTTCTTCTTTAGTAGGGTAGTCTAAAACAACTTTTAACATAAACCTATCTACTTGTGCTTCTGGCAAAGGATAAGTACCTTCTTGCTCTACAGGGTTTTGAGTTGCTAAGACTAAAAATGGTTCTGGTAATTTAAAAGTTTCTTCACCAATAGTAATTTGGCGTTCTTGCATCGCTTCTAATAAAGCACTTTGTACTTTTGCTGGAGCTCTGTTAATCTCATCAGCTAAAACAAAATTCGCAAAAATAGGTCCTTTTTTTACTGAGAATGCTTCTTGTTTTTGGTTGTATATCATTGTGCCTACAACATCGGCAGGTAATAAATCTGGAGTAAACTGTACTCTACTAAATTTTGCATCTACTGTTTTAGCTAATGTGTTAATTGCTAAAGTTTTTGCTAACCCGGGGACACCTTCTAATAAAATATGACCATTAGATAACAAACCAATAAGCAATCTTTCAGTCATGTGTTTTTGACCAATGATTACTTTATCCATTTCCATGGTTAATAAATCTACAAAAGAACTTTCTTTTTGAATCTTTTCGTTTAGTGCTTTTATGTCAACATTTGAGCTTTGTGAAGTTGAACTTACTTGTACTGGTTGCGGTGTAGGATTGTTTACATTAATTTCTTCCATAATATTTTATTAAATAATATGTTCAAAGATAAGCACTCAAATGTTGTTTACCAACAGTAGTTTATTAACGCTTGTTAAAAAATGTTAAAGAAATTTCAGGGTTCTTAACTTTTGAATTTTGATATTTGTTAATCATTTAAAATAAGATTATGGCAAGCGAAAAATTAACTTTAGAAGATACCATAAATATGGTGAAAGAATTTCATGAAGCATTTGAAATTGGGAATGAAGAAGCTCCTATCGGAAAATTAAATGAATCGGACTATTTATTGAGGTATAAGTTAATGAGGGAAGAAAATGAAGAATATTTAGAAGCTGCCCAAAATGGTGATTTAGTAGAGATTGCTGATGCATGTGGAGATATGTTGTACATACTTTGTGGTACACTTTTAAAGCATGGCTTACAGTATAAGATTGAAGAAGTTTTTAAAGAAATTCAATCAAGTAATATGAGTAAATTGGATGCTGATGGTAATCCTATTTATCGTGAAGATGGTAAAGTATTAAAAAGCGACTTGTACTTTAAACCAGATCTTAGAAAGATTTTGGAGAACTAAGTTCTCATTTCGACTATACTCAATTTAAACGTTACAATTTTTGGTTGTCAGTTCGAGTGTTCTTTTCAAAAAGAATGTATCGAGAACAAAACCAAAAATCACTCGAACGGACAGGATTGGAAATTAAAAAAGGGAGAACAATAAATTGTTATCCCTTTTTTATAAAAGACACTTTAGATAGGTTGCCTATTTTTTTAATTTCGGATTCATTGCATCGGTTAAGCCTTCACCAATTAAGTTGTAGATGGTTACCGTTATAAATATTGCAAAACCAGGGAATATTGCTAACCACCAAGCAGTAGAATCTTGCCTAGCTGATGATAATAAAGACCCCCAAGTAATTGTTTCTGCAGGAACACCTACACCAATAAATGAAAGTGTGGATTCAATTAAAATTGCTGATGCAATACCAAAAGCAATAGATATTAATACTGGTGATAAAGCATTTGGCAATGCATGTTTTACAATAATTCTAAATTCTTTGTAACCCAAAGCATTTGCAGCTTCAATGTATTCTAAGTTTCTAACTCTTAGTAGTTCTGCTCTTGTAAATCTAGCAATACCTGTCCAAGTGGTTAAACCAATAATCATCATTACAATAAAAATAGATGGTTTAGCAACTACTGCAGCAATAGAAATAATTAAGAATAATTTTGGAATGGAATCAATTATTTCAATTAATCTACTAATTAAAATATCGGCAGGTATTACAACCTCTTTCTTTAAAATAGGCAACTTTTTTAAACCTTTAGAAATGTATTTGAACACAAACATAATTGCTCCAAATATTATAAAGCTTATTAATAACTCTAAACTAAAGTCGCTAAATGATTCTCCAATAGAATCTGAAAGCAAGTAAGACCTTGTTCCAAAGGCATAAAAACAAGCAATAATAAAACCTAAAATGTATAGAATTAAAGATGAAATTCTCATTTTTAATTTATCATCACCATAATAACCTGCAATAGCTCCAAAGAAAATTCCTATAATAGCCGCAATACCCATAGATACGATGCCGACTAATAAAGCTATTCTGGTGCCGTGTATCATTCCAGCAAAAACATCATGCCCTAAAGCATCTGTACCAAGCCAATGTTTCCATTTAGAAGATTTTACTTGCTGTTCTTCAAAAGGGCCAACAGAAGTGTTTAAGAAATCAATGTTTTTGGGTAAATAAGGACTGAGAGGCCATACCACCCATTCATATTCTAAATCTTTCCAAGAAACATTTACAAAATCTTTGTCCCAATTAGTAATGCCTAAATCAACTGCATATTCTTTTAAAACAGGAAAATATACCTCTCCATTATATTTAGCTGCAATAGGCTTTTCATTGGCAATGAAATCTGCAAATAATGCCAAAACAACAAATAAGTAAACAATTCTTAATGACCAAACTGCAATTTTATTTTTCTTAAATTGTTTCCTTACTACCGACCAATAACTTTCATTTTCTTTTCCTCTAAACGATTCGCGTTGATTAACTGCATCAAGCGTATTATCGTTTTTGATTTTAGATTTAAATAATATTGATTTTAAAAAGTTCATCATCAATTATTTTTTATTAGAAAATGAAATTCTTGGATCAACATAAGCATAAAGTATATCAGCAACTAAATTACCAACTAGGGTAAGAATAGCAGTAAACATCAATACGGTAAACACAATAGGGAAATCTCTGGCAAATATTGCCTTTAATGTTAATTGTCCCATACCTGGGATAGAAAAAATTATTTCGATAATAAAAGAACCACCAATTGCTAATGGGAAAATACTAGCAAATAAGGTAATTATAGGTATTAGAGAGTTTCTAAAAGCATGTTTCCAAACTACTACATTCTTTTTTAAACCTTTGGCTTTAGCAGTTCTAACGTAATCCATTTCTAAAACATCTAACATTCCACCTCTCATTTGTCTGGATATAAAAGCAAACGAAGCATAAGTTAAACAAAGTAAAGGCAATATTAAATGGTAAGCAGTTTCAAAAAATCTATCCCAATAAGGGGCATTCTCTGGTAGGCTTCCTAAACCAAAGGTTGGGAACCAACCTAACCCACCGCCACCTAAAAATTGAATAAGCATAGTTGCTACCCAAAAATTTGGTAGTGAGTATAATAAAAATAAGCCTGTAGTAATTAACTTTTCTGACCACTTACCTTTGTCAACAGCAGACCGAACACCTAAAGGAATGGCTATTAAATATGCAATAACAATTGATAAAATACTCAAAATCATTGACCACTTTAAGGCATCAAATATTTTAGAACTTACAGGACGTTTATCTTGAAAAGAAATACCATAATCGCCAACAACAAAACCAGAAATCCATCTGTGATACTGGTTATCTAATCCATACCATATTAAAACAGGAATGTACCTGCTAAAAGTTGATTTATTGACAAGCATTTGGTTGTATGCATTGATAAAATCAAAATAAGCATTTGAACAAGAGTTTTTTATTGTTTTGTTTTTAAATAAATCAAATTCAATGTTTTCAATGGTAGCTGCCATTTTTTCTGAATCGTAATTGATGTACAATACATTAACAGCATCTTTTAATTTTCTTAAGTCAGAAGATGTTTTATCTAAAATTTCAACTTCATATAATTTACTTTCTAGAGCTCTAAGGGTATGGTAATAGCTAGAAACATTTTCCCATTCTCCGTATTCATAAGATAAGCGTTGTAAAGTTTCTCTATGTGCTTTTTTAGAAATACGGTGTAATGTATCAGGAAATGTAGCATTGGTTAAAGAGAAGTAGAAAAGGGGTAAATCAAAACCTAATTCATGTCTTTTGGCTTCGTAAGTTTTTTCACTTGCTAATTTTTCACCAGACCGACCATCACCACCCCCACCTTGGTTAAGCATTGTCTCTACTGGGTCTCCAGGAGCATTAATGCTAATTACAAACGTAAGAAGTGATATAGCAATTAGCGTTGGTATAAATATTAATAATCTTTTTAGTATGTATTTTAACATGCTTTATTTATGACTATTAATTATTGTATTGCAGTTGCTTTAACAGAAAAGTTAATTAAATTATAACCAGGTCTCATAGGAGATGTTTCTGCATTTTCAAATTTTTTATGAATAGCAATTCTTTCTGTAGGATTGTATAAAAAGATGTAAGAACATTCGTCATGTAAAATTTCTTGAAATTTATGGTTTAATATAGCCCTTTTATCAGGATCAATTTCTAATCTAATAGCATCAATTAACGCATCGGTCTCATCATTACCAAATCCCGTATAATTAGAACCTCCATTGTATGATGATGTATGATAAATTTGTTTATGATCATTTGGTATTGGAGTACTAATCCAAGCACCATAATACATATCAAAATCGTGTTGTTTAGTATTTTCTAAGAAAATAGACCAATCTTGAGAAACAACATTAACGGTAATTCCAATTTTACGAGCTTCTTCTTGAAACAGTAAACCAACAGCTTTACGAGAATCGTTACCTTGATTGTATAGGTAAGACATTTCAAATTTTATTTTTTCGCCATTAATAGTATTGTCCAAAATACCATCATTATCTTTATCATTCCACCCTGCAGCAGCTAACAATTCCTTTGCTTTTGCAGGATTGTAGTCGTAAGGTTTAATGTTATTGTTGTATTGTTTTTTGCTAGAAGGATCTATTGGACCAATAGCTTTTGTTCCATAACCCAAGGCAATTGCAGAAATAATTTTATCTACATCTATTAAATGTGCCAATGCTTGTCTTGTTCTTTTATCAGAAAACATAGGTTTTCTCACATTTAATCCTAAATAAGTGTAAGCCATTTGAGGTGGTGTATGAGAATTAAAGTTGCTGGTGTATTTTTCTGTTTTTAATAACTCTTCATAATCTTGAGCTTTAATACCTCTCATTACATCAATTTCTCCAGCTTTTAAAGCTTCTTTTGCAGTAGTTTGATCATTAATAGTTTGGTAAATAATTTTTGATGGATGAACATCAAAATACATTCCTCCATTTTGAACTTTATCTCCCCACCAATTTTCTTTTTTCTTTAAAACAATTTTTTGTCCTGTTTGCCATTCTTCTAAAGAATAAGGGCCACAACCAACAATCCATTCTTTATCTCGTTGGTATTTTTCAGAATTGTAATCATTAGCAAATGCTATTATTTTTTCGTTGCTAGCTAATGCTTCTTGATTTAACGATAAATCTTTAATGGTAAATTCATCCATTAAACCTTTAGGGTCATATATTTTTCTTGGTAAAATTGGAATATCACCACTTTGAACCTCTGCTTGAATGTAAACTTCTTTACATTTAAAAGTAAATTTTTTAGGGTCTTCGTCATAAAAAACGATGTCTTCAATAAATTCATAATAAGGTTTATTGTTAACATTATCTACTTTAGGGTTTTTAATTACTTTAATAGTAAATTCAACATCTTTAGCGGTAACTGGTGTTCCGTCATCCCAAGTTGCTTCTTGTCTAATTTTATAAGTGATGTTCATTTTGCCATCTTCAGTTAGCTCAATTTCTGGTCTAGCCTCAGCAACTAATGGTACAAGTTGTAAAGTTTTAAAATCGATATTTAATAAAGGGTAAAAAATATTTTTAGTGATATAGCCAGCTGCTGCATCAGAATAGTTAATTGGATTTAACATTTGAGCATCAGATAATTCATGACTAATAACTACATCACTAACATTAGCGTTAGATGTTTTTTTTGTGCTGTTTGATGAATCACCTCCACAAGAAGTTAAAATTAAAGTCGATGATAATATAATTGAAGAAAATACTGTTAAACACTTTAATCTCATAGTATTATAATTTGTTTAAAAATTGAAGAAAGCAAATATAATATTCTTATTGGTTTATGTAAATGATTTTAGACTAATTAACAAATTCAAAGGATTAAATCTTAAAATAATGTTATCTGAATATTAAATTGAAAAAAAACATTGTTTTGTTTTCTCATTAAAATTTGATTGTTACTTTTGCGTTCCTCATTTTGGAGAGATGGGTGAGTGGCTGAAACCACATGTTTGCTAAACATGCGTGCGAGAAATCGTACCGGGGGTTCGAATCCCCCTCCCTCCGCATAAAAAAGCCTCGAAATATTTCGAGGCTTTTTTGTTTTATTTTTTAATTAAGTTTCTGGTGACTATTTCTTTGTCGGTTTTAACTTTAATGATGTAGAATCCACTGTTAAGGCTATTTAAGTTAACAATAACTTTGTTATTCTGATTAAAGTCTTTATTATATACAAGCATACCAAGTGTGTTATAAATAGTTAAGTTGTTTAAAACAGCATGGTTTCCTGTAATAGTAATTGTGTTTTCAAAAGGATTTGGGTAAATAGTTACATCAGAGCTATTAATTTCATCTATACCAACTCCAGTAACTTCATGAATATTAATGTTATCTAAGTAGATTACATTTTCATTGTCTGACTTATTTTCAAATAATAGTTTTACTGCATTTAAACCATTTAAAGCGCTAAGGTTTACAGTGTCGTTTCTCCATTGAGAAGCTGTGGGTGTAAAAATACCAGGTTGATTTGGTGCTGTAACCAATGTTTGACCATCTTTTTCCCAAAGTAATGTTTTTGTTACACCACAATCGTTTGAATAATAAATGGCTAACGTATCAGACCTATTTAACCAGAATTGTGCATGAGCAACATCAAAAGTTAATTCGGCATTTGTTGTGCTAGAAAAATCAAGTGATGGAGAAACTAAATAATCTTTTTCACGTTTAAAATTGGTTGAATAATTATCAATAGAAACTGATGAATTACTTATGCCAAAACCTCCTACTAAGCTATTATATTCCCAAGTCACTGCTTGATCATCATTAATTATTGACCAACCAGCTGGAATATTAGAACTGTTTTCAAAACCTTCGGCTAATGGTAGTGATATTCCAGATGTTGGAGCTTGTACTTTAATATAGTTTGCTGCAAAAGCAGAATCATTTCCTAATGGGTTATATACAATCAATGAGACATTATAATTACCAATAGAAGGGTAACATACTGTTGGGTTTAAATCAGTTGATGTACTTGGAGTTCCTCCAGGGAAATACCATGTCCACTGTTGGCCTAAGTTAGCTGTTGTGTTGGTAAATTTTGCACAAATTCCTGGACAAATATTTGTGTCGGGCGAAAAGAATTGTGCGATAGGAGGGGTTGTTAGAAATAAATCAGACTCCCAAATTCCTCTACCAAAAGTAGCAGCTCTAATTTTTCCTGAACCATAATGTATTTCTAATTCATTGACTATTACATTAGGTAAATTGGTCATATAAGCTTGCCATAAAGCTAAATCATCATTTTTGTAATAGATGCCCATATCTGTTCCAACATAAACACCGTTATTAGTTCCGTTTTCATAAACAATACAGTTTATTGGTAGGTTTGGTAAGTTTCCAGATAAATTTATCCAGCTTGCTCCTCCATTAGTTGATTTGTATACTTTTTGACCGCTTGTAAAACCTGATAAGCTTACCCATAAAATATTTGGGTTGGTATTGTGTACAGAAATATAAGTTATTACACTGTTAGGTAACCCTGCTGTTATATTAGTCCAATTTCCACCACCATTAGTTGTTTTGTAAATAATGTTATCTGTTGCAGCATAAATGGTGTTATTATTTGATTGGGCAACTACTAAGGATTTTAAATCTGCACCTGAAGTAAATGAAGAAATAGTACTCCAAGAGCCTCCACCATTAGTAGATTTCCAAATGTTTTGATAGCCCAAATAAATGGTGTTTGGATTAACAGGGTCTAGGGTGTATGGAGATACCCAAGCTCCAGAAGCACTAATGCTTCCGGTAATACCATTAAATGAACCTCCTCCATTTGTAGATTTATATAAATTACCATACTGGCTGCTTGAATACATAATGTTTGCGTTGCTATAATCTACAACACACTCCATTCCATCGCCACCCGTAACATGTGTCCAAGTGCTATTTTTTTTCATAAAACTTCCATTATCTTGTGTTCCTCCCATTACAATACTTGCATCTGTAACACTGTTTGATAATCGGTAAAATTGAGAATGCTGAATTCCTGAAGTTAAATCTGTAAATGTATTTCCAGCATTTGTAGATTTAAAAATACCACCATCTGAACCACAAAATAAAGTGCTGCCATAAAAATCTAAGGTATGAATATCTGCATGCACATATCCGTAGGATCCTGTTGGCCAATTCCACTTTGAAAGAGCTGTAAGAGAAGATCCCCCATTGGTAGATTTCCATACATTAATTCCTCCTGTGTAAACTTCATTTTTATTAGTTGGTGAAACAGCTAAAGCCATATCATACCAACTTTGTCCGCCAGCATCACCACCATTTGTATTGTATCCAAAAACGTTTGGAGTATTTGTTCTTAAAGTAAAACTGTTACCACCATCTACCGATCTATATAAACCTAAAAAACCATTGTCACCCGAGTTAGAAGCTAAAAGATAAACATAATTAGAATCATTAGCTGTTACTGCAATTGAAATCCTTCCAACTCCAGCTCCAGGAACTCCATTCGTAATATTTGTGAAATTATTACCTCCGTTAGTTGATTTGTAGTATACTGTATTCGTACATGAAAACATTGTATTAGGGTTGCTAGGATTGAATTCTACATCTCTAATGGAACCACTTAATACATTTGACCAGCTTGTTCCGGCATCTGTTGATTTATATAAACCATTACTAGATGCAACAAATAAGATGTTGGAATTTGTTGGATGAATAATAATTTTACGCATTACTCTTGCTTGGGTGGTTGACCAATTTAGCCCAGTTGTATTGAAAGTAGTACCACCATCGGTAGATTTTAAAACACCAATACTATAAGTGTCATTCCCATCACCATCTCCTGTAGCGAGGTAAACAATATTTGAATTTGTTGGATCTACAGCAATTCCAGAAACACCTAATGAAGATAAATTGTCTGTTAAAGGAGTCCAATTACTTCCTCCATTAGTAGTTTTCCAACAACCTCCAGCAGGAGTTCCAACATAAATGGTATTACTATTATTAGGGTCAACAGTAATTGCATTAATTCTACCTATTCCTGGATTCCATCCTATCGAGTTCCAACTAGTAGGGCCAAGAGGAGTCCAGTTGGCTGCTTTGTTATTTTGTTTTCCTTTTTTTACCTGATACGTTTTTTCAAACTTCATGGCTTCTTCATAAGCTAACGCTGGGTTAGGTAGCTTTCCTGAAGGATAAACTCTTGGTTCCATAAACCATTCCCAACGTTTAAATTGTTTCCATCCTTTACCTTTTTCATAAGTTTTATTGTCCCAATAATTATTAAATGAGTTTTGAATGTCATAAAAATTAGCAGAGTGAGTTTCCATTAACTGAACATATTCTTGAGCATTTAAAGAATTATCAATTAAAAACAGAGTAATAATTAATGAGAAAAAATATTTCATAAAATAAAGTAGTTATTGCAAGTTCAAAAGTATTGAATCTTTTAAAACAAATACGTAGTAATTCAATAATCGGGTTGGATTCCTAAAGTTAAGGTGTAAAAAAAGCGATTGAATTTTCAATCGCTTTGCTTAGTTAAGCACTTATTGTTTCGAGTTCTCTATTTACTTTTTTAAATAAGCCTTGTAAAACTTTTCCTGGACCAACTTCAATAACCATTGTTGCACCATCAGCTAACATTTGATTCATGGTTTGGGTCCATTTTACAGGAGCAGTTAGTTGAGCAATTAAGTTTTCTTTAATTTCAGTTGGGTTAGTTACTGCATTAGCCGTTACATTTTGGTAGATGGGGCAGTTAGGAGTATTAAAAGTTGTATTCATAATCGCTTCTTTTAATTCTTCACGAGCAGGCTCCATTAATGGTGAATGAAAAGCTCCTCCAACAGGTAATACCAAAGCTCTTCTTGCTCCAGCTTCAGTTAGTTTTTCGCAAGCAATATTGATAGCTTCAACAGTGCCCGATATAACTAATTGACCAGGGCAATTGTAGTTTGCTGGAACAACAACACCATCAATTTCTGCACATATTTTTTCTACCACTTCGTCTTCTAAATTTAAAATAGCAGCCATAGTAGAAGGTACAACCTCACATGCTTTTTGCATGGCTAAAGCTCTAGCCGAAACTAAACGCAAAGCATCTTCAAAATTTAAGGTGCCATTTGCTACTAAAGCAGAAAACTCACCTAATGAATGTCCTGCAACCATATCTGGTTTAAAACTATCACCTAAAGTTTTAGCTAATATTACAGAGTGTAAAAAGATAGCTGGTTGCGTAACTTTGGTTTGTTTTAACTCCTCATCAGTTCCCGAAAACATAATATCTGTAATTCTAAAGCCTAAAATTTCATTGGCTTTTTCAAACATTTCTTTAGCTAAATCAGAACTTTCGTAAAGTTCTTTTCCCATTCCTATAAATTGAGATCCTTGTCCAGGAAAAACGTATGCCTTCATCTATTTTGGTTTTTAATTTTGAAGGACAAAAGTAGTAAAATATTAAAAATGTGTTAATGAATTACGTTTTTCAATTAGAATAATCAAATTGATTACTTTTATCAATCTATGAACAGAAAGACCATTAGAATAATTATTTTTTTAGCAACTTTTTCGTTGATAGGGATTATTACTACTCAATTGTTTTGGGTAAAAAATGCCTATAATTTACAAGAGAAACAATTTAACGAGCGAGTTAATTTGGCATTAAGCAATGTTACTCACCAGTTGTTAAGTATTAATAAAGATGAGTCTGATTTATATAATCCAGTAAAACAAATTAGTTCTAACTACTATGTTACTTTAATTAACGATACTGTTAATCCTTATTTATTAGAAACCTTATTGAAAAATGAGTTTACTGAACGAAATATAAAAATTGATTTTGAATATGTTATTTATGATTGTTTTACAGACTCGATTGTGTTTGGAGATTATGTTTCGTTAGACAATCAAGAACAAGATCAGCTCCAATCAAAATCGTACAACATGCAATGGGATAGAGATGGGCATTATTTTGGTGTTTATTTTCCTTCTAAACAATCGTACATTATTAATGAAATGGGGATTTGGTTGTTTTCTTCTTCCATCATTTTAATCATTATCATATTTTTTGCCTATACCATTAACATCATATTAAAGCAAAAACGCTTGTCTGAAATTAAAAACGATTTTATCAATAACATTACCCACGAGTTTAAAACGCCTATTTCTACCATTTCGCTTTCGGCAGAAGTGTTGTTAGGTAAAAATATTATGAATGAACCTGAACGATTGGCCAACTATGCAGGAATTATTAAAGAGGAAAACAATCGTTTAAAAAATCAAGTAGATAAAGTATTACAATTGGCTACGTTGGATAAAGATAAATTGAAACTTGAAAACGAAAAAATTGACTTACATGAATTAATTACATCTTCTGCGAAAAGTTTCGGTTTAATAGTTAGAGAAAGAGAAGGTGAAATAAATTGTAATTTAAATGCAACTCAACATATTTTTTATGGAGATAGAATTCACATCACCAATACTTTGCATAACTTAATTGATAATGCAATAAAATATACACCCGAAAAACCAATAGTAACAATTTCTAGTAATTCTCACAAAGGATTTATAGAAATTAGTGTGCAAGATAATGGGGTAGGAATAGCCAAAGAAGGACAAAAATATATTTTTGAAAAATTTTATAGGGTGCCTACTAACAATGTACACGATGTAAAAGGTTTTGGATTGGGATTAAATTATGTTAAAACTATTGTAGAAGCTTACTCTGGCAGTGTTAAATTGATAAGTAAAGAAAACGAAGGCTCTACATTTGTAATAAAATTACCATTACACTAAATTTGAGGTATGGAAAAAACAGCACAAAATATTAAAATATTATTAGCAGAAGATGATGCCAATTTAGGCTTTGTAATTCAAGATAATTTAAAATCTAATGGTTATAAAGTTACGCTTTGTTCAGATGGAGATATGGCTTTAAAAACTTTTGCCAATGAAAAATTTGACTTGTGTATTTTAGATGTAATGATGCCTAAAAAGAATGGCTTTGCTGTCGCAGAAATAATTAGAGATGTAAATAAAGAGATACCAATAGTATTTTTAACCGCTAAATCTATGCAAGAAGATAAGGTAAAAGGTTTTACCTTAGGGGCAGATGATTACATTACTAAACCATTCGATTTTCAAGAATTTATTCTAAGAATAGAATCTATTTTAAGAAGAGCCAAACTTTTAGTTGATAGCAATGATAAAGCAATTGAAAATTATAGCATTGGAGCTTATAATTTTGATGTTAAAAACCAGGTGCTGATTCATCCAAAAGAAGAGAAAAAATTAACTAAAAAAGAAACAAGAATTCTATCATTTTTATGTGAAAATATAAATGACATTGCTTCTAGAGAATTGATTTTAAAAAGCATTTGGGGGAATGATGATTACTTTAGTGGACGAAGCTTAGATGTTTTTATTTCTAAATTAAGAAAGTATTTAGCCTCAGATAAAAACATTCAAATTAGCAACATTCATGGTGTTGGCTTTAAGTTGGAGATTCAAGGATAATGAACTTAAGTTTTTTAGAAAAAACAGCCCAACATTTAATCGAAAATTATCCTGATAATTTTAGCGATTTGTGCATTGTATTGCCTAATAAACGAGCAAGTTTATTTTTAAAACAACACATTAGTAAGTTAATTGATGGACCAATTTGGTTGCCACAAATTATTGGAACTGAAGAGTTAATAGAACAACTTTCGGAGGCAGAAATAATAGACAATGTTACCCAGTTGTTTGAATTGTATTTGGTATATAAAAACAACACAAAAGAGCCTGAAACCTTTGATGAGTTTAGCAAGTGGGGTCAAATTTTGTTGCACGATTTTAATGAGATTGATCGTTATTTAGTGCCTACCGATACTTTGTTTAAACACATTAATGAAGTTAGGGCATTAGAGGTTTGGAATTTAGGAGAAGGCGAAATCACAGAGTTTCAAAACCAATACCTTAAATTTTGGAAGCAGTTAGGGGAGCTTTATCAAAGTTACACACAACATTTAATTAAAAATGAGTTAGCTTATCAAGGATTGGCTTATAGAATTGTTGCTGAAAAATTAAAAGAAAATCCTGAGCAATTTATTAAGGAAAAGATTAAAGCAGATAAGCTAATTTTTGTAGGGTTTAATGCTTTAAACAAAGCTGAAGAAGTTTTAATTACTGAGTTAAAAAAGCAAGGAAAGTGCGAAGTATTGTTTGATGCGGATGAATATTTCATGAATGATACTATTCAAGAAAGTGGTATGTTTTTGCGAAAGTTTAAAGACAAAGAAGCCTTTCAGCCTTTTAAGTGGATAACTGATAAATTTAAAACAGAAGAAAAGCAAATTAACATTTATGGTGTGCCTCAAAATGTTGGACAAGCCAAATATTTAACCACCATTATTAATCAATTAAATAACGAAAAAAACTATACCGATACAGCGGTGGTGTTGGCTGATGAAAACCTATTAATTCCTGTTTTACAATCTATTCCAGAAAGTGTTGAGAACATTAATGTTACAATGGGTTATCCCTTAAAAAACACTTCGTTAAATAACTTTTTTGAAATTTATTTTGCCACTTTAGTTAATGCCGAAAGGTTTGGACATAATGGACAGTTAACTTATCATCACAAAGATTTATTAAAACTGTTTCAACTACCTTTTAGTAACATTATTTTCAAGCCAGAAGTATGTTCAGAAATTACCAAGCACATTATAAAACGCAATTGGGTTTTTGTAAATAAAGAAAATTTAGCCTGGATTAACGAAAAATTAGCGTTTCCATTACTAGAAAATTATACCATTGAAGCTGTTTTAAAACAATGTTTAAATTTTATTGAAGCAGGGAAACAACATTTTGTTGCCAATAAAAACGAACAAACCAACACAACTATTGAGTTAGAATATTTGTTTCAATACGCTAAACTTTTTAATCAAATTATTACATTAACCAATAAGTATCCTTTTATTGAAAACATTAAAGGGTTTTATTCTCAGTATTACCAAATACTAAGTTCTTATTCTATTGAGTTGTATGGTGAGCCATTAAAAGGCTTGCAAGTACTCGGGATGCTAGAAACACGAAACATTGATTTTAAAAATATAATTTTAATTTCAGCAAACGAAGGTGTTTTACCTGCTGGAAAATCGTTTAATTCTTTTATTCCTTTTGATGTTAAAAAGGCGTATGATTTACCAACACATATTGAAAAAGATGCGGTTTATGCTTACCATTTTTACCGATTATTACAAAATGCGAGTAACATAAATATTTTATACAATACAGAAACTAGTGAGTTTGGGAGTGGAGAACAAAGCCGTTACATTACACAAATAGAAAACGAATTGAATGGTTTTAATAATGTGACTATTACTAAGCAATTGGTTACCTATCCACCTTTAAATAAGGCTATAGTTCATCAAGAAATCAGCAAAACGCCAGAAATAATAGCAAAAATAAAAGAACGTTTTAAAAATGGGTTTTCACCTTCTGCTTTAAGCACTTATATTGAATGTCCGTTAAACTTTTACTATCAATATGTTTTGGGTGTTGGAGATGCTGATGAGGTGGAAGAGAACATAGAAATGAGCACTTTCGGAACTTTTGTACACAATAGTTTGGAAGAACTCTATTTGCCTTTTGAAGGCAAAAACATTACCGAAGATGATTTAAAAATAATGCTTAAAAAAGTAAATGCTGTTGTTTTAAGTGCTTTTACAAAAAAGGATTATACCGAACAAAACCTAAAAACAGGTAAAAATTTATTGACTTTAAATGTTGCTCAAAATTATGTAAGCACTTTTATAAAGAATGAATTAGCATTGGTAAAGGGACAGCCAACCGCTTTGTTTATTAATAAATTAGAACAAGAGCTAACAGGACAAATTACTGTTTTAGGAGAAGCAATTCAATTAAAAGGAAAAGCAGATAGGATAGATACCTTAAATAATAACTTGAGGATTATTGATTATAAAACTGGAATTGTAGAACCAAATAATTTAAAATCAACTAGTATTGATGAACTGATTGAAAGTAAACACTCAAAAGCATTTCAGGTGTTAATTTATGCGTTAATGTACAGCCAAAACAACCCAATCGAAAATATGGGTTTAACATCAGGTATTATATCATTTAGAAAATTAAGTGAAGGTTATATGCCTTTTGGTATTGGTGAGCAAAGAAAACCATCAGAAACATTAATAACAATAGAATTGCTAAACGAGTTTGAAAATGTATTGATAAAGTTAATTGAAGAAATTTTTGACATCAATAAATCATTTACACACCAACCAGATGCTAAATGGTGTAAGCTTTGTGAGTAATTTTTAATCTATAATACCTTTAGATAAGCCCAGGATAAACTGAACATCATATTCTCACGCCTATGATGCACACATCATCTAATTGTTCTAAATCTCCCTTCCAATTTTCAAAAGCTTCATCAATTAATTGCTTTTGTTTTTCCATAGATTCTTTTTGTACAGAAAGCAGTAATTGTTTGAAATTGACTGTTTTTAACTTTTTGCCCTTATCTCCACCAAACTGATCAGCATATCCATCTGAGAAAATATAGATGCTGTCTCCTTT
>JBBKXK010000007.1:0-254641 GCA_037969435.1 Vicingaceae bacterium
GCAGAAGCAAAAGCTAAGGCAGAAGCTGAAGCAGCTGCGAAGAAACAAGAAGAAGAAAGATTAGCAAAAGAAAAAGCTGAAGCTGAAGCAAAAGCTAAAGCAGCAGCAGAGGCTAAAGCAAAAGCTGAAGCAGAAGCAGCTGCTAAAAAGCAAGAAGAAGAAAGATTAGCAAAAGAAAAAGCAGAAGCAGAGGCAAAAGCTAAAGCAGAAGCCGAAGCAAAAGCTAAGGCAGAAGCTGAAGCAGCTGCGAAGAAACAAGAAGAAGAACGTTTAGCAAAAGAAAAAGCTGAAGCTGAGGCAAAAGCTAAAGCAGAAGCCGAAGCAAAAGCTAAGGCAGAAGCTGAAGCAGCAGCAAAAAAACAAGAAGAAGAACGTTTGGCAAAAGAAAAAGCTGAAGCGGAAGCTAAAACAGCAAAAGAAGCAGAAGCAAAAGCTAAAGCTGAGTCTGAGGCAGCAGCTAAAAAACAGGAGGAAGAGCGTTTAGCAAAAGAAAAAGCAGAAGCTGAAGCTAAAACAGCAAAAGAAGCTGAGGAAAAAGCACGATTAGAAGAAGAAAAAAAGAAAGAAGAGGAAGAGCGTTTGTTGAAAGAAAAAGCTGAAGCGGAAGCTAAGAAACAAGCTGAATTAGAAGCAAAATCTAAAGCTGAGTCTGAAGCAGCAGCTAAAAGACAAGAGGAAGAACGTCTATTAAAAGAGAAAGCTGAAGCGGAAGCTAAGAAACAAGCTGAATTAGAAGCAAAATCTAAAGCTGAGTCTGAAGCAGCAGCAAAAAGACAAGAAGAAGAGCGTTTAGCAAAAGAAAAAGCAGAAGCTGAAGCTAAGAAGCAAGCTGAATTAGAAGCTAAATCTAAAGCGGAGTCTGAGGCGGCAGCAAAAAGACAAGAAGAAGAAAGATTAGAGAAAGAAAAAGCCGAAGTCGAAGCCAAGAAGCAAGCTGAATTAGAAGCTAAATCTAAAGCTGAGTCAGAGGCAGCAGCTAAAAGACAAGAAGAAGAGCGCTTACTAAAAGAGAAGGCAGAAGCAGAGGCAAAAAAACAAGCTGAATTAGAAGCTAAATCAAAAGCTGAATCAGAAGCAGCAGCAAAAAAACAAGAGGAAGAACGTTTAGCTAAAGAAAAAGCTGAAGGCGAGGCAAAAGCAGCTGCAGAAAAAGAAGCTCAAGCGAAATTAGATTCAGAAGCAAAACAAAAAGAACAGGAAGAAAAACGTTTAGAAAAAGAAAAAGCTGAGGCAAACGCTTTGGCGGCAAAAGATGCTGAGGCAAAAGCAAAAGCTGAAAAAGAATTAGCTGAACAAAATGAAAAAGAAGAACGTTTACTCAAAGAAAAGGCAGAAAAAGAAGCTAAAAAACAAGCTGAATTAGAAGCGAAGTCTAAAGCAGAATCTGAAGCAGCAGCAAAAAGACAAGAAGAAGAGCGTTTAGCAAAAGAAAAAGCAATAGCAGATGCTAAAAAAGCAGCAGAAGATAGGTTATCGAATGAAAAAGCGATTGAAGATTTAAACAAACAAATTGCAGAAGAGCAAGCAAGACAAGAGGAAGAAGATAAAAGATTAGCGGAAGAGGAAGCTAAGCGTAAAGCTGCGGCTGCTGAAAAAGCTAAAAAAGATGAGGAAGAGAGACTTGTCCGTGAAAAGGAAACAGGTTTTAAAATGAAATCTACTGCTACAACTACCACAAATACAAAAGGTAAGTTGTCTAAAGCAGCTAAACAGTTTGGAGGAACTAAAAAAGTGAAATTTTAACCTTTGACAGAAAAAAATAAAATATTAGCAACTATTAATATAGCATCTATTAATGAAAGAATAGATGCTATTCTTTTTAAAACAGAAGAGCTTATTCATAGGAATCCATCATTAACATTGGATTTATCCCAAGAGGCTAATATATTAGCTAAAAACGGACTTTATACACAAGGAATTGCAAATAGTTTAAAGTGGATGGCATTGAGCTATCAATATTTAACAAATTATGCTGAAGCAATGAAATATGCTTTAGAGGCTAAAGAGATTTTTAAGGCGATTGGTAATAAAAATGGAGAGGCTGCTTGTTTAAATATTTTAGGAGCTGTCTATAATTTTTTAGGAGAATTAAATAAACGATTAGCCTGTAATATTGAATGTTTAGCTTTAAGGGTTGAAATTAAAGATGAAAAAGCTCAATTAGGTTCGTTAAATAATATTGGAGACACCTATCTTTCTCTAAAGGATTACGATAACGCTTTAACCTATTTTAACCAATGTTTAACTTTTTCTAATATCCCAGATAGAATAAATGCTATAGTGTATTGTAATATTGCTCAAGTTTATTACCACCAAAATAAATTTAAGCTAGCAAAGGAACATAATGAAAAAGGTTTAAAATATGCTCTTTCGGATGATTATTACCAAATTATTGTAGCAACTTATGTATTAGAAGCTGAAATGTATTTGTTTAACAAAGATGCACAATTAGCTATTTTAGAGTTAGAAAAGGCTTTAAAAATATTATCTAAAAGAGAATCTAAAGAGCAAGAGTTTCAAGTTTATGAATTATTTTCCAATGCTTATTCACAAAAACAAGATTGGGAAAATGCTTATTTATTTTTAGATAAATACAACAATTTAAAAAACAAAGTTGTGCAAGATAATAATGCTCAAAAAATGAATAAAATTGAGTTTGATTATCAGTATAAATCTATCACAACAGAGGCAAAAGAAATTAAAGAGAAAAATGAGCTTCTTACAAAAGCATTTTCTCAAATAGAAAAACAAAGCAAAGAAATTGAAACAAAAAATAAATCAATAACTGATAGTATTCATTATGCGAAACGAATTCAGTTTGCAATTTTACCTGAAGATAAAAAGATAAAAAATTATTTAAAAGATTATTTTATTTACTACCAACCAAAAGATATTGTAAGTGGTGATTTTTATTGGGTAGAAAAAGTTGGTGATAAAATAATTTTTTCAGTAATTGATTGCACTGGTCATGGAGTACCAGGAGCATTTGTTAGTTTAATAGCTTACAATGCGTTAAATAAAGTGGTTTTAGAAAAAGGAATTACAGAACCTGCTGCTATTATTAACGAAATGAATGTTCTTGTTACGAATCTATTTAAAAATTCTGAAGAAAACATAAGAGACGGAATGGATATGGGTATCTGTACTTTGGATATAAATGATGATACCTTACAATTTTCGGGAGCGTTTAATTCGTTATTTATTTTTAGTGATTGCCAATTAACCGAAATTAAAGGAAATCGAGAGTCAGTGGGAGCATCCATATACCAACGTGAAAAATGTTTTATAAATAATACTATTCCTGTTAAAAAAGGGGATGTTGTTTATTTATCTTCTGATGGATTTCCTGATCAATTTGGTGGTGAAAATGGAAGGAAATTAAAATGGAAGGGGCTAAAAGAGTTATTAAGTAGAGTAGGTAATGAACCTATCGAAAATCAAAAAATTAAAATTACAAGCTATTTTAATAAATGGAAAGGAAAGCAGGAACAATTAGATGATGTCTGCATTATGGGAGTTAAAATCAACTAGAATATAAACATAAAAAAAGCCTCATTTCTGAGGCTTTTTTTTAATTGATAATTAGTTTTTCAACTGAGTTTTTAGTTTTTATGATATAAACTCCTTTAGACCAATTTGAAACATTTAATTTAATTATTTTATCTGTTTGGCTTGAGTTATAAATAACCTTTCCTAGTAAATTATAAATATAAATAGGTTCGTTTGTAATATCAGAAAATTCTAACACAACAGATTCATTTGCAGGATTGGGGTATATTCTAAAATTATTAATTTCGTCCATTATTTCATTTACAGCAACATTATTTGAGTTTGTTGCAGAAAATGTAGGGTTCATGCTAATAAATGAACCAACACCATTTGGATATCTTCCCCACGTAATATCAGTAGTTTGTAAGCCAAAAGTAGTCTCATCTAAAAGATTAATGCTAGCATCTGATAAATATACAGTTTCACCTGAACTAGATAATTTAAAATTAGCATGTAACCCAGCTTGAGTAATATCATTATCAGCCCAAATGATTATAAAATCATTACCATTTATAGTTGTTCCTGTAGGGAAAGCCCATTGTGTTAAATCATTTCCATCATCCGATAAATAATATCCATCCAATACAATAGGAGATGAAGTGTTGTTGTATAGCTCTATCCAATCATCAAACTCTCCATTCTGATCAGCCTGTGTTGTAGTGTTAACAGCTGCTAATTCATTAATTACTAAGTCACCAGTAACGGCTAAAGTGTAAAATTCATGTTCAGCTCTTTCTGGAGAAAATTTACCAGCATTTGCATTGTCAGAATAAATATAATATTGAAGGTCTGAGTTTCCAACAGTAATGGTTACACCATATGTTCCATCTCCAGCAGCACCATCATTATGAGCTCCATCATCAAACATTTCTGTTTTTGTAAAAATATCAGCCACAGAGTTTCTGTAGCCTAAATATGCATAAGTTCCATTGGAAATATCTGCAGTTATATTTAAACTTGAATTAGGAACAACTGTACCTGTTTGAATGTTTGAAATAACAGGACCAACCTTTACATATTCTGCATTAGATTGTAAAAAAGTAACTCTAGCATCCATTAATTGAGTGATACCAAAAGCACCACTTTGTCCGCTAACTTGTGTTCTTACATTATTAGTAAACTCAGTTATGGTATAAAATTTATTTGGATCATTGTTAACCTCTGTATATACAATTGTTTGAAGAGTATCAGCTCTGTTTTCATACCAACTATTTACAAAATTTTCTTGTAAAATAGTTCTAAAATGTGCCATATACATTTTTTGATACCTTGTATTACTTAGTATATTATTAGCTAGTGGGTATGTATTATCTCCCATTCTTAAAAGAGGAGTAAGTTGTTGTAAAGAAGTCACATTAGGTGGGCCAGGAGGTCCACCACCAATCATTTCAAATCCGCCTAAACATTCGTTCATATCCCAAACGATAGAATTAAATCTTCCATTATCATCCTTAAAAAGGTAATAGTTTTGTTTAAAAGGACCTATATAAGTATCTAAGCTTACTAAAACATTATCAAAAGCTAACATCCAAATAGCCCTATCAATATCCCACGAATTTTCAACATTATTAAAATTATTATTTAATTCATTAGTATGGTAAACCATATCATTCCAACCGTAATCAGATTGCAATTCATAATAATTAAAATACAATGAAGAATCTACACCTAAATATTGTAAAGAAGATCCGCCATTATTAGTGACTAATGGATTGCATTTAAAAAGAGTATTGTTTTTATCGGAATAAAATTTTTCTTCAACAAACTTTTTATTGATGGATTCTGAACTTGAATACATTCCATGAAAGTTACCATTAACGATAACTTTAGCATAGTTTGATAAAGGAGCATCCATATATTTTCTGGCTATTTCATAAGATAAAACTTCTCTTACAAAAGAAGGATCATTTTTTCCATTAGAAAGTTTTAAGGTATACCAACCTTGGTAATCTTGATTAGATTTGGTGTAATCTAATTTTATATTTAAAGGATTTTTACTGTTATTAGCATCATAAGTACTGTTACCTTTATACTTAACTCCAACACTGTCGTAAGTAACACCATTAACAATACAGGTAGCTAATAATCTTTGGTCTAAACCATTAGAGTAGTATGTATCTAAAGTTTGATCCCAACTAGGATCCCAAAATGTAAGTTCAATAGTTGTGATATTGGATATATCATAAAGATTTTGAGCACTTACAATAGTTTTACAGCTTAATAAAACTAGTATTAATAATAATTTTCTCATATTTTTTTATTTAAGAGTTGGTTTTATGTCTCTTTATATGTCTCTTTAGACGACATAAATTATAATATCCTTCTCTTAAATAAAAAAAATTAATTTATTCCTGAAAAAATCTTTTGATAAAGAGGTCCTAATACAGGAACAACTTTTTTCTCACCTTGTACTGCGGCAATTAAACCTAATATCCAAAAGATAAATATTGCGATGTAAGAAAGATTAATTAAAATAGCAATTAGCCACCCTATAACTGGTATAAACATTAATATAAAACTAGCAAGCATCATCGCAAAACTAGTACATACAATCCCCAATCCTTGTCTTAAATGTATTGCACCTAACTCTGATTTGTTTTTTTGATCTCCATTCATCACTAAAGCGATGATTAAGCCTATTAATGTACAATAACTTAAAATTGCAACTGTTTTTCCTGGGTCTTCTTGTTGTATTGTCTGATTTTCCATAGTTTGATTAGTTTTTTCAAATATATCATTTTAAATAAGAAGAAATCAAATTTATAATTTCTCCTTCGTTATTAGGATGAAACCATTGATAATCATTGTTTTTTGTAAACCATCCTAATTGTCGTTTAGCATACCTGCGTGTATTTACTTTGATATTTTCTGTAGCCTGAATTAAATCTATCTTTTTATCTAGAAAATCAAATAACTCAGAATAGCCGACTGTTTTTAAGGCGTTTTTATCTTTGTAATTTAAAACGGATTTAACTTCATCTAATAAACCTTGTTGCATCATTAAATCAACTCTTAAGTTAATTCTATTAAACAATTCTTCTCTATCTCGGTTTAAGCCAATTTTTAAAACATTAAAATTTCTAATTTGTTTATTTCCTTTTCTTAGTTGAGAATATGTCGTTCCTGTTAAAATAAAAACTTCTATGGCCCTAACTAATCGTTTTGAATTTTTTAAATCAATCTCCTTGTAAAACTCTGGGTCGATTTGCTTTAGTTTTTCTTGAAGAATTTCAATGCCATATTTGTTGTTTAGAAGTTCTAATTCAGTTCTTATTTTTTCATCTCCAGCAGGTAACCCATCATCAAATCCATCACAGATAGCATCAATATACAACCCTGAACCTCCTGTTAAAATAATTAATTGGTGTGATTTAAAAAGTTTATGAAGTAACGTTAACGCCTCTTTTTCAAATTCATTAGCATTAACATCTTGAATAATAGAATGAGAGTTTATAAAATGATGAGGGATATTTTGCATTTCCTCTACAGAAGGTTTTGCAGTTCCTATTGTTAATTCTTTATAAAATTGGCGAGAATCAGCAGATATTATTTCTATATTAAAATGCTTTGCAATTTTTACACAAAGTTCAGTTTTTCCTACTGCTGTTGGTCCAGTAATTACAACGAGTAGGGGAGTCATTATTCGTAGTTTTCATAATCATCAAGACCTTCAAACATATCATCTTCAAAAGACTCATCTCCATCATCACCTTCTTCATCAAAACCTGCTTGTTTTAAAAGTTCGTTTGCCATTTCCTCTTCGCTCAATGCATTGTCCATCTTTTTCTCTGGATCTTTTCCTTGACTATAAACAACTCTTGGATAAAATGCTTTTGGGTCTTCTTTAACTTTAATTTCTATTAATTCAATAAAAAAATTATACATGCTTAAAAAATCATAAGAATATAGTATATGATTTCCAATACAATTAACATGGGTATTAATAACTGTATCAGCCATAACTAATACCTTTTCTTCATTTTCTTCTACTTGCATATCAAATAAAGAAATTTCCTGACCCTTATTCCAATCTTCATCACTTAGATAAAAAGATGCCATTTGAGAATTGTCAAAACCAAAAGCTGCAACAATTATTTCATGTAAATCTTCAAAATGTTGAGTGCTTTTAATTTCTATATCTCTAAAAATATCTTCTTTTGCCTCTAAAAGTATTCTAAATTTATAAATGCTCATTTTATTAATCATTGTTTATAAGTACTAAATTAAGCTCTTTTCCTTTTGCAACCATAAATTTATGTGCAGAATTGTAATCATTTTCTAATTCTCCATCTAAAATAGCTTCTCTTATTGCATCTTTAATTAAGCCTACTTCTTTACAAGGTTTTAAATTAAAAGTTTGCATAATCTGCTCTCCAGAAATAGGAGGTTGCCAATTCCTTAGTTTATCTTTTTCTTCAATTTCTTTTAATTTTTCTTCAACCAATTTAAAATTGGTCATGTATTTCTGAACTTTTTCTTTATTTTTTGAAGTGATATCGGCATTACAAAGCGTTAACAAATCATCAATATCTTCTCCAGCATCAAATAATAAACGTCTTACAGCACTGTCAGTTACGGTTTCTTTAACCAATGCAATAGGCCTTAAATGTAAACGCACAAGTTTTTGTACGTATTTCATTTTTTGATCTAAAGGCAATTTTAAATTTTTAAATATTATTGGAACCATCCTAGCTCCTTTGTCTTCATGCCCATGAAATGTCCATCCGTGATTTTTTTCAAATCGTTTTGTGGCAGGCTTTGCAATATCATGCATAATTGCAGACCATCTTAACCATAAATTATCTGTGTTGGGACAGATATTATCAAGTACTTGTATGGTGTGATAAAAATTGTCTTTATGTCCTTTACCATCAATAATTTCAATTCCTTTTAAATTATCTAATTCAGGGAAAATAATTTCTAATAATTTGGTGTCAAATAATAATTTAAAACCAACTGATGGAATAGTGGATAGTATAATTTTATTGATTTCGTCTATAATACGTTCTTGAGAAATTATTTTAATACGCTCTCTATTTTCTGTTATAGCTTTTAAAGAGTTTTCTTCGATAGTGAAATTTAATTGAGTAGCAAAACGAATAGCCCTCATCATCCTTAATGGATCGTCAGAATAAGTGGTGGAAGGATCTAAAGGAGTTTTAATTATTTTATTTTCTAAATCTTCAACACCTCCAAATGGATCTATAAGCTCTCCTAAGTTATTTTTATTAAGACTAATTGCAAGCGCGTTAATTGTAAAATCTCTTCTATTTTGGTCATCTTCTAAAGTTCCGTTTTCTATAATAGGGTTTCGAGAATTTCTATTGTAGGACTCTTTACGAGCACCCACAAATTCAATTTCATAATCTTTATAAACCAACATTGCCGTACCGTAGTTTTTAAAAACGGTTACTTTTGTATTCTTTCCAATTTTAGATGCAACTTTTTTTGCTAATTCAATGCCTGAGCCAATAGCAACAATATCAATATCTTTAGATGGTCTATTAAGTAAAATATCACGAACATATCCTCCGATTACATAGGCATCAATTTTTAACTCTGAAGAAGCTTCGCTTATTAGTTTGAATATAGGGTGTTGGATATGTTCTGTCATTTCGAAGCAAAATTACCCTTTTTAGAAATAAAAAACACCTTCAAAGTTTTAAAACCTTGAAGGTATCAATAAATCTTATTTAGAATAATTATTTTACAATTTTGATTTTTTCAGCAATTTCACCATTTTGCTTAAAAATAATTAGCTCATAAATTCCATTACTCCATTTACTTGTATTTAGAGCAGGAGAGTTGCCTTCAAAAATTATACGACCATCAACAGCAAAAACTTTAACAATATGGGTTTCATTTAAGTTGTTAATAGTTAAAACATCTTTTACTGGATTAGGGTAAATATTAATTGATTCTTCAGAATTATTAATACTTATAGCATTACTGTATGCATAATCTCCATTATAATCAGTTTGTTTTAACCTGTAGTAAGAAACTCCTATAAAAGGGTTTAAATCAACATCATTATAATTTAAAAAGGTATTACTATTTCCTGCACCAGGTTGCTCAGCAACAGTAATCCAAACAAAACCATCTTTACTTTTTTCTACTGTAAAATAATCGTTATTTATTTCAGTAGCTGTTTGCCATTTTAAATCAACAATTTGATTTTTTAAAATAGCTTTAAAGGATATTAACTCAATTGGTAATGAAATACCATTTTCAGCTCCAAGGATAAATTCTGTACTTTGAGCTGGAGCAGTTAATGTATTGGCCCCTATATTTAAAGCTGCGCCAACATTTACCCATGAAGTAACAGCATTGTCACTTCGAGTAAAAAGAGCTAAGTCTGTCTCGTTTAAATACGGGCTTGAAGATTGCCAAGAATCATTTTCATCATAATAGTAGGTCGCGGTGTAAGTGGTAGGAGTGACAACACCTGCTTTAAATACGCCATAATAATGGTCATTTGCTCCTAAACCTAAAATTCCAGTAGTGGTATTAGGAACAGCGTCAACGTGGTAAATATGAATTCCTTTAGTGGTGCCAGAAATATTACTTACTCCTAAACTATCCAATTCGGGAGATTGGTGAATAAGTGAGCCTGAAAAAAAACAAGATGGTCCTGTGCCTGCTCCAGTTGATACCCAATCACTTGCGGGGGTCATATTTATGAGTGTGCCATTATTTGTTCCAGTTGCATCTATTGCGGTAGTACCACTTCCTGTATTTAATTTATAATATCTAATTAACCCTGGTTCTGTTCCACTGAGTTCAGCACATACATTATTAGCTATTTGTGCAGGTGTTCTAGAATAATTCCAAACCCTTACATCGTCAATTTGTCCCATATAGAAGCCATAAGCTTTACCTCCAATGCCTGCTCCTGGAAAAACTACTTTTCCGCTGAGAGCTCCTGTATGAACAGCAACACCATTAAGGTAAATTGTGGGGCGTTTAGCCGTATAAACCACAGCAATATGATTCCACCCAGAAATAGTAGCAGAATAGCTTGCTAGAGCAGGTAAGTAACCACCATCATGTTCGTAAACTTGAATTCCATTCGTTCCTACAGAAATACCAGCTCCAGCATCTCCAGCCCCAGCAGTAACAATACCATGTTCAGGATAAATAGCAAATCGTTGATTTGGAGTTCCAGTTCCAGTAACACCTGTATTACTTTGGGGTTGAATGGTAATAGTACCTGTAGGTTTTACCCATAATTCCATTGTAAAATTATCAGTTACTGTTGTTAAATCAACCGCATAACCATCAACCCTATCATTTACCCCATCAAAATCTAAAGCTGTTCCTCCAAATGGCGATGCGTATTGGTGAATACTTGTGTTTCCAATTGAAGCTCCAGAAATAACCCAGTCTGATGCGGGAACCATATTCGTCATTGTTGCATTTTGTGTTCCAGTAGCATCTGTAACAGTAGTTCCAGAGCCATCATCTATTCTTAAGTAACGTGCTAATCCTACTTCATTTCCAATTAGTTTTTTACACATATTATCTCTAATTTGAGTTTGTGTTCTTGAGGTGCTCCAAACTCTAAATTCATCCAATTCTCCCATATAATATCCATAAGGATCCCCACCTAATCTACCACCAGGGAATACGGCAGCTCTAACACTTGTAAGACCAGTATGAACTAAAATACCATTGATATAAAGACTTGGTTGTTTAGAAGTGTAAACTACTGCAATATGATTCCAACCAGAAAGTGTAGCGTCATGAACTAATAATGCTGGCATATAGCCTGCACCATGTTCGTAAACACTAACTCCATTTGTTCCAACAGAAACACCAGCTCCAGCATTGCTAGACCCACCATATTCAGCATAAACAGCATAGCGCTGTCCGTTTCCTGTAGTTCCAGTTATTCCTGTTGTTGCTTCAACTTTAGTTGTTCTTGTTGTGGTTGGTCGAGCCCAAAATTCAATGGTAAAATTATCAGTGATAGCAACAAGATCTCCAGCATGTGAATTTGCAGCATCATTAGTTCCATCAAAATTTAATGCATAACCCGCACCTGGTTCTTGTGCTTTTATATTATTAACAATCAAAAATATAAAGCAAATTGTAATAATTCTTATTTTTTTCATAAGTAGGGTTTATACTATTGTTTATTACAATAAATAGAATATAAATGTTGAATTCACCTAAATTAATCAACGTATTATACTTAAAAAATTTGTTGCAAATTACATAAAATACTCTCTAGAATATAATTATCACACAATACACCCGTTTAATTAACAGAATTTATTCTTTTAGTTTAAAATTTAAAAATGATTTATTATTATTTTACAATTTTTATTTTCTCAGCAATTTCACCATTTTGTTTAAAAATGATTAACTCATAAATACCATTACTCCAATCACTTGTATTTAGAGTAGGGGAGTTGCCTTTAAAAATTATACGCCCATCAATAGCAAAAACTTTAATGATATGTGTTTCATTTAAGTTGTTAATAATTAAGATATCTTTAACTGGGTTAGGATAAACACTAATTACTTCTTCTGAAGTATTAATACTTACAATATTACTGTAGGTGTAATTTCCATTATAATCAGTTTGTTTTAACTTGTAGTAAGAAACTCCTATAAAAGGGTTTAAATCAACATCATTATAATTTAAAAAAGTATTACTATTTCCTGCACCAGGTTGCTCAGCAACAGCAATCCAAACAAAACCATCTTTACTTTTTTCTACTGTAAAATAATCGTTATTTATTTCAGTAGCAGTTTGCCAGGTTAAATCAACAATTCTATTATTTAGCTGAGCATCAAAACTAAGTAATTCAATAGGTAATGGATTTTCGTTAGTAGATGAAGCTAATGTAAAAGGACTAAAGGAATTAACAGGCGCTGAAGTAATAATTGTTCCAGTTAATAAAGACCCTGTAGTTCCCCCATTTCCATGATCTCTCCAAAGAGCACCATCCCAACGAGCTACTCTTAAGTCACCTAAATTGGTTACTCCACAGCTATTAATATCCCAATTAAGTGTTACGCTTACATTTGAGTTTCCTCGAGTTCTATCTAAAATCCAATATTCGCAGCCACTAACATGGTTTAAGGTGGGATCTTTTAATGTTCTTGTATAGGGAGCAGGTAAAACACTATCTGGATTTACAGGGAAGTACTCTGCTGTAAAATGGTCGGTAACATTTGAAGGTGCTGAAATAGCTATGATTTGTAAATCATTTTCTTTTCCTACAGGAAAAACAAAAGCATCGTTTCCTGTTTTTTGAACTTGACCATTAACATAAGAAGTGTCTGATGCCCATTTCCAACTAGTATTGTCTTCAAAAATAATTTCATTAGTTCCATTAAAAATAATACCGTCTTTAAAAATTAAAGAATCAAGTATATGCATATTTCCATTGCTGATTACTAGACTTTTTTCATTGTTTACTTTTACATCAAAAATATTAACATTAGTAGTTGAACTCCATCTAGAAGTATCTACACATGTTCTAAATTCTACCATACCAACATTTGTTGAAAAATTACCTGCATTAACCCATTCATCATATATAGTTAAATGAGCATTAGCAGTAAGGGTTAAATTTGCTCCGTTGGCAACATCTAAATCAAAAAGATGAGCTGCAGTAGGTATGGAAGGATAATTAACTAATCCAGTAGGTATAATAGCTTTATATCCAGAAAATGGAACTCCATTAGACCAGTTTAAAGGGTCATACCAATTGGTATTAGTTCCATTCCATGTAGAATTTATTGCTGTAAATATTGGTATGAAGTTAAGAGGAGGATTGTCTGTAATCACAATTTTGTTTGAAGTAATTGTTGAATTACTGCAGTTAACATAATCAGGAGTTAAAATACAAGTTATTTCATCTGTGTCATCTACTTCATTATTACTATATATAGGTGAATTAGCACCTACATTTATACCGTTTAATTTCCATTGATACACAGGGTTGTTACCAGCATCTGTTGTAATTGCAACAAAATTACCATGGGTAGCATTACCAACTTTAAAATCATTTACTATACCGTTATTTGTATTAAAACTCATATCAACATAAAGTGGTAGATTAGGGGCAATTGCACTTGTATAAAAAACATTGTTGTTTTTTACATAGTGGACGACATTATTAATTACATCTATTCTAAACGTATCATTAGCAGCATAACTGCCAAAAGAACCTCTGTTAGAGCCATTTTCATAAACCAATAAATTGCTTCCTGAAAAATATATAGCATAATCAATATCTGTGTAACTAAAGTTTTGATTAGTAGCATTAAGTCCAACCATCATAGTTTTATTATTTTGTGGTATTGTAAATTGTAAAAAACCATTGTTATCCACATTATTAAAAGAAAATGCACCAGCATTCCAACTACCAGCAGTTAAAGTTTTTGTAATGTTATTTCCGTTTTTGGAAACTCCTGACAAAATATTCCACCTTACATCTTCAACAGCATATTGACAACCATTGTGTTGAGTAGCTTCTCTTGTAATGTAAAAAGTAACAAAATCATCAAAAGGAACCTCTTTAATTTCAATTTTATTGGATAAAATAATTGTGTCACCATTACAACCTGTAGAATTAATTATAGATAAAACAGATGTAATAGTATCACCGTCAGCTAATGAAAAATTAGAATAGTTAGCGCTATTGGCACCTACATTTACACCATTTAATTTCCATTGATAACTTACAGATGATGTTCCATCAACAAATGCAGAAAAATTGCCAAACATTCCATTGTAAACAGTAATTTTTTCTAAAGTACTTCCAATAGTATTTAAACTCATATCTACATATAAAGGTAGGTTAGGGGCAACCAAACTCGTATATACCAAATTGCTATTTTGATAATATTTTACAATATTATTTAGAACAGCTACACGAAGAGTATCTCCTGTAGAATAACCACCTAAAGTAGCTTTGTTACTACCGTTTTCATAAATAATTAAAGAGCCTCCAGCAACTAAATAAAACGCATAATCAATATCTGTAAAATTAACGCTTGTATTTGTCGCGTTTAAACCTATCATTCTACTAGTGGTAGTTTCATTTACTATTGTTTGCATAAAGCCTCCGTTAGTTACTTTGTTATATGAAAATGCACCTGCATTCCATCCAGAAATACTTCCGGTTTTAGTAACATTGTTAATATTGGTAGTTGTTAATGCCGTTAAGCTTTGCCATGCAACTTGTTCATTAGCAAATAAACAAGAATGCTCAACAAGAGAATCATTTCTTATAGAGTATAAAACATTACTGGTTAAATTTTGTTCATTAATAATTATTTTATTTGATAATTCAATAGTATCAGCCGAACAACCAAGGGCATTGGTTAGTGTAAGATTGCATGTAATTGTATCTCCGCCTGTAGTTGTAGTGTTTGTATAAGTTGCACTATTTGCTCCAACATTTACGCCATTTAATTTCCATTGATAATTTACTGTTGAGGCTCCAGTAACAAAAGCTGTATATATTCCGAATGTAGTATTGTTAACATAAATGTTTTCTAATGTAGCACCAACAGTATTTAAACTCATATCAACAAATAATGGAAGGCTAGGTGTAATTAAACTAGTGTAAACAATATTTCCATTTTGTATATATCGTACCGTATTTCCAACAACAGCAACTCTCAAAGTATCTCCTGTTGAATAGGAGCCCCAGTTACCTTTACTAGAACCATTTTCATAAATATTTAAAGATCCTCCTGCTACTAAATAAAAAGCATAATCTATGTCTGTATAATTAACACTTGTATTTATAGCATTTAAACCAATCATTCTACTTGTTGTAGTCTCATTAACGACAGTTTCCATAAAGCCGCCCTCTTGTACTTTGTTGTATGAGAAAGCACCAGCATCCCAATTACTACTACCACCTACTTTAGTTATATTATTTATTCCAGTTAAAGCAATAGAGGTTAAACTTTGCCAAGCAACTTGTTCATAAGCGTATTTACATGAAGTATTGACAATAGAATCATTTCTTATTGCAAAAACTAAATTAGCTTTAGGGTTATTATCTTCTATTCTGATAATGTTAGATGAAAAAGTTGTATCGTTTCCGCATTGAGTAGAATTAGCAATAAGAAATTCACAAACTAAACTATCACCGTCAGTTAAACTAGTGTTGTTATAAATAGGGCTGTTTCCACCTACGTTTACCCCGTTAAGTATCCATTGGTAGTTTACATTTGCTAAGCCATTAACATTTGCAATAAATTTACCAGAAGAAGTATTAGAAATAGTTATTTTTTCTAAAGTTGATCCAACAGTATTTAAACTCATATCTACAAATAATGGAAGGCTAGGCGCAGTTATGCTTGTGTAAACAATGTTTCCATTTTGTAAATAACGGATAGTGTTACCAACTACAGCAACTCTTAAAGTGTCACCAATAGAATAAGCTCCCCAGTTACCTTTACTAGAACCATTTTCATAAATATTTAAGGACCCTCCAGCTACTAAATAAAAAGCATAGTCAATATCTGTATAATTAACACTTGTATTTGTAGCATTTAAGCCTATCATTCTACTTGTAGTCGTTTCATTTACAATAGTTTGTAGATAGCCTCCATCTTGAACCTTGTTAAACGAAAATGCTCCAGCATCCCAATTAGCTGAGTTGGCAGTTTTTATTAAATTATTTATTCCATTAATATCAACTCCTGACAAACTGTTCCAAGCTACATCTTCAGTAGTAAATAAACAACTTCCATTTGCGATGGAATCATTTCTTATGAAATAATTAATATCGTAATCTATAGGTAGTTCTTTAATATTAAGTTCATTAGAAACAACGCTACTACCAGAGCAGCCTCCTAAACTAGGCGTTAGTACGCACTCTAATTTATCTCCATCACTTAAATTATTAGTATAGGTTGTTTGGTTGGCACCTACATTCAAACCATTTAATTTCCATTGGTATGTTGGACTACCTCCAGGATTAGCTTCGAAAACAGTAAATAATGTTTCAGTTCCATTTCCAACAACTACATCTTGTAATGTTCCTCCAACTGTATTTATCGACATATCAACAAACATTGGCAATGTAGGAGGAGTAATTAAGCTGGTGTAAATAATCTTACTATTTTGTAAGTAAAAAACGGTATTATTCATTACAGCAATTCGTAAGGTGTCACCAGTAAAATAGCTTCCCCAGTTACCTTTGCTTGAACCATTTTCATAAATATTTAAGGAGCCTCCAGCTACTAAATAAAAAGCATATTCTAAATCTGGGTAATTGGTATTTGAGTTTACAGAATTCAACCCTATCATTCGACTTGTATTCGTCTCTACAACAATAGTTTGCATAAAACCATTATTGTAAACTTTATTAACAGAAATAGCATCTGCATTCCAACTTGCACCACCAGCAGTTTTAATAATATCATTTTGTGCTGCAGCAGTGTTGGTTAAGTTTGACCAGACAACATTTTCCAATGCGTATTTACAAGTTTTAATATTTGTTGTATCTCCTGTTAACGTGAAGAAACACTGAGCATTAGATTGAAATGAAGTTGTTAGTAAAAAAACAAGTGTTAAACACTTGTAAAGTTTGGCTGAGTACATTTTGTGTAAATAATACGTATTAATACGCACGAAAATAGGTATTTACAACCAATGTATCAATATTAAATACTTTCTTAACAAATATCAAGGGATTTGTTATTTCCTTAAAACTTCTATTTCTCCTTTTATTCCAATTTTAATTAATGAAGATGGTTTTTTATTACCAGTATCATATTTAGAATTTACGGTGTAATCAACATTGTTTGTAATGGACTGTGAAATTTCACTTAGGTTAAGTGGTGTAGAATCTCCACTTAAATTAGCGGAGGTAGAAACTATGGGCTTCCTAAATTTATAAAGCAATTGTGAGCAAAACTCATTTTTAATCATTCTAATAGCAATACTTCCATCATTTGCTATCACATTTTTTGCTAAGTTTTTTGCATTTGGATATACGATAGTGGTTGGCTTTTCAGAAATATCAATAATATCCCAAGCAAGTTCAGGAACATCTTTTACATGGTTATTTAACATCGCATCATTGCCAACTAAGATAATCAGGCTTTTTGAGTCACTTCGTTGTTTTAAATCATAAATTTTTTGAACAGCTACTTCATTAGTCGCATCACACCCTAATCCCCAAACAGTATCTGTTGGATATAGAATGATACCACCAGCTTTTAAAATTTCAACACACTTTTCAATTTCTTCTTTCAAAATAAATGGTTTAATGTTAGACTGAGTGAAAATAGTATTTATTGCTAAAATTTCTAGCTTTCATTTTTTTTATAAATATTTCTTTTTTAGTCATAATTTTATTGATTAATTTATTTTACGATTCACTCATTAATACATTCTATCATTTACTCATTATTTCTTCGTAAATAATGCAACAGCTTCAATATGAGATGTGTGTGGGAATTGATCAACTAAACTTAGTTTTTGTAGTTGATAGTCAGCCTTGAAAAGTTCTTCCATATCTCTTGCTTGTGTTGCAGGGTTACAACTTACATATACAATTCTGTTCGCATTTAACTCTAAAACTCTTGTTAATGCTTTTTTTGATATTCCTGCTCTTGGTGGATCTAAAATAATGGTGCTAATTTTGTTTTGGTATTCAGGATACTCAATTAAAAATTTATTGACATCCGCAGCAAAAAAGTTAATATTTTCAACCCCATTTTTAATCGCATTTTCTTTGGCGTTGTCAATTGCTTCTTCAACTATATCTACACCAATAACTTTTGTTGACGTTTTTGAAGCAATTAGTTGACCTATAGTTCCTGTCCCACAAAATAAGTCTAAAATAACTCCTTCGTTAATCTCTTCATTATTTTCAAATACATAATCAATTGTTTTGTTGTAAAGTAATTCAGCACATTTAGGGTTAGTTTGAAAAAAGCTTTGCATACTTATTTCAAAAGTTAAGCCCAATAGTTTCTCTTCAATAATATTTTTTCCTACTAAAATGGTTTCATGTCCTAATCGAGATTGAGAATTATCTCCAATGTCATCATTAATTGTATGTAATAAACCAGCAACTCTATCCTTAAATAAATCATTGATTAGTTGTGTAAACTCATCAAAATTAAATTGTTCAATACCAGAACTACTTGTTACTAATTTGATTAATAATTGGTTATTTAAATAACTTTTACGAACAACTAAATACCTAAAAAACCCTTCTTTTTTAGGAGGATGCCAAGCGGGTAAGCCAGATTTCTCACAAAACAACCTTATTTCTCTCAGTTTATTTTCAAATTCATCATCAAACAAGCCACTTTCTTTCTCTAAATTTTCTACAATCCACCAAGTTCCTCTCTTTTTAAAACCTAGTGCAAAACCATCAAATTCTTCTTTAGTTTCAATATTATATCCTATTGCACTAAAAGAATACTCCATTTTATTTCTATAGTGCCAAGTGGTTGGTGAGTCAATATATTCATCAAATACTTCTTCAATATTTTCAACTCTTCCTATTCGTTTATAAACTTGTAGGGTTTGAGATTTTTTTTGTTCTTTTTGAATAGTTATAGGCAAAGTTGCGAAAGGTGCTCCAGATATAGCTTGGTAAGGTGTTTTAATTTCGTCATCAGAAGTTTTAATAACTTCAACTAATTTACACTCAGCATATTTACTTTTGCTTTTTACAACTCTTGCTTTTACAGTTTGTCCTTTAATTGTGTTTAAAACAAATATGATGTAATCACCTTTTTCTGTAGGAATTTTACCAATTCCTTTACCGCCAAAAGCACTATCAACAATATCGACTTCTATAATACTACCTCGTTTAATTTTTTGCATACTATCTAAAATGAGGTGGCAAATTTAGGTATCTTTCGTTACATTTGTGCAAGGATGATTTCTCTCCGATCTATTTTTTTTTAGATTTTTAACGAGGAAAGGATGTACACTCTCCGAGATGAGTTTCAAAATTATTTAGTCATTTTAAATTAAAAAATTATGGAAACAACCATGCAAGAGAAATTAACATCGCAGCAAGCGATTGATTTAGAAAATAAATATGGAGCACATAACTACCATCCGCTACCTGTAGTATTAAGTAGAGGAGAAGGCGTTTATGTTTGGGACGCAGAAGGAAAAAAATATTTTGATTTTTTGTCAGCATATTCAGCAGTAAACCAAGGACATAGTCATCCTAAAATTGTAAAAGCTTTAGTAGATCAAGCGTCAACATTGGCGTTAACTTCTAGAGCATTTTATAATGATGTTTTAGGTGTTTATGAAAAATATGTAACTGAATATTTTGGTTTTGATAAAGTGTTACCAATGAATTCTGGAGCAGAAGCTGTAGAAACAGCAATTAAATTGACTAGGAAATGGGCATACGAAAAGAAAGGTATTGATGAAAATGAGGCTAAAATAATTGTTTGTGAAAACAATTTTCATGGTAGAACGACTACTATTATTTCATTTTCTAATGATCCTGATGCTCGTAAAAACTTTGGGCCTTATACTCCAGGGTTTATAAAAATACCATATAACAATATAGATGCTTTAGAGGAGGCTCTAAAAGATGATAATGTTGCTGGGCTTTTAATTGAACCAATCCAAGGAGAAGCTGGTGTTTACGTGCCAGATGAAGGTTATTTAGAAGAAGCCCGAGAGCTATGTAGAGCTGCTGGAGTTTTATTTATTGCAGATGAAGTACAAACAGGAATCGCTAGAACAGGAAAATTATTAGCATGTGATCATGAAAATGTAAAACCTGATATTTTGATTTTAGGAAAAGCTATCTCGGGAGGTGTTTATCCTGTCTCAGCTGTATTAGCAAATGATAATATAATGGAAGTAATTCACCCAGGAGAGCATGGTTCTACTTTTGGTGGTAATCCAGTTGCGGCAAAAGTTGCTATTGCTGCGTTAGAAGTGGTGAAAGATGAGAAATTAGCTGAAAATGCTGAACGTTTAGGGAGAATATTTAGAGCTGAAATTAATAAGCTAGCTGAAGAATCAGGTTTAGTTAAATTGGTTAGAGGTAAAGGGTTGTTAAATGCAATTGTAATTAATGATACTGAAGATAGTTCTACCGCTTGGGATATATGTATTAAATTACGTGATAATGGATTATTAGCTAAACCAACTCACGGCAATATAATTCGTTTTGCACCGCCATTGGTAATGACAGAATCTCAGTTAATGGAATGCATAACCATCATAAAAAAAACAATTAAAGATTTTAAATAAATAAAAAAGTCCCGTTATAATAACGGGACTTTTTTATTTAAAGACGTTGTTAAAAGTTAGTCTTTTTTTATTGCTTTATCTCTAGTACCATTTTTTTCTATCACCACATCTGTTTTTTCATTTTTTACAGCTGCCTTATTCACATTTTTAGTCTTTGGTGCTGGCTTATCATTAGCCTTAACTGTTTTGACTTCTTTTAATGTTCCATCAGGATTTACATCAGTTGCATCCATCACCTTAACAGCGTCTGTTTTTTTAGTTAAATCCTTGTTTAAAGTTTTTGATGTTGCATTAGTTGGTTTATTTTCTTTTTTTACATCTTGAGCTTTTACAGAAGAAGCTCCTGCTATTAATAAAGCTACAAAAATTGAACTGGTTATTTTTTTCATGATTTTAATTTTAAAGATTAGTTTATACTTAGTTTCAAGTATCATACCAAATATAATTAAAAAATAGATTAATAAAAAAAGCCTTGTAATTACAAGGCTTTTTTTATTAATCTACTTAGAGTATTCACACTTCTACTTCTAATTTAGGTCCAGCAGCTACTAAGGCTTTTCCTTCTTCATTGTCTGTGTATTTCTCAAAATTATTGATGAATAAACCAGCTAATTTAGTCGCTTTTGTAGTCCATTCTTCAACATTTCCATAAGTATCTCTAGGGTCTAAAATATTAGTTTGTACACCAGGTAATTCGGTAGGAACTTCTAAATTAAAAATAGGAATGATTTTAGTAGGTGCTTTTTCGATTGAACCATCTAAAATTGCATTAATAATTCCACGAGTATCTTTTATAGAAATTCTTTTACCAGAACCATTCCATCCAGTATTAACTAAATAGGCTTCTGCTCCATTAGCTTCCATTCTTTTCACCAATTCTTCACCATATTTTACAGGATGTAATTTTAAAAAGGCAGCTCCAAAACATGCTGAAAATGTTGGAGTAGGCTCTGTTATCCCTCTTTCTGTTCCAGCTAATTTTGCTGTAAAACCAGATAAAAAGTGGTATTTAGTCTGTTCTGGAGTTAATTTAGATACAGGTGGCAATGTTCCAAAAGCATCTGCAGACAAGAAAATAACTTTTTTAGCAGCACCTGCTTTAGAAACAGGAGTAACTATATTATCAATATGATAAATAGGATATGAAACTCTTGTGTTTTCTGTAACAGATTTATCAGTAAAATCAATTTTACCATTAGCATCTAAGGTAACGTTTTCTAATAATGCATCTTTCTTTATTGCTGCGTAAATTTCAGGTTCAGAATCTTTATCTAAGTTGATAGTTTTTGCATAGCAACCACCTTCAAAATTAAAAACACCATCATCATCCCATCCATGCTCATCATCTCCGATTAATTGGCGACTTGCATCAGTAGAAAGTGTAGTTTTTCCAGTTCCAGATAATCCAAAGAAAATTGCTGTATCACCATCTTTACCAACATTTGCAGAACAATGCATTGATGCTATTCCTCTTAAAGGTAAGTAATAGTTCATCATAGCGAACATTCCTTTCTTCATTTCTCCACCATACCAAGAACCACCAATCAATTGTATTCTTTCTGTTAAATTAAAAAGAATAAAGTTTTCAGAGTTTAAACCTTGTTCTTTCCAATTTGGGTTGGTTGTCTTAGATCCATTTAATACTAAAAAATCTGGCTCACCAAAATTCATTAATTCTTCTTCAGTTGGGCGGATAAACATATTTTTAACGAAATGTGCCTGCCAAGCAACTTCAACAATAAAACGAACTTTTAAACGAGTGTCTTTATTTGCTCCACAAAAAGCATCTACAACATATAGTTTTTTATTAGATAATTGATTTAAAACAACACTTTTTACTTCGCTCCAAACCTTTTGAGAAATAGGTTTGTTGTCATTTTTTGCTTGCTCTGAGTTCCACCAAATAGTGTCTTTTGTAACAGCATCTTCAACAATATACTTGTCTTTTGGTGAACGACCTGTAAATTCGCCAGTCATAACATTTATAGCGCCAAGTTCTGACTTTACACCAACTTCAAATCCTTTTAGCGAAGGATCTAGTTCATCTTTATACAATTCATCATAAGATGGATTATAAACTACATCGTTAACATCATTTATGCCTAATTTAGCTAATGATTCAATAATTGATTTTTTAAGAATTTCCATACGTTGTATTTAATATGACTGCTTAGTTAAATATTTCTATACAATAAAGCCCATAATAGGCATATAGAAAACAAAGGTCTGATTACTCTTTAAATAATCAAAGCATCAGTAAAACTTTTATGAACAGCTTTTTAAATAAAAGAAAGGAAAGCCATATCCGAATTACCAATTGCTTCTTTAATTAAAGATGTAAATGATTTTTTTTGGCTTGTTGATAAGTTTTCTAAATTTATTAAGTAATCAACTTCTCCTTCACGACCCCAACCTTTCATTTCATAATCAAAATTAAGTTTGTTTTCTGTTTTAAAATCGGAAATAGATTTTTCAATTTTATCCTTCAACTCATTATCAACACCTTCTCCTTTACTAATAAAAGAAATTTTCATAGTATTTGTACTTTGTTTTGCAGCTTTAGAATTACTAGGCTCAATTTTATCTGTACTCATTGCTTGAGAAGAGTTTTTACATGCAGAAAAGCTTATAAAAGTGATTAATAAGATGGGTAGTATGTTTTTCATAATTTATAGATTTTTTATATTTAATAAAGTTACAATTAACTTGCCACAATAAAACTTAGCTGCAAATTAATTAAAATTATGGTCAAGAATTTGATTTAGTGTAATAACATTTTTATAAAAACATTAGTTTAAGTAAATTCGTCAACACAAAAATTAGAATATGAAAAAAATATTATTAATTGGATTAGCACTACTAAGTTTTGGAAATATTTTTTCTCAAACAAAAAAAGATGTTTCGATAGAAGATATATGGAGTACTTACCAATTTTACTCGGGAACAGTTAATGGTATTCGTTCTTTAAATAATGGAGTAAATTACACTACTTTAGAAAAGACTAAAGAGGGCAATAATTTAGTAGAGTATTCTTACACAGATAATAAGACAAAAAATATATTAATAGATAACTCTACACTCACTAATGGAAGTGAGATTGTTGGTATTGATGATTATGAATTTAGTAGTGATGAGTCAAAGGTTTTAATTGCTTCAAATACAGAAGGAATTTACAGACATTCTTCAAAATCTAACTATTATGTTTACGAATTATCTTCTAAAAAATTAGAGCTACTATCTGCTGGGCCTAAACAGATGTATGCAACATTTTCACCTATGGCAAACAAAGCAGCTTATGTAAAAGAAAATAACTTGTACTTTAAGGATTTAACTACAAATAAAGAAGTTCAGATTACTAAAGATGGTAAAAAAGGGAGTATTATTAATGGAGCATCTGATTGGGTTTATGAGGAAGAATTAGTTTTGGTAAAAGCTTTTGAATGGTCACCAGATGGAAATAAAATAGCTTTTTACAAATTTGATGAAAGTGCAATAAAAGAATGGAGTCTAAAATATTATAATGGATTATATCCTCAAGAAGAACGTTTTAAATATCCAAAAGCAGGTGAGCCTAATTCTAAAGTAGAGATTTTCACTTATGATTTAACGGCTGGTAAAATTGAAAAAGCAAATATCACAGGAGATTACGAGTATGTTATTAGAATTGATTGGACAAATGATTCTAAAAATTTATCGATTCAAACAATGAATCGTCACCAAAGCAATTTAAAAATGCATTTAATTGATGTCTCAACGAATACTGATAAAGTAGTTTTTGAAGAATCTCATGATAAATATGTTGAAATACCAACGACAATCTTTTTAGCGAATAAAAATCAATTTATTATTACTAGTGAAAAAGATGGATATAATCATTTATACCTGTATGATATTTCGGGTAAGTTAATCAATCAAATTACAAAAGGGGCTTGGGAAGTAATAGAGATTAATGGTGTTGATGAAAAATCAGGAATAGTTTACTACCAATCTACTGAACTTGGTGCGATTACTAGAACAGTTTATAGTGTAAAACTTAACGGAAGTTCTAAAAATAAATTAAGTACACGTCCAGGCGTTAATTCAGCAGAATTTAGTAGCACTTTTAAATATTTTATTAATACAAATTCTTCGGCAAAAACACCACATTATGTTACCATTAATGATAGTAAAGGTAAAGAGTTAAGAGTATTAATGGATAACAAACCATTGGCTGATAGAATTAAAGGATACAACCTCTCTAATAAAGAATTTACTACTTTAAAAATAAATGGAGAAGATTTGAATGCTTGGATTATGAAACCTCAAAATTTTGATGAAACTAAAAAATACCCCTTATTTATGTTTGTTTATGGTGGTGATGGAAATCAAACTGTAATGGATAGCTGGGACAGTTTTAATACTTTTTGGTTTCAGCATTTAACTTCAAAAGGTTACATGGTTGTTTCTGTTGATAATAGAGGTACTGAAGGTAACGGAGCAGATTTTAGAAAATCTATTTACAAACAATTAGGAAAGTATGAAACAGAAGATCAAATAGAAGTTGCTAAATATTTTGCTGGCTTACCATATGTTGATGGAAGTAGAATAGGAATATTTGGTTGGAGTTTTGGTGGTTATTTATCTACATCTTGTTTATTAAAAGGAGCTGACGTATTTAAAACAGCTATAGCTGTTGCTCCAGTAACCAATTGGAGATATTATGATAATATTTATACGGAACGCTACATGCAAACACCTCAAGAAAACGAAAGTGGTTATGATGAAAACTCTCCAATTAACCATGTAGAAAAATTAAAAGGAAATTATTTGTTAATTCACGGTATGGCTGATGATAATGTTCATTATCAAAATACTGCAGAAATGATTAATGCTTTAATAAAAGCTAATAAACAATTTACTCAATTTTCTTACCCAAATAAAAACCATGGTATATCAGGAGGTAACACAAGGTTGCACTTATATAATTTAATGACAGATTATTTATTTAAAAATTTATAAAAGAAATATCGTAAATTCGAATTTTTAAAAACCTGAACTATAATGAATATGAAAGATCAAACGCCAACAATTTTAGGACATCCAGCAGGACTTTTTACTTTGTTTTTTACAGAGATGTGGGAACGTTTTTCTTACTATGGAATGAGAGCTTTATTAGTATTGTTTTTAGTAAGTGATATAGCAAAAGGAGGATGGGAGTGGACTAATGCTGAGGCAGCAAGTTTATATGCTCTTTATACTGGTTTAGTTTACGTAACGCCAATTTTTGGTGGTTTATTAGCAGATAAATTATTAGGTTATAGGAAAGCGGTTGTATTAGGAGCAATTTTAATGACAGCTGGTCATGCTTCAATGGCAGCTGAAACACCTTTTTTCTTTTATTTAGGGTTAACTTTATTAATATTAGGGAATGGTGCTTTTAAACCGAATGTATCCTCAATAGTTGGAGGTTTATACCCTTTAGGAAGTGACAAAAAAGATGGTGCTTACACTATTTTTTATATGGGAATTAATGCTGGTGCATTTTTAGGTATATTATTGTGTGGCTACATAGGGGAAAAAGTAGGATGGAGCTATGGTTTCGGATTGGCTGGTATTTTCATGTTTGTGGGTATGATTCAATTTTGGTTTGGACAAGGAATTTTTGGTGATGTTGGATTAAGTCCAAAACAAAAACTAGCAAGCGATCGGTTAGCTGTCCATGAAGGGGTTTCAGTTGTGGATAAAGAAGTTAAAGAAGGTGAAAATGAAGAAGGAAACTCTCCAAAAGTAGTGAGAGATAGATTGGTAGTTATTGGAATTTTAGCATTTTTTACTATTTTCTTTTGGTGGGCATTTGAACAGGCAGGAAGTAGTATGACAATCTTTGCAAAAGATTATACACTGCGAACTCTTTCAGGTGATGGTGCTACTATATTTAAATGGGTAAACACTATCCTAACAGTTGTGCCACTTGCAATTATTACTTGGGTTTTAGCAATGTTATTTCGTAAAACTGTAAAAAAATATCCTATATCTGTTTTTGCTTTAGGAGCTAGTTTTGCAGCTATATGGGCAATTGCAATATGGATGTTAGCAAGAGAATTTAATTCAGAAAATTCTGAAGTTCCTGCTTCTTGGTTTGGAATTTTAAATTCTTTATTTATTATACTTTTCGCACCAATTTTCTCTAAAATATGGGAAAGTAAATTTAACCCTTCAGCATCAATTAAGTTTGCTATAGGTTTAATATTACTAGGTATTGGATTCGGTGTTTTAGCTTTTGGAGCATCAGGTATCGAAAGTGGTGCAGGAACAGCTTCTGTTAGTATGATATGGCTTATTTTAGCTTATTTATTACATACTTTAGGTGAGTTAGTTTTATCTCCTGTTGGGTTATCTTATGTAAGTAAATTAGCCCCTGCCAAGCTAGTTGGAATGATGTTTGGTTTGTGGTTTACAGCTACTGCAATAGCTAATTTCTTTGGAGGTATAACCGCAAGTTATATCGATAAGATAAGTGAAGAATATTCAATGTCTATTTTCTTTTTAATTTTCACTATCATACCAATCTTAGCTGGTTTAGTGTTAGTAGGGTTAAGTCCAATGATTAAAAAGAAAATGCACGGAATACATTAATGGTATAATACTTGTTAAATGGAATAAAAATTATTTAATTATGAAAAAACTATTATTAATAGCAATAACAATATTAGCAACTAATTTAATGGTTGCACAAAATGGAGTTTTAGCTCCAGGCAGTGATTATAAGGCTCATGCAGAAGGATGGGAGGTTGATATCAATAAAGCTTACGAAGTATCAAAAAAAACAGGAAAGCCTATTATGGCTAATTTTACTGGTAGTGATTGGTGTGGTTGGTGTAAAAAGTTGAAAGCAGAAGTTTTTGATAAAGCCGACTTTAAAGAATGGGCAAAAAAAAATGTAGTATTAGTTGAATTAGATTTTCCTAGAAGTTTTCAATTACCTGAAAATATAAAACAACAAAATGCTGGTTTACAACAAGCTTTTAAAGTAAGTGGTTATCCAACAATTTGGGTTTTTAACCTAGGGAAAGACGAAAAAGGACAATTCACCATTGATGCTTTAGGTAAAACAGGATATGTACAAGGTGTAGATGCTTTTACTGGTGGTGTTGATTCTATGATTAAACAACATAAAGAGAAGAAAAAATAAGTTATTCTTTATATAAAAAAAGCCCAGATTAATCTGGGCTTTTTTATGTTTATTAGTTTTTATTATACACCAAAACCATAAAATTCTTTTCTGCCGTTTTCATATTTACCTTCAATCAATATACCGTCCTTTAGTTTTTCAACTATACTAACTAAATCATCAACTGTATCTATTTTTTTATGATTAATCTTAGTAATAATAAACCCTTTTCTAATTCCAACACTCATCAATTTTCCATTGTACAACTCATCTACCTTTACCCCATCATCAGTTTTAACAAACTTAGCTCCGAGTTGTTTTAATACTTTGTTGGATTCATTAGAAACAATATTTTCATTACCATTTAAGTTCTTTAGTGTAACAGCTACTTCTAATTCTTCATCCTCTCTATTTAAAGTTACAAAAACTTTGTCTCCAGGTCTAAATTGGCTAATCTGTTCCTGAAGCTCGGCAACATTTTTTACAGACTTTTTTCCAACCTTTTTAATAATGTCACCTTTCTTAATTCCTGCTTTAGCAGCAGAACCATTTTCGCTAGTGCCATTAATGTATATCCCATTTAAATCTTTAGTCCCAATAGTTTTGGCTAATTCCTCATCTAAATTTCTAATACTTACACCTATAAAAGCTCTTTGTACAGTTCCAAATTCTTTTAAATCGGTAACTACTTTTTTAACAATATTTACAGGTATTGCAAAAGAGTAACCAGTAAACGAACCTGTGTTTGATTGTATTGCAGAGTTTATCCCTATTAATTCTCCAGTTGTACTCACCAAAGCTCCGCCACTATTACCTGGATTTACAGCAGCATCTGTTTGAATAAAAGATTCAATGGCAGACATTCCACTATAAGGGTCATTTCTTAAAATATTAATATCTCTACCTTTAGCACTAATAATCCCTGCTGTTACAGTAGAAGTAAGGTTGTAAGGATTCCCCACAGCAATTACCCATTCTCCAATTTTAACATTGTTAGAATTTCCATAATTAATAAATGGTAAGTTCTCCTCCTCAATTTTTAATAGGGCTAAATCAGTATTTGGATCAGTGCCAATAACTTCTGCATTATAAGTTTTATTATTATTTAGAGTAATTGATATGTTTTCGGCATTATCTACCACATGATTATTGGTTACAATATAACCATCATCAGAAATTAACACGCCAGAGCCAGAAGAATGAGCTAACTGTGGTTGAGGAGACCTACCATAAAGTAATTGATAAAAAGGATCAACCTGCCTGTTAGTCAAAACTTCTGTTTTAACGTGAACTACTGCATTAATAGACATTTCGGCTGCAAATTCTAAATTAGCAGGTCTTTGAATGTCCATTTTGTTGTTTACTAAATGATTGTTAATTGTAGGGAATCCATGTTGATTGTTTGTGTTTTTAGGTTTCTCAAATGTTTTATAAATAACTAATGATGAAACCCCTCCAGCAATTGTTAATGCCATTCCGAATGTAACTAGTTTTATAATTTTTTTCATAACGTAATTATTTAAGGTTAATATTTTTTACAAAGTTTAACCTGAAAACGTTATAAACATTCAGCTTGTTGTCTCTTTTTTGTTAAAAGATGTTAAAGAGGAATAGGAGGCGAGTCTTAAATTTTGAATAAATTACAAGCTTCTTTCCAAAGAACATCTTTAGAAATAGGATTGGCAACAATAACAATTTTTTCTTTGCTTACAGGATGTGTAAATTCAATTTTTCGGGCATGTAAACTAATTGAAGCATCATGATTAGATCGGTTAGCACCATATTTTAAATCTCCTTTTATCGTACAACCGATAGTCGAAAGCTGAACTCTTATTTGATGATGTCGACCTGTTAAAGGTTTTATCTCTAATAAATGGTAATTATCAAAGCTGTGTATTAATTCGTAAAGTAATTCAGCTTTTTTACTTCCTTCCATTTCTTTAAGATGTGCAAATGAGCGATTTTTTTCGTTATTCTTTTTTAAATAATGGACTAACTTATCTTGTTTGTTAGGTGGCTCATCTTTAGTTATAGCCCAGTATGTTTTTTGAATTTCTTTATCATGAAACATTTTGTTGATACGAGTAAGAGCCTTACTTGTTTTAGTAAACATGATAATTCCACTTGTTGGTCTATCTAAACGATGTGGAGTGCCTAAATAAACTTCACCAGGTTTATTGTTTTTAATCTTTATATATTCTTTAACAATTTCATTTAAAGGTTGATCACCAGTTTTATCACCTTGTACAATATCACCCGACTTTTTATTTACAACAATAATGTGATTGTCTTCATAAAGTATTTCAATTTTTGGAAGTTTATTTGACATTTTTAATCTTTGAGAAAAGGTAATTGATTGTTCAAAATTACTTTATAGATATCTAAATTTCCAATACTTTCCTGATTGTATAAAGATGTGTAACCGAATTTTTTAGTTTTATCAAAACTAAAATTCGTGTTATCATCTGTTGTATTTAATGGATATCCAATATTGGTAGGTTTTTCTGCCTCTAAAGTTTCTAAATTAAAAGCAGTATAAAAAATATCATAACCACCCATAGAGTTATGCCCTTCTGATGCGAATAAGAGTGTTTTACCGTCATTAATTAAATAAGGATAAGCATCATTAAATTGTGTATTAATCGTTTCCCCTAAGTTTTTAGGCTCATCCCAATCTGTTTTAGTTGAATCTTTTTTGTTAGGTATTTTTTTAGAGATGTATAAATCATATCCTCCAAAACCTCCTCTTCGATCACTCGAAAATATTAGATATTCGCCATCATTAGTCATTGTAGCTGATATTTGTTCGCTTGAACTTAAGTTAATTTCTTTAGATTCTATTTTTACAGCTTTCACATAAGATGACCTACTTTTTTGAGCCATTTGTAAATTGTTTTTACTTTTTGGATTGTTTACGTAATAAAAAATGAAATCAGCATTTTCCGACATTCCTGCTACATCTTCATTGCCATAAGAATTAGGAGCCCCAACAGATTTTGATTTATCCCAATCTCCCGATTTTTTTTTAGTAATGTAGATATCAGCTGTATAATAAGACTCTAAATCATAAACTCTTCCTGTAGTTCCCAACCTTCTAGTGCTGAAAATTAACTTATCTTCTTCTGGAGCAACAAAAGGAGCATACTCATCATAAATAGTATTTACATTTCTGCCTAAATTTTCAAATTTAACTTTTAATGAATCCTTCATTAAAAACTTAGCATTTTCACACATTTCAATGTTTCTTTTTGCTCTTACAACTAAATCAGGAATAATAACATTATTTTCAAGGTATTTTTTATAATACTCAATGGCTTTTTCAAAATTATTTTCAAGATGGTTAGCCTTTCCTAAATGAAAAAAAACATCCGTTGGAGTAGAAGGGTGGGTGGCAATTGATTCTAAAAGTGAAATAGCATTTTTTGTATCATATGTATAAACTAAACATACACCAAATCTATATTTGTTTTTAAAGTTGTTATAGTTCTCTTTATATAACTCTCTATAAAGTTCTTTAGCTCGTTTATAATTATCTAACATAAACATGCGGTTGGCATTTTCTGATATTTTATAATTTAACTTTTGAGCATTTAAGTTAAATGTTATAAAAAAAAGAATTACTGAAATAAATAATATTTTATTGAAACGGAATAACATTAAATAGAATTAGTATTAATACTGTTCTTTTTCGTTTGGAAAATCAGAAGACTTAACATCTCTAATATAAGATTCTACTGCACCTTTCATTTCTTCGTATAAATTATGGTATCTTCTTAAAAAACGAGGGCTAAATTCATGTGTTATCCCTAACATATCATGAACTACTAGCACCTGCCCATCAACTCCATTTCCAGCGCCAATACCAATTACAGGTATCGTAACTTCTTGAGCAACTTTTGTAGCTAATTCGGCTGGTATTTTTTCTAAAACCAAGGCAAAACAACCTGCCTGCTCCAATAATTTTGCATCTTCAATTAATTTTTCTGCTTCTTCTTCTTCTTTTGCTCTAACAACATAAGTTCCAAATTTATATATTGATTGAGGAGTTAATCCCAAATGTCCCATAACTGGTATTCCTGCAGATAAAATTCTATTGACAGATTCTAATATTTCTCTTCCACCTTCTAATTTAACTGCATGAGCTCCGGATTCTTTCATAATTCTAATAGCAGAAACCAATGCTTCTTTGGAGTTCCCTTGATATGTTCCAAAAGGTAAATCTACCACCACTAAAGCGCGTTCTACGGCTCTAATAACTGATGATGCATGATAAATCATTTGATCCAAAGTAATAGGTAGTGTAGTTTCATGGCCTGCCATAACATTTGAGGCTGAGTCGCCAACCAAAATAATATCAATGCCTGCGCTATCAATAATTTTAGCCATTGAAAAATCATATCCTGTTAACATAGATATCTTTTCCTTTTTTAACTTCATTTCTTGTAAAACGTGGGTTGTTACACGTTTTATGTTTTTAGAGTAAATAGACATTGAACCTTTTATTTATATTGATTAACCGTTTAATTAATATATACCACCAATAGTATATTTATGAAAAGCAAAGCTACAAATAATGTTTCTTTTTAAATTAAAATGATATTTTTGTATTTAAAATAAATTAAACATTATGAATAAGTTACTATTTCTTGCGACAATTTTATTTGCATTGGTATTTACTTCATGTGAAACAGACATTGATGTTAATGCTGAATATAAAGATATTCCTGTTGTTTATGGAATGATTAATCCGCAAGATACTGTTCATTATATTAAAATAAACAAAGCTTTTTTAGGTGATGAAAATGCTTTGAATTTAGCCGCAAACTCAGTAAATTTTAATTATGCTGCTGGAGTTTTAGATGTTATTGTTGAAGAATACCTTCAAGACAATCTAGTTAAATCTTACGTTTTAGTGAGAACCGAAAACGAGGTACCAAAAGATGCTGGTATTTTTGATAATTCTTCTAATGTACTTTATAAATTTACTGAGCCCTCTATCAATAGAAATAGCATTTACAAATTAAAAATTTACAATAAAGAGTTGAGTAAGGATATAACATCAGAAACTAACATAATTAGAAATACAGTGGTTTCTGATCCTGTTAATACCGGACAGAAATTTCAATTTTGGATAGGTACAGTGAGTGCGGGTAACTCTAATGATAAAAACATTAGTGTTACAACGGGTGCTGGTGCAGGGAGAGTAAATGCAAAGTTAATCTTTAATTACGTTGAGTATTATACCATTGCGAGTGGATTAGACTCTGTAAATAAAAAAATTATAATGCCTATTGGAGAGACAAGAACGACAACTTCTTTAGGTAATGAGTCAATAGCCTGGGAGCTAAAGGGAGAAACTTTTTTTGAAAATATCATTAAAGGGGTTGTTCCCGCTAATGTTCCTTTTTTATCTCATAGAGAGTTGGCTAACATTTCTTTAGAATTTTCTGTAGCAGGGACAGAATTAAGTACATTTATGGAGGTTAGTGCTCCATCAAATAGTGTTAACCAAGATAAACCGAGTTATACTAATATTAATAATGGTATTGGTATTTTTTCTGCAAGAGAAAAATATGTTTGGCTTTCAAGTGTAAACCCTGCATCTGGTAATGTAAATATAAGTGATAATACCATAACTAAACTACAATCTTTAGGTTTAGGTTTTTGTTTTGGTTCAAGTATTACTTCTTCTTATAAATGCACTCAGCAATAGTAAAAGCTGTCGTATTGTCATTGTTTTGTCAGTAATCAAAACTAACAATTACTATTAATCTGCCAATTTTTCGTGATTATCTTCATATAAATGCAATGGCATAGCCTTTGACTATTGTTTTCTCGAATTAAATTTAGATTAAAAATTAAAAAATATATTATGAGTAAAATTATAGGAATAGATTTAGGAACAACAAACTCTTGTGTTGCAGTGATGGAAGGTAATGAGCCAGTTGTAATTCCTAATGCAGAAGGAAAAAGAACAACTCCTTCTATTGTAGGCTTTTTAGATGGAGGAGAAAGGGCAGTTGGAGATCCTGCAAAACGTCAGGCAATTACTAACCCTGAAAAAACTATATCTTCTATTAAAAGATTTATGGGTAATTCATTTGATCAAGTGACAAGTGAAATTAAAAGGTCTGCATACAAAGTTGTTAAAGGAGACAACAATACTCCTAGAGTAAAAATTGACGATAGATTATATACTCCTCAAGAAATTTCGGCTATGGTACTTCAAAAAATGAAGAAAACAGCTGAAGATTATTTAGGACAAACTGTTACTGAAGCTGTAATTACAGTTCCTGCTTATTTTAATGATGCTCAAAGACAAGCAACTAAAGAAGCTGGAGAAATAGCTGGGTTAACAGTTAAAAGAATTATCAACGAGCCAACTGCTGCTGCATTAGCTTATGGATTAGACAAGACTGATAAAGACATGAAAATTGCAGTTTTTGACTGTGGTGGTGGTACGCATGATGTTTCGGTGTTAGAATTAGGTGATGGTGTTTTTGAAGTTAAATCAACTGATGGAGATACTCACTTAGGTGGTGATGATTTTGACCAAGTAATTATTGATTGGTTGGCAGATGAGTTTAAAAAAGATGAATCTATCGATTTAAGAGAAGATCCAATGGCTTTACAACGTTTAAAAGAAGCGGCTGAAAAAGCAAAAATTGAATTATCAAGCACTTCTCAAACAGAAATTAATTTACCTTATGTTACTGCTACAGCTTCAGGTCCAAAACACTTAGTTAGAACATTGACAAGAGCTCAATTCGAGCAATTAGCTGATAGTTTAATTAAAAGAACCATTGACCCTTGTAAATCTGCTTTAAAAGCAGCTGGCTATAGTACAAGTGATATTGATGAAGTTATTTTAGTTGGAGGTTCAACAAGAATACCTGCAATAGTAGACGCAGTTAAAAAATTCTTTGGAAAAGAACCAAGCAAAGGTGTTAACCCTGATGAAGTTGTTGCAATTGGAGCAGCTATTCAAGGTGGAGTTTTAACAGGAGAAGTAAAAGATGTTTTATTATTAGATGTTACACCTCTTTCATTAGGTATTGAAACAATGGGTGGAGTAATGACGAAATTGATTGAAGCAAACACTACAATTCCTACTAAAAAATCTGAAACATTCTCTACAGCAGCGGACAATCAGCCAGCAGTTGATATCCATGTGTTACAAGGAGAAAGACCAATGGCAAATGATAATAAATCATTAGGAAGATTTCAATTGTCAGATATTCCACCATCGCCAAGAGGGGTTCCTCAAATTGAAGTAACTTTTGATATTGATGCTAATGGATTAATGAATATTTCGGCAAAAGATAAAGCAACTGGAAAAGAGCAAAGTATTAGAATTGAGGCTTCTTCTGGTTTAAGTGATGAAGAAATTGCTAAAATGAAACGTGAAGCAGAAGAAAATGCCGAAGCAGATAAGTTAGCAAAAGAAAATGCAGATACAGTTAATCAAGCAGACAGCTTAATATTCCAAACAGAAAAGCAATTAAAGGAATATGGAGATAAATTACCTGCTGATAAAAAGCAACCGATTGAAGATGCTTTAGCTGAATTGAAAAAAGCTCATGAAGCTAAAGATGTTGCAGGAATGAAAGCTGGTGTTGAAAAATTAAATACTGTTTTTCAAGCAGCTTCTCAAGAAATGTATAGTGCTCAGCAACAAGCTGAAGGACAAGCTTCAGAAGGAAGTTCAGAAAACTCAACAGGAGATGAAGTTACAGATGTTGATTTTGAAGAAGTTACAGACGAAGAAAAAAAGTAAGTAACAAATATTATAACAAAAAAAGCCTGAGTAAATTTACTCAGGCTTTTTTTGTTTCTTATTTAATTATGTATTTAACCATTTAATAAAGCGTTTTAAAATACTTGTTTCTTGTATTTCTTCTACTACTGGTTTTACTTCAATTTCTTTAGGGGCATCATCAACAGTTTTTGGTTTAACTTGCTGCTTCTTATTTTGTAAAGAGGTGGCTGATACTTGTTGTTTATAAAACGCTTTCTGACGATCTTTTCTCTTTTTTTCTAGTTTCGCCTCTCTTTCTTTAATTGCTTTTTCAATAATTGCTTTTTTTCTTTCTTCCTCAGCTGTTAAAATATTGTGTTTTTCGTTTTCCAACATTGCTTGCCTTTCTTCTTCAACCTTTCTTTTTTCTAAAGCAATTCTCTTTTTTTCTTGTTCTTCTTTCTTTTTTTCTTCCTTTTCTGCAGCCTTTCTTTCTCTTTCAGCCTGTTGATCGTCCTTTTTCTTTTTATCTAAAAATTCTTGATCATAAACAACTCCGTCAACTTCAACTTGAATGTTAGCTTTATTAGGTAAATCAATTTTACCAATAATTTTAGGTCCAGTAACATTTGAAGTTGGAGTTTCAATATGCTCTACAACTGTTTTTTGTTCTATAACCTCTTCTTTCTTAGGGGGCTCTTTTTTTACAACTTTCTTTTCTTTAACAGGTTTTTCTTCTGTTACTTGCTCTACAACTACTTCATTATCAGGTGTGAAGTGAGCAACAATGCCATCTATTAAATCATCTTCTATTTTTGAGTTAGGGTGAGTTTTAATTATAATTTTTTTCTCTATCTCTAAAAATGAAATAATTTTTTCTGGTTTAATCTCTAATTGTCTTGCTAATTGTCCTAATCTCACAGCTTTAAATATTAAGTTATTGGTACAAAATTACAATTATATGTGAAACCTAAAAACAATCTAATCAAAAAGTATTTTATCAAATCATTAATAAATTACATTTGTGCTAAGATTTGTTAGATGAATAGTTTTAAATCGAAAGATCCTTATGCTGCATTAAGAGTAAAAGAATTTAAAACCTTTTTACTTATTCGGTTTGCTTTAGTATTTGCCTGGAGCATGCAGTTTATAATCATTGAATGGGAGGTTTATCAACTTACTAAAGACCCTTTGTCATTAGGGTTAATTGGTTTAATGGAAATCGTTCCATCTTTAGCAATATCACTTTTTGCAGGGCATTTTGTTGATCAAAATGAAAAACGTAAAATGCTTATATATTGCGTTTTAGGCTTTTTTATTATTAGTTTTTCTTTAACTTATTTAACCATGCAACACGCAACAAACTTCCTTTCTACCAACCAGGTTTTATATGGTATTTACGGCTGTGTATTTTTTGGGGGAATAGTTAGAGCTTTTATTGGTCCAACTATTTTTTCTTTATTGTCATTAATTATTCCTAAAAAATTATATGCTAACGCTGCAACATGGAGTAGTTCTGTTTGGCAAATGGGTTCTGTTTTAGGTCCTGCAATTGCTGGGTTTTCAATATTATTGATAGGAGTGCCATGGTCTTTAGCAGTAGTAATGTTTTTTGCATTAATAGCATTGTTGTTTTTATTTAAAATAACACCCAAGCCAATTTTAAACACTAAAATAGGAGAGCCCATCTTTAAAAGTTTAAAAGAAGGAATAAAGTTTGTTTTTAAAACTAAAGAAATATTAGGTGCTATTACTTTAGATATGGTTGCTGTATTGTTCGGTGGTGCAGTAGCATTATTACCTATTTATGCAACCGATATTTTACATGTTGGCCCTAAAGGTTTTGGCATTTTAAGGGCAGCTCCAGCAGTCGGCTCATTTATAACAATTCTAATTATGGCTTATTTTCCTATACAGAAAAAGGCGGGATTAAAGCTTTTATTAGCCATATTTGGTTTTGGGCTTTGTATTATTGTTTTTGGAATATCAGAATGGTTTATTATTTCTCTTATTGCTTTATTTTTTAGTGGAGTAACCGATGGGATTTCTGTAGTAGTAAGACACACTATCCTTCAATTATACACGCCAGACGAAATGAGAGGTAGAGTATCTTCTGTAAACTCTATGTTTGTTGGGTCATCTAATGAATTAGGAGCATTTGAAAGTGGTGTGACAGCGCGTTTATTTGGTGTTGTAAGAGCTGTTGTATTAGGTGGAGGAATGACCTTATTGATTGTGACCATTACAGGGCTAAGATCTAAAAAACTTAGAGATTTAGAGTTTGATAATCAGGATTGATTTATTTAACTACAACAGAATCAACGTATATATCTACAACTGGCCAATCTTGAGAGTCAGTATCAACATGGGTTAATTTAGGAACAACATTAAAACCTTCTATTATTTCACCAAAAACGGTATGTTCTCCATCAATATGAGCAGCTCCAGAATTCGTTTTATAATATTTTTGCTGAACATCATTATATTTATAATTATGCTCTTCTTCATAACCATCTAGAGCTAAAAAGCTATATTTTGTACCTTCTACAAAATAAAACTCATCACACTCAGATCTTTTATCGGGATTATTGTTATAGCTTCTTGCAGCACCTAACGCACCTTTTTTATGAAAATGATGATGGCTCATCTCAGAAGGAATTGTGTATTTACCAATAGTATCTTGAATTTCTCTTTGTAAATCATCATAAGAACCTCCAAATTGAGCCATAAATTTTTTTGATACCCTAGAAAAAAGACAATGTGTTAAATATCCGCTTTTGGCTAATAAAATGAAGTTGGCACGATGTAAAGGAGTATCTTCATATAATTTTACTTTTATTTTACCTTTAGAAGTGTAAATATCAATAATCGTTTCAGGATTTAATTTCCCATACTCTGTCAATTTTTCAACTACATTTTTATCAGTAATTAAATCGTAAACCTTTTCTTCTTTAATAGTTTTTGTTATTGTTGCATCTCTTTTAACAAGGGTTTGTTGTTTAGGCGATTGGGATTCACTACTACAGGCATATAAAAATATTAAACTTGTTATTAACCAACTAAACTTTAACATTTAACAAAAATAACAAAGTAGGTAATATTTAGATTGATTTCTTATTTTTAAGTTTCTAAAAAATAAAAAGATGGCAACAACAAAAATTAGTCAACACATTAGTTATAAAGAATCTACTCATAGTGATACAGCCACTCGTAGAGGTATAAAAAATACGCCTAATGAAACGGAATTAAAAGCTATGAAAAAATTAGCTGAAAAAATTTTTGAACCATTAAGGTTATATTTTAATGAGCCGATTAAAATTAATTCTTTCTATAGAAGCATGGCATTAAATAAGCAAATAGGAGGTAGTAAAACATCACAACATTGTAAAGGAGAAGCCATAGATTTGGATGGAATGAACGGTATTTCAAACAAACAGTTGTATGATTTTATCAAAAATAATTTAGAATTTGATCAATTAATTTGGGAGTTTGGATCAGATAAAAATCCTGATTGGGTACATGTTTCATATACCATAACTAAAACTAATAGAAAACAGTTATTAAAAGCTGAACGAAAAAATGGAAAATCAGTTTACACACTAATTAATTCAACTAATACTCCCACCAAATTGACAAATAACATAGCTATTGTTAATGTTTCAACAACACTTAATGTTAGAGAAAAAGGGAGTGAAAAAGCGAAAATTATTGGTAAATTAAAAATAAAGAAAAAGTTAATATAATTAGAAAACAAAAAGAATGGATTAAGATTGAAAAAGGAAACTTAACAGGTTGGGTATCCTCAAGATTTTTATTAGTAAAATAAAAAGAGCCCTAAATTTTAGGACTCTTTTATAAATATATCTTAATCTATAAAGTTATTTTTGCTCTATTTTTACGCGTAAAACACCGTCAGCATCAACAAACTCAGTTTTTGTAGTTGCTCCAGCTTTTTCAATTTCAGCTAATTTAGCTTCAGCATCTTTACCTTTATATTGTTCAGTTTTTAAGTTGTTTTTATCATCAGTAGTAACAATTGTTAAAACTTTAACGCCATTATCATCTTCTAATGTAATTTCAGTTTTATTATTGTTTTTTTCTGCAGTTTGAGCAGAAAGCTCATTTGTTGCTGTAAACAAAGCAATCGTAGCTATTAAAAAAGTAATTTTTTTCATAATAATATTTATATAAAATTTGAACAATAAATATAACATAATTATCTGAAAAAGAAAGTAATTTTAAAAATTACATTTTACACCTAAACTTAATACGTCTTGATTTGAATTTTTACTTGACACTAATCCAGCATTTGATAAGTGTATAAGTGAAATTGCTATTGAAAAATGTTTGCTAATAGGTCTAGCAATAGAAACAATATGATGCAAGTTAAACCCACTATTTAAATCAGGGGCAGCAGTTTTTGGTGCCTCTAAATAAATTGGTGCAACTTGGTACTCAATATAAAATTGATTGGTAATTAACCAACTAAATTGAAATCCAACACCAAAAGCCACACTACCATTATCAACTATATGAAAAACAGCTGAAGATCTTATTAGAAAAACTCTATTGTTATATTCATTAATAACATTAGCTGAATCAGAAAAATTGGAACGGTAATCTATTGCAAGTTGAAAAGGAAAGTATATTTGACTATAACCAGCGAATCCTTGGTTAAATAAACCATCTGTTTGAGGAGTTCTTCCTCTGTATGGTCCAGCATTAAGACTAATAGTTGGATTAATAATTTCTAATCCAAACTTACCAGCATTGTTTTGCGCTTTTAATTGATTGCAATTAAAAAAAGTGAAAATCATAACAATACCGAGTAATCTTCTCATTTAGTTAATAAAACAACTATTAAAAATTATAAAAATATAAAAGTAAGGCTTATATTTGCAAAAGTTTTAGAATTTATACTTTAAGCTAAAGCTGGTTGTTGCTCCGCTCAATAAAATATTCGGTAATTCAATTTTTCAATTGCTAATCACCAATTTTTCGTTTAGTATTTCAATAGCAAGTTAACTGTTTAGAAATAAACAAAATAATAATTTATCAAACCCTATAAACACGAATGGCTAAATCGCAACAAACCTTTAATAAAAAAGAAAAAGAAAAAAAGAGATTAAAAAAGCGTCAAGATAAGCTTTTAAAGAAAGAAGAAAGAAAAGCCAACTCTGATGGTGGTGATTTGGATAGCATGATGGCTTATGTTGATGAAAATGGTATGATTACAGATACTCCGCCAGATCCGAATAGAAAGAAAAAAATAATTAAAGCAGAAAGTATAGAAATTGGAGTCCCTAAAAAGGAGGTTGATGAAGATGACAATGCTGATAAGCAAGGAAAAGTAGATTACTTTGACACTTCAAAAGGTTTTGGTTTTATTATAGATAGTAAATCTCAAGCAAAATACTTTTTCCATATTAGTGGTTTAATTGATGCTGTTACTGAGGGCGACAAAGTGACATTTGAATTGGAGAAAGGGTTAAGGGGAATGAATGCTGTGAAGGTTAAAAAAATATAATTATCAAAGAGAAACTTGTTTAAAGCTACCTAAATATTTAGGTAGCTTTTTTATTTTAAACAAAAATCATTATATATCTTACCTTTGTAAAAATAATTATTAATGACTAGCTTTTTAGATTTTAAACTTAATAAACATTTACAAAATTCTATTGATGATTTAGGTTTTCAACAACCTACACCTATTCAAAAAGAAGCATTTAATGTTATTTTATCAGGGCAAGATATTGTTGGTATATCTCAAACAGGCACAGGTAAAACATTGGCTTTTATGTTGCCTTTATTGGAAGAATTAAAGTTTTCTAATCAAATAAACCCTAGAATATTAGTATTAGTACCTACAAGAGAATTGGTTTTACAATTAGTTGATAGAATTAAAGAGTTTACAAAATACCAAACAGTAAGAATTATTGGTGTTTATGGTGGCGCAAATATCAATACTCAAAAAGAAGCTGTAATGCAAGGCGCAGATATTATTGTAGCTACACCTGGTAGGTTATATGACTTAGCTTTATGCAGAACCTTACAGCTAAAGGCTGTTAAAAAGTTAGTGATTGATGAAGTAGATGTAATGTTAGATTTAGGTTTTAGATTTCAGCTAACAAATATTTTCGAATTATTACCAGAACGTAGGCAAAACATTATGTTTTCTGCAACAATGACAGAGGAAGTTGATGAAATGATTGATGGCTTCTTTCTGTCTCCCTATAAAATATCTATTGCTGTTAGCGGAACTCCTCTAGAAAACATTTCGCAGGAATGTTATCCTGTTCAAAATTTTTATACAAAAGCTAATTTATTATCTCATTTAATTACTAATAAAGAAACCTTCAGTAAAGTATTGATTTTTGTTTCAAGTAAAAAAAATGCAGATAGACTTTATGAAAGATTAGAGGAAGATTTTGGTTCTCAAATGGCAATAATACATGCTAATAAATCTCAAAACTATAGAATAGATTCTATTGAAAAATTTGATAAAGGTGCTTGTCGAATACTAATAGCAACTGATGTAATAGCTCGTGGTTTAGATTTAGAAAAAGTAACCCATGTTATTAATTTTGATGTGCCAATATATCCAGAAAATTATATGCACCGAATAGGTAGAACTGGTAGGGCAGAAGAGGAAGGTAAATCTATTTTATTTTATACTGAAAAAGAAGCAGCAGATAAAGAAGCAATTGAGGAATTGATGAATTTTAAGATTCCTGTTAATGATTTCCCTCAAGAGGTTGAACTATCTTCTCAATTAACTCCTGATGAAAGGTCTAATGACGCGAAGAATTACAATAGAAATTCAAAAATTAGTGAAGGTACTGGTGGATTTCATGACAAGAAAGCCAAAAACAGTAAAATAAATCAAGGTGGATCATACAGAAGAGAATTAGCAAAGAAGTATAGTAAACCTAAAACTAGGGGAGACAAGAACTTTAATAAAAAGAAAAAATAGAATTGAAAAGGAATGATGATATAGAAGAACAACCTAACAATCCTTTACATGGGGTTAAATTAGCAGATGTATTAACTTACTTGGTTGATGAATATGGATGGGAAGATCTAGGGGAGTTGATTGATATCCGTTGCTTTAACTTTGATCCTACGATTAACTCTAGTCTTAAATTTTTAAGAAGAACACCTTGGGCAAGAGAAAAAGTAGAAAAGCTTTACATCAAAACCAAAAAGAGTGAGTAAAAGAGATTTAAAAAAATACTTACAAGAACTCACTAAAAAACAACTAGAAGAGCAAGTACTTGATTTATACACTCGTTTTATTCCTGTAAAAACTTACTACAATTTTGTTTTTAAACCCAACGAACAGAAAATGTTGGATGAAGCTAAGTTTAAAATCAGTAAAGAATATTTCCCTTTGAATAGTCGAAAAGCTAAAACAAGACGATCAGTTGCTCAAAAAAATATTAAACATTTTATTCAACTTGGTGTAGACTCTTATATTGTTGCAGACTTAATGCTTTATAATATAGAAATAGCCCAACGCTTTTCAGCTGAGAAGGAAGTAAAGCAAGAAGCCTTTTTTAAAAGTATGTTGCGAAGTTTTGAAGAAGCTGTTTCATACCTGAAAGAACACGGAATGTTAGCCGATTTTTTACCCAGAATAAATCAACTAATTAAAACAACCAATGAGCAAAAGTGGATAAACTCAGCAGCTTTTCACATTACTAACTAATTAGTACAATAACTCAGAAACAGCACCTTCAAAACGTGTTTTAGATAAATTATTTAAGTTAATGTTTTCAATTTTATTTTGCCCAATCACCACTTCTTTATAACCTAAAATAGCATTGTCACCTTTTACAGAATAGGCCAATACTAACACTTTTTCGCCTGTAGGAATTCCGCTTGCTTCGTACTGATCATTATGGTTAGAATTAGAATAACAAGGCATAACAGACTCAATGTCTCTAAAAACTAAACGAACAACAACGGGCTCTTTTGTATCTACTTTTATAGCTAGGGTAGAAGTGTTTTTAACCTCATAAAATCGATCACAATTAATCCAACCCAGCTTGCCAGCAGTTAACTCATAAAAAGCTTCATTACTTTCATTTTCTCCATCCCAGATTTCTTCCAAAAAAGCTGGATCTCCAAATTCATTTTCTACAGAAACTTTTGTAGGTTGTGTTGCTACAAAATTTCCATTAACTAGTACAGGCTCTGATTTGTCTACTTCCCAATTAATAATGCCATCCTCAGTATTTCCATAATAAGTAAACATATCGGGAAACGTAGTATTTGCCTTCATTTGCACGGTATATGATTCTCCTCTTTTTAATTTTAAAGGGTCACCATTTAATTTCGCTTCAATGTAAAAGGAGCCACCTGTTTCTAACATTCTATCTCCAGCATGTGTCGTAAGGTTAGCATAAATCAATGCTTTTTTATTCGCAAATTCCCAAATGCAAATATCGATATTACTACTTGTTACTACTTTTCCTTCTATAGTTTCAAAAGCATTTGCTGCAAAATAAAAAGTATTTCCATTATCGGTATAAATAGTTTTATTGGTTGAACTATTATAACTGTAACATTGGCGGTATTTTTCTTCAAGATTAATTTCGCCACTAGCAGTTAGTTTTCCTTTTGTTTTGTGTAACCATAACGAAGGGAGAGCACCACCATAATTCATAAATACATTTTGAACCTCTACACCTTGTTCATTAATAAAATAGTTTTGTATTAATTCTGCTCGAGCTTTAACAATAGCTAATAATTTAGAAGGTTGATACAGTGATATTTCTTTTTCATCAGCCAAATTAAAACAATGATAATTTTGGACGTTCATATTGTGGTAAACATCATCTAAACTTGTTTGTAAATTAGAAGGTATTCCTGTTAGGTGGTTAAATGAAATAGTAGATGTTGTTGCGTTTTGAGTATTAGCAATAAAACTGCTAAAAATAAAAACACTTAGTAGTAGATAGGTTTTCATATTGCTGTGTTTTAAGTAAGTATGCCTTGTGGTGATAAATACGTAACGAAATATATTCATAACATATTGTATAACTACAACTTAATTGATCATAAAACAATCAATTCTTCTTAAACACTCAGAAAGGGGATGGTGCAAAATCAACTACAATAAAAAGGAGTGATGGTTTCGATATCAATGACTTATGAAGATAAAACCAACTTATTTTTACTGAATAACCTGTAAAAAGCTCGTGTAGCTTTCTCCATTCTCTACTGTAAGCACATAATAGTAAGTTCCGTCAAGCACATTTTTTGGAATCCAATCATTCAAATAATTGTCTTTTTCATAAATAATCATTCCCCAGCGGTTGTAAACCTTTAAGTTATTTGTCCCAAAAAACTCCAAATATTTAAAATATAAGGCATCATTCATATTATCACCATTAGGAGTAACAACATTAGGTAAAATTAATTCTGCTGGGATAACTTCAATCTCTTCACAAATAGTATCCAAACAGCCTTCCGTTGTTTGCATAGCTAAACAAACAGTGTAAGTTCCTGGAGAAGTATATATATGTGTTGGGTTTTGATTTATATCAAAAGACCCATCTCCAAAGGACCAATACCAACTAATTGCATTTCCGCCATAAATAGAAGAATTATCTGAAAATACTACAGGATTACTTATAATTACTGGCTGCGGATTTGAAGTGAAATTAGCATTTGGTAGTGGTACCGTATTAACAGTAACCGTAATAGTGTCTGATTCGCAAGTATTATTTATAGCATAAACTTGATAGGTTGTAGTTGATATTGTTGAACTTGTATTTACAAGTGTTTCGCTAATTGAAGTTCCTGTGCCATTGGTAGAGTTTCCACTCCAATTTACCACACTTGTAGGAATGCATGGTGTAAGCGTAGTATTAAATGTTTCTCCCGAACATATAGTAATTGGGTTTGGAGATGCACTAACAGTTGGAACTTCTTTTATCGCAATATTAATTGGATTAACTCCAGTAAGAATATTCCCACAAGCATCTACTATTGTTGGGGGAGGAACAGATAACGTTGTAATTGTATCACAAGTCCAAGGGCAATTTGGAATAGTAAGTGGTAAAGCTTGTATTGTTGATCCTGTAGAACAACCGGAAGGTGTTCCAACAGAAATACTACCAACCATCCATGGATGTGTTATCGTAAATGGAGGAACTCCATAGCGAATATAAGTAGTGGCTGTTATGTCACATACATTAGAACAAATATTATTAGGTGTTACATTCCAAGTAGGGCCAAAGCCTTCTACTGTATGCCCTTCAATATAAGCACTAAATGGATAAGCACTAAAAGGATTATGATAAATATAAGTAGTATTACATCCTGAACCTCCAACTGTTCGGGTTACATGCATGGATAAATAAAATGTTTCATCAACACATGATTGTGGTTTACAACATAGGAGCTGATTTTTTAAATCAAATTGAGTTAAATAAGCTGTACCTGGCGAAAGACCTGCCGGTGCAGTAGTAGTAAATGAACTTGATGTGTTACAATCAGTACTAAAATACATAGCTCCATCATTCATTATTGCAGTAGAAAATGGGTTAGCATAAAAACTACCACTCACAAACATGGCTGTTACAGAAACATTTGCAGGTATTGTAACTAGTATACTATCCTTACCACTTGCAGGAGAAATACAAGAAGGTATAGAAGGTCCGCCAAATGTTGCTGTGGGACCCGTTACAAGTGGATCAATAGTAATAGGGTAAACTCTTGTAGGATCATTAATCCATGACTTAGGAATAATAATTTTTATTTTTTGTTTACCATTAATAGTTTCGTATTTATAAGCGGCTGTTATAAAATTATTATTTGCATCATAACAAATTGCGCCACCAATTGAACCTATTTCTTCACCAGTATTAGAAACTATTAAAAGTGATCCAAGCCAACCTCTTTTATCTTGTCTTCCAAAGTTGGTGTAGGGTTCAATTTTAGAACCTTCAGGTATTGTAACTTCTTCTTCAATAATATAATCAGTTGAAGAGGGAGTTATAGGTGAATTAAGCACATAATTATACTTTAAAGCATTAAAACGAAATTCAAATGTTTTAGTTAACCCTAATATATTTGTAGACATTGTTGAATTTAATCCTTCATGTTTTATTTGAGTAATAAAAATTGCTTTTCCGTTAACTTTACAATTATCAGAATAAGTAATTGAAGAGCTTTCACTTGTATTTATTTCAACAGAGCCATTATTTAATAGACTTACTTTGTTAGGTTGATTAACTGCTGAAATACCTTTTTGAGTAGGAGTAGGGATAATATTTACAGGAAGTAATAAATTGTTTGCATTATAATAGTTAACAGGTTGTTTACTATAATGTGTAATTATTCTTTTATCAGGAGTTAAAAAAGTGCTTGAAAATACTTTCCTTTCACTTTCCACTTCTATCCACGTTGCACGATCCTCTAGTATATTCCTTTCTTGATTAGAATTTAAACTTGTAGATAATGGTGTATTAGTTTGGGAATAAAAAGCAAAAGTATTTAAACTCAAAAAAAGTAGTAAACAAAATGCTTTAAGATTGTTTTTGTAGGGATTCATCATAAAGTAACATAGTTAGTTCTAACAAATATAAAAGAATTTTAATCAGAAACAAAACATTCATTCAGAAGCACTTAACATTAGTTATAACAATTTTTAAAACCAACCTGACATTGTTATAAATACTCATTTAAGCGAACTAAAAAGTATATTTAACAACTAGAAAATTGTTTATTTGTATTAAGCTTCAAAAGTTTATAATGAATTTGAAAAAATCAACACCTAACGATATTCCTGCAATTATGAAAATAGTTGCGGATGCTCAGCAATATTTAGCCAGTTTAAATATTGACCAATGGCAGGATGGCTATCCTAATGAAGAGCAGATTACTTTAGACATTAAAAATAACGATAGTTATGTTGTTTTAAATGAAAAAGGAAAAACAATAGGAACAAGTGTTTTTACAACTAAAACAGAACCTACATATAATAATATAGAAGGGGAGTGGCTAACTAAAAAAGATGCTGTTTATGGGGTCATCCATCGTTTGGCGGTAGCTGATGCTTACAGAAAAGTTGGTTTAGCAAAATTTGTATTTCAGCAATGTGAAGCTACCTTAAAAAAACAAGGCATAAAAAGTATGCGGATTGATACCCATAGAGATAATAAAGGCATGCAAAACTTAATTACAAAATTAGAATATCAGTATTGTGGCGTAATAATCTTAACAAGTGGAGCTGAACGTTTAGCTTATGAGAAGTTAGTTTGATATAGATTATTGGCTTCGATTATTTATACTTTAAATTAAGTAAAAATTTATTAAATTTAACTTTCATTTTATAATTAGTGATATGCTCAAAAAAATAGTTCTTATATCGTTGTTAGTCATATTTAATAATTTTATTAATGCACAAATATCTGTAGGACCAAATAGCCCTGCTACGGCAATAAATGGTGCTTGTAACAGAAGTTTTAGTAGTAATCTAGCTTACAGTCCTGCTAATGAGGTTCTTACTTCAGATAATGTTTATGCATCTGCAACCCACTGTGCTTGTTGTGATCAACAAACAAATTGCTTAATAGCAACTGACTTTGGATTTAGCATTCCAACGGGAGCTATGATTACTGGAGTTACAGTAGAAGTAGAGAAACGTGTATCTGGCTCAGGTGCTATATTCGAAGACAATGAGGTGCAACTTTTAAAAGGTGGGGTAGAAGTAGGTTCAGATTATAGGAGTACCGTAGATTGGCCATCAACAGATGCTTACACTACTTATGGTGGGTGTAATAACCTTTGGGGAACAACTTGGACAGTTGCAGACATTAATGCAAATAATTTTGGAGTTGCCTTTGCCGGTATAGATTATACTTGTGGTGGAACAATTCAATCACATATAGATCATATTAGAATATCTATATGTTATTCAATTACAACAGATGTAGAAACTCTATCAAATACTAAAATTGTTATTGCTCCAAATCCCGTTGTAGATTATATAAATGTGCAAACTGATATTGAGTTTAACTCTTATAGCATACTTGATTTTACAGGTCGTACAGTTTTAGAAGGCTTTGTTAATGATAAAAGCATAGATGTTACCAATTTACCTGAAGGTTTATACTTTTTAAAACTGGCTGATGATGTGAATGCTGTTATGCATAAATTTATTAAGAAATAAATATATATACTACCTTTAATTTATGGAAAATTATTACAGCAGAGGAAACTTTTATAAAAAATATCCATGGGCATGGCTTGTAGGTCTTGTTTTAGCTATAATAGTAGTTATTATAGTTGCCAACCTTAAATAATTTTTACTTTATGGATTATAATTTTTATAGAGAATTGGTTATTGGGCTAATGCTTATAGTTGGTGGCGGAATATTTATACCTGCTATCATGTATTGGGTGTATTGTAAAATAGGTAAGCCTGGTAAGGAAGTTTTTCAATATGGAAGCTTCAAAAGGTTATTCTTAGTCGCTGGGATATTTATTTTAATAGGAATAGGTCATATAATATATTGGTGTATAAAACATGATTTATTTTAAACAAATGAGACCAATCCACTACATATTAATCTGCTGTTTATTAGGAACTCTAGGATGTTCTAAGGATGATGTTGAACCTAATAACCCCTCATATTCAAATGCACCTTATTGTAGTCAAAGGATTTGGACGGTAAATTATCTGCCAGCCATAAACCAGAATATAACCCTTTTTAATGCTTGCATAGATTCAATGAGTTTTGGCAACTTGTATTTAGAGCACTCAAGTGATACGAACAAATTTAATTTACCACCTGGAACTATTTTAGCAGGAGCGGATTCAATTCTTATTACAGGAACTGAACTTGGATTTGTTATAGACACTATAGCTGATACCATATGGTTAAAGGATAGAAATTCTAATCAAATAAAAGATAGATGGCACCACTAAACCAACCAATTAAACTACCGCGAGTTATTTACACATAATGTCTAATTATATGCTACAACATAATTTCATTACTTTCTTGTAAAATTTACTTTGCTTTATAATTAACAAGGAATGCTCATTCCTCCTTCCATTATTTCTTCCTAGCTAATCTATGTGTATCTTAACACCTTCCTGTTGCCAGCAAATACTGATGATAAACTCTTCAATATACTTATCTGTTTCTTCTTCACCAGAAGGAATTGGTATAATAGAATAGATATGTTCTTTATCAGTATGCGATATAGGTAAGTTGTAATAAGGTTCTCTAATCACCATATACTTTCCGTCTCTTTGTTTCACATTCATATCTATCTTTTCTTTGCCATTATAACGATTGTAAATATTTTTTAACCAATCAATTTCTCTCAATTCAGGTTTTGTTATTTCAGCACAAGCTGCCGTAACATCAACCAATAAAAAGTCCATATCATCCGCTAAAACTATCCATACATCATCACTGTTATAATTAGCTAATGTAGAAGAACCTTTTACCGAAAATTCCTTCGTTGTGTTGTTAAATTGAACTACATGATCACCTTCAGCCAATGCTATAAATAAATTATCTTTTACAGGAACTTCAGCAGACAATGCATCTTCACTATGCCCAGGAGCATAAATATAAATGGTGATAGGAGCATCAGTAGGGTTGTATATTTTAACAACACGCTCGCCTTCTTTAATTCCTTTTTCGTTCATCGAATAAGAAGCTGCAGTAGATTCGGTTTCTTCTTCTGTATAGCTTTCATCATATTCCGTTTCATCTTCAACTAAAGGATCTGCAACAAAAAACTTGATACTAAAAGATAAAAACAGAATTCCCCAAACTACCATCGGAACCCAAAATAAATCGTGATTACCAACATATTTCCATTTACCAGTTTCTTCATCTTTTTTTATTGGCAAAACAAATAAACCAATTAGGGTTAAAAGAATCCCAGGCCAAAGAAGAGTCCATTTCATGTATTCCGTATTTCCTAAGGTAACATCGTCATAAGAGTAACTAGTAATCCATCCACTAAGAAAAAATAAAATAGGAACTAATATTCCTGCACCACGCCAAACAATTGATAACATAAGTCTTTGATTTAAATAAATTTAGTTCGTAAATATAATATTATATTCGTACTTAAAAAATAATTTTTATGAACTCAACACTACAGGTTATCACCATAAACAGTAAGCCTTCCAAACAATTAGTTGGTTTGGTGTGTACACGATTTTTCACCTTAATTGGTTTAGTTTTATTGTATTTTGGCTTCTATTTATGGGGATCGGTATTTGCTTTTGGAGGAGGATTTGGTTTTTACTCTTTTAAAAAGACAAGCACACAAGCTGGTAACATGATACAGCTAGACTCAAAAGGCTTAGAAATTAATATGCCCAATATGGAACATAGACTTTTATGGAAAGAGATAAAAGGTTTTGATTATGGTGTAGCAGTTGGGTTTGATCAGGTATTGGTTTATTTAAAAGAACCAGAAGAATATTTAAACAAAATGAAGTTGAATAAGCTTACTAAAAAGCTATGGAAAGAAAACTTAAAGAATTATGGAACTTTTATTATGTTGAATGTAGTTACGCTTGATATGGAAACTCCCGAATTAATGGAATTGTTAAACCATTACAAGACTACTTCTGATAAAAGACAACTATAAGTTTTCAGCACATGAGAATTAATAAAGGTATCAATAATATACTTTAATGTTTTATCTAGCGTTACAAGCTTATTTAACTATAATGCTAATTATAATGACTATTGTCTTATAATTAATATTATGTTAAATAGATGTTTTTAAATAAGCTAAATATCCTATCTTGCAGTTTAAATGAACACCTCCATTCAACCTAGCATATCAGCAATAGAAATCATTTATGAAGATGAATATATGGTGGCTGTAAATAAACCAAATAACTATTTAATACATAATTCCCACTACGCTCGTAATATCACAGAGAAAACATTAATTGATGTATTACAAGAACAATTAAACTTTCCTGTTTATCCATTACACCGTTTAGATAGAAAAACTTCAGGAATTATCATTTTTTTAAAACAAAAAGAATTTGTAGCTCAATTTCAGGAGTTATTTACCGATAATGCTGTTACTAAAACATATTACGCCATTGTTAGAGGTTTTAGTCCTGAAGTTGGAACAATTGATTCTCCAGTTAAAAATGATGATACTGGCGTTTATAAGAATGCTATTACTGATTACAAAACGATTCATTCTATAGAATTAGCTATTCCTGTACATCCTTACGATAATTCTCGCTACAGTTTAATGGAATTAACACCTAAAACTGGCAGAATGCACCAATTGCGTAAACATTTAAATAAACTCAACCATCCAATAGTTGGTGACTATAAATACGGAGATCGTTTCCATAATCGTATGTTTGAAACTGAATTTAATTGTATTTATATGTTTTTACATGCTTATTCTATCAATTTTAAACACCCTCTCTCCCATCAAAACATTAGTTTAAGTGCTGATTTTCCTAATGATTGGCATAAAATATTTAAACAATTTAATTGGCAACAACCATGAGGATAGACAAATATATTTGGGCTATTCGTTTATTTAAAACTCGCTCGTTAGCTAGCAATGCTTGTGATGCTGAAAAAGTAAAACTAAACGGAGTATTTGTTAAATCTAGTAAAACGGTTAACTTAAATGATGAAATTGCCATTAAAACCATTCCTATTTGGAGAACATTTAAAGTGTTAGATTTTCCTAAATCAAGAGTTGGAGCTAAATTAGTTGAGCTGTATATTATTGAAACTACTCCTGAAAGTGATCTAATTCAATTAGAACAAATACAAGAAGTTAATCGTCAAAATAAAGTGTTAGGAATTAAAGGGAGACCTACGAAAAAAGACAGAAGAGATTTAAATAACTTATTAGAATAAGGTGCTTTTTTCTAAGCTTCAAAATTAATACATTTGCCAAATGACAGCCTTTTTACATGGTTTTTTATTAGGACTTGGTTTTATCGTTTTTTTAGGACCAGTATTTTTTTACTTACTGAAAAACACCTTAGAAAAAGGTTTTTGGGTAGGCCTATTCATTGCATTGGGCATTGTAATTGGCGATTTTATTTGTATTGTTATTTGCGCCCTTGGTGCTATTCCATTTTTTAATAACCCTAACAACCAATTTTGGATAGGCATATTAGGTAGTTTTATATTGTTAGGTTTAGGCATTAAATTTATTATAAAGCCTGAAACAAAAACAAAAAACACCCTAGATGATTTACCTAAAAAAATATCTAAGGCTAGCTATGTTTCTTACTTTGCTCAAGGCTTTTTAATCAACTTTATCAATCCTTTTGTATTTGTTATTTGGATTGGAGTTATTGGTTATGCCGAAACTGAGTATGGCACCAATAAAAACGAATTGTTTTTATTTTTAGGCGCTGCATTATTAGGGATATTCTTTACTGATTTAACAAAGGTGTATTTTGCGCAAAAGATTAAAAAATTCTTAACCCAAAAATTTCTTAAACGGCTATCCCAAGTATTTGGTATAGTGCTAATTGTTTTTGGGTTAAGAGTTCTTTTCTACGTATTCGAGTAATTACTTTTTAACCTCACAAACACACCTAAATCCTAACCAACTTGCTGGCTTATTATAAGTTAATTTATTTTCTAAACTAGCCTCTTCTGCGGTATGTTTCCAAGAACCGCCTTTAGCAATTCCTTTTTCTTGAACCATCTCAGCTACATTGCCAATAATGTTATAAACACCATAATTATTTGGCCAATAAGCCTCTGTTGGAGCTGTAACATCAGCATTATCATTTAATTTACTAGCAACACCTTCAAGGTCTGCTTTACTTTTTTTCAGGTTAAACTTATGTTTATCACCATCTTTCTTGGCATTAATACTACTATAGCCAGCTTTTGCAATGTTTTCCCATTCCGCTTGTGTGGGTAGTCTGTATTCAAAATCGCTACCTATTTCATTGTTTATTTTATAAAGCTGCTTAACCCTTTCCGTTCTCCATTTACAAAAAGCAAGAGCTTGCTCGTAACTGATTCCAATTACAGGATAATTATTGTATGCCGGATGACTGTAATAATGCGTTGTATAAGCTTTGTTTAACTCACCCCAAACAGTTGTATCAGGTAAAGCTTCTTTATATTCGTTAGAAGTTTTACCATAAATTTTTGCTTGCCAATAAACATATTCTTTCCAACTAAAATTGCTTATTTCAGTTGCATCAAAATACAATTCATTACTTATTTGTACTGTTCCTGGCGGTAAGTCTGAAGTGGTTTTACCCATAATTCCAATTAAAGGTTTTCTGCTATCTAAAAAAGTAATAACTGGCCTAAAACCTATCTCTACACTAGGAGTAGTAACTCCTTCAAACAAAGTTTTTGAATTTATTTGAATGTCAGCACCAATACTTTTCCAACTACCCCCTTTTGAGACTGGATTTCCATCTTTATCAATAGTCATTTCAGCCACATTTCCACTCATACAATACAGTCCAAAATCATTTGGGTTATAACTACCTACCTTAACGGTATAATACCCACCATCTGCACTATATGGATTTTCATGATTTTTGGGCAGCTTAACATCATCCATAGTTTGTTTGTAGTCATATAATGAATCTGTCTTTTTTACATTTTTTAATTTATTCCAATTATCACAAACTTCTAACGTATCTATCCCTGGCTTAAAGTTCGCTAAGTAACAACCGTTAGAATTTCTATAATATGGACCTCCCCATGGATAAGGATAGTTTTTTCCATCAGCACTAGCAGCATAAATCCATTCGTCAGTTGCAGGAATTCTTACATCATTTATTTGGTTTGAATATTTTTTGCTGTATTCTTCATTCAACCATCTGCAATAAAGCTCGGCTCCTTCTCTACTAATATTGTTGATTGGATAATCATCATAGGCAGGGTGAGTAAAATAATGATCCTGCATAGGTTTTAGCCATTCACCCATTTTTACCCACTGTGTTTGATCTGGTTTAGCTACAAAAAAATCTTTTTCTCTTTTTTGAATAATTAAATCATGTAAAAAAGTTCTATATTCTAACACACTAACTTCCGTATTTTGCATATAAAAAGCTTGAACAGAAACTTCTCTCTCATCTATTTTTGTTGTTCCAGAAGGAATGTAAACGTATTTCTTCTTATCAAACTTAGTAAGTTGCTTTAGCATTTTTTCTTTCTGATTATTATTCTCTTTTATTTCTTCATCCGTTAATACTGGAAAATGAAAAGAATCATCAACATTAAATTCTTTTTGAGCACTAGTAACCGTTACTAGAGAACTTTTTAAATTAACAGCTAATTTTTTTTGTCTGTTTTCTGAAATAATATTTTTTGCATCAAATGTTTTTGTTGATACAAAAGTGATTTTCCCCTTATCTCTATTCCTTTCTATTTTTATGGTTTCATTGGATTCATCATTTAAAACAATATTGTTTTCTATATTAATGGTTTCTAAAGTATTAACCACCTCTTTTTTATTATTACTAGGATTCATTAAATACATAACTGAAATTCCTATGGTTGTTATCGCTGCCAACATAATTAATCCGTTTTTAAGTGTTAAAAATTTAGCTTTTCCCGTTGCGTTACTTGTTTGATTAACGTTTACTAAGAATTGCTCTTTAGTTTTTGAAAAAGTGGTTTTTGGCGATTGATTTCTAGCGCTTTCAAATAAATTATCAAGATTATTATTCATTGTTTTCATCTTTTCACCTCCGCTTTTTTATAAGATGAATCATAGGTTAAAATTTGGGTAAGTCTTTCTCTTGCTCTTTTTAATCGTTGCTTTATAGCAGATTCTGATGATTGTTGTATATCCATAATTTCTTTAATGGAAAACCCTGAAATCTCAAAGAGAATAATACATTCTTTTTGATTGTCTGGCAATAAATTTAAAGCTTTGTGGAGTAGATAAACTTCCGCATCTTTACTGGAGTTAGCATTTACATCATCAATATTTAGATGTTCAAACTCCCCTATTAAATCTTCTTTCTTTTTTTTGTGATTATTAGCTAATATGCGAATGCTTATTCCTATTAAAAATGATAAAAAGGCTGCCTCAGATTTTAAGGTGTAAATTTTTTGAAAAGCGATTAAAAGCGTTTCATTCATTAAATCCTCGTAATCCATATTCCCATAAACTCTTGCCCTGCAGAAGCGTTCAAACCTATCATGAATTGGTTCGTAAAGTTTTAAGAAATACACTTGTTGGTTACCCTCTCTCATTAATAGCAAAAATATGCGTTCTAATTAGTAAGTGTAGCCAAAAGCAAAAAAGTTACAAAGGATTAGAAATAATTTTAGTTGTTAGATTTAGGCGATTTCTTTCTCATCCTAATATTAATTACTTCAACTAATAATGAAAAGAATACTGCAAAGTAAATATATCCTTTAGGCACATGAAAATGCAGAGCCTCTATCCCTAGCATAAATCCTATTAGAATTAAAAAAGATAAAGCTAAAACTTGAACTGTTGGATGATTATTAACGAAATCACTAATCTTTTTTGCAAAAATCATCATAATCAATATAGATATTATAACAGCAATAACCATTAACATGATTTCTTCGGTTAATCCAACAGCAGTTAATATAGAATCGAACGAAAATATAATGTCTAACAATACTATTTGTATTAACGCTGCTCCAAAAGTGTTAATTTTCTTACCACTTCCTCCCTCACTTTCATCCCCTTCTATTTTCTGATGAATTTCAGAAGTGCTTTTAGCAATTAAAAATAGTCCACCCGCCAATAGAATTAAATCTCTCCAGCTTAATTCAAAATCTTTAATGGTAATAACGGGATTTGTTAAACTAATCAACCAACTTATACCAAATAAGAGTATAACTCTTACAACCATTGCCAATGTTAAGCCAATTAACCGCGCTTTTTTTTGTTGTTCCTGGGGAAGTTTTCCTGCAACTATAGAAATAAAAATAATATTATCAACTCCTAATACAATCTCTAAAAAGGTAAGTGTTAACAATGCTATCCAAGCATCTGCATGTAAAAATATTTCCATTTCTTTTTATAAATTTCTGCTAAATTAGTGGTTTTTGGTAAACTATTGCATTACAATCTATTTTTAAAAATTGAGAAATTCCTTCATGACAATAATCAACAGAATGAGTGCTCTTTTTTACATAACCGATTTTTGAATACCAATTGTGTAAAAACACTTTATCCTCCAGAATAATATCAGTCGGAACTAACAATTCTAATTGCATTGTAGTTGCTCCGTAAACAACAGCCTGTTCTTCAGCAAACTTAACTAACTTACTTCCTATCCCTATTCCTTTATATGTTGGGTTGGCTGTTAACATTTTAAATTTATAAAGTGTATTATTTATTGGTTCTAAATGGATGCAGCCAGCTATCTTATTCTCAATAATAGCAATTAATAATTCTTTTTTATCAATTACTTCCGTTAACCTTTCGGCAGAAACTCTTTGATGTTCCTTTAGCCAGATTTCATCTTCAGTATTACGATAAACGGCATTGATCATGTTGACCAATGCCGTTATATTAATGTCATTTTTAGATGCTATTTTTAATTTAATATCATCCATTAACAACTATATCTTTCTCATTCTCAAACTCAAAGGAGTAACTTCTAAATATTCATCTGCTTGAATGTATTCCATTGCTTCTTCTAAAGAGAAATTGATTTTTGGAGCAATTTTAGTCGCCTCATCAGTACCTGATTTACGCATGTTTGTTAATTGCTTACCTTTAATCAAATTGATTTCTAAATCGTTGTCTCTAGAGTGTTCTCCAACAACTTGTCCTTTATAGATAATCGCTCCTGGATCAACAAAAAATCTTCCTCTATCTTGTAATCTGTTTAAAGCAAACGGAGTAACCTGACCTGCTTCCATAGAGATAAAAGAACCTTTATTTCTTTCTGGAATAGCTCCTTTAAAAGGTGCAAATTCTCTAAAGCGATGTGTCATTACTGCATTTCCTGCAGTTGCTGTTAACATATTATTTCTAAGACCAATAATTCCTCTAGATGGGATATCAAACTCTAAGTGCTGTAAGTCGCCTTTTGGCTCCATTACTAACATATCTCCTTTACGCTGAGTAACTAACTCAATAGCTTTACCAGAAAATTCTTCAGGAACATCAATTACTAATGTTTCATAAGGCTCACATTTAACACCATCTATTTCTTTATAAATTACTTGAGGTTTCCCTACCTGTAATTCATAACCTTCTCTACGCATTGTTTCAATTAATACTGATAAATGCAGTACACCTCTTCCAAACACCATAAACTTATCCTCTGTATCAGTATCTTCTACTCTTAAAGCTAAGTTTTGCTCAATTTCTTTATACAATCTATCTCTTAAATGACGAGAAGTAACAAATTTACCTTCTTTACCAAAAAATGGAGAATTGTTAATTGTAAACAACATACTCATTGTTGGTTCATCAATAGAAATTCTTGGCAATTCTTCAGGATTGGTAATATCTGCAATGGTATCACCAATTTCAAAACCTTCAATACCTACTATAGAACAGATATCTCCACTTCTTGCTTTCTCAACTTGTAATTTGCCCATTCCCACAAAAACATAAAGCTCTTTTATTCTTACTTTCTTTTTAGAACCGTCTGCCTTACATAAGATGTAATCTTTATTTGCTTCTAAATCACCTCTAAAAATTCTTCCAATAGCTATTCTCCCAACAAACTTTGAATAATCTAAAGATGTAATCTGCATTTGAGGAGAACCTTCTCTGTATGGTGCTTCTGGTATTTGATCTAATACGGTATCTAATAATGGGAAAATATCTGTAGTTGGTTTAGTATGATCTAAACTCATCCATCCTTGTTTAGATGAGCCAAAAATTGTTACAAAGTCTAATTGATCTTCAGAAGCATCCAAACTAAACATTAAATCAAAAACTGCATCTTGAACCAAATCTGGAGTACAATTTTCTTTATCTACTTTATTTACAACAACAATAGGCTTTAAGCCTAATTCTATTGCTTTACCTAATACAAAACGAGTTTGAGGCATTGCTCCTTCAAAAGCATCTACTAATAAAAGTACACCATCAGCCATTTTCAATACTCGCTCTACTTCACCACCAAAATCAGCGTGACCAGGAGTATCTATTACATTAATTTTAACGTCTTTATAGGAAACAGAAACATTTTTAGATAAGATGGTAATCCCTCTTTCACGCTCTAAATCATTAGAATCCAATAACAATTCTGTTCTTTCTACTCTTTCATCTAATGTTTTGCAGGCATCAATTATTTTATCTACCAAAGTAGTTTTTCCATGATCTACGTGTGCTATAATAGCTATGTTTCTTATCGATTGCATAATGTATTTTATAAGTCGGCAAAAGTAACGTTGTTTTTCATATAAACAGTTCTTTTTAAATTATTATTTAACAGAGATTAAAGTCTCAAACAAATACCATCTAAGCACTACATAGTATAGCTCTTTATTTACAGATGTAATTAGTGAATTAGTCTTGAAAGGATTTGTTTTTAAAAGAATTAATCACAATTGTAAAAGCCTGTTGCACAATATTTATATATTAATGTTTAGGTATTGATTATCAGATAAATAAAACAAATTAACTAAAGCAATAATTATCATTAATAATATGGAATATCTCAAGATTTACATTTGTAAACATCCTAATTATTATTAATTAATTACATTTGTAACATCAAGAAAAGGTTACAAATGTAATAAGTATAATTTATGGAATTGATAGATCGTTTTAAGTACTTAATGAAGTTAAATAATTTAACAGCATCTTCTTTTGCAGATGAAATTGGAGTTCAACGATCGAGCATGTCACACATTTTATCAGGAAGAAATAAACCAAGTTTAGAGTTTATTCAAAAAGTTATTCATCGGTTCCCAAAAGTAAATGCAGATTGGTTAATTTCTGGTGTAACAAATCCCGAACAAATGGAGTTGCCAAATAACAACGAAGAGCTAAAACAAAAAAACACCTCTACTCCTACTCTATCAATAAAAAGTGGGTCTAAAGGAATAAAAAAGATAGTCGTTTTTTATGAAGACAATACTTTTGAAGAGTTCCACAAGAATTAACCTTGTTTAAATAGCCATTCTTTAGCTTTGTCTAAATCATCAAAAACCTCAATTGGATTTTTGTGTGAATAGAATTTCTTATAAAAGTTAAGGATCATGGTTGTAGGCATATTATTTACTAAAAGTGCTTTAGCTATGTTCAAATCATTATACTCTTTCTGTGTTGCAAAGTATTCTCTAGCGCTATGATCAATATTCATAAATATATCACGGCTATCTATTAATAAATAGAAAGGCTTGTTTTCCACCAACTTTAATGCTGCGGTTATAAAAGTTTCTGCTTTTTCTAAATCAATTTCCGCATCCACATTTAATTTAACCCAAACTAAATTAGGGGCTTCTATACTAATGGTGGTAAATGATAATTTAATAGCTTTTCCTTGCTCCATAGAAAACAAATATACTTACGTATATATACGTATCAAAAGAATAAGGGAGTAAATAAGAATTTAAGCTCCTAACTCATTAAAATAAGGGTTATTAGATTTTTCAACAATGTTTATAATGGGCTTAAAATTATTTCTGATAACATCCCATTTATTAGGATTTTGATTTAACAATAGCTTTATTTTTGATTGGTGTTTCTTTAAAATATCAGAAATTGCTGCTGGAGAGATTGCAGGGTAACAGTTATTACCAATGTTTAGTCCCGTTATTTTTTCATTTTTAGAAAGTAGAATTTTTGCAGCATTTTCGTATTTATCTAAAAATATAGCGGTATTACTCAATTGTTGTGTTTTAACACTCACTTCTTCGGACTGACTAACATTTATTGAAATAATATCAGCTGCTGTAATTTCGTAATATTTTCCAAAAACATGTTTATTTACTAAAATTTCTAGTGAGTTTGATAATACCTTATTGATGTTTTGTATTGGTAATTTAAGACTTTCTATTTTCTCTATAGCTTCTTTTGATAAAGAAAATTCCGTGTTTTCGTTACTTGTTAATTGAAGGAGTAAGTAGTCGTAAATTTCTTTTACCTGACTAAATTTTTCTTGCTTTAAGCTATTAAGTTTATTCTCTAAGCTATGATTATTGATTGTGCTTGCAATTTTATAGTGTATTGCAGAATTACTGTAATTAGTCTCTAATAGTAGATGTATTTGATTGTAAAGTAAATTTTGAATAACTTCTTTAACTGCCACTGTCATAGCTTCATTAGTGACTGTTAATTTAAAGTTTCCAATATTGTTTTTAAAATAGAAATACAATACATCTAAATTTCCGTCATAAGGGTTTTTAAACCTCATTTCTAAAACTGAACTGCGCTCTTCATCAGCAAAAGTAAGCTGCTCTATGTTGTTTTCTTTTATTTCAAAAGGAACTTGATCTGGTTTTATCCAATTAAATTTAGAGTTAGCTTTCCTTAAATTATTTATAAAATCTTGATTTTCAGTATTTAATTTTTCTAAGCTATTTTTATAGGACAACGCTTCTAAGCCTTTGTTTTCATTGCGAAAAACACCAATACACTTCTCTAAACCAGCTACCATTTGCTTTGAATTTTGCAATACAAAGTAAAAAGGATGTTGTATAAAAGTATAGCGTTTTATCATAGTAAAGTAAACAGACTTAAATGTACAACTTAAATTTAAGCTTTACAAACTTAAAAAACTTAAATTTAAATTCAAGCTTAATTGTTACTTAAACTGAATAATAAACAAAATAACTCTTTGTTTATTTGCTTAAAAGAATTTATTATGGAAAATTACAGCCCCAACAGAAAAACTCCTTCGAGAGATTTTTACGTAAACGAACTTAAAAAAAGCAATTCAAACTTAACAAAAAAAGACACTCAACTTGATTTTTTTGAAAGTAAACTTCAAAAACTATTGGATATTAATTATAATTTCTTTCGTCCTTTTTTTGAAGATGAAGAATATGAGTCAAATAATAATTACCATAAAGCTGATAGCAATTTTGATAAAACTATAGAGAACCACCTACTTAAGCCCAAAACATCTATAATCACTCTGTTCTCAAGTATTTGGAATAAGATTGTAGATAGCAAAATAGTTAACAATATTGTTTCAAAAAAAAAGCATAATCATTATAAAAAATTATTGTCTTAAATAAGCTTAATTCTAAAAAAACTATTTAAATCGTCTCGACAACATATACTTTTAAACTACTTGTCAAATTGATAGTGAAAGAAATCACAAATCTTTATAAACTTTAAAAGAAAAAAGGTCTAATTATTAAATAATTAAAAAAGTACATATCTTTGAAAAATTCATGAAAGTTATAAGTACTAATATTCATATATTACTTTTTATTGCCATCAGTTTTATTCTTTTTTCTTGTGGCAATAATGAGCTTAAGACGGAAGAGTATAAAGAACCCATAATTCTCAACAAGAAGGTTACTGACTCAGAAGCAATAACAACCTCCACAAATCTAGGTGATACTGTCACTTATTTTGGTTTTATTGGCGATTATGAAATTACTGTTAAACTTCTACAATCCAAAGCCTTTATTTCTGGTATATATTATTATAATAAATACAAAAAAGGTATAAATCTTATCGGTAAAATTGAAAATTGTGAGGAATGTAGGGATGGCGGATGTGACAATGTTACCTTTACTGAGAAAAATGAAAAGGGAAGCGCTACAATTGAGTGGTATTTTGAGTGTTTAGATAATCTTGAAGGAGAATATTCTTCTGATCACATAGAAGGTGTTTGGACAGACCTGAAAAATGAAATTAAATATCGTATTGTATTGCTAAAAGAATCTAGTTCAAAATACTTACATCCTGAGTCGAAAATGATTTTTGAGACAAAAAATATGGCAGACGTTTTTTTTAAAAAACACCAATTCTTAAATAACCAGATTTTCGGGAAGCGTTTTTATCTTTTGGCTAAGAACAATGAAAAACAAGAAGAACAACCATTGCCAACGGGGTTACCAATTAGAATATTTGATAGTTTTGAAGGTTCTGAATATACTGTGGTTAAAAATTTTAAATTAGTCAATGATTATGATACATTACAATTACTTGAAGCTCTTCCTTTTCATAACGAAATAGGCTACGAAATAAAGGCGTTTTTATTTAATAAGATTACACCCTTCTCTGTTTCAGATCAATATGGAACAACTATCGAGTTGACTGAATTAGATAAAAAAAAATATTACATGCTAGATGAACTGAAGTGGTTGATTGATAATTCTGATCGAGTTTTTGGATATTTTCCAAGTGATCAAAAAGTAAATGATGAATATGTCGTTTCTGTAGTTAGCATCTATTCAGAGCCTAACTTAAAGTCCAAAATTCTAATTAAAAATGGAACTGAAGATGAAGGTTTTTTTAAAGTGCGAGAAGCCAAATTAGTTAATATGGAATATTGGGCTTTAGTAGAATTTAAGTACCACTCCATTCTTCCTTGTACTGACACAGAAGTAGAGCCCAAACCTACAGTAAAAGGATGGATTAAGATTTATGAAAATGAAGGGAATATTGTGTTAGATCATTATTCAAGAGGTTGTTAATTTTCTAATAAAACGATTAATGAAAAATATTTTAACAGCATTTTTCTTATTTGCCACACTCTTTCTTTTTTCCCAGAATTCAGTGAACAAGGAAGATATAAAACCTCGTAGATTGAAATCTCAAACAGAACACCTTTTAGCTTTAAAAGGAGCTGTTAGTTTTTCTAATTATAACTTTTATGAAGTTGGACTAACTTTTTTAACTCCTCAAGAGGTTCATATGTGGGGAGGCACAGAACCATATACGTCTTTTAATATTGGCGCTTCATATATTGGAGAGTTAAAGAGCAATGGATTGTATAATGGCTACAACATTGATATTGAGCAAAATGCAACGCTTGTTAACTTTCGTTTACGCTGGACCTCCCTCTTTAACTCTAATATAAGTTATGGGCATTATATTAGTCCCGGCATAGGTGTTGGTATTTTCGAGTACCTCTATTTTCAATTTGACTTTAGAATTCCTCTAAAAAGAAAAGATTTTGATTTAAGAGTATTTAATTTTTCTATTAATTTCAACATTCCTTTTATCGGCAAGAGGTTTTAATACTTTTAAAAAGCAAAAAAGATATTAAACGATTGTACTTGCATCTAAAAACTCATAAAAACTATGTGTATTTTTGTATAAAGATTGATTGAATGTATAAGCTATTAATAAAACCTATTTTCTTTAGCATGCAGCCCGAAAAGGCGCATTATTTCGCCACTGATTTACTTACATTCTTTTGCAAAATACCTGGCGTTGCAGCTTTAATGCGATTAATGTATGATTATAAGCATCCTAAACTAGAGAAAGAGTTATTCGGATTAAAGTTTAAGAACCCTGTTGGGTTGGCTGCGGGATTTGATAAGGATGCACGTTGGTATAATCAATTGGCTAACTTAGGCTTTGGTTTTATTGAGATTGGTACACTAACTCCAAAAGGACAAATTGGAAACCCTAAACCACGCCTATTCAGAATACCTGAAGATGAAGGTTTAATAAACCGAATGGGATTTAATAATTTAGGTGCTGAGGATGCGATAAAACGATTAAAAAACCGCAAAACCAATCTTATTATTGGTGGAAACATTGGTAAAAATACAGCTACAAATAATGATGATGCTTTAGCAGATTATGTTTTCAATTTTAATACATTGCACGATTACGTTGATTACTTTGTAGTAAATGTAAGTTGTCCGAATGTTAAAGATTTAACAAAACTACAAGATACTCCTTTCCTTTTAGGTTTATTAGGAGAGCTTAAAAAAATCAATCAAAACAAAGCAAAGCCAAAACCTATTTTATTAAAAATTGCACCCGACCTTAACAATTCTCAATTAGATGAAGTGATAGAAATTGTTGACCAAACTAAAATTGATGGTGTAATTGCAACGAACACAACTACTAGTAGAGAGCATTTAAAAACAGATAAAAAACAGATTGAAACAATTGCCAATGGAGGATTGAGTGGAAAGCCTGTAAATGCTCGTTCTACGGAAGTGATCAAATACTTGTCTGAAAAATCAAACAAAGCCTTCCCTATTATTGGAGTTGGAGGAATACATACTCCACAAGACGCAATTGACAAATTAGAAGCTGGAGCAGATTTAGTACAAGTTTATACCGGTTTTATTTATGAGGGGCCAAGTTTGATGAAGCGTATTAACAAAAAAATAATCGAACATTATGGTTAAGTTAATAGAATGTCCTAGAGACGCCATGCAAGGCCTACATCATTTCATTCCTACTGATATAAAAGCCGCTTACATTAATCAATTATTAAAAGTTGGTTTTGATACGATTGATTTCGGAAGTTTTGTCTCTCCAAAAGCAATTCCTCAATTACGAGATACTGCTGAAGTTTTAAGTCAATTAGATTTAACCACAACAACTAGCAAATTATTAGCAATTATTGCCAATCAACGAGGAGCAATTGATGCTTGTAATTTTGAGGAAATAAATTACTTAGGCTTCCCCTTCTCTATTTCTGAAACCTTTCAACAAAGAAACACCAATTCAAGCATAGAAGAATCATTAGTTCGAGTAGCAGACATTCAAAACCTATGCATGAAGCACAATAAAAAAATGGTGGTTTATATTTCTATGGCATTTGGCAATCCCTACGGAGATGGCTGGAATATTGATATTGTAATTGATTGGACTAGAAAGTTGGCTCAAATGGGTATTGAGATTATAGCGTTAAGTGATACTATTGGAGTCTCTAATCCAGAAAACATAGGTTACTTGTTTAAAAACATTGTGCCAGAATTTACCAATGTAGAAATTGGCGCTCATTTACATACTACCCCAACCACTTGGAAAGAAAAAGTTGAAGCTGCTTATCAAAATGGCTGTAGAAGATTTGATGGGGCAATTAAAGGTTTTGGAGGTTGTCCAATGGCTAAAGATGATTTAACAGGTAATATGGCTACTGAAAATATGATTCAATATTTTAATCAAAATAATATCAAAACTGGAATTGATGAAAGTCAGTTTCATCAATCTCTTATTAATGCTTTAAAGGTATTTCCTAACTAATATGGACTGCTCAGGATGCAATACCAGTTTAAAAGGTAAATACTGCGAAAATTGCGGACAAAAATACACCAACAAAAAACTATCTTTCAAATCTCTTATTTCAGACGTTTTTTCTAGTTTAACAGATGTTGAAAAAAACATTTTTCTTAATGTATATACTGTTATTAGATTCCCAAAAAAAGTAATTGGCAATTATTTTAATGGATTCAGGGGATATTATTATAGCCCTGGTAAAATGTTGTTTTACTTCATTACCATAGCAGGTATTAGCTCCCTACTTTTAGGAAATACACTATTTGGAATTACATTCGATTCTAATGGAGTACTATCAGAATCAATGGCATTTGCCATTATTTACTTTCCCATTTTAAGCCTTTCTTCTTTTCTAACTTATAGAAGATATAAAAAGAAGTATTTAGAGCATGTAGCATCTACTATATACTTAATTTCAGCATTTGGAATCATTGTACTGTTAATAGAAAATGTTTTCATCTATTTTTCCATAACATCACAAAAAAATGCCAATTGGATATTTCTACTAACAGGTTTCGTGATAATTTGGAATGCTATACTATTTACTACCCCTTCTTCAATATTAAAAATCATACTAAATATAGTATTAGAATCGCTAGTTTTAACCTGTATCGTAATATTTGCTATTCTTGCCCTATATTTTTCAGGAAGCTTAGTACTTAACTAGCTAATAAATTCCTAATCACTCGATTTTAAAAACACTTTTGTTTAAAACAAAAATGATAATCCACTTACATATCTGTTAGAATTTTATAGTTTTGTATTGTTATTGGTTTATCTATTTAGTTAGATAATTAATAGGGAATTAGGTGTGAATCCTAAACTGTACCCGCAGCTGTAAGCTCTGCACGTTTTTACAAAAAGCCACTGACTAAACCTCGGGAAGGCGTAAAAATAAGGAGTGAGTCAGAAGACCTGCCTATAACATTTCGATTTATCGGAAAAGCTTTCGGGACTAAAAGCGAGGACTTATTTCTAATCAAAGAAGACTTCTCTCTATTACTCTCGGTTTAATTAATTTATTAACGCTCGAATTATTCGAGTTAAACCGAAAACAATGAAAAAAAATTACAAAATGGCAATTTTAGCTTGCCTTGGTTTAATGTTATCCACTCAAAACATTAATGCACAAACAGTTTCAGACTTTGAAAACTTAACATTATCACCCAACACTTATTTTGATGGGTCTGATATGTCAGGAACTCACAACAACAAACAGTTTATAACTACTTTTATAAATGGTGATGCTAGTTATGTTAATGTTTTTGACACCACTTTTGGTGCTCCAGGTTATTGGCTTAGTGGTTTTGCATATAGCAATATGACAGATAGCACAACCTCTGGATCAGGAAATCTATTTAGTGCAAGAGCTGGTTCTGGTTATAATAGTTCTGACAATTATGCCGTTGCTAATAACAACTCTAAAATAGTTTTATCAGGTGCAGCTGTAAACAATACTGTTTCTGGTTTTTTTATAACTAACGGAACTTATCCTGCCAACAGTATGCGTGATGGAGATATGTTTGCAAAACAATTTGGTGGAGCTAGCGGAAATGATGCAGATTGGTTCTTGTTAACTATAAAAGGATATACAGGAGGAAACCTAACTACAGATAGTGTAGATTTTTATTTGGCTGACTATCGTTTTTCAAACAATACACAAGATTACATTGTTAAAGACTGGCAATGGGTAGATTTAACTTCTTTAGGAGCTATTGATAGTGTTTACTTTTCTTTAAGTTCTAGTGATGTTGGAGGTTTTGGAATGAATACACCAGGTTTTTTCTGTATAGATAATTTTAACGATCAAAGTGTTGGTGTTGAAGAATTAGCATTTAATAATGATTATAAATTCTATCCTAATCCTGCGCAAAACAACATTATCATTCAGCTACAGAAATCAATTGATTTAATCTCTATTATAGATGTTACAGGAAAAACTGTTCTTGCAGTTTCTAATCTTAATGAAGGAGTTAATCAACTTGATATTTCAGACTTAAAAAGTGGACTTTACTTTATTAAAGTAAATAATACTGTACAACGATTTATAAAAAACTAACAAGGATGAAAGCTTTATTTTTAATAGTTTTTAGTCTGTTTTTAATAACAGCAAAAGCCCAAGGGCCTTATGCTCCATCAGTTGGTCAGGCAGGGAGCTTAGGCATGCATAAAGATTCAGTTGTTTTTGTTGGTTGGGCAAGTAATGCTATTATTGAAAGAGGTTGGCAAAACATTGCAAATACAGCAGCAGGCAAAACAACTGCTGGAGACTCAATATCTCCAACAGGAAAATCTGGAGCAAATAGCGTTGTTAGTTTAGGTGATGGTGGTTTTGCAACCCTTACTTTTGATGGAAGTATTTACGATGGTCCTGGTGCTGATTTTGCTGTGTTTGAGAACTCATTTGATGGTTTGTTTTTAGAGCTAGCATTTATTGAAGTAAGCTCTGATGGGATTAACTTTTTTCGATTTGAGGCAGTATCTTTAACTGACACCAATACTCAAACTAATAGTTTCGGAAATACTGATGCAACTAACATTTATAATTTAGCAGGAAAGTATAAAGCACAATATGGAACTCCATTTGATTTAAATGAATTAACAGGAATAACAGGCTTAGATATTAATACCATAACTCATGTTAGAGTTGTTGATGTAATTGGAAATATTGCAGAACCCTTTGCTAGTTATGATTCTCAAAACCAAGCTATAAATGACCCTTGGCCAACTGAATTTCCCACAGGTGGCTTTGATTTAGATGCTATAGGAGTAATTAACTTCACTCCTACCTCTATTAATGAGTTAAATTCAGCTATTCAACTTAACATTTATCCTAATCCTGCTAAAGAGATGTTGAATTTTAGTTTTAATGAAATAGATACTTACAGTATTGACTTAGTTGATTTGACTGGAAAAGTGTTGGAGAGTCATAAAATTTATTCAACAGATTACCAATTAGATATTAATAGTTTAATGCCTGGAATTTATTTTGTTTCAATAAAATCGCAGACTAAAACTGTAGTAAAACGAATAGTAAAACAATAAATAGTGAGTGTTTTTTCTAAAATATTACCCCTTGTTGTACTGCTGTTATGGCAAGGGTTTGTTTTTGCTCAAAGTATAGATACTGTTCAAATAAAAACTGTTGAAGTAATTGATGAGAAGCCACCTGAAGCATATAAAGTAGTGGAATTAGATTCTGTTGCTATTCATCAAGCAACTAGCTTGTCAGAATTATTAAATAACAGCTCTCCTATTTTTGTTAAAACCTATGGTTCGGGGTCTTTGGCTTCTGTTTCTTTTAGGGGGACTGGTGCTTCCCATACCTCTGTTTTATGGAATGGTATTGTATTAAACTCCCCTATGAATGGACAAGTTGATTTTTCATTGTTCCCTACTCCTTTTATTGATAATGCAGAACTGAATTTTGGAGCAAGTGGCTTGGTTAATGGAACAGGTGCGTTGGGTGGTAGTGTTTCCTTAAATAATACGACTACTTTTAATAAGGGTTTTTTCTCCACTTTACAACAAAGTGTAGGAAGTTTTAATAACTATATAAGTAACTTTAAGTTGGGCTACTCTAATCAGCAATGGTTTACAGAAACCCAGCTTTACTTGAATACTAATGACCACAATTTTGAATATACTAACATTGCTTTTAAAGAACAACCTCGTATTACACAACAAAATGCTAAAACAAAACAGTATGGATTGCAACAAGCCATATTTAGAAGGTTTAAGAAAAGTCAGTTAGGAGTTAGATTTTGGTATTTTAATAGTGATAGACAATTACCAACTAATATGCTGGTAAATAATGATGTAAATACTCAAAATGAAACACAAGCAGATGAATCGTTTAGAGGGATTTTAGAATGGAAAGGGTTTACCTCTAAATTCAACTATAAAATTACTACTGCCTTCTTAAAAGATAAGTTAATTTATAATGATTCTTTAAGTAATATTTATTCAGAAAGTAATACACAAGTGATTGATAATAAAATTAATGGAACATTTTATCTAAATAATCAGTTTCAAATAAAAAATATTGTTTCAATTAGACATGAACAAGCTAAAGCTGATGGTTTTAACGAAAGTCATCAACGCTTTAATAATCATTGGTTATTTGGGGTGAGCAAGCAATTTAAAAGGTTAGATGCTACCTTATTTAATCGTTTAATAATGGTTGCAGATAAAATACAACCTATTGCTCCTAGTGTTGGAGTTCAATATAATGTGTTAAAACGCAACAATTTAAAAATTAAAGCAAATACAGCTATCAACTACAACTATCCTACTTTTAACGATTTATACTGGGCTGCCGGAGGAAATTCCGATTTAAAACCAGAAAAATCTGAAATGGCAGAATTAGGTTTAAATTATACGATATCACATCAAAAAACAATTATAAATACAGAGTTAACAGGATTCTATTCGCATGTGTATGATTGGATAATTTGGCTTCCAACTGCTTCGAGTATTTGGTCGCCCAGTAATTTAAGAGAAGTTGAAAACAAAGGGTTAGAATATAATTTAAAAGTAAAAACAACTTATCAAAAACTCAATTTAACTTTTAATGGAAACTATGCTTATACTCTAAGCACTAATTTAAAGGCTAAAAACGATTATGACAATAGTGTTAACAAACAATTGATTTATGTGCCTTACCATCAAATTAACCACACTTTTGGAGCTGCTATTAAGAATTTTTACTTGACTTATAACTACAATTATACTGGCAAACGATTTATGACTACTGATAACAACTGGTACTTACCACCCAATTTCATCTCCAATGTGAGCTTATCTAAAACCGTAAAATTGAATCCGCAAACTAAACTAAATGTAGGCTTTAAAATAAACAACATTTTCAATCAAGATTATCAAGCAATAGCTTGGCGAGCAATGCCTGGTAGAAATTATTTAATCACCTTAACATTACAGTTTAATTGATGAAGCAATTATTCTACACAATATTGATACTTCTACTATTCTCTTGTAAAAAAGATGAATTAGGTCCACAATGCGTTAATTGTTCAGAAGAAGATAGTAATACCGAAGTTGCAGATGTGTTAATTGTAAATGAAGGGAATTTTGGCTGGGGAAATGGTTCTGTATCGTTGTATAAGCCTAACGCTAAAACAATCGCTAACAATGTATATCAACAAGCAAATAGTGTTAATACATTAGGAGATGTGATACAATCTGCTTATCAGTTTAATGGTAGCATTTACGCCATAGCAAACAACTCTAATAAAGTTGAAGTGATGAACGAATCTAACTTCCAAAGTATTGCTACAATTACTGGGTTTAACTCTCCACGTTACTTTTTACCAATTAACAACAGTAAGGCTTATGTTACGGACTTGTATTCCAATTCTATTCAGGTAGTAAATCTTACAAATAATACCATTTCTAGTAGTATTTCAGTTGGCTGTTGGACAGAAGAGTTGTTGCTGCATAACGATACGGTTTATGTTTGTGATATGACAAATAACAATTTATTAATTATTAATCCAAGTAACAATACTTTGGTGGATAGTATTAAATTAGGTGTTGAACCAAATAGTATTATAAAAGATAACAATAACAAGTTATGGATAATGTGCGGTGGCGGTATGTCTGAAGACAATGGAAAGCTTATTAAATTTAATCCCCAAACGAGAACTATTGAAGCGACTTTTGTTTTTACAAACATTGCAAACTCACCAAGCAAATTAACAATAAATGCGACTGGAGATAACTTATATTTTGCAAACACTAATATTTATAAAATGAATATTAACGATACTTCCCTCCCATCATCAGCATTTATAACAAGTAATACTAACGTTTTTTATGGTTTAGGTGTAGATCCTATTAATGAAGAAATATACGTGGCTGATGCAATTGACTATGTCCAGAATGGAATTGTTTTTAGGTATTCTTCTTCTGGTAATTTAATTGACCAATTTTATGTTGGAATAATTCCTGGTGAATTTTTATTTATAGAATAATGGAAAAAGAACCAATTGTAATGAGCTGGAGTGGCGGAAAGGATTCTGCTTTTGCGCTTTATCAACTTTTAAAAGATAACCAATATGAAGTAAAGTATTTGTTAACCAACATTTACGAGCCTAACAAGCGAGTATCCATGCATGGTGTACCTGAAGTTTTAATAGAGTTTCAAGCTAAAGCAATTGGTATTCCATTAAAAATAATGTATATCAAAGAATCGTCTCACGAAGAGTACAATGTTAAAATGAAAGAAATGCTGCTTTCATTAAAACATGAAGGTATTAATACTGTTGCTTTCGGAGATATTTTTTTAGAAGATTTAAAAAAATACAGAAAAGATAAACTATCTGAAGTTGACATGCAGGGAATCTTTCCCTTATGGAAAAGAAATACCAAGGAATTGGCTAAAGATTTTATTGACAGTGGTTTTAAAACACATATTTGTAGTATTGATGCCTCAAAAATTCCTAACGAATTAATTGGGGTTGATTATTCCAACGATTTTTTAAATCAACTTCCGGCAGAAGTTGATCCTTGCGGAGAGAACGGAGAATTTCATTCTTTCTGTTATGATGGACCTCTTTACAATAAAAGGATAGATATTCAAATAAACGGTATCTCAGAACAACAATACGAGCAAAACAACTCAAGGCACACCTATTTATTTTCTAATATAAGTCTATAGTTATTAACAACTGTTAATAAGTTTGGTTAATACTTTTGTCTTTATCTTTCTGATAAAGTGTATCTTAACGCTTTAAAAGCTTAAAACAAAACTAAAACTAAAAACTATGAAAAAGAATTTTTACTCATTAGCAATGAAAGCTGCTTTTATTTTAGGAGCATTCTTCATTCTAAATGCAGGTTTTTCTCAAACTGTTTACAATAACTACCAAGATGGTAAAATTTGGTTTCAGTTAAAGGGAGACAAACCGGTTCATCATGAAATATCTCAAGATGGAAAGATAAAACCAGATTTAAATCATCTTAAATTATCTACTATGCCTTTTTTAAGAGATGTTTTCACATCTCATTCAGTTACCAATTTATCTCAACCTTTTCCAAAGGCTTATGGTTCTACAGAATTATTAAGTACTTATTTAGTTGAGTTTTCTGATGTAAATAATATCGAATCTTTTATTTCTCAACTTGAGGAGTCTGGAGCTGTTGTTTATGCAGAAAAAGTTCCTTTAATGGAACTTTCCCTTACTCCAAATGATCCTTTCTTTAACTCTTCTCAGATGTGGGGGTTATTTCAAATAGGTGCTCAAAATGCATGGAATGTTGGCACAGGTAGCTCTTCAATTGTTGTAGCAGTTGCTGACAATACAGTACAAATCAATCATACAGATTTATCTGCTGCGATTTGGACAAACACTGGTGAGATACCTAATAATGGTATTGATGATGATAACAATGGATTTATTGATGATAGAAACGGTTGGGATGCTGGAGGTAATACTGCAGCAAATGATCCAGAAGGAAACATTAACGTTCCTAGCAATGCTTGGAATCACGGAACTCACTGTGCTGGTACAGTTGGTGCTAGCACTAATAATTCAACTGGTGTAGCGTCTATAGGTTTTGGTATTTCTATTATGCCAATTAAATGTACACATGATCAGGCTTCTTCTACAGCAGTTACTAATGGCTATGATGGTATTTATTATGCTGCAATTAATAATGCAGATGTAATTAGCTGCTCATGGGGTGGTACAGGTTTCTCAACTACAGGACAGAATGTTGTTAATTTTGCTGCAAGTAGCGGAAGTATTGTTGTTGCTGCTGCTGGGAACAGTAATGTTAACAATGATGCAACTCCTCATTATCCATCTAGTTATGCAAACGCTATGTCTGTAGCATCAACTACAACAGGAGATGTTAAATCTAGTTTTTCTAACTATGGACTTAATTCAGTTGATATTTCTGCTCCAGGAAGTAACATTCTAAGTACAGTGCCTACAAATAGTTACGCTTCTATGAGTGGTACTTCTATGGCTACTCCTTTAGTTTCAGGATTATTAGGTTTGATGAAATCTGTTAACCCAAATATTCCTAATCAAGATTTAATTAACTGTTTATATAATACAGCAGTAAATATAAATGCTCAAAACCCAAGTCATGTTAATAGATTAGGAGCTGGAAGAATAGATGCTTTTGCTGCAATGAACTGTGTTGCTGCAACATTAAATAATCCACCAATTGCACAATTTTCAGCCAACTATACTACTATTGTTGCTGGAGGATCTGTAACATTTACAGATTTATCTACATTTGCTCCAACAACTTGGGCATGGAATTTTAACAACTTAAATGTTAACCCAGGAAGTGTTACTCCTGCCACAGCAAATACTCAAGGACCACATATAGTAACATACAATACTCCGGGAGTTTATGAGGTAAGATTGTTTGTAACAAATCCAAATGGTAATGACGCAGAGGTTAAAACGGCATATATTAATGTTACCTCCCCAGGATTATGTAATGAAATAAATTTAGATGACAATAACTTCACATCATTATCCTCAATACATGTTGGATGGACTCCTACAGCTTATGGAGCTGGACCTGGAAATGGATTTGTTGCCGGAAATAATATCTATGGAGATAAAGCAAAAGTTGAATATTTCCCAGCATCTATGGTTGGCTCTAATACTCAGCTTGTTACCGGGGTTTATGTATGGTTTAATAATGCCTACTCATCTAATCCTAATAAAACTATTAGTATAAATTTATATAATGCTACAGGAGGTACACCTGGTGCTATTTTGGCAACAAGAACTGTAACCATGGGATCTTTAACTAATGGAGCTATTCGGTTCTATCAATTTGCTTCACCTGTCCCATTGCCTGCATCTTCTCAAATAGCTGTAGGAGTAGATTTTTCAAACTTATCTTTTCCTGCTGATAGTTTAAGAATTGTAACTAGCCTTGACGGTGAACCATCTAATTCAACTGGTTTTGAAAAGTTAACAAATAACACTTGGAATACTTATGCTGCAAGATGGAGTGGGTTAACTATTAGTCATTACATTTTTCCTCAATTAACAGCTAGTCCTGTAAATGTTAATTTAACCGCAAACCCTACTACATTATGTGCTGGAGATCAGGTTAGTTATGATGCAACAGGATCAACTTTCCAAGACACATTGTTATGGACATTTATTGGACAAACTCCGGTTAACTCTAGTAATGTAATGGTAAATAAAATTTATAACACAGCTGGTTCTTATAAAACTTATTTAGAAGTTATAGGTGGTGGTTGTGGAAATTATGCGATTGATTCTGTTACAATTACGGTTAACCCTACACCAAACATATCTATTACTACAACTGCAGATACTGTTTGTAATACAGGGAATGTAACATTAACTTGTGTTCCTGCTCAAACGTCCTATTTATGGACTCCAGGTGGGCAAACAACACAAGCAAGAACAGCAACAATTACTGGTAATAGTACTTTTAATGTTACTGCTACAACTGCTGGTTGTTCAGATAACGCTTCTATTACTATTTATCATGAGACTAGTCCAACAGCAGCCTCAGTAGTAACTCCTTCTACTCCAGTTTGTACGGGCACCTTAGTAAACTTTGATGGAACAAGTTCAAATGGTGCTACTTCATTTAATTGGACTTTCCCTCAAGGATCTCCGTCTCTTCCTTCATCAACAAACCCTTTTGCAGGTGTTAGTTTTGGAGCTGGAGGTACTCATAATTATTCTTTACAAGTAACAAATTTATGTGGCACAAACACATTTAATGGTACTGTGGTAGTTAATGCAGGACCTGACAATACAACAACCCTTGCTGTTGGTTCTATTTCATCTAATGAAACTGCGGCAACATCTTACCAATGGATTGATTGTAATAACAATAACGCTCCAATAAGTGGTGCTACTAACCAAGTTTACAGTCCTGCTTCAAGCGGTGATTATGCTGTTGTGGTAACTAAAAATGGTTGTACAGATACTTCTGCTTGTGTTAACTACTTAATTACTGGAGTAAATGAATTATCAAGTAATTCGGTGAGTATTTATCCAAATCCAACAAATAATAAAATAACTGTTGATTTTGGTAACACAATTGTAACTAAAGTTACTTTATTTGATGTTCAAGGGAAAGTTGTATATAACAACTCTAACATTAACAATAATAAGTTAAGTATTGATTTGGTTAATGCTACTAAGGGAGTTTACTTCTTACAAGTAGTTGCAAACGAAACAGTATCAACTTATAAAGTGATTAAGCAGTAAAAGCTTAAAACATAATTAAAACAAAAGAGTCCCGATAATTCGGGACTCTTTTTATTTATAGAAAAAGATATTAGTTCTTAATCATTTTTAGATAATGCTTTAGTTGAATAATAAAGTATTCAAGACTTCGATTTTGCTTAATATCTATTGTTAAATCACAAGCCAAATCTCTATACCCTTCATTTGCTCCCACTTTAAATTTAGCATTAGATAATGAAGTTATATACTCTATTGGAAAGTTTTCCTTTAAATTTAGATCAATTAAAATACTAAACGAAGTATTCATAAAATTAACTACATCACTTCCATTAGGAATCAATTGTTTTGAAAGGTTTCTTCTATCAAAAAAAACATAATTAAGATGTGGCTTCACAATGTCAGAAGAATCTTTAGAGTCAATAAAACCTAAAGACAAAACTTCTTTTCGTTCTTCTTTTAAATATTGAATGAATTTTTTGATTGTTTCAGCATCATTTCTATTCGTTGCATTATAGATCACACCAATGCTTGATGCATTTTCAAGACTAAAAGATTTAACGTTTCTTGTTAGTTTTTTTTGCTCTCTGTTTAAACTAAAACGCCCTAATTTCTCTTGTATGTTCTTAATCACACTCAACCTATGTCTATTATCTATTATCTAATTACAATTTTTTCAACCACATTTCTTCCAATGTTCTGATTAAGCTTCTGAACTAAACCTTCTTTTACGTAGTTTAATTCTTGTTTTAAAGATGCTGAATCGAGCATAACGTATAGTATTTTATCTTTGAAAGCAATTTTTTTAGTGTGATTAGCAAATACTTTTCCTACCGATTCTTCATACAATTTAATCAACTCAATTTCATCTAACTGGTTTTGGTAACCATAAGCTCTTAATAGTTGATTAATTGTTTTTTTTAATGGTGAATCAGACATTCTCTACGGCTCCTTCTTTTATATTGAAAGCTTTAAAATTAATCTTTTCTTTAGTTAGTATGGTAGGTATTCTATCTAAATCTGTATCAGTTATAAAAATTTGACCGAAATCTCCATTACCAACAATGTTAAGTAATTGGCTCATTCTGTTGCCATCCAATTTATCGTAAATATCATCTAACAAGATGATTACCTTCTGCCTACTAATGTTTTTAATTAAATCAGCTTGAGCTAATTTTAAAGCCAATAAATATGTTTTTTGTTGACCTTGTGAGCCAAACTTTTTTAATGGAAAATCACCTAATTTAAAAACCAAGTCATCTTTATGAATACCTGTATTACTATAATGATTACCTCTATCTTTACTTAATGTTTCTTTTAAAATAGTAGTAAAATCTCCATCATTGAGTTGTGAACGATATTCTAGCTCTACTTTTTCTTTGTCTTTACTAATATCTGTATAGTATTTTTGAAAAATTGGAGTAAAATCTTCAATAAACTGTTTTCGAGCTTCAAATATTAGCTGTCCGTATTGAACCAATTGATCATCCCAAACATCTAAAGATTCCTGTTCAAAATTTCGGTTTAACCAAAATGATTTTAACAATAAATTACGGTGATTTAAGGCTTTATTATAAGCTAGCAAGTTGTTTAAGTAAACATTGTCATACTGAGAAATAATACCATCAACAAACTTTCTTCTAACTTCACTTCCATCAATTATTAACATAATATCTAATGGAGTAATAATAACCAAAGGAATTTTACCAATATGGTCGGCTAATTTCTCGTAGTTCTTTTTATTTCTTTTAAACTGTTTTTTCTGATTACGTTTTAAACCACAATAAATAGTTTCTTTTTTATCTTCCTTTAAATAGCTCCCTTCCACAACAAAAAATGGCTCGTCATGTTTAATATTTTGAGTATCTATAGGATTAAAATAACTTTTGCAAAAAGATAAATAGTAGATTGCATCCAATAGATTGGTCTTTCCTTCGCCATTATTTCCTAAAAAACAATTTACTTTTTCAGAAAACTCTAATTGAGCTTCTTCGTAATTTTTAAAATTAAGTATGGAAAGTTGTTTAAGAAACATGGCACAAATTTAACCCGAATTTAAAAAGATGTAGATATTTAGTCATTAAAATTATTAATCAAATCAAAAAAAAACTATTTTTGCCACTCTTAGAAATTAAGTAACTTAAAATGAGCAAGAAAACAACAGAAAATAATGAGCCTATTGTAGATGTACAAGAGGTTTACAGTAAAACAGAACATTTTGTAGAAAACAATAAGAAAACTTTAATGATTGTTTTCTTAGGAGCAATCGTTGTAATAGGTGGATATTTTGGTTATAAAAAGATGATTATTGCTCCAATGGAAATTGAAGCTCAATCGGCAATGTTTATGGCGGAGAAGTATTTTGAACTAGATTCTTTACAATTAGCAATTAACGGTGATGGTGCAAATTATGGCTTTATTGATATTGCTGATGAATTTAGTGGTACTAAGTCTGCTAATTTAGCACACTACTATTTAGGTATCTGCTACAGAAATACTGGCGAGTACGAAATGGCTATTGAAGAATTAGAAAACTTTAGTTCTGATGAAATTATGTTAAGTGCTATAGCTTTAGGTTCAATTGGTGATTGTTATATGGAATTAAACGATATTGAGAAAGCAATTTCTTACTATGAAAAAGCTGCTAAGCATAATTCTAACACCTTAACTTCTCCTATTTATTTGTTTAAAGCAGGAATAGCTTATGAAGATAATCAAGATTATGCTTCTGCTAATAAAAAATACAATGCTATTAAAACTGACTATCCTGATTCTAGAGAAGCTCAAACTATTGACAAATATATTGCTAGAGCAGAATCATTTATTAAGTAATGATTAAATTATAGAATGAGTCAATGTTTTGCTTTGCAATAAAAACATTCATTCATTAAAGCATTAATTAATTCTCTATGGCTACCGTAAATAATAATCTTTCGGATTACGACATTAATTCAGTTCCGAATGCCAATGATATGGTTTTCGGAATTGTTGTTTCTGAGTGGAACGAAAAGATAACTAAAGGGCTTTTAAAAGGAGCTTACAACACGTTAATTAAACATGGAGCCATTGACGAGCGAATTATTGTAAAGTTTGTTCCTGGAGCCTATGAACTACCATTAGCTGCTCAAACCTTTTTTGAAAAAACCAATGTTGATGCTGTTATTTGTTTAGGCAGCGTAATACAAGGCGAGACTAAACACTTTGACTTTGTTTGCGAAGGAACTGCACTAGGAATTAAAGATGTAGCCTTAAAATACAGTAAACCTACCATTTTTGGAGTATTAACTGATAATACAGAACAACAAGCACTAGATCGTTCTGGAGGAAAACATGGGAATAAAGGCGATGAAGCTGCTGTTACAGCCATTAAAATGATTGCTTTTCAAAGAGATTTATAGTATTATCAATGCAAATAAAAAAAGCTCCAACATTTTTGTTGGAGCTTTTTTTATTTTATTACTTCTTAATTTAATTAAATAATATCTACACTAATCATTTTGTCACCTTCTCTAATATCATCAATAATATCAACACCTTCTACTACTTTACCAAAACAAGTATGGTTTCCATCTAAATGTGAAGTATTGTTTCTGCTGTGACAAACAAAAAACTGAGAACCACCAGTATTTCTTCCAGCGTGAGCCATAGAAAGCACACCTCTATCGTGGTATTGGTTTTCCCCTGTTAATTCACAATCAATAGAATAACCCGGGCCACCTACTCCAGTTCCTTGTGGACAACCACCTTGTATTACAAAATCAGGTAATACTCTATGGAAACTTAATCCATTGTAAAATCCTTTTTTTGCTAATGTTGTAAAATTTTCAACTGTTTTAGGAGCGTCTTTCTCATAAAACTCTACAGTCATATCCCCTTTTTCTGTTTTAATAATTGCTTTCATTTTTTTTGTTTTATGTCATTTCGAGCGGAGTCGAGAAAATCTTTTAAATCATAACTAAAAAGCTACAAGATTCCTCCACCGTGGTCGGAATGACAATTTAATTATCTTTTTTACCTGCTAATAAATAAAGTACAGCCATTCTTATAGCTACACCATTTTGGACTTGTTCTAATATTATTGATTGTTTACTGTCTGCCACGTCAGATGTTATTTCCACCCCTCTATTAATTGGACCTGGATGCATAATTGTTATTTCTTTGTCTAAAGAGTCTAATAATTGCTTATCTAAACCATAAAGCATTGAGTATTCTCTCAAGCTTGGAAAAAACTTCATGTCCTGTCTTTCCAACTGAATTCTCAACATCATGGCAACATCACACCAGTTTAAAGCTTCTTTTAAGTTAGAAATAACTTCTACACCTAATGAAGTAATGTATTTAGGAATTAATGTTAACGGTCCGCATACTTTTACATTTGCTCCTAATTTTTGTAAGCAAAATATGTTTGACAATGCGACTCTTGAATGTAGTATATCTCCTACAATCACTACTTTTTTACCTTTTAAATTGCCATGTTTTTCTTGCATAGAAAAAGCATCTAGTAAGGCTTGTGTCGGATGTTCGTGAGCTCCATCCCCAGCATTTATAATTTTTGCATCTACATGTTTCGCTAAAAAATCAGCTGCTCCAGGATTTGGGTGTCGCATCACCACCATGTCAACTTTCATTGATAAGATGTTGTTTACCGTATCTATTAGTGTTTCTCCTTTCGTTACTGAGGAGTTAGAAGATGAAAAGTTAATAATGTCAGCAGAAAGTCTTTTTTCGGCTAATTCAAACGAAAGTTTAGTTCTGGTAGAGTTTTCAAAAAATAAGTTAGCAATGGTAATGTCTCGTAATGAAGGAACTTTTTTAATTGGTCGGTTAATAATCTCTTTAAAATGGGCAGCTGTTTGAAAAATTAATTCAATATCTTTTTTCGTAAGATGCTTAATGCCTAAGAGGTGATTAACGCTTAAATTATTCATTTACTGGTGTATATAGTATTACTTTATCTTCTTTATCTGTTTCTTTCCAACTTACCTTTACTCTTTCTGATACTATAGAGTGTACATTTTTACCAATATAATTGGCTTGTATAGGTAAGTGTCTTTCGTATCTTCTATTAATTAAAACTAACAATTCCACTTTTTTTGGTCGCCCGAAAGCCAACATCGCATCTAAACCAGAACGTATGGTTCTTCCAGTAAACAACACATCATCAACTAATATTACTTTTTTATCCTCTATAGAAAAATCCATATCGGTAATACTAGGAACTAAAGGTTGATTTTGTCTTCTATAATCGTCTCGGTAAAAAGTAACATCTAATGCTCCTAATTGAACAACATTCTTTTTATTAATGGACTTTAATTCTTCTTGGATTCTTTTGGCCAAAAAAGTTCCTCTTGGTTGTAAGCCAATTATTATGGTATCGGTAAAATCGTTGTGGTTTTCAATTAGCTGATGAGCTAGCCTTTTAATGGTAAGATCAAATTGTGTTGAATCTAATATTATTCGATCACTTTGTTTCATTAAAGCACAAATTTAATATAATTTATGAATGTGGGATTAAGAATGAGAAAATTTATTTATTTAACCCAATAATTTCTCACAAAAAAAAGCCTCCCTAAATAAGGGAGGCTTTTATATTAATTAACTAGAGAATTACTTTTTCTCTCCTTTTTCAAGGTCAGCTTTTAAAGATGATAAAGCATCTAAGTCACCTAGTGTAGTTTTTTCTACATTGTCGTTAACTTTTTGTACTGCTTTTGAAGCCTTATTAGCGTTAGATTTTTTATCTACTTTCACTTCTTCTTCAGTAGCTTTAAAAGTTTGTGTATGAGACAATACTATCTTTTTAGAGTTTTTGTTAAATTCTAATACTTTAAAATTAACTTTGTCTTCTAATTTCAAGAATGTTCCATCTTCTTTTTCAGCGTTTTTCTTGTTGATAATTCCTTCAACACCATACTGAAGCGTAGCAATTGCTAAACCTTTAGCTGTAATTTCAGAAATTGTTCCTTCGTGTACCGAACCTTCAGTAAATACTGTTTCAAATACATCCCAAGGATTTTCTTCTAATTGCTTATGACCTAAACTTAATCTTCTGTTTTCTCTATCAATTTCTAAGATAACAATCTCCATATCGTCACCAACATTAGTAAGTTCTGATGGGTGGTTAATTTTCTTAGACCATGATAAATCAGAGATATGAATTAATCCATCAACACCTAATTCTAAAGCTACAAACACACCAAAATCAGAAATGTTAGTTACCTTACCTTTGTGTTTAGAACCAATTTGATATTTAGCTTCAATCCCTTCCCATGGGTCATCTGTTAATTGCTTAACACCTAAACTCATTTTTCTTTCTTCTCTATCTAATGTTAAAACTTGACATTCGATATCTTCACCAACTTTAAAGAATTCTTGAGCTGGTTTTAAGTGGTTACTCCAAGTAATTTCAGATACGTGAACTAAACCTTCTACTCCAGGAATAACTTCTATAAATGCACCATAATCAGCAACAACAACAACTTTACCTTTTACAGTATCGCCAACAGCTAATTTAGCATCTAATTTATCCCATGGGTGCTCTTGTAATTGTTTAACACCTAAAGCAATTCTTTTCTTATCATCATCAAAATCAAGTATTACTACATTTAATTTTTGATCTAATTCTAAGAATTCTTCTGGGTGATTAATTCTACCCCAAGAAAGGTCAGTAATGTGAACTAATCCATCAACACCACCTAAATCAATAAATACACCGTATGAAGTAATGTTTTTAACAGTACCTTCTAATACTTGTCCTATTTCTAATTTAGAAATAATTTGTGCTTTTTGTTGTTCTAACTCAGCTTCAATAAGCGCTTTGTGCGATACAACTATATTTTTGAATTCTTTGTTGATTTTAACAACTTTAAATTCCATTGTTTTATCAACATAAATATCGTAATCTCTAATTGGTTTTACATCAATTTGAGAACCTGGTAAGAATGCTTCAATTCCGAATACATCTACAATTAAACCACCTTTAGTTCTACATTTAACGTAACCTTTAACGATTTCTTGAGTTTCAAGTACTTCGTTAACTTTATCCCAAGCTTTTAAAGATCTAGCTTTACTGTGAGATAAAATCAATTGTCCGTTTCTATCTTCTTGAGTTACAACAAAAACTTCTACTTTATCACCAGCTTTTAAGTCTGGGTTATATCTAAACTCAGAAATTGAAATAACTGCTTCAGATTTAAACCCGATGTTAATTACAACATCTCTGTTAGTTTTAGCAGTAACAGTTCCAGTTAAAACTTCTTGTTCTGCAATAGATTTTAAAGTTTCATCGTAAAACGCTTCCATTTCTTTCTTCTCAGAAGAAGAATAAGAATCTTCGTATTTACCAATTCTATCCCAATCGAAATCAGCTAAAGGTTTAATGTCACCTTTTTTCTTAGCAACTGGTTTAGCTTTCACTTCTTTTACAGCTTCAACTTTAGTTTCAGTAACAGGCGCTGCCTTTACTTCTTCTTTTTTAGTAGCTACTTTAGGAGTTGTTTTTGGTGCAGCTTCCTTTTTAGGTGCTGCTTTTTTTGCCGCTGCAGCTTTAGGAGCTGCTTTTTTAGTAGTGGCTTTTTTTGCTGGAGCTTTTTTAGCTGCAGCGTCTTCTTTTTTTTCTGCCATTGTATTTCACTTGTATTTTGTTTCTAAGTCAGCGTAAACAAAAGATTGTTAAACATAAACTATTGCTGAAAACAGTTATATTTTTAAAGGTTGCAAAAGTAAGTATTTTTATTTGAATTGAGCAACAATAAGGGCTACAAATTAATGTTTAATATATTTTGTTTTTTTTATTAATAGCTTTTTAAAAAACTTATTTTTACCGTGTATTATGAAAACATTTGATATCCCTACATATTACCGTAGTTCTTTTATCTCAACTATAAAGAATTTAAGAAAAGATACTGATCCTAGAAAAAAGGACTTCTCTCCTACTTTTTTAGATTTTGGGAGTGTTCAATTTTTAATTGCACGGCATTTTGGTTTTTGTTATGGTGTTGAGAATGCCATAGAAATTGCTTACAAAGCAGTTGAGGAAAACCCTGGTAAAAATATTTATTTATTAAGTCAAATGATTCACAACCCATTTGTAAATAAAGATTTAGAAGAAAAAGGTATTCGTTTTATTATGGACACTGAAGGCAATCAGTTTATTGATTGGAGTGAATTAAGTAAAGATGACATTGTTATTATACCTGCTTTTGGAACAACCATAGCTATTGAAAACCGTTTAACTGCTATTGGTATTGAAATTCAGAAATACAATACTACTTGCCCTTTTGTGGAAAGAGTTTGGAAACAATCTAAAAAACTAGGAGACACTCAACATACCATTATTATTCATGGCAAGCATAATCACGAAGAAACAAGAGCAACTTTTTCTCATAGTGATGAAAATGCACCTTCATTAGTGATAAAAGATATTAATGAAGCGAAACTACTGGAGCAAATTATTCTAGGCGAGAAAACTGAAGAAGATTTTAAATCTATTTTTAATGGACGATATTCTGAAAAATTTAACATTCCTAAAGACTTACAAAAGATTGGAGTTGTAAATCAAACAACTATGTTAGCAACCGAAACTCAAGAAATAGCCGATTATTTAAAACAAAGCATGACAAAGAAGTATGGTGAAGCGAATATAAAAGAGCATTTTGCAGACACAAGAGATACGCTGTGTTATGCAACCAACGACAATCAACAAGCAACAATGGGGTTATTAGAAGAAGAAGCTGATATTGCAATTGTTATTGGTGGCTACAACAGCTCTAATACATCTCACATTGTAGAGTTATGTGAAGAAAAATTACCTACTTACTTTATAAATTCAGTTAAAGAAATTGATAACGAAACGCACATTAATCACTATGATTTCCACAATGATAAGCGATTAGTAACTAACGATTATTTACCTGAAAATAATCCTGCAAAAATAATATTAACTAGCGGGGCTTCTTGTCCTGACACTATGGTAGACGAAGTGCTGGATAAAATATTGTCATTTTACCCAAACACTTTTTCTAAGGACGAAGTTTTAAAAACTTTAGCCTAATCTATATGCGAACCATCGCAAAACGGACCATTTGACGTTTGTTTACATGTACAATAATATTTTGTCTCCGCTTTCTCTGCCTTGTGAACCACAGGTCTAAATTCTGTTCCCCCATGTTTTCCATCGCAAAATGGTTGGTTTTCTGATAATCCACAACTGCACCAAGCATAAGTCTTTCCTTCTTCTACATTTATTATTGCTGGAGATTCTCCTGCTCTTTTTGGTAAATCCATAAGTTTAAATATTTTAACTAAAGGTAATAATTATTTCCAGATTCCTTTAAAAGCAATTTCATCAACTTTTTTTCTTGGCTTAATATCTGCCTCTCCATTATAATAACCTAAAGCAAAAGCTGTAAATGGTTCATACCCCTCTGGAATATTTAAATTTTCTCTAACTTTTTCTATTTCTATACCAGCCATTTGATGAATATAAATTTCTGAAGATAAAGCTTGAACACTTAAATTTCCCATAGCCAATCCTAAATCGTGTTTTGCAACTCTATTTGGACTATCATTTTTAGTGAAGTTGGTTTTTATTACCGTGAAAACTAATGCTGCAACACTTTTTGTCCAACCTTGATTACCTTCAACCAAACATTCGTGTAAACGGCTAAAGTTTTCTGTATCTTCCTTTAAAGCATAGATAAATCGCCAAGGCTGCTCATTAAATGCTGAAGCTGCCTTACCTGCTGCCTCAAACAACGTTTTTAAATCTGTTTCACTAATTGGTTTATCGGTAAATTCGTAAGGACTAAATCTATTTTTAATTACTTCTAATACTTCCATTTTTTAATTTTTATTTATTTATAATTTACTGTCAACTTCATTGATACCTTGTTCTCGATACTTCATTAATGTATTCTTCGATAAACTCAGAATAACATTAAGAAACTCGAACTTACAAAATCAAAAATATATCGAGAACTAAAACCTTACTAATTCTGAATATGTTTTATGGTTTAATGTTTTCGGGTTTGCCACCACAAAAATCTGTACATCTTTATTGACTTCGATGTTTAATTTATTTTCCCCCTCCACAATAAAAAAATCATCTTCATTAATGTTTTTTCCATCAATAGTTAACTCTCCATTTAATAAGTAATAAGAGTAAATCTTATTTTTATTTAAAGTTAATTGATAAATACCCTTAGAAATACTTAACTCATTTATCTCTACCCCTTCAGCATCCATAGTAATTGGACCACCTTTACCAATATAATTTTTATATGAAATTCCATTTTCTTCATAGTATTTCATATCTACCGACTTATAATCATTATAAGAAGCCGGTTTACTCATTGTTTCTTGTACATTTGGATCAAACCAAATTTGAAACATCCTACCATTCTCTTTAATTTTCTCAGCATGAGTAATTCCATTTCCTGCACGAATAATTTGAGCATCACCTTTTTGTAATAGCAACCATTTTTTAGACTGACTGTCATAATGCTCAATTTCTCCTTCAATTACAAAACTCATTATTTCGAAAAATTTATGAGAGTGTTCCCCTATTAATCCTCCTTTATCAGACCAAGCGTTAGCCCAGTAAAATAAGTTTGAATATGGTTTTTGATTCCCTCCATCTTGAGGGAACCCTATTGGTTTATTTTCTAAAATTAACCCTCCAGCAAAAGCTCCTTTTGCTTGGCTATCGTGTTTATTTATTTTTAGTGACATAGTTTGTTGTTTTTACATTAATTGTATATACATATATTTTTGTAAATTTTTATTCTCTCATTTTATCTAAAATAACATTAACTTCTTCTGCTTCCTTTTTTGAAAGTGTTTTAGCTATTAGCTGATCTACATGTTCTATATTTTTTTCCATATCATCCAATAACTTTAATCCTTTATCAGTAATAGCTACATCCATCTGTCTTCTATCCTTTTCGCAAGTTTCACGTTTCACCAAATTTTTAATTACCAATTTATCTACCAACCTACTTGCATTAGAATTTTTATCTAACATCCGTTCTACAATTTGATTAACCATTATGGAATTTGGATGTTGTCCCTTTAAAATACGCAACACATTATATTGTTGCGGACTAACTCCATAAGGTTTAAAAGCCTTAATAGATAAGCTATTTAACCAGTTACCGGTAAATATTACATTGAGTAACAGTTTCTGGTACTCACTCTTAAATTTCTTTTGTTTTATTTCGTCTTCTAACTTCATATCGCAAATATATACAAAAGTATTTAATGTATATACATTTAATTAGGGAATTAATTTTATATATTATGAGAGTAAACCTTAATTCTGGTGGCCTATTTTATATTTTATAAATTAATTAGTATTTTTTTTGCTTTTTCACTACCGTATTCTTTAGACTCAATCAATACTCCGTTCCTATTATATTTATAGAAGTAAAAAGCAACACCATCTTTATCTTCTGTTAAGTTTCTAAATTTATCATAAAAGCACTGTTTTATAATTTCCCCACTATTATCTCTCTTAAATATTACTGTAGAATACATTTTTTTTGAATTGATCGGATTTTCTTCAGCATCAAAATAATCTTCTCTAATAACCCTGTCATATACATCATATTTAAACTTAACTACAGCATAACCCAGTTCATTATCTTTAACTAATTGATTGAATTTATTATAAGTTTTTTGAACTAAAACATTCCCCCTCAAATCTCTATAAATTTCAATTATTGCCACTCCATTATTAAGGTCTATTAAATTTCCTTTAATACCATAATAACTTTCTCTCGTCATTCTGTCATCATTATAACTATAATGGTATTGATATACATTTTTTCCATCAATTATTGGCTGTCCATCAATTGTATAATTTGAAATTAAAACTTTATTACCATTTTCATCATAATTATATTTCTTTCTAGAAACCAAACCTCCTTGAGAATTATAAAAAAAATCTTCAATAACCTTATTATTAGAATTATACTTATATAATTCTATTGCTACACCTTCTTTAACAATTTTATCATTTTTATCGAAATATTGCTTTTCAATAACATTCGATCTATCATCATATTTCCATTTTATTTTTGCGTAACCATCAAACTCTATTAAATTATTTAACGTATCATAATAAGACCTTTCTATCATATTATTTTCTTCTGAATATTTATATCTATTAATGAAAGCACCTTGATTAGCATAGGCTGGTTTATCATTTTTCGTATAATAACTAGCTTTTATTTTGTTTCCTTGTTCATCATATTTATATCTAAAAATAGATACATCATTATGAGTATTAATTAATTTATTTTTGATACCGTATTGTTTAAGTTCTAAAGTTTTATCTTTTTCATCCGAAACCCTAGTATAATATGCAACTCCTAAAGATGAAGTATCTACATTATAATAAGCGTCAAAATAAACACCTTTAATTACTCTGTCAAGACTATCATATTGTACAATCTCAATTGGCCCTGCGGTTTCAGTTCTAAAGGGAAAGTCATATCCATTATAGTTTATAATAACTTTCCGCCTGTTTAAATCATCATATTTATAAGCTGTTTTACCATAAGAATCGTCATTAAACATTAATATTCCTCCCGTATCATAGTAAGCTTCAAGTAACAAGTTATTATTTTTATCATACTTAGTTATTATAATAGCGTATCCATTATTATTTTCTGTTAAAACATTATTACTATTGTAGTATGTTCTTCTTACAATATTTCCATATCTATCTTTAGAAAATTCATATTTAGCAATACCACTATCATCTTCTTTTAATTTATTTTTTTCATCAACTAATGTGGCAGAAACGTACATTCCTAAATTATTATACTTATAGTAAACTTTTGCATAACCATCAGAATAAATATATTTACCCCGCTTATTTTTAGACCAAAAAGAAGTTAAATTACCATCTTTATTATAAGTATAAAATCTTTGAAAAGCGCCATCACAATCAACTAAAGGATGATTATTGAAATCATAATTTTCATCCATATAAGAATAAGAACTTGAGTCTTTATAATAATATTTTCGATTACAAAATCCTTTTTCATTGATAATCTGTATTCCATTTTCATCAAAATATTGTTGACTAATAACTCTACCTAAGCTATCTAACCTAATTCTCGACTCATGTTCACTTAAATTATTTTTTGTTGAATTTCCATCTAAATCATAATATTTAATTGCAAATGAATTACCTTTCAAATAAGATGTTATTTTTATATGATAGCCTTTATTACAAAGAATGGGATTATTAGCATTATCATAATATTTAAAAACAGATTCTCCATTTTTATTATTATTTATTTTAATAATTGAAACTCCTAAATCATCATCAGTAGCTATCTTTCCAAAAGAATAATAAACTATTTGATTTAACTGATTTTTTTTGTCATAAACAAATTTATAATGTTTTGTATATTTTTCTTCATATGGCATTAATATATTAGCCCCCTGAATTTTTTGTTTATCGTTAACATTATAATTTCTATAATAAACTATTTTATTATTTTTTTGATCATTATTTTTAAAAATATCTGAAGTCCAATATGAATCTAGTTCAGCAATAGCGCTATCAATTTGAAATTGCCATTCACTTTGCTTATCTACAATTAAACTATGATTTGTTTCTAAATCATAGTTTAATTGGGTTTTTCTTAGTATTTTTTGATGATTTGAAATTATTTTTTCAACTTCCGACTTATTTGCTCCATTATTAATTGCTTCAAACACTTTTTTTCTTGCCATTCTTGTTACCATTTCTGTGATATTAAAATGATAAATTTCATGCTTTAATAAGAAGTAAGAATCATCTTTATCCCAAGGATTTACCCATGTTTGATCTTGATTACATATAGCATCAAGTTTTACAAGATTATTTTCCAAATCAAATTCAAACTCAAACTGAGTATTAATTGAAGCATCATAATCGGAAAACAAATCGGAATAACCTCCAAAATCTTCAAAAGTCATCTCCATGGAATCACTCCATCTAATGATTTTTCCATTATTTGGATTAAACCAACCTTCTTCTCTTACAACTAAAAAAAAAGTAAAAAGTAAAACAAAAGGTAAAACATACTTAGTAAATGTAATAATGTAATATTTATTAGATTTAAATATAGTATAGGGTAAAAAATAAATTAATAGAGAAGCTATACCACTTATTAAATATAGAAATATAAATAAATAAATAAAATCTAATAATTCTAAACTGTCAAATAAAAAATACCTTCTTAAAGCTAAAGCAATACTTATGCACAAAGCATAAATACCTCTAGAATGTAGGTGAAATGCTCTTCTATTTATACTGTTAGAAACAATATTAGTTTGCCAAAAAGCAATAAATTGTACAGATAGTGCAACTATCCAAAAAATTGAATCAAAACTGAAACATGGTAAAGAAAATACAATTAAAATTAAATATACGATAGAATAAAATCCGATTAAATGATGAATATGCCTTTTAGGCAACCACATCCATTTAGAATTCTTAAATGTTGATTCCTCCAATGATTGATTCATTAGTATTAGAAGGTTTAACTGCTTCTAAAGTATAAATTACCTTAAAGCGAAAATGTATTTATACCAACTCTGTAATTGCTTTATTAATATTCTCTTCTACTCTTTTAATAACATCAGAAACATCACTTTTCACAAATTTATCACCTGTAATCATTTCGTATAGTTCAATGTATCTTTCAGACACTTGATTGATAAAATCTTCACTCATATCAGGGATTTGTTGCCCATCTTTACCTTGAAAACCGTTTTCTATTAACCACTGACGAACAAATTCTTTTGATAATTGTTTTTGTGGTTCATTGGTGTCTTGTCTAGCTTGGTATCCTTCAGTATAAAAATAACGAGAAGAATCTGGTGTGTGAATCTCATCAATTAAATAAATGTCATCCCCTACTTTACCAAATTCATATTTTGTATCAACCAATATCAATCCTTTTTCAGCAGCTATTTCTGTTCCTCTTTGAAAAATTCTACGGGTATAATCTTCTAATTTTAAATAATCAGCCTCAGAAACAATTCCTTGAGCTAATATTTCTTCTCTGCTAATATCTTCATCATGTCCAACAGTTGCTTTAGTTGTAGGAGTAAGTATTGGCGTTGGAAATTTATCGTTTTCTTTCATTCCCTCTGGCATCGCAACACCACACAACATTCTTTTACCTTCTTTGTATTCTCTCCAAGCATGCCCAGACAAATAACCTCTAATAACCATTTCTACTTTAAAAGGCTCACACATTCTGCCAATAGTAACACTTGGATCTGGCACAGCTGTTACCCAGTTAGGAACGATATCTTCTGTAGCTTTTAAAAATTTTGCCGCAATTTGATTTAAAACTTGTCCTTTATAAGGAATGGCTTTAGGTAAAACAACATCAAATGCAGAAATCCTATCCGAAACAATCATTACCAATAATTCATCATTTATTCCATAAACCTCTCTAACTTTACCCTTGTAATAGCTTGTTTGCCCAGGAAAGTTGAAGTTTGTTTCTCTAATTGCGTTTGTTTGCATGTTTTATATTTTTTTGAAATACAAAAATAAATAAGGTAATCGTTATAGACTAACTATTAAAACAGTTTTAATTAACGAGTAATTAACAAAATGAAGCCATAAAAAAAGCCTATCATTTCTGATAGGCTTGTCTTTTAAAAGTTAAAGTATATATATCTTAAATTACTTTTACGTTTACTGCGTTCAATCCTTTTTTACCTTCTTGTAATTCGAATTCAACTTCATCACCTTCGTTAATTTCATCAATTAAACCTGATACATGTACGAAATGATCTTTGTCTGTTCCTTCTTCTGATATAAACCCAAAACCTTTGGTATCATTAAAGAATTTTACTGTTCCTTTGTTCATTATTTTTTTTGTTATAAATTAATATTGACACAAAACTACTATAAATACTGATACAATCATATTTTTAGTTCTTTTTTATTTCAAAACGCCTTAAAATAAGTTAATTTATGAACTATATTACTAATTAAGTTGTATAGTTAAAATTACTTCTACCTTTGCAACTTATTAAGGAATGGGATATATAAATTGCCATTTCACAAACAATTTATATGTCATTCAACTCTTTAGGATTATCTGATGCTTTATTAAAAGCTGTCGAAAAACAAGGTTACACCACCCCATCACCCATCCAATTAAAAACTATTCCTTTAATTATTGAGGGAAAAGATGTTTTAGCATCTGCTCAAACAGGGACAGGAAAAACTGCTGGATTTACTTTGCCAATGCTCCAAATTTTAAGCAAACAGCAAAACGTTAAAAGAAATGCAATTAGAGGATTAATTTTAACACCAACCCGTGAACTTGCTGCTCAAGTACATGAAAATGTAGTTTCATATAGTCAATTTTTAGCCATCAAATCAACTGTAATTTTTGGAGGAGTCAATCAAAACCCACAAATTAAAGCTGTTAGAAATGGTGTGGATATTTTAATCGCTACTCCTGGTAGATTATTAGATTTAATAGACCAAGGCTATATTTCTTTAAGTAATATAGAAATATTGGTATTGGATGAGGCTGATAGAATGTTGGATATGGGTTTTTTAAGAGATATTAAAAAAATATTAGCCTTATTACCTAGCAAACGTCAAAACTTATTGTTTTCAGCTACTTTTTCTAACGATATTAAAAAATTAGCCAACGGTTTTTTAAATCATCCCGTTTTGGTGGAAGCTACACCAGAAAATACAACAGCCGAAAAAGTAATTCAAAAAGTTTATCGTGTAAACAAAAGCCAAAAAAAAGAAATTATCATTAAAATGATTAGTGATGGTAATTGGAAACAAGTATTGGTTTTTGCGAGAACAAAACATGGGGCAAATAAGTTAAGTGAAAAAATGGAGAAAGAAGGCATTTCTTCTGCTGCTATTCACGGAAATAAAACACAAGGTGCACGAACAAAAGCGTTAGATGGTTTTAAGAAAGGAAACATTAGAGTGTTAGTTGCTACAGATATTGCTGCTAGAGGGTTGGACATCCCATTATTGCCTTACGTGATAAATTATGAGTTGCCAAACATCCCTGAAGATTATGTTCACCGTATAGGAAGAACGGGAAGAGCTGGAGCTAATGGAATTGCGATTTCTTTAGTTAGCCATGATGAGGAAGAGTACCTTAGAAATATTGAGAAATTATTAAAAGAGCGTTTTACAAATGAAGAGGTTGAAGGTTTTAAGCAAAGTCCACTTTCTGAAATAGAAAAAGAAGAAGGTAAAGTTGTTGCTCCGCACATAAAACAACAACAAGATAGAAACGATCGTAATCGTAATAGAAATAATAATTCTAGAAATCGCAATCGATCTTAAAAAATCAATTTTCACTACTTTTGCAACAACTTAACAACAGCTATTTTGGGAAATTTTAAAGATTTAGGTATTCAAGATAATTACATCAAAGGATTAAACGAATTAGGAATCGTTACCCCTACCCACATTCAAGAAGAAGCTATTCCTTTGTTATTAACTACCACAACCGATTTGGTTGGACAAGCACAAACAGGTACTGGAAAAACTGCTGCTTATGGATTGCCTTTACTACACAATATTGATGTAAAACGAAAAGTAGTTCAAGGGTTAATTTTATGTCCTACCAGAGAACTTGGGCAACAAGTAGCTAAACATCTGTTTAAATTTACCAAATACTCAGATAAAATTTTCACTGAAGCTGTTTATGGCGGACAACCAATAGACATTCAAATAAAAGCATTAACCCGACCTACCCATATTATTGTTGCCACTCCAGGTAGATTAATTGATTTAGTGAATAGAAAAGCTGTTGATTTACAACATGTAAAAACCATTATATTAGATGAAGCTGATGAAATGTTGAGTATGGGCTTTAAAAAAGAGCTAGACACCATACTTGGTTTTATTAAAAGTGCTGAGCAAAAATGGTTGTTTTCCGCAACTATGCCTCATGGTATTAAGCAGATTATAAACGAGCATATGGCTGAAGATGCTTATAGAATTGAAGTAAGTAGTGACAAAGTAGTGAACAAAAATATTGAACACCAATATGTCATTTGTGATGAAGCAGAAAAATTGCAAATATTATTACAGTTTTTAAAATCTCAAAATAAAAACAGAGGCGTTATTTTTTGTAAAACAAAAGCAGCTACACAAAAATTGGTAAAACAATTAATTGCTAAAAATATTCCTGCAGATGCCATTCATGGTGATTTATTACAAAAAGAACGTGATAAAGCGATGCGAGCTTTTAAAAATGAAACTGCTCAATTGTTAGTTGCAACTGATATAGCTGCAAGAGGTATCGATATTGAAGGCTTATCTTATGTGGTACATTATCAGTTACCAGACCAAGAAGAATATTATACCCACCGTAGCGGAAGGACTGCCAGAGCTGGTAAAGATGGTATTTCTTTAAGTATTGTTACCACTTTTGAAATGAAGCAAATCCGTTACTTTGAAAAGAATTTAGGAATTAGTTTTAAGCAAGTTAGATAGTGACAACAAATCTTAAAAAAAATCAATAGAATTAAATATTACTTTACTCAAAGTCATTACTCCTGTTATTAAAACAAGAATTAACACAATTCCTTTAAATTTTTCTTCTGAAATTTTTTCAAGAATTTTTTTACCTATATAAGTTCCAACTACACTTACAATTAATAATATTGGTATTAAGTATAAATCATGTTTGTGTACATATCCATTAAAATAATAAACTATACTTCTGCTACTATCTATTCCTAAATCTATTATAGCTGATGTAGCTATAAAAACTTCCATTCTAAAATTAAATGCTGCCATAGTAACACCTCTTATGGCTCCACCAGTTCCTAATAAACCCGCTACAAATCCTGAGAGTGAACCTCCAATTATTGAGTTTTGAGTTGTAGCTTTAATTATTAATTTTTTAAAAATTAATAGAATTAAACTCATAACTATTAAAAATACACCTAAAGCTATTTCTAAATATTTAGTATTAAAAAATTGACTGAGATAAGCTCCTATTATAACAAAAAGAACCGCAGGTATTCCTAATGTGAAAACCATTTTTTTATCAAATCCCTTTCTAAAAAAAGCTATCTTAGTAATATTGCTAGACACATGAAACATTGCTGTAATACCTAGTACAGAGTGAAAATCTAAAAAATAACTAGCAATAGGAACAAAAAACAAGGAAGAACCAAACCCTCCTACTGTACCTAGAATTTCGGCCAATAATGCTAATAAAATAAATAGATATAAATGTTCCAAGTAGATTGATTATAAGTATCAAAACTAAGTAGAAAAAAAAGAAAGAGACGACTTAAATTAAACCGGCTCAATTTTGCAATAACTAAATAGGTTATAGGCAATCTGCTAATATGTAAGTGTAGTATCTTTAATAAAAGTTATGGCTATATATTTTCAAATCAATATTCTAATTATCAATGATTTCCCCTCTACTGTATTTATTGTTTTTATCGCTAGATAAGTAATCTTTTGTTGCATCTATTTTAAAACTATTATAATCACAATCCATAGTTTGTTGTAAATAAAATATGTGTTCATCGTCTTTGGCGTGTTTTCTTGCTAACACATCAAAACTTGCAGACTTTGCACCTTCAATTAATTTTAAATCACAGTAAACAGCATTTTTATCTTTGGTATAGCCCCAAGATAAAATCTCAAACGAATCACTGTCAATGTTTTCCAAGACTTGACCATTCAAATAAACTTGGTTTTTATCTTTAAAATAACCACATTCAATTACTTTAAACGTTGGAGCATCACTATTCTCTATTTTTTTATTTCCATTACATAACGAAACACCATCACTACCCATATAGGCATCTTTAATAACCTTAAACCCTTCCCCTTTTAATCCGTCTATTATTTCACCATTGTAATAAGCGTAATTTTTATCATGAGAATAGCCATATTCTAAGACCTTAAAACTAGTAGGATCTGAATCAAGTATAGCTTTGCCAAAATAATAAACAGTACTATCATCTTTTGCGTAATAAGAAGTTGAATCGCCAATTAATTGAAAGTTTTCGGAATTACCTTTTATAACTTCCGTTAACTTATGAGTTTCAGTGTATTTGTTTTTAAAATAAACTTTTTGATCGTCAGCACAATACAGTTTACCAATTGACTTAAATTTTGAATAACTAATGGTTTCTACTTTTTTTCCTAAATAATAGATGTTCTTATCATCTTTAGCAGTACCATCTTCACATCTGAAACTACTTGGGTTTGCTCCTATCACCAAATCAAACTCACCATATTCAGGACTATAATATATTTGATTGTCTTTTTTGTAATAATTATTCTCTGCCCAATAGTTGTTACAAGCCTCAATTATTTTATAAGCTTCAGATTGTTTTTTATGCCTAAACATTCTGTCGTTCCCACACCTAAAAATATATGGTTCATCATCAATGTTAGGATAATCATCTCCACCAGAAGAAGTACACGTTTGGGCAAATATTGTAGATAACGAAATGGTTAAAAAGAAGGTAAGTATTAGTTTCATTTTAAAGTTTAGTGTTAGATGAATTAATCGCTCCTTTCCACAAAATTTAGACCAAAAAAGAGCCGAGTAGCATTACTCGGCTCAATTTTGCACTAACTAAACATGTTATCGAAAACCTGTTATATTGTTAGTGTTGTATCTTTAAGAAAAGTTACATTAAATAATTATTTTAATCCTTTAAACTAAAGTTAATAGGTAAATTATAATTAGTAGCAACTTTCTCTCCTTTATTCTTTCCTGGAATCCATTTTGGCATTAGATTCATAACTCTAATAACTTCTGCATCAAAATTCTTAGAACCTTTTACACTTCTTAATATTTTAATAGCTTTTACTTTCCCATCTTTTTCAATAACAAAGTTAACATAGACTTTCCCTTGGATTTTATTTTTCTTCTCCCAAGATGGATAAATTAAATTAGCACGCAAAAATGAAAACAAACTATCAATCCCACCGGGAAACTCAGGCATTATTTCGGGTAAATTAATGGAATAATCATCACTAGGAATAACCTCTCCAACAGTTATAAATTCATCAATTGGCAATTCTGCTTTATTTGAATCAAGAATTTTTCTTTTTTGAATTTCACACTCAGGTAGTGTATCACTTGTTAGTGATGTTTGTTGAGTAGAATCTATAAGTTGATTAATAGTTGTATGCACTTCCATTTTCCCCATAACAGGCTCATCATTTTCAACTACATCACTACAAGAAACCATCGCCAAACAAGCTAAAGACAATATTGCAAAAGCATATTTGTTGTTTTTTTGAGTTTTTAATCCTTCAATAATTACTTCTAATTCATCGTGATGAAAATCTATTTGAGATTTTTTAAATCGCCCACAAATTGAATTATTTTGATTTTGGATTAAAAAGGTTAGAATTTCTTCTTTGGTTTTATTGGTGAAATCGAAAACTGCTTTTTCGCAAGCAGAACAATGACGAGATATTACGCCAATTTTCATAGCATTCCAGTCTTCGTGGCATGGTTTGTCTATTTGTATTTTCATAATTATAGTAAACTCCTAAAATTATTAAAAATTGTTTTATCTGAATTCCTGCCTTCGCAGGAAACGAAAAGATTACCAACTACCACCTGCACCACCGCCACCAAAAGAGCCTCCTCCAAAACCTTTAAACCCTTTGGCTTTAACTCCAAACAAACTTAATAAGCCTCCAAAAAGTAACCATTTTAATGGGCGATGAAAATAACTAGTATGATATAAATATTCTAAGCTACTAATGTTTCTTGTAAGCTTTCCTGTTGGTATATTTAACAATCTAAATAATAAATCTAAAGCTCCATATTTAATCCCCATTATTGATTTTGTTATTGTAAACCAAAAAGAATAAACTATTATTATCCAAAATATTAGTAAAAGTATTTTAAGAAGTATCAAATCAAAAGGAATAAAAAACATCACAATGACAAGTAATGACGGAAAAAAAAGCATTGAAAAGAAAACTTCAATTTTTAAAAGAAGTGCTAAATTTTCAAACAAGTATTTTACAGGAGTATCACCTCCTTTTTTTGCATAAATAAGAAGTACGCTATTCTCAATTGACTCTTGGTGATAAGTGAATTTTTTACTTGTTTTTTTTGCGTGATCTTTATATTTTTCAAGTTTAGAAAAAGCATAGTTTATATCATCACCCAAAAATTCTTGTAATTTTGTAAGACGGATTTTCACATCTTCATACTTATAATCAAGTAATTTATATTCAAAAATTTCATCTGCTTGAGTTTGCTTAGAAAAAGCAAAATAAATTATATTGATTATAAAAAAGAGTAATAACCCAACAGGATAAGATAAAAAGAATATAGCAACTCCTACCTCCATATCTTACCAACTACCACCTGCTCCACCACCACCGAAAGAACCTCCTCCAAAGCCACCAAAGCCTCCACTACCAGAGCTAAAGTTTCCAAATGATCCTCCATGACTTCTACTTGAAGCATTTAACAATGCCCATGCTGCCCAAAAGCCCATTCCGTTTGTTGATGCGTATTGTCTGGTTTGTTTTCCTTTAAAAATCATTATTAAAATGATAACAATTAAAACTAGTACAAAAGGTAATAAGTTTTTTAGCCCGTTCTTTTTAGCATAAGCATCTGCTGAATATTCACCAGCAGTAATTTCCATAACCGTTTGTGCTGCTTTTGAAATACCACCGTAATAATCTTTATTTTTAAATATAGGAATCATTTCATTTTCAACTATTCTTTTGCAAATAGCATCAGGTAAAACTCCTTCTATTCCTCTTCCACTAGCAATAAAAGCATCTCCTCTACCATCAATTTCTTTAGGTTTAACCATTATTACGACACCATTGTCTTTTCCATCTTGTCCTACTTCCCATTTTTCTCCTAAGGTATAGGTAAACTGTGCTTTATCGTAACCACATAAGTCAGTAACGGTTACAATTAGTATTTGTGTAGATGTTGTATCGTTAAATGCTAATAAGGCTTGTGCTAAGCTTTGTTCTTCGCTATCACTTAATATATTTGCATAATCTTGCACCAACTCTTGCTTAGCATTTTGCTCCAACAAACAAGGTTTTTGGGCTGTTGCAGTAACAAAAAATGTTAGTAATAATAGTAATGGAATAAGTCTTTTCATTTTCTAATTTTCTTTTTTCTAATTCTGAACAAACAAATTCTTCATTTCATTTTGTTTAATCCTTCGACAACACTTCGATAAACTCAGCGTGACATCTCGGATGACAAAATATCATTCAGAATGACATTTTATTCTTATTCGCCAAACGAAATATCGTCAGACAATTCATTTACGTCTCCTTTTTGGTAAGGATAATGAGTTTTTAATTGCTCTCCTGCTTTAATAATACCTTCGCTTAACCCTTTTGCGAAATCGCCATTTTTAAAGTTAGCAATCATAATGTCACGGGTTTCTTCCCAAAAACCTTTAGGTACTTTTATATTTATACCTGTATCGCCTAAAATAGCCAATTGTCTGTCTTCTACTGCCAAGTATATTAAAACACCATTACGCAATTCGGTTTTGTGCATTTCTAATTTTTCAAACATAAATGCTGCATGATCTAACACATCTTCTTTACATTTTCGTTCAATGTGAACTTTAATTTCTCCAGAAGTGTTTAATTCTGCTTGTTTTACAGCATTTACTATTTGTTTTTTTTCTGCTTCGGTAAATAAATCTTTTGCCATTTTGTATAAAAAAATATTCCCCCGCCTGAGGCGGGGGAATTTAGTTGTTATTAAAATTCTACTGTTGGAGCTACATCAGTTCCTTCTTTCGACTCAAATCTTGCTCTTTCCTCAAAACCATAAAGCATATTAAATAACTTGCCTGGCATCTTTTTTATCTTTTTATTAAAAGCACCAACAACTTCATTAAACTTGTTTCTTTCCACATTAATTCTGTTTTCGGTTCCTTCTAATTGAGCTTGTAACTCTAAAAAGTTTTGGTTTGCTTTTAAATCAGGATAACGCTCAGAAACCATCATTAATTTGCCTAAAGCGCCAGAAATTCCTTGCTGAGCTTCTTGAAATCGTTGAATAGAAGCAGCATCTAATTTAGAAGCATCAATATTAACACTTGTTGCTTTAGCTCTTGCTTCCATTACAGCAGTTAAAGTTTCTTGCTCGTGAGCTGCATATCCTTTCACAGTATTTACCAAGTTAGGAATTAAATCTGCTCTACGTTGATAAGAACTTTCAACGTTTGCCCATTGGGTTACAGAGTTCTCATCTAGTTCAACCATACTATTGTAAGTTCCAAATGCTGAAAATACAGCTATTAGTATAATACCACCTATGATACCGTACTTAATCCATTTTTTTTTGTCCATTTTTATAGTTTTAAATTAGTTCTATACTTTTTGTGATAAATTTAGTTAATTCTTCACCTTTTAACATGTTTTGTGATAATAAAGCTAAATCAGCTGTCATTTTTGTAATTTCTTTTTGTTTGTCTTTATTTTTTTCGTTTAAAATCTTACTAATTACTGGATGATTAGAGTTAATAATTAAATTATACATATCTGGCATCGCTCCTCCAAACATAGCCATACCTCCTCCACCAACAGCTTGCATATCCTTCATTCTTCTCATAAACTCTGGCTGAACAATGGTCATTGGTTGATCTTTTTCACTCATGCTTTCAAACTGAACATTAAATTTAGCTTTATCCATTACTTCTTCAATAACAGGCTTTAATTTTTCTTGTTCTTTTTCTGATAGTTTATTTGGAATTTTTTCATCCTTGTCAATCAATTTATCAATGGTATCAGCATCTACTCTTGTAAATGTGGTATTCTCCATTGTCTGTTCTAACTTACCAACCAAATGAGCTGTTAAATGTGTATTCATTATCAATACTTCGTAACCTTTTGTGGTAGCTGCATTTATAAATGAATGTTGCTTTTCAACATCATTAGTGTATAGATAAACTAGTTTATTGTCTTTGTCTGTTTGAGAAGGCTTAATTAACTCAGTTAATTCGTCCATTGTGTAATACTTACCTTCTGTAGTTTTATAAAGGGTAAACTTTTGAGCTCTTTCAGCAAACTTTTCGTCAGATAAAATTCCATATTCAATAAATATCTTAATGTCATCCCATTTGCTTTCAAAATCAGCTCTATGCTTTTTAAATAACTCTTCTAATTTATCTGAAACCTTTTTAGAGATATGGCTTGCAATCTTTTTTACAGCTCCATCGCTTTGTAAATAAGAACGAGAAACGTTTAAAGGAATATCAGGAGAGTCAATTACACCATGTAATAAGGTTAAGAAATCTGGAACAATTCCTTCTACTGAATCAGTAATAAATACTTGACGGGAAAACAATTGAATTTTATCTTTCTGAACCTGCATGTCTGCTTTAATCTTAGGGAAGTATAAAATACCTGTTAAGTTAAATGGATAATCTACATTCAGATGAATATGAAACAATGGATCCTCAAAATTCATTGGGTATAACTCTCTATAAAAAGAGCTATAATCTTCATCTTTTAAATCAGCTGGAGCTTTTGTCCATGCTGGCGAAGGATTGTTAACAATGTTCTCCACCTTAACTTCAACTTGCTCGATATTACCATCTTTATCTTTCTTACCCTTCTTATTATCAACCCATTTAGATTTTTCGCCAAACTTAATAGCTACAGGCATAAACTTACAATATTTATCTAATAAGGTTTTAATTCTTGCTTCTTCTAAAAATTCTGTAGAATCCTCAGCAATGTGTAACACAATCTCTGTTCCTCTCTCAGTTTTATCATGGTTTTTTATAGAATATTCTGGGCTTCCATCACATTCCCATATAACAGCAGATTCATCTTTAAAAGATTTAGTTATTATTTCTACTCTTTCTGCTACCATGTAAGAAGAGTAAAAACCTAACCCAAATTTCCCGATAATTCCAGCAGATTCTTTTTGATCTTTAAATTTATCTACAAATTCTTCAGCCCCAGAAAAAGCAATCTGATTGATATACTTCTTCACTTCTTCATCAGTCATACCAAGACCTTTATCTTTTACAGTTAAAGTTTTGGCTTTTTTATCCAAAATAATTTCAATCGTATCATCTCCAATATCACCTTTAAACTCCCCCATTGATGATAAAGCATGTAGCTTTTTAGTAGCATCGGTAGCATTAGCTATTAATTCTCTTAAAAATATTTCATGGTCTGAGTATAAAAACTTCTTAATAATTGGGAAGATGTTTTCCGTGTTTACTTTAATTTTTCCTTTTGCCATTTTGTTATAGTTTTTCTATTAAAAATATATTACTGTATTTGTTTATGCTTCGATATTTCCACAAGCTCAATACAAGTTGAACTCAGCATGACAAATATTTCAACGAGAAGCATTAGTCAAAGTGTATGCCAATGGATTTTTAATGACAGATTGACTGAAATTAAGAAAGGAAAACTGACAAGTTGAGTTATTTAGTAAATTCTGCACACAAAATTGCAGTAGCAATGGATACGTTTAACGATTCTGCTTCACCAATTTTTGGTACGGTAATTTTATTGGTGATAAAAGGCAGTAAGATCTCTGAAATTCCTTTAGATTCATTTCCCATCATCAAAACAGTATTAGTTTTTGATAATTGCTGTTTATAAACATTATCACCCTCTAATAAAGCTCCGTATACGGTTAATTTTGAGTATTGATTAAAGAACTCTGTTAAATCACAATAAGTAACATTAACTCTAAAAAAAGAGCCCATAGTTGCTTGTAATACTTTTGGGTTAAATACTTCTACCGAATCAAGCGAGCATATTATATTTTTAATTCCGAACCAATCTGCAGTTCTAATAATAGTCCCTAAATTCCCTGGGTCTTGTATGTTTTCTAAAACAATAGATAATCCAGATAAGTCAATGTTTTTAGGCTCTGTTTTAGATACAACAGCCAATACTTCATTTGGTGTTTTTAAACTGGAAATTGAAGCCAATTCTTTTTCAGAAACTTCTTCTACAACTTCAATATATGGATTATTTGATATCCAATGAGCTGTAGCATAAATTGTAGTGATATCAATATTCGATTTCAGTAATTCTCCAACCAATTTAACTCCCTCAACTACAAAAGAATTGTGTTCATTTCTAAACTTCTTTTGTTTGAGATTATTAACATATTTTTTTTGAGAAATACTTAACATTTATCTTTTACCCTCTTCTTCTTTCTAATAAAGACATCATCATTAACGACAACATAATTCTTTCGTCATCTCCAGCTTTAAGTTTTCCAATTTCATCTAATTTAAAACGTCTTCCAAAAAAAGATGCTTCTTTTGATAATCTCGCAATAATTTGATCGTTAACATCTTTAACAATATATTTAGGATTACATAGATAACCTGTGAACATTCCTAAAATAGGCACTTCACCTAAAAGAGCATCTCCGACTTTTGCCCAAGGATTTTCTTCAGTAATAGTATAATCTTGAATATTGTTTTTATCAAAAATATTATAATGTGCTTTTAGTAGCGATTTCGCTCCTTTACGACCAATTTTCCCTAATTCAACTTCACTATTATTTTTAAATGCATAACTCGCATTAAAATCGATTACTCGATCTGCAGCAATAGTATATAAAACATCTGTTTTAGATTCATTTGAAAAAACGCTGATTGCCTCTTTTAGTTTGAACATTTTCTGTCTAACATAGGCAATAGTATTACCATTAGCATCTTTAGCAGTAAAATCATTGGCCAATGTTCCAATTTTAAATTCGAACATAATCGGAAATTTAAATCCTTTTAATTCCTGTTTCAATACACTATCTATTGCTTTAGCGGGTTCCATAATTTACTTGTTTTATGATGATTATTTACTCTCTAACACTTTAAATTCAGTTCTTCTATTTAATTGTCTTCCTTCGTTAGTATCATTTGTAGCCACAGATTTTTCTTCCCCATAACCTTTCGCAACTAACCTAGCTTTAGGAATACCTTTACTGGTTAAATAATCAACTACTGATTGAGCACGCCTTTGTGATAGCTTTTTATTATAAGTTCCACTCATTTTATCGTGAGCTTCTTTACTATACTCGATTCCTTTTCTTTCAAAAATTTGCTTAGCTGCCTCAATATTTCTTGCAGCATCAGTATGGCTACTAATTTCTACTTTAATAGTTGCTTGTTCTTTTAATATAATAACTAATCTATCTAATTCTGTTTTAGATTCTGGTCTTAAAGTAGATTTATCAAAATCATATAAAATGTTTTCTAATTTAAAACTTCTTCCAGCCCCCATTTCTTGAAGTTTAATCTCTCCTTTTATGTTTTCTGTAAATAGAGTATCTATCGTTTTACCTTCATTTTTAAGTTCAGCTTCTAATAATTGTTGTAAAGTTGGATCATTTGTAACTATCAAATTAGAATCACTATAAATTCTAAAGTCTTTACGAAGTTCAATATACTCCAAAATTTCATCTAATTTTAAAGAATCTTTTACTGTTTGTCCATTTTCTAATTCTACTTCTATAACATAATTTCCTGGCGTTAATGCCATTACATATTTTCCTGTTTCTAAATTAGATTTAAAAGTTCCCTCTAGCTCTCCTTCTGTTTGCTTATATAAATTCATAGAAGAACCTGTTGGACGATCATTAAAATAAACCTTACCTAATAAAAGAGCTAAAACAGGTTTTTCAATTTTACCAGCTATAATTTTAAAAATATCTTGTTCTCCAATACTATTTTCTCCACCACCAGAATAATAGCCTGTCTTACCATCTGCTGAAAGCACAAAGTATCTATTATCATCAACTGTATTTATTGGGTACCCCATATTTAAAGGTGGTGCAAAACTACCGTACTCATCCAATATACTAGAAAAAATATCATACCCCCCTATGCTTGAATGACCTTCTGAACTAAAATAAAGTGTTTTATTATCAGGATGAATGAAGGGAGCATCATCATTATATACCGTATTTATATTAGAACCTAAGTTTTGAACATTACTCCAGCTTCCATCAGCTTGTAATTCCGCTTTGTAAATATCTCTACCTCCTAATCCTCCTTCTCTATCGCTAGCAAAATATAAAACTTTACCATTTGCAGACAAACTAGCACTTCCCTCCCAACTTTTCGGCATATTAACATCTCCTTTTAAACGCTCAGGTTTACTCCAATCTTTTCCCTTTAAATTACTAACATAAATATCATTTTTACCTTCATCTGTTTTATAAATAAATAAAGTTTGACCATCTACAGAAAGTGCTATAGCAGCATCATGATCATTTGTATTAATATTATCACCTATACTGACAGGTTCAGACCATTCACCATTTTCTTTATAAGAGATAAAAACATCTTCCGTATAAGCTTCTGAACCCATTGACTGTACTATTTTATCAGAACCTTTACTTTTCACTCCGCGATAAGTATAAATCATTACTGATTCATCTGCAGATATTACAGGAACATATTCTGAATACTGAGAGTTTATAGGATATTTTATATTTTCTACAATGTTTTGAGTAATTGTATCTGCAAGTATTTCTTTTGCATTAATACAATTTTGTATCATTTGATGAGCGAGGCCTTTTTGAACAGCTTCTTCTCCTGAAGCGTTCGATAAAAACATATTAAAAAAAGTTACCGCTTTATCAAACTGATAATTAACAGCATAAGCTTTCCCTAAATAAAAGTTAACCATATTATGCTCAGGGTTAGTAAGTTTAACTTGCTCAATTATTTCAATTGCTTTTTCTTTTTGGTCAGAATCATAAGTTAAACATATTCCCATCATTAATTTGTAATACAAATCACTAGGATTATAATTATATAAACTAGAGAATTGCTCTAATGCATCCATGTAGTTTTTATCCTCAAAATTTAATTCTGCTTTATCCAATAAATCCTTGGCTTCTTTTTTGGTAAGTACAGTTTCTGTTTGAGAATATATCTTTGGGCTAATAATTAATAACAAAGAAATAGTTAATAATCTTAAATGAGCTTTAATTTTCATAAGGTTAATAATTGTTATTTTGCAACTTAATTTGAATATTACAAACATAAGCAAATCATTAAGATAGTAAAACAACGCATTTGTATTTTAAATTTAACATACTAATTAACATTAAAACAAAATTAGTTTTTGCAGGCCTTATTTACCTTTTCATTGTTGGCTGTAATCCTACAAAACATTTAAAACCTAATGAGCTTTTTTTAAAAAAAAATACCGTAAAAATTGACACCCGTAAAATTGACAAAGAAGAATTAGAAGGTATCGTTAAGCAAAAAACTAACCGAAAAATTTTACACACTTTCCGTTACCACTTAGGTGTTTATAATTTATTTAATAAAAAAGACACTAAAAAATTTAAAGATATTGGAGAACCACCAATTATTTACGACTCTCTATTAACTGAAAAAACCGCAAAACAATTAAAATTATACATCAATAATAAAGGATATTTTGACAATATCGTTACTTATCAGACTACTGTTAAAAAAAATAAAATTAAAGTTAAGTACAATATTGAATCTGGTGAACCATACATTATCAAAAAAATAGAATATGTTTTAGATGATGATAACCTAAAACAACTTGCTGTTAACATCTTATTTAAAAGCCTGATTAAAAAAGGAAACACTTTTGATGCTGATGTATTTGATGAAGAGCGTGAAAGGATTAAAAAAGCAATGAGAAATGTTGGCTACTATTATTTCACAAAAGATTATGTCAAATTTGAAATAGACAGTACAATGGGTAATCATGAACTCACTGTCTATTTATACATAAAAAATCAACTTGTAAATGACATTGAGAATGATACGGTTTATGAAAAACCACACACAAAGTATTACATTAATGATATAGATATTTATTTAAGCAAAACCTTTAAGGATAAAAACTTAAACGAATTTGATACCATTACTTTTAAAAACGTACTTCTCCATTATGATGGAAAATTAAAATATCGCCCAAGAATGCTAAACCATGGTATTAGCTTAAATAAAGGAGGGCTCTATTTATTGAGTGACCAACAAAATACCTATAAATATTTATCAGAATTAAATTTATTTAAAAACATAAATATTTCATTTGAAGATGTAGGAAATAATCAATTAAATGCTAATATTTTTTTAAACCCTTCATTCACTAAATCCTTTTCTATTGAAGGCATAGGTACAAATAGCGGAGGGAATTTAGGTGTGGAATCAAATATTATCTATAGCAATAAAAATATTTTCAGGGGTGGAGAACATTTAACAGTTAAGTTAAATGGTGGTTTAGAGGCTCAACAATTAATTAATGATGAGCAGGAAGATATTAAATTATTAGGGTTACCTTTTAATACTTTAGAATTTGGACCAGAAGTAAACCTTGAGTTCCCAAGATTTTTACTACCCATTAATTTAGAGAAATTTTCACGAAAAGCTAACCCAAAAACAAATGTTAATCTATTAGTTAACTACCAAACTCGTCCTGAATATAAACGAAATTTAACTCAAGCAACTTTTGGTTATTTCTGGAATGAGTCTAGTTATAAAAGACATACCATTAACCCTATTAACATTAGTGTTATCAATCTTAATCCAACAGCTGAATTTCAAGAAAGAATTAATAATGAAAATAACCCTTTTATACTAAGTAGTTTCCAAGATCATTTTATTAACTCCACCACCTATAGTTTTGTTTACAATAGTCAAACAGTTAATAAAATAAAAGATTTTGAATTTTTAAAATTCCATATTGAATTTGCTGGAAACATACAACATGCTTATAACAAATTAACCAATCAACCTTACGATAACCCCGAAACTAAAAGCTATAATATCTTTAACATCCGTTACGCACAATTTATTAAAACCGATATAGATGTTAGGTTTTATGGACAAACAAAATCAACTTCTTTTGTTAAAAGAATTAATTTAGGAATAGGTAAACCTTATGGAAACTTAAACGCACTCCCCTTTGAAAAAAGTTATTTTGGTGGTGGAGCAAATGGTATTAGAGCATGGCAAGCAAGAAGTTTGGGACCTGGATCAATGCCGGATAGTTTAGCTGAAAATTCTCTTACTCAAATTGGTGAATTAAAAATTGAAGGTAATTTAGAATACCGTTTTGATGTAACAAAAATAGTTGAAGGAGCCGCATTTATTGATGCTGGAAATATTTGGATTCTTTCAGAAGATCCAAATAGGCCTAACGCTGAAATAAATTTTGGGAGATTTTGGCAAGATTTAGCTGCTGGAGTTGGAATTGGACTAAGGTTAGATTTTAACTTTTTCTTAATTCGATTCGATTTAGCTGCAAAGCTAAAAGACCCTTCTACTACCACACCTGAAAAAATTGATTTAATTTGGAAAAAACCAACACTTAACTTAGGTATTGGTTATCCTTTCTAAATTTTCTCAACTTATATCTCTTAAGCATTCATTTTTATATTAACTTTGGCATCCAAAATTATATCATAATGAGTACAATTATTAAACCTGGAGTTGCTTCTGGAGATGAAGTTCAAAAAATATTTCAATTAGCAAAAGAAAAAGGATTTGCTTTACCTGCCGTTAATGTTGTTGGAAACAACACAGTTAATGCTGTAATGGAGGCTGCTAAAGAAGTAAATGCTCCTGTAATTATTCAATTTTCAAACGGTGGAGCATATTTTAATGCGGGGAAAGGTTTAAGTAATGAGAATGAAAAAGCAGCAATTTTAGGTGGTATAGCTGGCGCAAAACACATTCATTTACTAGCTGAAGCATACGGAATACCTGTAATTTTACATACAGATCATTGTGCTAAGAAATTATTACCATGGATTGACGGATTATTAGATGCAGGTGAGCAGCACTTTAAAGAAACAGGCAAACCTTTATATAGCTCTCATATGATTGATTTATCTGAGGAACCAATAGAAGAAAATATCGAAATATGTAAAAGATATTTAGAGAGAATGGATAAGATTGGCATGACACTCGAAATAGAATTAGGTATTACTGGTGGCGAGGAAGATGGAGTTGATAATACTGATATTGATAATAGTTTATTATACACTCAACCTGAGGAAGTTGCTTATGCTTATGAAGAGTTATCTAAAATAAGCAATAGATTTACAATTGCTGCCGCTTTTGGAAATGTACATGGAGTATATAAACCTGGAAATGTAAAGTTAACTCCAAAAATTTTAAAAAATTCTCAAGATTACATTCAAGAAAAGTACAATACAGGCAAAAATCCTGTTGATTTTGTCTTTCATGGAGGGTCAGGATCTTCTGTAGAAGAAATAAGAGAAGGTATTTCTTATGGCGTTATTAAAATGAACATTGACACAGATTTACAATATGCTTTTATGGAGGGTGTTAGGGATTATTTTTCTGCAAAAACAGCCTATCTACAAAGTCAAATAGGTAATCCTGATGGAGATGATAAACCTAATAAAAAAATATACGATCCTAGAGTTTGGATAAGAGAAGGGGAAAAAACATTTAAAGCTAGATTGATTAAAGCTTTTGAAGATTTGAATAATGTTAACACATTGTAATCTAAATACTTAAATGCAAGGAACTATGGTTTGGTTTAAAAGAAGAAAAAAAGGTGTAGTTACTCCAACTACAGAGAAGAAAGAAACACCAGAAGGGTTATGGTTCAAGTGTCCTGAATGTAAACATGTTGTTTCTCATGATGAATACATAGATAATTTATCTATCTGCGTAGAATGTAATCACCACGGTAAGATAGACTCAAAAGCATATTTTAAAATTCTATTTGATAATAATAAATTTAAAGAATTAGATGCTAATTTAAGTTCAGGAGATCCTTTAAATTTTGAAGATACGAAGAAGTATAAAGAAAGAATCGTTTCAACTCAAAAGAAAACAGATTTAAAAGATGCTGTTAGAACTGGTGTTGGTAAGATTGATAAACAAGACTTAGTTGTTGCTTGTATGGATTTTAACTTTATTGGTGGCTCTATGGGATCTGTTGTTGGCGAAAAAATTGCAAGAGCAATAGACTACTCTATTAAACATAAAACACCTTTTTTAATGATTTCTAAATCTGGTGGAGCAAGAATGATGGAGGCAGCTTTTTCTTTAATGCAAATGGCAAAAACAGCAGCAAAACTTTCTTTATTGTCTAAAGCAAAAATCCCTTACATATCATTATTAACTGACCCAACCACAGGTGGTGTTACAGCATCTTACGCTATGTTAGGAGATATTAACATTGCAGAACCTGGAGCCTTAATAGCCTTTGCAGGACCAAGAGTAGTTAAAGAAACTATAGGTAAAGATTTACCTGCAGGATTTCAAACCTCTGAGTTTGTTTTGGAGCATGGTTTTTTAGATTATATCGTTGGAAGAAATGAATTAAAAGCTAAAATATCACAATCTATAAAATTGTTTAACAATTAAATATGTTAAAATGTAATTAATTATTACATTTGCACCCGCAATTAAGCAATACATAATAAACATTAAAATTAATTTTGGCATGTATCTATCTACAGAAAAGAAAGAAGAAATTTTTAACAAATTTGGCGGAAACGCTAAAAACACAGGTTCAACAGAAGGTCAAATAGCTTTATTTACTTATAGAATAAACCATTTAACTGAACACTTAAAGAAAAATCGTAAAGATTTTGGAACCCAAAAAGCTTTATTAGATTTAGTTGGTAAAAGAAGAAGTTTACTTGACTATTATAAAAAGAAAGATATTGTTAAGTTCCGTGAATTGATTAAGGAATTAGGAATTAGAAAATAAGTATTGAAAAAGTACTTAATAAGATAATAAAATAGGGGATTTGCAATTATTGCACTCCCCTTTTTTGTTATATATAGAAGAATAAATTAAAAACGAAAGAGGAAATGGTTTCCTCAATATAAATCGCACAAAGTTGTGCAAACAAAAATAAATTTATGTCACAAATTGGAATTACAAAATCCTACAAGTTAGGTGATGGAAGGACCATCGAAATCGAAACAGGAAGATTAGCCAAACAAGCTCATGGTTCTGTTGTCGTAAAAATGGGTAACACTATGTTACTTGCAACAGTTGTATCTGATAAAGATGCAGGTGAAGACATGGACTTTTTACCTTTAACAGTTGATTACAAAGAAAAATTTGCTGCCGCAGGGAAAATCCCAGGTGGTTTCTTAAAAAGAGAAGCAAGACCAAATGATAATGAAGTATTAATTTGTAGATTAATAGATAGAGCTTTAAGACCGCTTTTCCCAGATGATTATCATGCAAACACTCAAGTAGCTATTCAATTAATTTCTTTTGATGAAGAAGTTTTACCAGATGCTTTAGCATGTTTGGCTGCTTCAGCTTGTATCGCAGTTTCTGATATCCCGTTTAACGGACCAACTTCAGAAGTAAGAGTTGGTAAAATTGATGGTAATTGGATCATCAACCCTACTCCTTCTCAAATGAAAGAATCATCTATAGATTTAATAGTTGCTGCAACTATGGATAATATTATGATGGTAGAAGGTGAAATGTTAGAAATTTCTGAAGCAGAAATGTTAGAAGGAATTAAAACTGCTCATACTGAGATTAAAAAACAATGTCAATTACAATTAGATTTAGCTGCTGAAGTAGAAAAATCTAAAGTAAAAAGAGCATATAATCACGAAAGAAGTAACGAGACATTACAAGCAAACTTAAAAGCAGCTTGTTACGACAGATGTTACGTTATTGCTGCTGAATCTATTGCTGACAAAGCAATTAGAGGTCAGAAGTTTGGTGCAGTAAAAGATGATTTTATTGCTACATTAAATGAAGAAGAAAAGAATGATAAATTCTTAATTGGACAATACTTCAAAGCAGTTCAGAAAGCAGCTGTAAGAGATGTAATGTTGAAAGAAAGAGTAAGATTAGATGGAAGAAAAATGGATGAAATTCGTCCTATTTGGAGTGAAGTTGATTACTTACCCGGTGCTCATGGTTCAGCTATTTTTACTAGAGGTGAAACTCAATCATTAACTACTGTTACTTTAGGTAACAAAATGGATGAAAAATTGGTTGATGAAGTTACAACTGGAGGAACAGAGAAATTTATGTTACACTACAACTTCCCTTCTTTCTCTACAGGAGAAGCAAGACCAAACAGAGGAACAAGCAGAAGAGAAATTGGACACGGTAATTTAGCTTTAAGAGCATTAAAACCAATGATTCCTTTTGATGCAACTAACCCTTATACCGTAAGAGTTGTTTCTGAAATATTAGAATCTAATGGTTCTTCATCTATGGCAACTGTTTGTGCTGGTACTTTAGCATTAATGGATGCTGGTGTAAAAATTAAGAAACCTGTTTCTGGAATTGCAATGGGATTAATTACTGAACCAGGAAACAAAAATTTTGCTGTACTATCTGATATTTTAGGTGATGAAGATCATTTAGGAGATATGGATTTTAAAGTTACTGGTACTGTTGATGGTATTACTGCTTGTCAGATGGATATCAAAGTAGATGGTTTACCTTATGAAGTTTTAGAGCAAGCTTTAGCTCAAGCAAGAGATGGTAGATTACACATCTTGAACGAAATGGCTAAAACTATTTCTAAACCAAATGAAGATTACAAACCTCATACACCTAGAATAACTCAAATTACGATACCTAAAGAAATGATTGGTGCTGTAATTGGACCTGGAGGAAAAATTATTCAAGAAATACAAGCAACTACAGGAGCTACAATTACGATAGAAGAAGTTGATAATATGGGTAAAGTATCTATTATGAGTAATGATGGAGAAGCTATGAATGCAGCTTTAGGAAGAATTAAAGCAATTACCGCTATGCCAGAAGTTGGAGAAGTTTATAAAGGAAAAGTTAAGTCAATTACAAACTTTGGTGCCTTTGTAGAGATTATTCCTGGTAAAGATGGGTTACTTCATATTTCAGAAATTAACTGGGATAGAGTTGAAAACGTTGAAGATGTTTTAAAAGAAGGGCAAGAAATAGAAGTTAAATTAATTGCTATTGATCCTAAAACAAGTAAATTAAAGCTTTCCCGTAAAGTATTACTAGAAAAACCTAAAAAAGAAGAAGTTTAATACTTTTTGTTTTTAACAATTTTAAGCCTCCGAAATTCGGAGGCTTTTTTATTTTAATAAAATAAACATCTTTTTTTGTAACTAATTAATAGACGAATCGTAAATTGGTTTAGATAAATAACTAATTTTAGTCTATGAGACAGTTAAAAATTACGAAGCAGGTTACTAACCGCGAAACAATTTCTTTAGATAAATACTTACAAGACATATCAAAAGTTGGTTTAATTACTGCAGAGGAAGAGACGGAATTAGCAAAAAGAATACGAGATGGAGATAAAGAAGCTTTAGAACGCTTAACAAAAGCTAACCTTAGGTTTGTTGTTTCCGTAGCAAAACAATACCAAAATCAAGGTTTAAATCTATCTGATTTAATTAATGAAGGCAATATAGGTTTAATTAAAGCTGCAGAAAGATTTGATGAGACAAGAGGTTTTAAGTTTATCTCTTACGCTGTTTGGTGGATTCGCCAATCAATCATGCAAGCAATAGCAGAACAAGCTAGAATAGTTCGATTACCTCTTAATAAAATAGGCGCTATAACTAAAATTAACAGAACATTTTCTGAGTTAGAACAAATACATGAAAGAGAGCCTTCAGTAGATGAAATTGCTGAATTATTAGATATGAGCAGCTCAGAAGTAAAAGATTCTTTAACTATTTCTGGAAGACATATATCAGTTGATGCTCCTTTATCAAGTGATGAGGAAAGTAACACCATGTTAGATGTAATGAGTGGTGAAGAAGATGGTGATCATACTCCAGATAGAGAATTAATGAATGATTCACTTAGAAATGAAATAGAACGCTCCTTCTCTACCCTTTCATTTCGGGAGGCTGAAGTTTTAAGAATGTATTTTGGTATTAATTATAAATCTCAATTAACTCTTGAAGAAATCGGTGAAAATTTTGAATTAACAAGAGAGCGTGTTAGACAAATTAAAGAAAAAGCTTTAAGAAAATTAAAGCACACCTCAAGATGTAAACTTTTAAAAACCTATTTAGGTTAAAAAACATAATAATTTTTATTAAAAAAGCGAGTGTTAATAAACATTCGCTTTTTTAGTTTTAAGCCTCCTACTCTTTTAATACTTTTACAAAAAGTAAAATTATAGCATATGTCTCATTTAATAGCTCCATCAATATTATCATCCGATTTTGCAAACTTACAATCAGAAGCTATTATGCTTAATGAAAGTGAGGCTGATTGGTATCATATAGATGTAATGGATGGTGTTTTTGTACCAAATCTAACTTTTGGAATGCCAATTATAAAAGCTATAAAAAAACATTCTACCAAGCCTTTTGATGTTCATTTAATGATTGTCGAACCAGATAAATTTATAGATGATTTCGCTTCTGCTGGAGCTGATATTTTAACTGTTCACTACGAAGCTTGTCCTCATTTACATCGTTCTATACAAAGAATAAAAGCTGCTGGAATGAAAGCTGGAGTAGCATTAAACCCTCATACGAATATCAACTTGTTATCAGATATTATTGCAGAGATTGATTTAGTTTGCTTAATGTCAGTTAATCCAGGCTTTGGTGGACAATCTTTTATTGAAAACACTTACACAAAAATTAAAGACCTTAAAAAATTGATTATTGAAAAAAAATCTAATGCTTTAATAGAGATAGATGGAGGTGTAACTGATAAAAACGCTAAAAAATTAATTGATTGTGGTGCTAATGTATTAGTAGCTGGAAGTTTCGTTTTCAATTCGAACAATCCTAAAAACACTATTAAAGAACTTAAATTACTTTAGTTTTTAAATTACCTAATTGTTGCTATCTTTGGGTAAATTTTTAATTTAAACTATGAAAAAGTTATATTTTTCTTCTTTATTAATATTAAGCTCCATTATACTAACTAACTGTGGAAATTCTGAAGTAAAAACAGATGAAGTTCTTACAGAAGAAAACATAGAAGAAGCTCCTCTTCAAACAACATCTGAAACGGTAGAAATTAATGGTGTAAAACATTTTATTGAAAAAATGGGTTCAGGTGAGCCATTACTAGTCGTTCATGGTGGCCCTGGCATCTTCCATGATTATTTAGTTCCCCATTTTCAGGTATTAGCAAAAAAATATGAAATCATATTTTATGACCAAAGAGGCTGTGGTAAAACAGATTTCCCTAAAGATACAACTAGTATTAACATAGAAACTTTTGTTGAAGATTTAGAAGGAATTCGACAACATTTAAAAATTGAAAAATTGAATTTAGTTGGTCATTCATGGGGAAGTTTATTATCTATCAATTATGCAAAGAAATATCCAAATAATCTAGAAAGGTTAATTTTAATAGCTCCTGCTCCTGCAAATTCAGATTTTTTTGATAAAACTTTTACAAATATGCAAAGTAAAAGAACTGAGGAAGACACTAAGGAATTAATTCACACCATGATGTCTAAAGAGTTTGAAAAAAGAGAAATAGCAACTTTTAGAAAAGCAATTCTATTAGGTGATAAGGTGAATTTAGTTGATCAAAGCTCTATAGAAAAGCTTTATGAGCCAATGATATTTGACGAATCTACAGCAAATAGTTTAATAATTGTAAATAGTTTAATGGAGAGAACTTATTTTAATTTAGATGTTTCTCAAAACTTAGATGTAATTAATTGTCCAACACTTATTGTTCTTGGCGATTTAGATAATGTACCTTTTGCTTCTGCACAATTAATACAAGATGGTATTAAGGGGGCTCAATTAGTAATTATTCAAAAGACTTGCCACTACCCTTTTTTCGAAGATCAAAAAGAATTTAACCATGCAGTAAAAAGCTTTATGGATCCTGAATATATTCAATAATGATTAACCAAGAGTTTCAATTAACTGAAGAATATATTGAACTTATTAAGCTCTTAAAGCTTTTAAACTTAGTAGAGTCTGGAGCTGATGCAAAAATAAGTGTTGAAGAAGGTTTGGTTAATTGTAATGGCGAAACTGAATTTAGAAAACGAAAAAAACTAAGAAAAGGAGAGTATATTATTTTTAAAAACAATCGAATAAATATAGTATAATACTATGCCTAAAAATAAAACCCTCATATTAAATAACACGCAGATTTACCAAAAAATAAATCGAATCTCTTATCAAATATATGAGGACAACCACTCTGAGAAAGAAATTATAATTGTAGGTATTGCTAATAACGGTTATCTTTTTGCTGAAAAGGTTGCTGCTCAATTAAAGAAAATATCTAAAATAAAAATTACGTTAGCAAAACTCACAATCAATAAGGCGGAACCTTTGACTCAGTTAGGAGAATTGTCTATTCCTGTTTCAAATTTAGATGATAAGATTGTAATTTTGATAGATGATGTTTTAAATTCAGGTAAAGCATTAATTTACGGAGTGAAATACTTATTAGATTTTCCAATAAAAAAGATGTCAACAGCTGTATTGGTTGATAGAAATCATAAAAAATATCCTATTGGAACTCATTATGTAGGTTTATCATTATCTACAACTCTACAAAATCATATCTCTTTAGAATTTAAAGATAATGAAGTAACAGCTTATTTAAGTTAAAAAAAAAGCATAAAAAAGTCCCGATAAACTATCGGGACTTTTTTATATAATAATATCTTTTTATTACTGTTCTTCTACTTCAATCATTTTAAAAGGAACATTGATAATCGCTTGATAATCTTCGCCAGCCTCTAACATGTCTTCATCATCCTCTTCATAATACCAGTTAATTACAACTTCACTACTCCCAGCATTAATACCTTCTAATTTTTTAAATACATCCAAGATACATTTTGAAGAACTTGTATTAAAATACTCTAACTGGATATCCACTTTTGTGTTAGATTGTGAATTCTTGTCATAAGCTTCTAAAATATCAATCAAAGGTTTATAAAATTCGATTGAATTTTCTGGAATTGATCTTCCTCTAACCAATAAATAACCAGTACTTGGGTTAAATTCTATTGTTGGCGTTTTTGGTGATCCTTCTATTTTTAACTCTTCCATTATTAATTATTTTTTATTGTGCAACTTTAACATTTAAACTAAAAAATGAATACTCATTATCCACTTCATCAAATTTATATTCTAATTTTTTTCCTGATTTACGAGCAATATCAATCATTCCTAATCCTCCGCCACCTTTAGCAGACATTTGCCCATTATTTAAAACTTCTTTATAATAAACTTTCAATTCTTCTTGATCCATTTCGTTAATTCTATCTAAACGACCTCTCATTAAATCTACATTATCCAAAGACATGTAATTTCCAGTCATTATAGAATATTCTCCATCAATCTTTCTAATCATAAACAAAGCACTTTTCTCATCTAGTTTTGTTCTCTTATCATCTTCATCTATATGATGATAAAGATTCTGTAAGCATTCAACCAGTATATTGTAAACTTTCTTTTTGATTTTTGGAGGCTCATCTAATGTTTCCATCTTAGTCTCCATGATTTGAAGAATAGAAGTTAAAAGGTCGGATGTAACCACACCTTTAAAAGATAACATGATGTTACCTTCTTCCATTTTGTTATAAAAATCATGTATATTTTCCATTATATAAATGCTCTTCCAATTATAATTTCAAAGATATTAATTTGATTGAATTATACAAGTTTAATATGTCTAAATTTTAGATTAATCTGCTATTTTAAGCTATTAAAGGTTTTTAAATAAAAATTAATAGCAATATTTTAATTTAAAAACTTCATTTTCATAAATGTTAATCTACTTTTGTAATCTATTTTTTAAAGATAATTAATGCTACAAAATTTAAGTGATAAAGAATGGTTTGAGGATTGGTTTGATTCTCCTTACTATCATATCCTATATAAAGATAGGGATGATACTGAAGCTAAACAATTCATTACTAATCTACTAAATTATTTATCACCTACAAAAAATGATTTGTTTTTAGATGTTGCTTGTGGAAAAGGAAGGCACTCTATATATATAGAAAGTTTAGGCTATATTATAGATGGCTTTGATTTATCAGAAAACAGTATAGATGCAGCAAAGAATTCTGAAACAAATCGTTTGAAATTTCATGTAAACGACATTAGAATACCTTTAAAAACTAATCACTACAATTTTGCATTCAATTTATTTACAAGTTTTGGGTATTTTGAGGATGAAAAAGATAATCAAATAGCCATTAATGCTATAACTGAAAGCTTAAAGCCTAACGGCACTTTAGTCTTAGACTTTATGAATTGTAAAAATGTAATTGCTAATCTCGAAAAAAAAGAAGTTAAAACAATACATAATATAGATTTTATAATTTCTAGAAGCTATTCCAATAAATATATTATAAAAGATATTGAATTTACAGACAAAGGAATTGCGTATCATTTTCAAGAAAAAGTAAAAGCTTTAAGTTTAAATCAATTTAAAAATTACTTTGATATTGCCAACTTAAAAATTGAAGCTATTTTTGGTGATTATAACCTAAACCCTTTTGATGAGGAAAATTCAGAACGGTTAATTATTATTGCAAAAAAGTAATGACAGACTTGCTTACGAATATCGTTTTATTTTCTTCTGCTTTTTTTAGTGGGCTTTTAGTTCTTGTATTAAAAGTAAACCTAACTAAAAATCTTAAACTATTAATTTCTTTTAGTGGTGCTTTCTTATTAGCAATATGTGTACTGCACTTAATTCCCGAAATATTTACTAATTACACCGAGAAAGTTGGGTTATTTATATTGATAGGCTTTCTATTACAATTATTACTAGAATTTTTCTCTAATGGTATTGAACACGGACATATTCATGTTCATAAAAAAAAGTTGATAGCTTTTCCTTATTCCATTTTTATTAGTTTATGTATACATTCCTTTGTCGAAGGGATGGCATTAATTTCTGGAGACCATAGCCATAGTCACATACATAGTGCAGATCAATCTTTATTGATAGGAATTATAGTCCACAAAATACCTATTGCTATTGTTTTATGTACAATGTTGATAGCTGAAAAATTATCTAAACGAACTTTTATCATTGCATTAGCCATTTTCTCTCTTTCATCCCCTTTAGGCTTCTTTCTAGCTTCAAATGACATCTTACCATTTATAGAAAATCAAAGTCTAATCCTAGCTTTAGCTGTAGGTATTTTCTTGCACATTTCTACCACTATCTTATTTGAATCAAGCGATGGACATAAGTTTGATTTAAAAAAGTTCGTTATCATTATTATTGGTTTTGCTTTGGCAATATTCACCTTGTAAATGATAATTGCTGAATTAAAAAAAGAACACATCCCTCCTATTATTGTTATGTGCAATAATGTATTTGGAGAAAACTATATTCAACCTAACTACTTAACTGAATATTTAGATTTAGAACATAAGAATTGTTTGGTATGTATAAATGATGGAATTGTAATAGGATTTATTACTTATGAAGCTTTTAATCGAAATGATTTCTTACAAGAAATTTTAAAAGATAATGAGTCCTTTGTTAGTGTCATTAATGGATTTGAAGAACTGATAATTATCAAACAAGTTGTAGTAGCTTCTAATTATAGAAAACAAGGTATAGCCAGTTCACTATTAAAAAAGGTGTTAGAAGATTTAAAACATAGAAACCATCTCATTTTTTGTTTCGCCTGGAAAAAAAATGAAAACACAGTATTAAAAAATATCTTAAAACGTGCTAACTTTAAAATAAAAACAACTATTGAAAATTATTGGGAACAAGATAGTTTAGTCCATCAATACAATTGTTCTTTTTGTGGTTCACCACCTTGTGTTTGTTCTTCGGAAGTATATATAAAAAAATGCCCTTAATTACTTAAAGGCATTTTAATTTCTAATATTAGCTAACTTTATATTGCAGCTACAGTTTCAGATTTATAATCTCCATTCTTTAATTTTTCTTGAACAATTTTAAAAGTATTAAGAGTATATTCAACATCCTCTAAAGTATGCATAGCTGTTGGTATTAATCGTAACATAATCATCCCTTTTGGCACAACAGGATATACAACTATTGAACAAAACAACCCATAATTTTCTCTTAAATCAACTGTTAGATTAGTAGCTTCAGGTATATCTCCATCTAAAATAACAGGCGTTACTTGTGTTGTTGATGTTCCTAAATTAAAACCTGCATCTTTTAACCCTTTTTGTAAACTATTTGCAATAGTCCACAGTTTCTCTCTAATTTCTGGACTATTTTTAAGCATATCTAATCTTTTTAAATTACCAATAACTATAGGCATTGGTAAAGATTTAGCATAAATTTGAGAACGCATGTTATATCTTAAATAGTCTATTACATCTTCATCTGAAGCAATAAATCCACCGATACTTGCCATCGCTTTTGCAAATGTTCCAAAATATACATCAATACCATCTTGACAACCTTGAGCTTCTCCCGTTCCCATTCCTGTAGCTCCCATCGTACCAAAACCATGAGCATCATCTACAAATAATCTAAATTGAAACTTATCTTTTAATTTAATAATATCTTTTAAATTACCTTGGTTTCCTGACATACCAAATACACCTTCAGTAATTACCATAATTGCACCTTTAGTTTTTTCAGCAATTCTGGTAGCTTTATCCAACATCTTTTCTAAGCTTTCCATATCGTTGTGTTGATATACAAATCTTTTTCCTTGGTGCAATCTTAATCCATCTAAAATACAAGCATGAGATTCTGCATCATAAACAACTACATCGTTTCTATCCATCAAAGCATCAATAGCTGATACCATTCCTTGGTAACCAAAATTCAATAAAATTGAATCTTCTTTCTTTTCAAACTTAGCCAATTCAGCCTCTAATTGCTCGTGATAATTTGTATTACCCGACATCATTCTTGCTCCCATAGGATAGGCTAATCCCCAATCCCTTGAAGCCTGCTCATCTACCTTACGAATTTCAGGATGGTTACCTAAACCTAAATAATTATTTAAGCTCCATTGTAAAACTTCTTTACCTCTAAATTTCATTTTATTATTCAACTCTCCCTCTAATTTCGGAAAAGCAAAATAACCGTGAGCTTCTTTAGAGTACTTACCTAATGGGCCTCTATTTTCTTTTATTTTTTCAAATAAATCTGTCATGTGTCTGTTTTTTTCTAAAATTTATATGCAAAGATAATTATTCTTTAATATCATTTTAACATTTTAGTGAATGAACTTATCCCCCATAAATAGTTAGCAACTATTATAAACGTTTAATCTTAAAAAATTACATTTGTTCTTTAACAATGACAAAGCTTTTCTCTAATAAAACAACCTACTTATCTTTATTTTTAATAATAGGAATAATCCTGTTTTTTTGTTTGGATTTATTTTTAGGGTCTGTTAAAATTCCTTTCAACCAAGTTGTTTCTATTTTATTAGGACAAACAGCCGAAAAAGAAAGCTGGAGCATAATTGTTTTAGATTCAAGGTTACCAAAAGCTATTGCAGCAATACTTTGCGGAAGTGCTTTATCTGTTGCAGGATTAAAAATGCAAACATTATTTAGAAACCCTTTAGCGGGTCCTTATATATTAGGTATCAGTTCTGGCGCTGGTTTAGGTGTTGCAATTTTTATTATGGGGTTAGGTTTCTTAGGAATCTCTACTAGTAGCTTTTCATTTTCTTCACACACCGGAATTATAGTTGCTTCAATAATAGGATCTTTTGCTGTCTTATTAATTCTACTTGCTATTATTAATCGTTTAAAAGATATTATGACCGTATTAATAGTTGGTATTATGCTAGGAAGCGTAATAACTGCCATTATTGGTATAATTCAATATTTTAGTGTTGATAGTCAGTTAAAGTCTTTTATTATGTGGACTATGGGTGATTTAAGCTCTATTACTAATAGTCAACTAATGCTTTTAACTCCCATTGTATTAGTAGGATTAGCAGGTTCTTTTTTTATCTCAAAAAACTTAAACGCTTATTTATTAGGTGAAGAATACGCAAAAAGTTTGGGGGTTAACCTTAAACATTCAAGGTTAGCAATTATCGGTTTAACAGCAATTTTAACAGGAAGTATTACAGCTTATTGCGGGCCAATTAGTTTTGTTGGTATAGTAATTCCACATTTAGCAAGATTACTAAGTAATTCATCCGATCACAGAATATTAATACCACTCTCTATTTTATTAGGTATAAATGTGTTATTAATAGCTGATATTATATCACAATTACCAGGTTTAGATCAAACCTTACCAATTAACTCGATTACTTCTTTAATAGGTATTCCTTTTATTATTTGGATTATTTTTAAAAACAAAAAAATTAGCAGCCTAAATTGAGTTCTTCAATCAACATATCAGCGTTAAGCATAGGTTATCCTAACAAAACTGTGATTGACAATATTAACATTGAAGCTAAAACCAATCAGTTAATTGCTGTTATTGGTAGAAACGGTAAAGGAAAATCTACATTACTTAAAACATTATCGGGATTAATACCTCCTATTGCTGGTGCTTTTAGCATTAATGGTGTTGACATTTTAAAAATATCTGAAAAAGAAAGAGCTAAGATGTTGAGCATTGTAAGTACCACACAAGCAGCTATTAGCAACATTAAAGTAAGAGATTTTATTGCTTTTGGCCGTTTCCCCTACACCAATTGGTTAGGCATTAATAAAGAGCAAGATAATGCTGAAGTAAACAAAGCCATTAGTTTGTGTAATGTTGAAAGCCTAATAAACAATAACTACGATGAACTTAGTGATGGTGAAAAGCAAAAAGTAAATATAGCTAGAGCTATTGCTCAAAATACACCTATTATAATTTTAGATGAACCAACTGCTCATTTAGATTTAATTAATAAAATAGAAATCTTAAAACTGTTAAAGGATTTAGTGGTGAATCAGCAAAAAACAATTATTATATCTACCCATCAAATTGAGTATGCTTTACAAATATGTAATGAGCTATGGTTAGTTAATAATGGAATTAAAACCTTTACTCCTACAGACTTAATTAACAGTACTGAGTTAAAAGATATTTTTGAAGGCGATTCTATTGCTTTTGATAAGGATAGCTTATCTTTTAAACTAATTTAACATACCTTAACAGTTAACTGCAAACAAATTAATTTGATTATCGTTATATTTGGATAAACAAAAACTTTAAAATTATGTTTAGAAAAGGTATTTCAATATTATTAGCAAGCTTAACATTGTTTTTTACAATATTAGCAATCTTAGGCATATGGGACATTATAGATATTAAACACATTGCTTCAAAATCATTATATTCTATCTTAGTCATATTTGTATCAGCAGCAATTATATTATTTATATTTTCGGTATTGTATAAAAGTGGAGATGATTCTTTACCTCCACCCCCGCCACCAAAAGCATAAATTAATCCCATAAAAAAAGCCCCGAAATATTTCGGGGCTTTTTAATAAAATAATTATAAAACTATTTTACAGTATCAGCTAAAGCTTTTCCTGCTTTGAATTTAGCAACTTTTTTAGCAGCTATTTTGATAGTAGCACCAGTTTGTGGGTTTCTACCTGATCTTGCAGCTCTTTTAGAAATAGAAAAAGTTCCAAATCCAATTAATTGTACAGAGTTACCTTTCTTTAAAGATCCTGATACGTTAGTTACGAATGCATTTAATGCTTTTCCAGCATCAGCTTTTGATAAACCTGCATCTTTCGCGATTGCATCGATTAATTCTCCTTTGTTCATAATTTTAATTTTTTTTAATGATTAATAAATTAACTGAATCAAATTTAGCATATTTAAAACACGTTTTTTAAATGCGCTCAGATAGTTATTAACAAGCTATTAACATTGCTATCATTGGTTTTGTGAGATTTCAAATTCATTATCTTGAGTCGCAATTTCAGTATTTTTAAAAACTGATTTTGCTTCAGTTAACAATACATTCAAATCTGGGTAACGATTAGAGAAGTGTCCGATAATCAGCCTGTTAACACCAGCCTGCAAGGCAATTTCAGCAGCTTGTTTAGCTGTAGAATGAAAGGTTTTCTTAGCCCTATCAGCATGCTCATCAATAAAGGTAGCTTCGTGATAAAGTAGGTCAACACCCTTAATTACATCAATTATTTGCTCGTTATATTTAGTGTCGGAACAAAAAGCATAGGAGAAAGAAGGCAAAGAATTGATCGTTAAGCGTTCATTTTTGATGATTTTTCCTTCCGAATTTGTAAAGTCTTCCCCTAATTTTATCTTGTTAATTTGGTATTTAGGCACTTCATATTGTTTAATTGCTGCAGGATTGATTCTCTTTGGCTTTGGTTTTTCTTTAAAAAGATAACCTGAGCAAGCAATTCTATGGTTTAATGGTATAGTTGAAACGATTATTTTACTGTTTTCAAAAACTACTTCAGATTGTTTGGTATCAACTACCTTATATATAATTTTATATTTTAAATGACTTTCTGAATATTTTAAATGAACCTCAATTATTTCTTGAATACCATTTGGACTATAAATGTGTAAATCGGTAATCCTCCCTAATAAGTGCATTGTTTGTAGCAGCCCAATAAGTCCTAAGTAGTGATCACCATGTAAATGGCTAATAAAAATATGATTAATGCGTTGAAGTTTTATTTTATGCTCTCTTAACCTTAATTGTGTGCCTTCGCCACAATCCATTAAGTAGTATTGCTCGTTGATATTTACAAGCTGAGAAGTATGATTTCTTGCTAAAGTTGGAGCTGCTGAAGCGTTACCGAGGATTAATACACTAAACTTAGTCATTTACTCATCAACCCCTAAATCTCTTTCCATTTCATCAATTGCCAAATTATCTATAGCTTCCACCAATGTTGTTGTAGTTTTTAATATAGAGTCTAATTGTGAAATAGTTAATAATTTGATTACAGCTGGTTGCATTGTACTTAATATACATGAACCTCCACTCTCTTTACAAAGTCTATTTCCTATTAACAATGCACTTAACCCAGATGAATCGCAATAACGAACACTTTCTAAATCAATTAATATGTTTCTTTCACCTTGTTTATTAATTAAAACAATCTCTGATTTTAAATCTGGAGAAACCACTGCATCAAGTTTGTCGGTGCTAAACTTAATCAAGGTGTAATTGTCGTATTTTTCTGTCCTGAAGCTCATACCCAATAGTTTTTGTATCTAAACAAATATATATAAAGTAAGTTTATTAAACAATAAGATTAGCTACAGATTACTCCTCTGATTTGTTGTAAGCTAATATAATGTGCTTAACTAACTGGTGTCTAATTACATCATTTTCATCAAATGTAACAGTACCTATTCCTTCTACATCTTTTAAGATGTCTAGTGCTTGTACTAATCCCGACATGTGTTGTTTCGGCAAATCAATCTGAGTAGTATCTCCAGCAATAATAAATTTTGCAGATTTACCCATTCTGGTTAAAAACATTTTAAACTGACTTTTGGTCGCATTTTGTGCCTCATCTAAAATAACAAATGATTTATCAAGCGTTCTACCTCTCATAAATGCCAAAGGAGCTATTTGTATCGTTCCTGCCTCTAACATCTCTGCTAACTTCTCTGCGGGTATCATGTCTCTTAATGCATCATATAAGGGTTGCATATAAGGATCTAACTTCTCTTTTAAATCTCCTGGTAAAAAACCTAAATTTTCGCCAGACTCTACTGCAGGTCTCGTTAAAATAATTCTCTTAACCTCTTTATTTTTATAAGCTCTTACAGCTAAAGCTACAGCTGTGTAGGTTTTACCCGTACCTGCTGGTCCAACTGCAAAAACCATATCATGTTTATAAGATTCTTTTACCAACTTTCGTTGATTGGCTGTACGCGCTTTAACCACTAATCCACCATTACCGAAAACAATGGTTTCATCATCGTGCTGAAGCGTTTGACTATTCTCATTTTGAGTAGTTTCGTCCATTAAGCGTTCAATATTATTTTCAGTTAATTGCTTATACTTTAATAAATGCTCAATTAGCAGCCCTATTTTTTGCTCAAAGAGTAACACTTCATGCTCATCACCAATTGCTTTTAACAAATCACCCCTTGCTATTACCTTTAACTTCGGAAAATATCGTTTAATAAAACTTAGTTTACTTTCATTAACACCATAAAGTTCAACTGGATTAATGCCCGATAATTCTATTACTTTTTCGCTCAAATATTTACTTTTTAATTTATACCTTTGAATACTTTCAAATTGTACGATAAATATCAATATTTAGATACAATAAATGATTAATTGAGGGTAATTAATTTATTAACTTTTTAAACAATAAAGTTTAAAACTATCAAATGGCAATAATCACTTTAACTACCGATTTAGGCTTAAAAGATTATTATGTAGCTGCCGTTAAAGGTGCTATACTAAAAGAATTGCCCGAGACTACTATTGTTGATATTACCCATGAAATACCATCTTTCGACCTACAAAAAACAGCGTTAATTATTAAAAACTGTTACACCGATTTTCCTGAAGGAACTATACATATTATTGGCGTTAATTCAGAATCGAACTTAGAAACCCCACACATTGCCATACATCATAATGGGCATTACTTTATTGGAGCTGATAATGGTATGTTTTCTTTAATATTTGAAATGACACCTGATAAAGTGGTTGATTTAAACATTTCTCAAGACACGGATAGGATTACTTTTCCTGCCAAAGATGTTTTTGTTAAAGCTGCTTGCCACATTGCAAGAGGCGGTACCTTAGAAGTAATTGGCAAAGTAAAAGAAGAAATTGCTGTCCGTACCATGTTTAGAGCCGTTTCGGAAAACAACATTATTAAAGGTATGGCTATTTATATTGACCATTACGGAAATGTGTTGGTTAACATTACCGAGCAAATGTTTAAAGACTTTGGCAAAGGCAGAAGTTTTACCATTTACTTTAGAAGTGCTGAATACTCCATTACTCAAATAAGTAACTCCTATTGTTCGGTACCAGATGGAGAAAGAGTGGCCATGTTTAGCTCTAGCGGATTTATGGAAATAGCCATGAATAAAGGGAATGCCAGTAAACTGTTTGGGATTAATCAGGGAGATATAATAAGAATAGAATTTTATGATAAGACTAGTGAAATTGACTTTTAAGCCTGATAAAGTGCCTGCATTTATCGAAAATTTTAACCAAAATAAGCAACACATTAAAAACTTTGAAGGCGTTTTGCACTTAGAGTTATTAAACGACAAAACAAATCCGAATGTTTTTTTTACTTATAGTATATGGCAATCGGAACAGCATTTAGAGAACTACAGAAACTCAGCACTGTTTAAAAGCATTTGGGAAGTAACTAAACCAATGTTTAGCGCTAAAGCCGAAGCATGGAGTGTGGAAAGCCTTGAACGGTTATAAATAACAAAACTCAATCAACAAATAACAAAATTGTTTTTTTTGTTTTTTATATTTTGAGATTTATTTGAAATTTGAATATTGATAGTTGGAATTTATAAACATAAATTGAATGTTCTCGATACATTTTTTTAGATTTTGTCAGTTCGAGTGTTCTGTGTCATCCTGAGCTGAGTCGAAGGATAAGCAGAATGTATCGAGATCCAAAATCTAAAAAAACACTCGAACGGACAGCACAATAAAATATTAAAATGAACAAACGATTAAACACCTTTTTAACCCACCAAGGACAAACCAACCAAAGTCCTTATTTAATTGATGTAGAACGAGCAGAAGGCATTTACATTTACGATAAAAACGGTAAACGTTATATAGACATGATTGCTGGTGTGGCAGTGAACAATATTGGCCACAACCACCCAAAAGTAATTGCAGCAATACAAGAACAATTAGCTAAACACTTACATGTAATGGTGTACGGTGAGTATCTGCAAGACAGTCAATTAGCTTTAGCAGAAAACTTAGCCTCTATCCTACCCGAAAGCTTAAATTGTTCTTACATTGTTAACTCTGGTACCGAAGCCAACGAGGCTGCATTAAAATTGGCAAAGCGCTACACTGGCAGACAACAAATTGTATCGTGCAACAACTCTTACCACGGTAGCACACATGGTAGTTTAAGTGTTACCGGCAACGAAACCAAACAAAGCAGCTTTAAACCTTTATTGCCACAAATAGATTACATTACCTTTAACGATATAACTAGTTTTAGCGTAATTACCGATAAAACGGCTTGCGTAATTATAGAAACCATACAAGGCGATGCAGGTTTACGTAAACCCACCCAACAATTTATTAACGCTTTACGCGAAAAATGTACCCAAACAGGTGCTTTATTAATATTTGATGAAGTACAAGTAGGCATGGGCCGAACAGGTAAAATGTTTGCTTTTGAGCATTACAACGTAACACCCGATATTTTAACCTTAGGCAAAGCCTTGGGTGGCGGAATGCCTATTGGAGCATTTATAAGCAGTACCGAAATAATGCACAGCTTAACCCACAACCCTGCTTTGGGACACATTACCACTTTTGGCGGACACCCAATAAACTGTGCTGCTGCCAATGCGTGCATTAATGTATTAAAAGAAGAAAACTGGGTAGCCCAAGCAGAAAGCAAAGGACAATATTTAGAAGACTTGTTAGTCCAACACCCAGCCATTAAAGAAATACGCAGGGCAGGTTTGTTTTTTGCCATAGATTTAGGTAGCCAAGATAAAGTAGCCCATGTAGTAACCGCTTGTTTAGAGAAAGGTTTAATAGGTTTTTGGTTCCTCTCTACCCCTACGGCATTTCGTTTATCGCCACCACTCAACATTACCACAACACAACTACAAGAAGCTGGGGAGATTATATTGGAATGTTTAAATTAGCCTTATGAGTAAATTAAAATATATACCATTAATCATAGTATTACTTTTTAATATTAACGTTATTAGTTGTGTTAACGAATACCAAACATTATTATCAGGGGAAGTCACAATTGATGGAATCCCTACAAATGGAAAAGTTTGGAATAATGAAATTGATACTGTAAAACTTCGAATAAAAGCCAACTATCTTTTCAATTCATACCAATACTCTAATTCAGTGCAGGAGCTATCTGATTATGCCGCAGCACTTATCTATTTAGGTGAATACCAAAAAGCGAAAGCCATTTACCATCAAATAGAAAAAGAATCACCCAATTTATACACAACGGCATCTAATATAGGCACCATCTACGAGTTAATTGGCAAGCCAGACTCAGCACTTATTTGGATTAAGAAATCAATAGAATTAAACCCTGAATCACACAAGGGTTCAGAATGGATTCATATTAAAATACTAGAATTTAAAATCAGTCAATCTACAGATTACTCTAAATCTATATTAGGATTAGATTTTGGTAATGAAGCTATCCCTGCTAATCCTAATAATTATGATTTAGAAACATTAGAAAAACACATTAGACATCAATTAAAAGAGCGGACAACCTTTGTAAAACCTACCAACCAAATTGTTGGTAACATTTATTTCGATTTAGGTAATATTATTGCTCAAAAAAACACTGTTCAGTCTGCATTAGAAAGTTATGACGCTGCTGAAGAATATGGTTACAAATCAGATTTATTTAATGTAAGAGTTGATCAACTTGAAAAACTAGCTAACAAAATAATACCCTACCAGTTATATGAAGATTTAAAAGACTTAGTACAAAAAGATTTTATGGTAGCATTGTTTATTCTTGTGACAGGACTTGTTTTGTTTATTCTTTTAATTATTAGGGTTATAAAAGGAATAAAAAAGAAACTTTCTTAAATTCAGCTATCATATTCTCACTCCTATTACGCCCTTTACTTCGATAAACTCAGTATAAACTAGCTCAGGGTAAACTGCACATTATATTCTTACGCCTATAATGCACACATCATCTAACTGTTCTATTTCGCCTTTCCAACTTTCAAAGGCTTTATCTATCAGTTCTTTTTGTTTGTCCATTGTTTCTGTTTGAACAGAAAGTAACAACTGTTTAAAATTAGCTGTTTTAAGCTTCTTACCTTTTTCTCCGCCAAATTGATCGGCATAACCATCACTAAAAATATAAATAGTGTCTCCTTTTTGAAGTTCTATAGTATGAGTAGTATAAGGCTCAGGGTTATCGAATTGACCAATAGGTTGTTTGTTCGCTTTAATTTCAATTAGTTGATAGTTGCTGGTGGATAGTTGTTGGTTAATATCCTCTTTTTTCTTGTCTCTTGCTTCTTGTTTTCTAATTATCCACAATGGATTGTTTGCCCCTGCATATTTAAGTGTATTTCCTTCTAAACTACACAAAGCGATATCCATTCCATCTTTTACTTCATCTTCACTTTTCTCAAACTCAGCTATTACTATTTCTCGTGTTTTGTTCAGTATTTCTCCAGGATCGGTTAATCCAAATTCTCTTACACTTCTATTTAATCCATTATTACAAACCACACTAACCATAGCGCCCGGCACTCCATGTCCTGTACAATCTGCTGCAGCGAATAAAACCAAATTATCGTCATTGCGGGCTTGCCCCGCAATCCCTTCATTGGGAGATTCCGAATCAAGTTCGGAATGACGTGAAGAGGAAACGGATTCCATCCAATAAAAGTCTCCAGCAACAATGTCTTTTGGTTTATAGAGGATGAAGCTTTCTGTTAAATACTCTTTCACTACTTTAAGCGCTGGCAGTATTGCATTTTGTATACGCTTGGCATATTGAATACTATCTGTTATCTCTTTATTTTTTTCTTCTAATTCAGTATGCGCCAATTCTACAACTGTTTTTTGCTGTTCTACTTCTTGTTTTTGGCTTTCTATGGTATTTTTTTGTTTTCGGGTTACTTGTAAACGATTAAAAACAAATAGTAAGAAAATAGCGACTAAACCTAAACCTGTAGCAGTTGCATAAGTAATAATTTTTTGTTTAGATTTTGCTTCTTGTTCAATCGCTATTTGTTTTTCATGTTCAGCATCATCTACAGCTTTCTGTTTTTCGTACTCATATTTAGCTTGGTGTTGGGCAGTTGCTTTTTGAGTAGATTCATTATTCATGCTATCACGCATTTCAATAAATAACTTATACATATCCAATGCCTCCATGTCTCTTCCTTTTTTCTCATAGAACCTACTTAATATTTCTGCCGAGTTTTTAATAGAATTTGGGTATTTGATAGACCTAGATAAATTTATACTTTCAATTAAATATTGCTCGGCTAGCTTATCTTTACCTAATGCGCTATAAATAGAACCTAAGCTACTTAACGCATTACTTTCACCTGCTTTAACTTGCCCTAGTTTAAACGCTTCTAAACTTTTTAAATAATATTCTAATGCTTTTTCCTTTCTTATTTTAATGCATTCCGCCTCGCTTAAATCACAAGGTATCACCTTTGATTTACTTATTAATGAACCAACACCTAACAATCCCTCTCCATACCCTCTCATATCTCCCATTTGTTTTGACATTTCTAAGCTTTTGTTTAAATACTCATAAGCCAACTCATATTGTTTATTATCGACATAAATACCTGCAATGTTATGGTATAATGGGGATAAACGTGGGTAATTATCGGGTGCCACATAAGATACGGCTTTAAGCATATACGCTAACCCTTTAACATTATCACCTTGATCCTGATACATAGATCCAATGTTTGCCATTGCTTGAGTAATACCATTACTATCCTTTATTTCTTCTCTTATTTTTAAGCTTTCTTCTAAATATTGTAAGGCATCATTAACTTTAGCTTGTCCAATATAAACTCCAGCAATGTTGTTCAAAATTTGAGCTACTCCTTTTTTGTTTCCTAATTCCTTATCTATCGCTAATGAATTGTGGTAATATTTTAATGCCCATTCGTGTTTTCCTAACTCATCAGCTAAATACCCCTTATTGTTATATGCTGTTGAAAGCATCGATTTAAATAAAAGCTCGTGCTCAGTTGATAGTTTTGTTTTTAATTTAACTTTCGCGTAATTATGAAGCCAATTATTGTACTTAGGCCAAACAGCTTTATCCCAACAATTTTCAACCACAAAGTCAATCGATTTAAAGCGTGTTTCTTCTGTTTTTGTTTGATGAAAGATCTTTAGACAGCTATCCAACATTATTTTATCGGGCTGACTAATAGTGGTAAGGTTTAAACTATCAACTAAATAATATTTTTTATCGGCATATTTTTGAGCCAACAAATTACTTGCGATAAAAAGAAATGATATAACTAGTATTTTTTTGATTGGCTAAAGGTATAAAAATTAATAATTGATTATTCTACTGTATAAAAGCAATAGCGAGTTTAATGTCATCATAACTTACTTTGCCACCCAAGTCTCCGTAAATAGCATTTAAACTAACATCAGTACCTTTAGGTTGCTTGTCGTAGGCTTTTTGTACTTTATCCATAACAGACTTCTTAGGTTTGTAATAATTCAAATCCTCATTAGGGTTATCTTTTCGTATTTTAATTAAATGCCCAGCAATAGTTCCAACAGAAAGTCCTCGTGTATCTGCAATCTCTTTTAACGAAGCTTTCTGCTTTAAATGCATCAAGGTTACATCGTAAGTAGATTGTTTACCAGCTTCTTTCTCTTTAATTTTGTTTTTATGCTTGGTAATTTCTTTTTTATTAATCAACCCTCCCGAATCTCTTATAAAAACGGTAGCTTGTAATTCTAATTCATCAAACTTGTAGCTATTTTCAGCATCTTGTGAAAGTTCCTGAAAACGAATGTCAGCTTTAAAAGCTAAGTTATCAACCATCAAAGCTTGTTCATTTAATCCTAGTAATTTTAAGTTCTCCAATTTCTTTAATCGAGACAAAGCAACATATCCTTGTCCGTTTTCAAAGGTTTTAGATAAGTCTATTTCGGCAGCATCCAAGGTCATGCCTTGACATTTATGTACTGTAATTGCCCATGCTAAGCGTAAGGGTATTTGATTGTAGCTTGCCAATGTTTTTCCGTTATCATCATTTATGGACCAATCTTCTGGTTCTACTTTTACTACCTTTTTATTGTAAATTAATTTAACTGACGGTAAATCATCCTCTGTAAAACCAATTACTTCACCCAAAGACCCGTTTACAAAACCTTTTTCGGGGTTGTTTTTAACAAACATTACCCTTGCTCCTATTTTTAATTCTAAATTTTCGGATGCTAACACAGAGTTTTTTAAGGTTTCTACCAGTTTTTTATTCCCTTTTGTTTTAGCATGGTGTATTTTAGATTTACCAGATAGTGTAGCTAGGAACTCGCCATTTATTCTGTCAACATCATAATTGTGTGTATAGAGTTTGGTTAACTCTCCGTTATCGTCTAATTGATTATTACTCGCTTTCTTTAATGTTCTGTATGATTTTTCTGACAAACCTCCTGTTCTTATCTCATTTAAAATAAGATTTAACTCATTATCACTTTGTCGAAACTGCTCAGTTAAGTAACAAACATTTAGGTTAGCTTTCACCCATGCTTCAGACATAAATGCAAACTTATCTCTGCTTAGTTCTCCTTGTTTACCTATTGGTGGTAATTGAAAAAAATCGCCACACAATACTATTTGTATTCCTCCAAAAGCTTCTTCATTGTTTTTAAAATACCTTAACACCACATCAACAGCATTAAGTTGGTTCTTATGAAGCATCGAAATTTCATCAATGATTAACACTTTCACCTTTTCTAAATGGTCTCTCAGGTATTTTTTGGCTTTCATACTTACCAAGTTTCCTTGGGTAATAAATTCTTTAACACCAATCCCTGCCCATGAATGTATCGTCATTCCATTCATGTGGGTTGCAGCAATACCAGTAGATGCAGTAACTGCCACAGTAACTTTCCGCTCTTTTAAATACTCAATATATTGATTTAACACATAGGTTTTACCTGTTCCAGCGGAACCTGTAAGAAATACGTTTTTTCCTGATTTTAATATGGCTAAAGCTTTATCTTGAAGCATGCCACGAAAATAATAAAACTGTTCCTTAGGAAATAGAAATATCAATTGGAGTTAATAACAATTCACTAAAAGCTATTGGTAGCCCAAATTTGAAAATACTCGTTTCTGTTATTAGGATTTAACCATCGTGCAAATTTATCTGAATAACTTGGTTCACAAACTTGTACTAACTCCATATTCGGAAACAATGTTTTATAGGTATTTATTCTTTCTTCTAAATTAATTGTGGTAGAAAATATGATGTAATCGTATTGCTCTGTACTATCTATCGTTAATACTTGTTTATAATTCAAATAAAAATCCCAATTACCAGCATAAAACTGAGGAGCCATTGAAGTGTGATCATCACCACTACCTTCAATCAATACTTGTTCAGCTTTAATGTTATTTTCATAAAAATAATACATTGCTTCTACTCTCGATTTTTTTGTATAGGTAAAGGTAATGCCCAATAAAATTGGAATATTTAACACCCAAAATATTTTTACGGAAACATTCCAAAACTTACCCCAAAACTTTTTTTCTCTTAAAGATTCGTAACCCATTACCCCTAACATAATAAACATTGGTAAAATGGGTAAAATAAATCGCTCTTGCTTACCTGGGTAAAACGAATGGAATATTAAAAACAGTAAAGACGGTAAAAAGATAATTAAATACTTCTTAGCCGATTTAAAGAAACCAATACCTAACAATATTCCCATAGGGATTAACATAGCCCCCATTAACACTTCTACATAAATAAAGAAATTTTTATTCGGCAAATAGCCTGTTCCTTCGTTTAAGTTGTATGTTAAGTACCCCCACATTTCAGCAAAAGGATAACCCCAAATAAGGTAGTCTACCAAGCCTTGAGTAATAACAAAGGTTAACAATACACCTCCGCAATAAAATATAAAGCTCCTAAATTCTTTTTTCACTAAAAAATATAAGGCTAAACCTATGGCAAAAACGCCTACTTGATACCTAAAAGAAACTGCCATTCCCATTACAATTCCTGCTAATAGTAAATTTTTTACTGTTTTCTCTTTCATTGCAAGCCACAATGCTCCCATCATAAAAGGAATACAAGTTATTTCTACCAAGTTTCTAACTCCTACAAATGGGAATAGCCATGTTAATGCTAAAAACCAACCTACTATTACTGCATTTTTAGTGTTAGATAGTTTTTCAGTGATTTTAAAGCCATAAAAAACAATCAATAAAGAAAATAACGCATGTAATAATCGATTTATCAGCATTAAAATTTTAGGATCATGGATACCGATTGCATTGGCTGCATAAAAGTAAAAGTAATTTATACCTACATAAGTAAAACTATGTCCCTCTGGTTTTGTTTCGTCTGGTTGGTTCCAAGGTAACCAATTGTTGTAATCGTGGCCTGCAACCCAAGAGCTTGAAGATTCTACAATTAAAAAATGATCATCGTGCATTGCATATCCTTCCGAAAATATAGCTGCCACCATTCTAATTACAAGTGCTGCAATTATTATAGTTTTAAACGCGTGTAAATTAATTTTTGAAAGCATTTACTATTTTTTTATTAAGGAGACAAAGATAGATAATTCAAATTATTGGACGAATGAATAAGCTAAAATCAGTAATTTCATAGCTCAATTTTAAATGCAATAAAATGAGTACTATATCTAAAGCTAATTTCGATTTTTTAAATCAACTAAAAAATAATAATGATAGAGATTGGTTTAATGACCATAAATCAGAATACTTAAAGCAGCATGAAAACACAATAGCTTTTGCAGATGCTTTATTAAAAGAAATGAATAAGCATGATCAAATTGAAACCGAAAATGGAAAAAAGAGTTTATTTAGAATTTATAGAGATGTTCGGTTTTCAAAAGATAAATCACCTTACAAAACACACTGGGCTGGTGGTTTTAAAAGAGCTACCAAAGCACTAAGAGGCGGTTATTACTTTCATATTGAACAAGGCAACACAATGGTTGGAGGTGGCTTTTGGTCTCCAAACAAAGATGATTTACAAAGAATTAGAGAAGACATCGCTACAGATTCTTCTGAATTAAGAAAAATACTAAACAGTAAAAGCTTTAAAGATAATTTTGGAGTGTTACATGGTGAACAATTAAAAACTTGCCCAAAAGGGTTTGATAAAGAGCATGAAGCTGTTGATTTATTAAGATACAAACAGTTTATTGTCTCTAAGAAATTTACTGATAAAGAAGCTTTAAGTCCTGATTTTGTAAAATTAGTAGCCCAAACATTTAATCAGATGCGCCCTTTTTTCGATTACATGAGTGAAAGTGTTACTACTGATGCAAATGGTGTTTCAATTATTTAATGAGTAACTCCCTTTATATTCATCAACTAGATTCACCTATAGGAAAACTATCTATTGCATCAAGTGAAAAAGGTATTTGCATGCTGGAGTTTGAAAACGAAAAAAGAATAAATAAACACCTAAAAGATATACTAAAGGTATATCCAACTATTGTTGAAAAACCAAACAAACACATTCAATTATTAGAAAAACAACTTAATCAGTATTTTAATAAGTCTCTTTCTAATTTTAATATACCTATCGATTTAATTGGCACCGATTTTCAAATTAAAGTATGGAAAGAGCTTTCAAACATTAATTACGGAAAAACAAGAAGCTATAAAGAACAAGCAATTGCTTTAGGTGATTTAAAAGCAATAAGAGCTGTAGCAAACGCGAATGGTCAAAATAAAATAGCAATTATTATTCCTTGTCATAGAGTTGTTGGGAGTGATGGTAATTTAACCGGTTTTGGTGGTGGTCTATGGAGAAAACAATTTTTATTAGAATTGGAGAGCAATCAAGCTTCACTGTTTTAATAAAAAATACGCATAAAAAAAAAGCAGCTAAGAAATCTTAGCTGCTTTTTTTATGTGTTGTATTTGTTTTATTTAATAATAGTAACCTTTCCTGTTTTTACGTGATTCTTACCATTTAAATCATCAAAAGTAACTTGCCAAACATAAGTACCAACAGGGACTAATTTACCTTTGTATGTTCCATTCCATGGTGCAAATCTTTTATGTGATTCAAAGATTACTTCTCCCCATCTATCAAATATTAAGAAAGAGTATCCTACATCACTAAACCCAAATCCATCAGGATAGAAAAGATCATTTACTCCATCACCATCTGGTGTAAAGGCATTTGGCACATATACAGCATGTTCACCTTTAACGATAGCAACATCTGTTGTAGTATTCATACAGCCAAAACCATCTGTTACAGTTAATACAACTAAATAACTACCTGTATCTTCAGGGAATGTAAAAGTAGGATTTTGTAAAGCACTTGTAGCTAATCCACCAATATTCCAATCCCAAACTACAATGTTAGTGTATGATTGGTCGTAAAAATTAATTCTAGGATCAAACAAGCTTACTGGATTTTTATCCATTGTAAAGTCTGCAGTTGGATTTGCATGTAATGTTACATAACTATTTTTAGTTAACGAGTTACTACAAGAACCTGCAGCTACAGAAGATGTAACAGTTAATGTAATGTTATAAGTTCCTGGATTTGTATATGAATGTGACTCAATGTCAGTGTACCCATTTGTTCCATCTCCAAAATCCCATACAACACTAGTTCCTACACCACCACTTGTATTAGCAAATTGAAATGGTGTAGCAGGAACAACACATAAGCTTAACGTATCAGCAATAAATGAAACAACTGGTAAAGGATTTACAATAATGTTTTCTGTATCAGTATTACTACAATTACCACCCGTAACATATGTTATTGTATGAGTACCCGCTCCTGCAATTGAAGGATTAAATGTTCCAGTTGCTGGATTTGTAATTCCTGTTCCACTCCATGTTCCTCCTGGAGTTGCAGCAGTTAATATAATTGGAGTATTTACAGCACAAAACGGACCGGCTGGTGTTATTGTAGCATTGTCCAATATATTGACAACAATACTAATAGAATCAATATCACCACAGCCACCTGGAATCGTATATACAATTGTATGAGTACCTCCTCCAGCTGTTGCTGGATCAAATGTACCAGTACCAGTATTAGTGATCCCAGTTCCTGACCAAGTTCCTCCTGGATCAACAGCAGTTAAATTAAATGCAGGGTCATTAATACATAATGGACCAGCAGGTGTTATTGTAGCATCAAAATAAGGATTAATAACTATATTAATTGTATTTGTATCTCCACAAGCGCCACCAATTGCATAAGTAATAGCATGTGTTCCAGGTCCGGCAACTAAAGGATCAAATGCTCCTGTTGCTGTATTTGTTATTCCTATACCACTCCAAACTCCTCCTGGATCTACAGCAGATAAAACCACTGCCGGGTCACCAGGGCAAAATGGACCAGCTGGAGTAATTGTTGCATCAGCAATTAAGTTCACTACTATATTAATAGTACTTAAGCCTCCACAGTTAGCAGAATCTTGATAGCTAATAATGTGAGTTCCTTGTCCAGCTACATTTGGATCAAATGCTCCTGTAGTAGGATTAGTTATACCTGTTCCACTCCATGTTCCACCAACTGGCGTAGCACTTAAGTTTACAACAGGATCTGTTGTGCAAAATGGGCCAGCAGCAGTAATTACTGGTGCTGGTGGTCCACCTACAGAACTTATTGTAATGGTATCAGTAGCTGTTAAACAACTCGCATCTGTAACGGAAACTATGTATGTTCCTGGGCATAAACCAGTAGCTGTTTGAGTGTTTTGTACTGGAACTGTGTTCCAGGAATAAAGGTAAGGCCCTGTTCCTCCTGCTGGAGTTACAGTAGCTGTTCCATCACACATATTACAAGATGCATCTGTTTTAACTGTACTTGCAGTCATAGATGATGGAGGTACTATACAAGCAGTACAAGTAGTAGTTTGATAATAAACTCCCATTAACGTCCAAGAATAACAATCTCCCCCACCAGTTGGTTGTAAACCAAAAGCAGAAGTAGTTTGACCAGCAGTAAAAGTAGCAGGAGCAACGTTAAATTGATAAAATAAGTTAGGGAATATAGTATTAACCCCATTTAAAGTTGATGTATGTGTAGGAGGATTAACATTGTTTTGCATATCTCCTGTTACAACAAAAGCGTTACCCGCAGTAGAGTTTGCACATACGTTTAAACCATTCATAGTAGCTACTTGTGGACCTCCATTACTATTAGTAATAATACCATCGTGTAAAACAATAGTACCTTCATAAGTAGCGGTAACATCTCTATAAATAACCATTAAAGTGGCTCCATCCATATTTTGACCAAGTGGAGAAGAAAAAGTATAAGTACCATTACCTGTAACCATAGCTGTTACATCAGCACGATAAGATTCTGTTCCTCCAGTACCCCAACATTTTTGTCCGTGAGTACCAATTCTAGTTCCAACACCTGGATTACCATTAAATGTGTAAGCTGCGTTGTTTGCAGTACCACCACCAGACCACCATAAAAATGCTTTTTCGATAGTTGATGTTGCACTACAAGGAATTCCTGAGATAACAAGGTTAGCTGGATAACCAGGACCTGGAGCAGGAGTAAATCTTGGAGTTGTCATTAAAGAATGTTGTACATAATTTAATCCACAAGCTGTTTGAGTATAACTCAATCCTAATGCACCACTTCCATCTTCTGGTTCTCCTTGTAATGGATTACAAGCAGCTCCTAAAATTGGATTTTCACATGGTACTGGTTCTGGATTTTGAGCGAATGAGGTTAAACTTAATGATGCAACTAATAGTGATGTTAAAAATACTTTCATTTTATCTGTTTTATTTTACAAGACGCAATTAAAAAAAAAAGGTTGTCTTTATATAATTCTATCTTCAAATATAACTAGTTAACACTTTAAAAAATGACACTCATCCTATTAATATTAACAACTAATTGATAATTACTTTCGCCATTTTATTTTTACCAACTAACCAACCATTATTTTTATTTAACACACAACTGTAATATCCTTCATCAGTAATGTGCTTCCATGTATTACCTTTATTGTAAGAAACATCAACACCTGTTCTACCGCAACATATTAAAATTCCATTAGCGTTAGCTGCAACACAAGAGCGATAACCATAAGGTGGGGTTTGAGGTTTATGCCAAGTTTTACCTCCGTCACTGGTAATTACACAATTACCTTCTGTACTATTAGAATCTAAATAATTACCCCCTACTGCTACTCCATTTAATTCGTCAATAAAAGTCATGGAATATATCCCTGAGGCTTCCCCTGCTCTCATCTTAGTATTTGTAGTATTCCAAATCCTACCTCTGTTGGTTGATTTAAAAACTCTTGATTTCTCTCCACCTCCCGTTCCAATAAAAACAGTGCTATCTCCCACACAAACTATAGAGGTCCCACTTGCAGCAAAACTGGCTTCACCAACTAGTGTTTTAGGAAGTTTTATTGGGTTTAACTTTTGCCAACTATCTCCTCCATCCTTTGTAGTAATTAAAAATAACTGATTGTTAATCGGGTCACTAAAAGCGATTCCATTTTTATTGTCCCAAAAATCCATCCCGTCAAAAAATATTCCTGGAGTTTTATTTTCATACACCAATTGCCAACTTTTATTTTGATCTTTTGTTTTATAAATTTCGCAGCCATCTCCACTACTCATTAATATAGCTTCTTTAAAACTAAAAGCATGAACATCTCTAAAATCTAAATGATTCCAATTGGTATCTCGATAAGAAACCCATTGATTTTTAGCTGTAAATTTAACTACTCCATTGGTTCCACTTGCCCAAGTAATAGCCTCATCTACACTATACAACCCTCTCATTGAAGAGAATGGTGTTACATCATTTATAGGCACAAGACTTATACTTGGTTCTGAGCAAGAAAAAAAACTCAAAGCAGCTATTGAAAACAGAATAGTTAATTTCATTCAATAAATTTAATAAGAATAAAGTTACTTTGCACTTCCAAAATATTTTTATGGATAACAGTCAATTTAATAATGCAATAAAAAAAGCAACCAACCCTTTACCTGGTAGCACTCCAGCAAGTGTTGTTTATAAATTGTCTGTTAAAAAAAAGTATGAAGGATTAACTATTATAGAGTTTTTTAGTGAAGCAGTGCCTCGCTCTACCCCACAAATATGGATAGACAAAGTAAACTCTCAAAACCTAACAGTTAATGGAAAAACGGTAACCACTAATTATTTAGTAAAAGCTGGTGATTTGGCTGTACATACTTCCGAACCTAAAATTGAACCTGCTGTAAATACAGCCATTGAATTGCTTTATGCAGATGAAGATATTTGGATAATCAATAAACCTTCTCCTTTGCCAGTCCATGCTTCGGGTCGGTTTAAACGCAATACCTTATTAGAAATTTTAGAGTTAGCTTTTCCGAACGATGAGTTTAAGTTGTTACACCGCATTGATGCCAACACAACAGGCATTGTTTTAATTGCAAAAAACAAAGTAGCTGCAAACACTATTCGGGAGCAATTTGAGGCTAAAAAAGTTAAAAAAACGTATGCCGCTTTAGTTGAAGGTATTATTCAAGAAAACAACATAACTTCCATTCAATCAATCGGTAATGAAGTTTTAGTTGGTGGTGCAAGAGCAATTGATGAGCAAGGTAAAAAGTCTGAAACAGAAATTGAAGTTGTAGAGCGAAGAACAGCTAAAAAACAAACTCTTTTAAAGGTTACTCCATTAACAGGAAGAACCAATCAAATTCGCTTACACTTGGCAGATTTAGGTTATCCTATTGTTGGCGATTTAGGGCATCAAGACAAAAGCTATTTTATCAACCAGCCTTTCACCTATCCTACCGATAGTTTATTTTTACATGCTTATCAAATAAGCTTTCAGCACCCAACAACTGGTAAAACTTTAAGTTTTGAAGCTCCGTTACCTGAGAAGTTTAAAATTTAACTGTACTTCTCGATACACGTTCATTCTTCACGCACTCGAAGTGACAGTTATTTTTTGTCAGTGCTAATGGTTTTGATTTTTGTCAGTTCGAGTGATTTTATGGAGCATAGCGCAGTAAAATTGTATCGAGAACAGACAAAAAAGTCGAAACACTCGAATTGACAAATCAAAAAATGCTAACTTTAAATATGCAAAAATCACATATCTACTATATCTATATTTTAAAATGTAGCGACAACACTTATTACACAGGAGTTACCAATAGTATTGATAGAAGATATAGAGAGCATCAAGAAGGCTCAGACAATAAAGCCTATACTTTTAGCCGAAGACCAATCCAATTAGTTTTTATAACAGAATTTTCTAATATTGACTTTGCCATTGAAAAAGAAAAACAAATTAAAAAATGGTCGAAGAAAAAGAAAGAAGCCTTAATTAATGGTGATTTTGAAGCTTTACCCAACTTAAGTAAAAAAGTTTTTATTAAATAACTGTACTTCTCGATACACGTTCATTCTTCACGCACTCGAAGTGACAGTCATTTTTTTTAGTTCTATTTCCATTTTGTCAGTTCGAGTGATTTTATGGAGCATAGCGCTGTAAAATTGTATCGAGAACAAACAAAAAACTAACAACCAACCACCATCAACTAACAACTAACCTAAGCATATAACCCTTCTTTTTGAGCTTTTACTTTTTCGTTGTCCAAATACTCATCGTAAGTCATTTCTTTATCAATACAGCCATTTGGTGTTAACTCCACTATTCTATTGGCAACCGTATTCACAAACTCATGATCATGAGAGGTAAAAAATACCGTTCCTTTAAAATCGATTAACGAGTTGTTAAAAGCCGTAATCGACTCCAAATCCAAGTGGTTTGTAGGTTCATCTAACATTAAAAAATTAGCTTCAGCTAACATCATTCGCGAAACCATGCATCTTACTTTCTCTCCACCCGATAAAACATTTGATTTTTTAAACACTTCCTCACCAGAAAACAACATTTTACCTAAAAACCCTCTTATAAATACTTCATCTTTTTCCTCTTCAGAAAACTGACGCAACCAATCTATCAAGTTGTCGCTACCATCAAAAAATTTTTCATTTTCGTTAGGCAAATAAGCAGTAGTAATGGTTTGTCCGTAATTAAACTCACCGCTATCTGCCTTCATTTCATTGTTTAAAATTTGAAACAAAGCAGTCATTGCCATACTGTTTTTACTTACAAAAGCAATTTTATCGCCTTTACGTACATTTAAGTTTAAGTCTTTAAATAAACCATTTTTACTTAAATTCTCAATGTGTAAAATTTGGTCGCCTGCTTCGCGTTGTTGGTTAAAGATAATGGCAGGATAACGTCTGGTAGAAGGCTTAATGTCTTCAAAATTTAATTTCTCTAACATTTTTTTACGACCTGTTGCTTGTTTCGATTTAGAAGCATTGGCACTAAAACGAGCAATAAACTCTTGTAACTCTTTCTTTTTTTCTTCTGATTTTTTGTTGGCTGATTGTTTTTGACGCAATGCCAATTGACTAGATTGGTACCAAAACGTATAGTTACCAGTATAAGCTGTTAACTTACTAAAATCAATATCAGCAATGTGTGTACAAACAACATCTAAAAAGTGTCTATCGTGAGATACCACAATTACGGTGTTTTTAAAATCCATTAAAAAGTTCTCTAACCAGCTAATGGTATTAATGTCCAAATCATTGGTAGGCTCATCTAAAATTAAAATATCAGGATTACCAAATAACGATTGTGCTAACAACACTCTTACTTTTAAAGAACCCGGTATATCTTTCATTAATTGGTAGTGCATACTTTCATCAATACCCAACCCACTTAACATGTTGGCAGCATCTGGCTCAGCATTCCAGCCATCCATTTCTGCAAACTCTGCTTCTAACTCACTTGCTTTAATTCCATCCGCATCGTTAAAATCTTCTTTGGCATAAATCGCATCTTTAGCCTGCATTACTGACCATAACTTGCTGTGTCCTTGCATTACAGTATTCAACACCGTTTCTTCATCAAACTTAAAGTGGTCTTGACTTAACACTGCCATCCTTTTACCCGGATCTATAGTTACATTCCCCGAATTTGGTGCAATTTCGCCCGACAATATTTTTAAAAATGTTGATTTACCTGCACCATTGGCACCAATAACGCCATAACAGTTACCTTCGGTAAATTTTATGTTTACTTCATCAAATAAAACTCTTTTGCCGTATTGTAACGAAATGTTGTGTGCTGCTATCATAATAGTATTTTTTTTGAGGCTGCAAATGTAAGTATTTTGTTGAAGCCCTTTACTCCTTTTGCTGTTAGTTTTTTTGTTCTACTTCTACTCTTTGTCAGTTCGAGTGGTTATTCGTTTTGTCAGTTCGAGTGAATTTGTGAGGTACGAACAAATTTGTATCGAGAACTAAGACAAATTACCAACTTTGATTTTTTGTTCTCGATACATCCGCTTTGGGCGGACACTCGAACTGACAAAATCAAAAATACTTTCAACTTTAAAACTGACAAAAAAAAACTATCTTCGCTTATCTAAGAAGCAAACAGAATGAGCGACATTGATAATATAATTAAGGAATTAATTAAATTCAGAAACGAAAGAGACTGGGAACAATTTCACAACCCAAAAGACTTGTCTTTAGCTATTAATGTTGAATCAAGTGAATTACTAGAACTTTTCCTATGGAAAGAGGCTGATGAAGCTGATAAAGAAAAAGTAAAAGAAGAATTAGCAGATGTTTTTGCATATGCTTTTTTATTAGCTGAGAAATACAAATTAGATGTATCAGAAATAGTTTTAGAGAAAATAAAAAAAAATGCAGCTAAATACCCTGTAGACAAATCTAAAGGAAATGCTAAAAAATACAATGAATTGTAAAATTTGATGAGCACACCCTTTGTTGAAATAAAACAATACGAATTTAACAATTCTATATTTGAGGATTTTAAGACAAATCATTATGCCAAAGACCTTTGGCCTTTAGTCTATATTTTAAGTGACGGGGAGACTAATCTAGCTTATGTTGGAGAAACAACGGATGCATATTCAAGAATGAGTTCGCATTTAAAAAACAGTTCAAAAAACAAACTAACCTCTATACATTTAATTACAAGCCAAAAATTTAATAAATCTGCCACCCTTGATATTGAATCAAACCTTATTAAGTATATTTCTGGGGATGGAGTTTTCAAATTACTAAATGGAAACATTGGGTTAGCAAATCATAATTATTATCAAAAAAAAGAAGTTTATTGGGATATTTTCAATAGTGTTTGGGATAGTTTAAGATCTCAAGGAATTACAAAACACTCAATAGAGCATATTGATAATTCTGACCTATTTAAATACTCTCCTTACAAGAGCCTTACTAATGAACAAACAATTGGCTTATTAGAAATATTAAATTGCTTAAATGATGACAACACGCAAAACACAATTGTTGAAGGTGGTGCAGGAACAGGCAAAACAATCTTAGCAATTTTTTTATTTAAAATACTATCTAGCAATCTTGAAGACTTTAGCTTCAAAGAATTTGGAGAAGAGGAAAAACCATTTATTGAATTAGTTAATAAAATTAAAGCTAAACTTCCAGAACCTAAGATGGCTTTAGTTGTGCCTATGGCTTCTTTTAGAACTACACTAAAAAAAGTTTTTCGAAACATCAAAGGATTAAGTGCTAATATGGTTATAGGTCCAGCAGAAGTTAGTAAAAACTATTATGATATTCTTGTTGTTGATGAATCTCATCGATTAAGAAGGAGAATTAACCTCGGAGCTTATTATGGAGCTTTTGATAAAGCTTGTATTGCTTTAAATTTTGACAAAACAAAATGTAGTGAGCTAGATTGGATAACAAAGCAATCAGACAAAGCCATATTGTTTTATGATGAAAATCAATCGATAAAGCCTTCTGACACAAAAAAAGAAGATTTTGATAGATTAAAAAAACTAGGAACAACTACTATTAAAAAATTAAAATCTCAATTTAGAGTTAAAGGTGGTAATGCATATGTTGAATTTATTGATAAATTACTGAATTGCAGTTTAAATAACTCTGACCAAAGTTTTGATTCAAAACAATATGAATTTCTTTTATTTGATTCTTTAGAAGATATGGTTAATCAAATAAAACTAAGAAATGATGAAAATGGTCTTTCAAGATTAATAGCAGGGTATTCTTGGAAATGGATTTCTAATAAAAATAAAGATGCGTTTGATATTGTTATTGATGACGTTGAACTTAAATGGAATGGAACGGCAAATGATTGGATAAACTCCGAAGGCTCAATAAATGAAGTGGGTTGTATTCATACTACACAGGGTTATGATTTAAATTATTCGGGAATCATTTTTGGAAATGAAATTTCTTATGATAAAGAAAACCATAAAATTATAATTCAAGAAGATAATTACTTTGATAAAAACGGGAAGCAATCCATTAAAGACCCTGAAGAATTAAAATCATTCATTATAAATATTTACAAAACTATAATGCTTCGAGGGATAAAAGGCACTTATGTTTATGTTTGTGACGAATCCCTAAGAGAATATTTCAACTCTTTTATTCCAAAAATAGAAAATGAGAAAAAGGAAATAAAATATATCGAGGCAAACGATGTCATACCATTTATAAATGCTATACCTCTTTATGATTTAAAGGTTGCTGCAGGTAACTTTAGTAACCTCCAAAAGGTTGAAGATTTTAAATGGATTAAACCGCCTAAAAATTATAAATTAAGTGAAGATTTATTTGTTTGTCAAGTAGTCGGTGAATCCATGAATAAAATTATACCCAATGGAGCCTACTGTATATTTAAAAAGTATTCTGCTGGTTCAAGAAACGGAAAAATTGTGCTCGTTGAACATTCAAATTTTCTAGACTCAGATTTTGGTGCAAATTATACAGTTAAAGAATATCAAAGTTCCAAATATGAAGACGAAAATGGTTGGCAGCATCATAAAATAACTTTAAAGCCGAAATCTACAAATGATGATTATAAAGAATTAACATTAGAAGATGATGATTTATCATCATTCAAGGTTATTGGCACTTTTGAATCTGTAATTTAAAAATTATAACCTAAATAGATGCAATGGTTTATGAATTGTATGGCCTAACTGCTGAGGAAATTGCTATTGTGGAAGGAAGTTAAATGGAGTTTCTCCTCTTCTCTGTTAATTAAGAATTGTATCAACTTCAATAAAAAAAGTTTACTAAAAACAATTAAATCAGGTTAAACCCTGATTTAATTTAATAAATATCAGTCTATATACTGATATTTATTTATATTTACACAGGTTAAACCCTGTAATATAGTTAAAATGGATACAAAAAAAATCAAATTAAAGCAGTTAAACCAAAAACTACAAGCTTTTCAACAAGTACAAACTGTTGCAATACCTCCTGCCGGTTGGGTAAAAGCCATCCGTACTTCGTTAGGAATGACCTTGCAACAGTTGGCAAATAAATTAGGAATTACCCAACAAAGTGTGCAAGAGTTAGAAAAACGAGAAAAAGAAATGGGTATTACTTTAAAATCACTTAACGATGTTGCCAATGCTATGGACATGCAATTGGTTTATGCTTTAGTGCCCAAAGATGGTTCTTTAGACGCTTTAATAGAACGTAAAGCTAACCAAATGGCTAAAGAAATTGTAATGCGAACTTCGCAAAACATGAGTTTAGAAGATCAAAAAAACTCGCAAGCACGTTTAACAGAAGCGGTAGAAGAACGTAAAACCGAAATAATACAACAACTCCCAAAAACTTTATGGGATTAGATTTTAGCTACATATATGGACAAACCCCATTAGATGAAGAAGAAAAAGAAGGGTTAAAAATAGACACAATTTCTACTAAAGCAGAGTTGGATGAGTTTGAACAAAAAAACATTGAGGAAGCTGTAGCTTGGACCTATGGTAAAAAATGGGATGCAGCAAAAATTGTAAACGAAAAATTTATAAAAGAGCTACATAAAAAAATGTATGGTTCGGTATGGAAATGGGCAGGGATATTTAGAACCACTGAAAAAAATATAGGTGTAAAACCTTATCAAATAGCAAGTGATTTAAAACAATTAACCGATGATGTTTTGTTTTGGATAGAAAACAACAGTTATCCACCAGATGAAATAGCTATCCGTTTTAAACACCGATTAGTAGCCATACATTGTTTTGCAAACGGTAACGGAAGACACAGTAGGTTAATAGCGGATATTGTAATCGAAAAAGTGTTTAATCTATCAGCTTTTAGTTGGGGAGCAAATACTAACATTGGTAAAGAAAATGAGACAAGGAAACAATACATAAAGGCTGTAAAAGATGGAGATAAAAATATAATAACACCACTACTAAAGTTTTCTAGAACTTAAAATTATAGAAACTATCAATAACAAAGACGAATACATTTAATTCGTCATCACATTTCCCTCTCCCAACTAAAGTGCTATCTTTGCCGCTTTTAAAATAAAGGGCAGCATGCGAAAAATCATTAAAAACTTTACCGAAAACCCTAAAAACGATATTTTATCAGGGCTAACAGTAGCTTTGGCTTTGGTGCCAGAAGCTGTTGCTTTCTCTTTTGTTGCTGGGGTTGATCCTTTGGTTGGTTTGTACGGTGCATTTATGATGGGTATTGTTACCGCTATTTTTGGTGGGCGGCCAGGAATGATTTCTGGTGCTACAGGCGCAATGGCTGTGGTAATGGTGCACATGATACAGAAAGGTAACGAGGTTGGTTTAGCACTTGACATGCCTATTGAAAACTTAGGTTTACAATGGTTATTTATTACCCTTTTATTTGTTGGTGCTATCCAAATTTTAGCGGGAGTTTTAAAACTTGGTAAATTTGTAAGACTAATCCCCCACCCTGTTATGATGGGCTTTGTAAACGGTTTGGCAATTGTAATTTTTGTATCTCAGCTAGGTTTGTTTAAAGAAAACGTTGATGGAACAACCCAATGGTTACAAAACACCAACATGCTAATAATGGTAGGTTTGGTTGGTTTAACCATGGCAATTATGTTTTTATTGCCAAAAATTACCAAGAAAATACCTGCTGCGTTAACCGCTATTATAGTAGTGGCTTGTATTACCATTTTTGGAAATGTAGATGTTAGCACGGTTGGTTCTTTTATTAAAGAAGGTGGCGGAACTGGTTTAGAAGGTGGCTTGCCAACTTTCCAAGCGCAAATATTTGGTATGTTTAGCACACTTAGCGGACATTGGAGTTTAATTATTTCTACCGCCTTTATATTGGCTGCTGTTGGTTTAATAGAATCGTTAATGACTCTTAATTTAGTAGATGAATTAACAGAAACCAGAGGAAGCGGTAATAAAGAATGTGTGGCTCAAGGTGGAGCCAACATCTTAAACGGCTTGTTTGGTGGTATGGGTGGTTGTGCCATGATAGGTCAATCGTTAATTAACGTAAATGCTGGTGGCAAAGGTCGTTTGTCTGGTGTAGTTGCTGCCATTGCCCTACTCTGCTTTGTATTGTTTGGTGCTGGTTTAATTGAACAAATCCCTTTAGCAGCTTTAGTAGGTGTTATGTTTATGGTAGTTATTGGCACTTTTGCTTGGAGTAGCTTTAGAATTTTACATAAAATTCCTATTTCAGATGCCATTGTATTAATTCTGGTTTCAGCAATTACCGTTTGGCAAGATTTAGCCATTGCTGTAATTTCGGGAGTTATTATTTCTGCCTTAGTTTTTGCATGGAAAAATGCAACCATGATTAGAGCTCGTAAACGAATTAAAGAAGATGGTACTAAAGTTTATGAGATTTGGGGACCTTTATTTTTCGGTTCTATCCAAAATTTTAATGCCAAATTCGATCCTAAAAACGACCCTAAAAAAGTAGAAATAGATTTTATAGAATCTAAAATTACAGACCACTCTGGTATTGAAGCCATCCAAAACATTGCTGATAAATACTTAGAATTAGGGATAGATTTAAAATTAACCCATTTAAGTAGCGATTGCAAAACCATATTATTAAAAGCCAATGCTAATTTTGAAAGCATTATACAAAACGCTGTTGACGACCCACGCTACCATGTAGTTAGTGATATAATGGATAGTGGGGTTTAAATTTTATATTAGGTTGATTTTAAACTAAAAAACGAGTATTTTCGTTAAAAATTTAAAATTAGTTTTCATTGAAAACATTCAAAACGTTTATCTTAATTCTTATTGCTTGCTCAGTTAATGTGCACGCACAAAACATTACCCCTAATCAACAGGTAACTATTGACAGTTTATTAAAACTGATTAACAATCCAAAATCTCACGACACCACTAAAATTAATGCTCGTTCTCAATTTGGCGAATTAAACATGATTTATAGGCTTTCGTTTTGGGATAGTATTTCTAACGATTGTGATGCGATTATTAAGCAAAAACCAACTCAAGCAGTTAAATTAAGCATCTTAAAAATGCAGGCTGCTGCCATTAATAATTTGGGTGTTATTAGTAGCCATCAAGGCACACAAGAAGCTACCATAAAATATTTTGAAAAAGGGTTAGAAATTAACCAACAAATTGACAACAAAAAAGGTGTTGCAGAATTATTAGAAAATATTGGCGCAATTTATAAGGATCAAGGAAGAATAGTTGATGCTTTAGGTTTCTTTAATAAAAGTTTAGTTATTAGTGAATCAATAAACGATAAAAAACGAATAGCCTCCACTTACAATAGAATTGCTCAAATAAATGCTCATCAGGGTGATACAAAAACTGCACTTAAAAATTTTGATAAAAGTATAGCCTTACATACCGAGATTGACAACCAAGAAGGAATAGCAGGCTGTATGGCAAATATTGCAACTATTTATAAAGATTATGGAGATCCTAATTTTAATAATCTAAATGAAAATCGATTAAATCAAGGAAATAAAAAAGCATTAGAATATTACTTAAAAAGCCTTGAAATATATGAGAGATTAGGCAAGAAACACTCTATAGCAACTGTACTAAGTAACATTGGCAGTATTTACAATGCTCATGGCGATCCCACTTGTACTTTACCAAAAGAAGAATGCTTAAAAAAAGGTAAAGAAATAGCCTTAATATATAGCCATCAAAGTTTAAAATTGAGAGAAGAGTTAGGTGATAATAAAGGAATAGCTTCTTCTTTAATTAATCTGGCTTATCTAAATTATAACATACGAAAGTTAAACGAAGCAGAGAAATATGGTTTACAAGGATTAAAAATGTCTCAAAACATTGGTTTACCTGAAAATGTTAGAAATGCGGCTTTTCTTTTAAGTAAGGTTTATGAAGCTAAAAATGGTGAATCACAATCTTTAGAGATGTATAAACTACATGTTTTAATGCGAGATAGTTTAAATAATCAAACCACCGAAAAAGCTGCATTAATTCAAGAAACTCAATTTGAGTATGAAAAACAAAAAGTATTGGATGATGCCAAAAACGATAAACTTTTAGCCATTGAACAACAAGAAAAGGAAAAACAAAAAATAATTGCTTACGCCACTGGTTTTGGGCTTTTATTGGTAGTTGTATTTTTATTTTTTGTGTTTAATCGTTTAAGAATTACAAAAAAACAAAAAAACATTATTGAAGAGCAAAAAGATGTAGTAGAACATGCGCATCAAGAATTATCCGAAAAAAATAAAGAAATTACCGATAGTATTCAATATGCAAAGCGTATTCAAAATGCCATACTCCCACCCGATAAATTGGTAAAAGAGTATTTACACGAATCTTTTATATTATATAGACCAAAAGATATTGTTGCAGGAGATTTTTATTGGATGGAACATAGAAATGGGAAAGTTCTTTTTGCTGCTGCAGATTGTACAGGACATGGAGTTCCAGGAGCAATGGTAAGCGTAGTTTGTAACAATGCTTTAAACAGAAGTGTTAGAGAGCACAACATTATAACTCCCGGAGAAATTTTGAATAAAACGAGAGAGATTGTAGTTACTGAGTTTGAGAAAAGCGATGATGAAGTAAAAGATGGAATGGATATAGCTTTGTGTTCTATTGAAGGCAACAACTTAGAATATGCTGGTGCAAACAATCCTTTATGGATAATTAGAAATAACGAATTAATTGAAATTAAAGCCAACAAACAACCTATTGGCAAGTTTGATAACCCAGAACCTTACACAACACATCAGGTTGCACTTCAAAAAGGAGACACCATCTATATTTTTAGTGATGGTTATGTGGATCAGTTTGGTGGTCAAAAAGGAAAAAAATTAAAAACTCCTGCTTTTAGGGAATTATTATTATCCATACAAGATAAAAGTATGGCGGAACAGAAACAGATAATTGACTCAAAATTTATCAATTGGAAAGGAGATATTGACCAAGTAGATGATATTTGCGTAATTGGAGTGAGGGTATGAAGTAGAGAACTATTTATTCAAGATTATCTAGAATCTCTTTTACAGAAGCACGTTTAGAGTAATCATAATCAAAATGCCTCCATTTAATAGTTCCATCTCTCCCTATGATATAAGTAGCTGGCACCGGTAATTGAGCTTCTTCTTGATTGTTGTTTTCGGCTATATCTGTAAATAAAAAGGTTTTAATTTTTCCCTGATATTTTTTAGTCACGTTAAATAACACATCATAATCTTTTAATATCTGTAATGAAGTATCTGGTATCATTACAAATTTAGCAGCTGCTTTCTCAACTGTTTTCTCTGCATTTTCAAAAGTTTCTGGTCCAATTACCAATACTTCTGTATTTTTATCTGTTATATAACTTAACGAATCTTGTAAATTGGCTAAATACCGATTACAGATTGGACACCATTTACCTCTATAAAAAATAACCACTACATTTTTCTCTGTAATAATTTGATCAGTATTAATTACACTTCCTGCAACAGACGTTGCTATAATACTTGGCGCCTTAACCCCAACAGCAATACCTTTAGGAACATACTTATCAGTATCCACCCCTTTTTTAATCAACTCTTCATTCTCTTGAGAAAAGCCTATAAAAGGGATAAACATTAAAGCAACTATTAAATTTTTCATATTATCAATTTTTAGTAAAAGTAGTTCTTTATTTTTATTAGTTATGTCGTTACAACGACCTTGCCACAAATACTATACATGTTAATAAATAATAACATTTAACCTCCTTTTTCAACCATAAAAAATAAGTAGTTTTGCATTCTTGAATCATTCTCTAAAACATATCATTTTTAAAAGTTTAAGTATTAAAAGACTACTTGCATTTAGTTTTTTAATCCTTCTCTTCTTTAATGTATCAGCACAAAAATTTACAAAAATTAAAGGTACTGTTTTAGATGCCAACACAAAAGAGCCTCTTCCTTTTGTTAATATTGCTTTTAAAGGAGCTAATGTTGGTACTACTACCGATTTTGATGGAAACTACTCTATTGAAACTCAATGGGGAACAGCAATTTTACAGGCCTCATTTGTAGGTTATAGCACAGAATCTAAAACAGTTCAACTAGGAAATTCTCAAACAATTAATTTCCTATTAAAAAACGATGCCATTGAGATGGAAGTTTTTGAAGTAAAAGCAGACAAGGAACGATACAAGAATAAAGATAACCCAGCTGTTGATTTAATTAAACTAGTAATCGATCATAAAGAGGACAACAGAAAAGAATCGATGAATTTTTATGAATATGATAAATACGAGAAAATTGAAATAGATTTAAATAATATAACTGACGAGTTTTTAAATAAAGGATGGTTAAAAAAGAAATTCCAAATTGTAATCGATCATATTGACACGTCAGAGATTAATGGTAAGCCATACCTACCTATTTTCTTAAGAGAAACCTCTGCTAAAATGTATTACCGTAAAAACCCTAAAACCCTAAAAGAATACCAATACGGTACAAAAATGACTGGTTTTGATGGTTATTTAGACGATAACGGAGTTTCTTTTATTATGGATAAGCTATATCAAGATATTGATATTTATGATAATAACATTGATTTACTCTCTAATCAATTTACGAGTCCTATTTCACCATTGGGAACAACTATTTACAAATACTTTATAATAGATACGCTTGAAATTAATGGCAGAGAGTGTATTAACCTTGCTTTTACCCCTAGAAATAAAGCGGACTTTGCTTTTAAAGGAAGTCTATATATTTTAAACGACTCATTAACCTACGCAGTTACCAAAGTTGAAATGAGTATTACCGATGAAATCAACCTAAATTTTGTAAAAGATTTAAGATTAGATCAGGAGTTTACACTTTATAATGATAGTATATGGATGCTCTCTAAAGACAAATTAATTATTGACTACAACCTTACAAAAAAAGGGCGAGGAATGTTTGGAAAGAAAACTGTAAATTATAACAACTTTGTATTTAATAAAGAAGCAAGTGATGAAATTTATAGTAGAGTAGAAAAAATTATTCAAGAAGAAGATTTAAACCTTAAAACGGATTCTTTTTGGAATGTAGCAAGACCAGACACACTTACCAAACAAGAAGAAGGTGTTTATGAAATGATTGACAGCATTCAAAAAATACCTGCGTTTAAAAGAACAATGGATATCGTCTTCTTATTAATATCTGGGTGGAAGGAGTTTGGTCCTATAGAAATTGGGCCTTTGCCTGCTCTATACAGTTTTAACCAAGTAGAAGGTTTTCGTTTAAGAGCTGGATTTAGAACTACCCAACAATTAAGTAAAAAGAATATGTTCGAATCCTATGCTGCTTACGGATTTAAAGATGAGGAATGGAAGTATCAATTTGCATTCACCCACTCCTTTAATAAAAACTTTTTGGATAACCCCCAAAATAGGATTCAATTCTCCTATCAGCATGAAACCGTTTTCCCTGGCCAAGATTTACAATTTTTAAATGACGATAACTTTTTACTCTCCTTTAAACGTGGAGCATCTGATCAAATGATATTTTTTGATTCCTATAAAGTTGATTACAACAAAGAAAGTTATAGTGGTTTTGCTTACAATTTAATTATTGAGAAAAAGGATCAACGCCCTATTGGTAGATTAGTATTTCAAACAGGTGATTCTATCCCTACGTTTGCTGATAATCTTAGTACAGATGGTTTTGACATCAACCTTAGGTTTGCTCCTAATGAACAATTTTACCAAGGAAAAAACTTTAGATTACCATTGCCTAACAAATACCCTATTTTTAAATTAAACTACAAGCAAGGCTTAACAGGTATTATTGATGGTGAATACCAATTTTCTAGAGTTGCTGGTCAAATATTCAAACGTTTTTACTTGGCTCAATTAGGTTTTACAGACTTAGAGTTAGAAGGAGGTAAAATATTCGGAAGAGTTCCTTACCCTCTTTTAAATTTACCTCAAGCCAACCAATCATTCTTTTTACAAGAGACTTCGTTTAATATGATGAATTTTATGGAGTTTATTAGTGATGAATATGCTAGTGTAAAAGCGACTCACTATTTTAATGGCTTCATTTTTAATAAAATTCCACTATTAAAAAAATTAAAGTGGAGAGAAGTATTATCTGTTAAAGCTCTTTACGGAAACTTAACTGCTGACAACAATCCTAATCTTCACCCTGAACTGTATAGGTTCCCAACAGATACAGAAGATAATCCTTCAACATTTGCCTTTAAAAATGGAGTACCTTATGTTGAAGTAAGTGCTGGTATTATGAATTTCTTTAAAGTATTTAGAATAGAGTTTTTACAACGTTTAACTTATTTAGAAAATCCTGGGGTACCGACTATGTTTGGTGTTAAAGGATTGGGCATAAGAGCCAAAGGTAAAGTAGATTTCTAAAAACCTTATGTCAGATTTCACATTAATATTAATTAGAATTATTGGCGGATTTTCCTTCCTCTTTGGTATTATTTATATCATAGGAGCCCTAAGAACAAAGCAAAAAAACGTAGCTTATATTGGTATTAGTTTGATTATTGTTTGTTTAATTTCACTCTTTATACTGGCTTTTTAAGCATAAAAAAAGGAATTCAATTGAACTCCTTTTTTTTATTACAATATCAAATAGTTATTGATATTTAGCTTTTATTACTTTTACTTTATCATACTGTCCTGTATGTGTATAAAGTTTAATCAACATATTTCCGGTATCAGTATCGGCCTCATTTAAAGCATGTGCTTTTTCAATAAAAGGAACAGCTTTTTCAAATTCAACTTTCGCTTCAGCTTTATAAGCTTCGTACTTTTTAGATTCACTTAAAGGTAACTTATTGGCTTCATTTATTTTATCAGCTCCTGCATTAAAGTAAAAAGCACCTAAGTTAAAGGCAGCATCATAATAATCTGGTTTTATTTCTAATGCTTTTTTATAATCCGCAATTGCAGCATCAGTTTTCTTTAGGTTTTCATTAACCGTACCTCTAGCAAAATACAATACTGCATTTTTTGGGTCATTGGTAATTGCAACATTTAAGTTTTCTAATGCTTTTTCAGAATTACCTGATTGTAAATAATCCTCTAATTCTTCAACAATTAAGTTGTTATTTTCTGGATATGCAATTCTACCCTTTTTAATGTACTCCATCGCCTTCTCCTTATTCCCTTCTTTTTTATACAACCTTGACATAGAACGATATAAATCAGCACCATTACCATCAACATTATATTTTAAACCAATTAAAGCATCGTACAATTGTTTTGCAGTCTCATTATCCTCCGCATATTCAGATGCTAAAGCTGTGTTGTATAATATCATCGTATCCATTTTACCACTAAACTGGCTTAACAACATAGATTTTCCGAAGCTTTCTTGTGCTCCTTTATAATCTTTTGCACTAAATTTTTGAATACCTTGATTTGCATATTCTCCTGCTAAACCAGGAAATTTTCTTCCCATTATATCTGCAGTATATAATTCATCGTCAACTTTACTTTGATTTTGAAGCGCTGTAAAAAACTTCATCATATCAGAACCATCTTCATTTTGTAAATCCAATTTTTTTAATTCTGGATCATCAAAGTTTAATACTAAAGCTTTCAAGTAAGAATCTGTACAACTACCTAAAGCATCTTCCGCCAAAGCTTTACAAGCCTCATCCTTACTAGCTATAATATTATAATACAAATTACCTCTGTAATACCAAGTTTTAGCCCAATCTTTAGTTTGCTCATGTTCTGTTGCTGAATTTATTGCTTCCAAACCATCTTTTAATTCACTACATTTTCCTGATCTAGCAAAAGCTTTATCATAATTATAAGCACTTACTACTTTTGCTTTTTGTCCAAACACAGCAGTTGTAGTTGCAATTGCCGTAATAATTAAAATATATTTTTTCATGTTTATTATTTTACCGTTAAAATTACTAATCTTCATCATTGTTATCAACATCAGTGCCAGAATCGGTATTCTCCACATCATCAGTTGTATCTTTTTCATTGGTTGGAACTATTACATTTCCTTCCTCATCCAATAAAAGTTCATCTTCTTCATCAGAAGCTTCCACTTTAGCAACGGCAGCTATTTGGTCATTACCTTTTAAGTTAATTAATCGAACACCTTGAGTTGCTCTACCCATTACCCTTAAATTTTTAACCGCTAAACGAATAATAATTCCTGATTTATTAATAATCATTAAATCATCCGTATCAGTTACATTTTTAATAGAAATTAAACTACCTGTTTTCTCTGTAATATTTAATGTTTTCACTCCTTTACCACCCCTGTTAGTAACTCGATAATCTTCTATTTCAGAACGTTTTCCATATCCTTTTTCAGAAACTACCAATACATTAGCTGTATCATCAGGAATAGTAATCATACCAATAACTACATCTTTTGCATCGGCCAATGTAATACCTCTAACACCCGAAGCATTTCTTCCCATTGGTCTTGTTTTAGATTCGTTAAAACGTATTGCTTTACCAGATTTGGCTGCCATTATAATTTCATCCTTACCACTTGTTAATTTTGCTTCTAACAATTGATCTCCTTCTCTAATTGTAATTGCATTAATACCATTTACTCTTGGTCTTGAATATGCTTCCAAGGTAGTTTTCTTAATAATACCTTTAGTAGTACACATAATTATGTAGTTACTATTAATGTATTCTTCATTTTTTAAATCGTTTACATTAATGTATGCCAAAACTTTATCATCTGACTCAATATTTATTAAGTTTTGTATTGCTCTACCTTTTGATTGTTTAGATCCCTCCGGAATTTCAAATACACGCATCCAAAAACATTTACCTTTAGCAGTAAATATTAATAAGTAATTATGAGTAGTTGCAACAAAAAGCTCTTGAACAAAATCTTCATCTCTAGTTGCGGTTCCTTTTGAACCTACTCCTCCTCTATTTTGTAATTTATATTCTGTTAAAGATGTACGTTTCATATAACCTAGGTGAGAAATAGTAATTACTACTTCTTCATCTGGTATCATGTCTTCTATACTAAAATCTCCTCCGGCATGTTCTATTACACTTCGTCTTTCATCTCCGTATTTATCTCTTACTTCAATTAATTCGTCTTTAATAATTTGCATTCTTCTAGCCTCATTTGCTAAAATATCTTTTAAATCCTCAATCGTTTTCATGATTTGATCGTACTCAGCTCTTAACTTATCTTGCTCAAGACCAGTTAATTGTCTTAATCGCATTTCAACAATTGCACGAGACTGGATGTCACTTAATTTAAAGCGTTCCATTAATTTATCTCTTGCTTCATCAGGGCTTTTAGAAGCTCTTATTAATTTAATTACTTCATCAATATTATCTGAAGCAATAATTAATCCTTCTAAAATATGAGCTCTTTCCTCTGCTTTTCTTAATTCATATTTTGTTCTTCTTACAACAACCTCATGTCTAAACTCTACAAACTCTACAATGATATCTTTTAAGTTTAATACTACAGGTCTTCCCTTAACCAACGCGATATTATTAACACTAAAAGAAGTTTGTAAAGCAGTTTGTTTAAACAAGTTATTTAAAACAACATTAGGAATAGCTTCTCTTTTTAGTTCATAAACTATTCTCATACCAGTCCTATCAGATTCATCTCTAATATCTGATATCCCTTCTATTTTTTTATCATTAATAAGGTCTGCTGTTTTCTTAATCATATCAGCCTTATTAACTTGGTAAGGAATTTCTGATATAATAATTCTGAAACGACCTGAATTAGTTTCTTCTAATTCAGTTTTAGCTCTCATTACAATTCTTCCTTTACCAGTATGAAAAGCATCTTTTACTCCTTGGTAACCATAAATAATACCTCCTGTTGGAAAATCAGGAGCTTTAATATGCTCCATTAAACCATCTATATCAATATCCCTATTATCAATATAAGCTGTAATACCATTAATTACCTCTGTTAAATTGTGAGGAGCCATATTGGTTGCCATACCAACAGCAATCCCTGAAGCTCCATTTAATAACAATGCTGGTATTCTTGATGGAAGAACTGTTGGCTCTTCTAATGAATCATCAAAATTCAAACTAAAGTCTACTGTTTCTTTATCAATATCAGCTAACATTTCCTCAGCTATCTTTCTTAATCTAGCTTCAGTATACCTCATTGCTGCTGGGCTATCACCATCTACTGATCCAAAGTTACCCTGCCCATCAACTAACATATATCTTAATGACCATTCTTGAGCCATTCTAACCATAGCATCATAAACCGAAGTATCACCATGTGGATGATACTTACCCAATACTTCTCCAACTATTCTTGCAGATTTTTTATAGGCACTATTAGAACGTACACCTAAATCTAACATACCAAACAACACTCTTCTATGAACTGGTTTTAAACCATCTCTTACATCTGGAAGTGCTCTTGAGACAATAACCGACATCGAATAATCGATGTAAGCTGACTTCATTTCTTCCTCAATATTTATTTTAATTATTTTTTCTCCTTCAGCCATTTTATCTATTGATTTTTACTTCTATTATTGATTAAAAAACTCTCATCTAAGAGAAGTCCGAAAATACACAAAAACTAACTTTTTTAAGGTATTTTAAATTGCTTACTTACTAACAAAAATCTGTTGAAAAAAGGCAAGTTTAACGACATAGTGTCAAATACATATATTATTATTTTTGAGTTAATTCAATTAATCCTAATTTTAAAGGGTGTGGAATTTAAAATAAAGAATTATGGATGCAAATTTTTCAGCGAAAGTTAAGGATGTCATTACCTTTAGCAAGGAGGAAGCCCTTAGATTAGGACATGATTATATAGGTGTAGAACATTTATTATTGGGAATTATTAGAGAAGGAAATGGATTAGCAGTTAAAGTGCTCGCAAATTTAGGTGTTGATTTAAAAGAATTAAGAAAAAAAATCGAGGCCTCTACTAAAGTAGGAAATGGAAATAATAATCAACTTGCAAACATTCCTTTAGTAAAACAAGCCGAAAAAGTTTTAAAAATAACTTACTTAGAAGCAAAAGTGCTTAAAAACAATATTATTGGAACAGAGCACTTGCTATTATCTATCTTAAAAGGTGAAGATAATGTTGCTACCAATTCATTAAATGCATTAAATGTAAATTACGAAGCTGTAAAAGATGAAATTATGATACTAAATATAGTGGAGGATGAAACTCCAAGAGCAGACTTTCCTAGCAATCCATCAGATGACGATGATGATGATTCTGGAAAGGAATTTATGGGCAGTGGAGCTTCAGGAGCCTCAAAAGGCTCAACAAAATCTAAAACACCAGTATTAGATAATTTTGGAAGAGATCTAACAAAATATGCAGAAGATGGCAAATTAGATCCAATTGTAGGTAGAGAGAAAGAAATTGAAAGAGTTTCTCAAATATTATCAAGAAGAAAAAAAAATAACCCTATTTTATTAGGTGAACCAGGTGTTGGTAAGTCTGCTATTGCAGAAGGCTTAGCTTTAAGAATAGTACAGAAAAAAGTTTCTAGAGTTCTTTTTGGAAAAAGAATAATCACGCTTGATTTAGCTTCTTTAGTTGCTGGCACCAAATACAGAGGTCAATTTGAAGAACGAATGAAAGCTGTAATGAATGAGTTAGAAAAATCACCAGAGATTATTTTATTCATTGATGAAATTCATACTATAATTGGTGCAGGTGGAGCTTCTGGCTCATTAGATGCATCTAATATGTTTAAACCTGCTTTGGCAAGAGGTGAACTTCAATGTATTGGTGCAACCACACTAGATGAATATCGTCAATTTATAGAAAAAGATGGTGCTTTAGAAAGAAGGTTTCAAAAAGTAATTATTGAGCCTACTACTGTTGAAGAAACGATTCAAATTATCAACAACATTAAAGACAAGTATGAAGATCACCATAACGTAACTTATACAGATGAAGCAATAGAGGCATGTGTAAAATTAACTGATAGGTATTTAACTGACAGACACTTACCCGACAAAGCTATTGATGCTTTAGATGAGTCTGGCTCTAGAGTTCATATAACAAACATTAAGGTTCCAAAGAACATTATTGAAATTGAAAAGAAAATTGAGGAGATAAAAGATAAAAAGAATCACGTTGTTCGTAGCCAAAAGTACGAAGAAGCAGCTCAATTAAGAGATGATGAAAGAAATCTTTTAAAAGAGTTAAATACTGCTAAAACAGCTTGGGAAGAAGAAACTAAAAACAATAGAGAAATAGTTTCTGAGCAAAATGTTGCAGAAGTAGTTGCAATGATGACTGGTATTCCTACTCAGAGAATTGCTCAAGCTGAAGGTGATCGTTTATCGAAGATGGGAGATGAAATTAATGATAAGGTTATTGGTCAGGATGAAGCTGTAAAAAAAGTTGTGAAAGCAATTCAAAGAAATAGAGCTGGATTAAAAGATCCAAACAAGCCAATTGGCTCATTTATTTTCTTAGGGCCTACTGGTGTTGGTAAAACACAATTAGCAAAAGTTTTAGCTAAATATTTATTTGATACCGAAGAAGCTTTAATTAGAATTGATATGAGTGAGTATATGGAGAAATTTGCTGTTTCTCGTTTAGTTGGAGCCCCTCCAGGATATGTTGGATATGAAGAAGGCGGACAATTAACAGAAAAAGTTAGAAGAAAGCCCTACTCTATTATTTTACTAGATGAAATTGAAAAAGCTCACCCTGATGTTTTTAATTTATTGTTACAAGCCTTAGATGATGGTTTATTAACAGATAGTTCTGGTAGAAAAATTAATTTTAAGAATACTATTATTATAATGACATCAAATATTGGTGCGCGTCAATTAAAAGATTTCGGACAAGGAGTTGGGTTTTCAACAACTGCTAAAAAAGAAAGTGCTGACGAACATTCTGCAGGAGTTATTCAAAATGCTTTAAAGAAAGCTTTTGCTCCTGAGTTTTTAAACAGAATTGATGATGTAATCATTTTTAATTCACTTGAAAAAGAAGACATTCATAAAATTATTGACATTGAATTAAAAAGCTTATACAATAGAATTGAAGAGCTTGGTTACAAAATTCAATTAACTGATGAAGCTAAAGATCATATAGCTGACAAAGGTTTTGATGCTGCTTATGGTGCAAGACCATTAAAAAGAGCTATTCAAAAGTATTTAGAAGATCCATTAGCTGAAGAAATCATTCAATCTCACATTAATGAAGGTGATACGATAAAAGTTAGCTTAGATGATGTTACTCAAGAAATTTTATTCTCAATAGTAAAAGCTAAAAAGAAAAAAGATTCTGAATCAAATAAAGAAGATTAAAACCTTTCATTTATAAACAAACAGCTCCGAAGTAAATTACTTCGGAGCTGTTTGTTTATAATATCAAAATTAGATTAATTAATCTTCTCTCATTAGTTTTTCCATTAACTTATCGGTAACTCCTGTATTAGAAAACCCTCCATCATGAAACAGGTTTTGCATTGTAACATATTTGGTTAAATCCGAAAACATTACAACACAATAGTTGGCACAATCTAAAGCTGGTGCATTTCCTAAAGGCGAATTTAAATCTGCAAAATCATATAAAGAACTAAATCCTTTTATACCTCCACCTGCAGTTGTTTTGGTAGGTGATTGAGAAATAGTGTTTACTCTTACTTTTTTATCAGTTCCATAATAATAACCAAAAGTTCTTCCAATTGATTCTAAAAGAGATTTTGCATCCGACATATCGTTATACCCAGGAATAGAACGTTGAGCAGCAATAAAAGAAAGTGCTAATATTGATCCCCATTCATTCATAATATCTTTTTGCTTAGCAACTTTCATTACCTTATGAAAAGAAATTGCTGAAATATCCATAGCCTTATCATAAAAATCATAATTAGCCTCTGTATAATGAATTTTCTTTCTAACGTTTACTGACATTCCAATAGAGTGTAAGATAAAATCTATTTTACCAAATTTTTCTTCTGCTTTATTAAATAAATTTTCTAAATCTTCAATTGAAGTTACATCAGCAGGAACTACATCAGAATTAGTTTTTTCAGCTAAAGCATTCAATTCACCCATTCTTAATGCGATTGGTGCATTAGTTAAAATAAACTCTGCTCCTTCCTCATGAGCTCTTTCCGCTACTTTCCATGCTATTGAATTCTCATTTAAAGCTCCAAAAATAATTCCTTTTTTTCCTTTCAATAAATTACTTGACATATTCTTATTTTTTATCCTACTACAAATATAGCAGATAATTAAAAACCTTTTTAATTAATATTTCTTTTTTCTATATGCTTTTGATGATGCAGGTCTTGTATGGTATCTCGTTTTAGCATTAGCTCCTTTAATAACTGAACCACTTCTATGAGGATCGCAGCTCGTAAAAGTAAATAAGCTTAAAAATAATAAAGCAATTAGTAAAATAGAGAGGTATTTATTCCAACAAAAAAACATAGGAGGCAAAAGTAAGTGTTTTAACTAAAAAAACATCATCTTTTAACTCAATCTATTAACAAGTTTTCAGCATGTTGCCTAGCAGCAGTTGTAATTTTTTCACCGCTTAGCATTTTTGCCAACTCTTCTACTCTTTCCTTATCATTTAAGTATGATAATTTCGTAATTGTTTTCTCTTTATTAGTTTCTTTAAAAATTTTATAATGAAACTGACCTTTAGCAGCTACCTGTGGTAAATGAGTAATAGATATTACTTGTATGTTTTGACTCATTTTTTTCATTATTACAGCCATTTTATCTGCAATATCTCCTGAAACCCCTGTATCAACTTCATCAAAAATAATGGTAGCTAAATTTTTGCTTTCAGCTAAAATAGATTTAATAGTTAACATTAATCTAGAAAGCTCTCCACCAGAAGCTGCTTTATGAAGCTCTTTTAAATCAAAACCTTTGTTTGAATTAAATAAAAATTCGATAGTATCTATTCCATTTTCATTAAAATTGGCTAATGTTTGATGTTTGATTTGAAAATTTGCATCAGACATTCCTAATTCATGTAAACTAGTTATTATTCTTTTGCATAAATTTTTAAAACAATTTTGTCTTTTTTCAGAAATTAATTTAGCCAATAAATTTAAAGCCTGTTTTTGTTGATTCACAACTTTTTCTTGTTCTAATATTCTTTCTTCAAAAGAATCAATAGCATCAATTTTATTTTTAAGTTGAGATAAAAATTGAAAAATTTGTTCTGTTGATGATAAATTATGTTTTTGTTCAATAGTATAAATTCTATTTAACCTTTCATTTAAAAAGGTTAGGTTGTCAGGGTCAAAGCTGAAACTATTATCTAAACTATCAATTTCACTTGAGATATCTTCTAACTCAATTAAACTAGACTGAAGCCTTTCATAAACTAAATTGTAATCATTCGACCATTTTGATATTTTGGCTAGTGAATTTGTGATTTTCTTAAGTTCAGTTATCAGATTTTTATCAGCATTTAGCAAAGCTTCAGAAGAATAACTTAAAGCATTTTTTATTTCTTCTGCATTATTAATTGTTTGAAGTTCTGATTGAATTTCTTCTTTTTCGTTTATTTTTAAATTTAAAGCTTCTATTTCTTCTATTTGAAACCTCATATAATCCAAATCTGAACTAGCAGATTTAGAATCAACTATCAATTTTTCTAATAAGTGTTTGTTTTTTAAATACTCAGCATATTTTGCTTTGTAACTTATTATTTCATCTTCAGTTTTAGCGTAAGAGTCAATAACTTTTAATTGAAATAAATTGTCTTGTACTTGTAACGTTTGATGTTGAGAATGAATATCTATTAACTGCTGAGTAAGCTCTTTGAGTAAATTTAAATTGACAGGAGTATCGTTTATAAAAGCTCTACTTTTTCCTGAATTTGATATTTCTCGTCTTATTATATTAAGCTTTTCGAAATCTAAATCATTTTTCTGAAAAAAATCTTGGTATAAATTTTCATCAAATTCAAAGCTACCTTCTACAACACACTTCTTTTCTTTGTCATTAAGAATAGATGTGTCTGCTCTTTGTCCTAAAATTAATGATAAAGCTCCTAATAGAATAGATTTACCAGCACCTGTTTCTCCAGTAATAACTGTAAACCCCTTGTCAATAGAAATTTCAAGGTTATCGATAATAGCGTAGTTACTTATTGATAAATGCTTTAACATTTACTCTCCTTTTTCTATTTTATCGTACTTACTTAGATTGTTTGCATCAATTTTTCTAAGAAGAGTTGCAGCTTCATTTTTTTCTTTAGGAGTTGCATCTGAAAATAAGTCTACTAGCTCATTAGATTTAGCGTTAAAAAAAATTTGCAATTGAAAGGAACCTGGCTTTCTTTCATAAACCTTCTCTAAAAGCCTAATAGCATCTAAAACTACCACTCTTGAAGTAGCAACATTTTTAGTCATAGTATCAAAACCCAATCGATGGTAATTGTAGGCACATTCTCTTAATCCAGCATAATTTTGATGTAATAAATTTTCTGCAAACCAATACCGATTTCTTTCTCCTTCAAATGCTTTCCAACCTGGCTCTCTAGCACCTTGAGCATTATTTACAATAGCCTGAGCCTTTTGCAAATACTTAGTTCCTCCATTCAAAGAATAAGAATCATAATCTAATGCTAAAATAATGTTAGCATAAAATGCTAAAACAGAGGTTAAATTTGATAAATAGCTAGTTTCAGAATACTCTAAAGGGTCAAACTCATTAAAACTAAATTCAAAATCTTTGTCTAAATGATTTAATAAGGTGGAATTGTATGAGGTAGCAAAAATAGGTCTTCTTGATTGAAGCTGTATTGTTGCTTTAAAATCGTTCGTAGAAACCTGTTCGGTAATGTTAATCATTACAGTACACTCTATTCTTTCTGAATTTTTAAATACATTATTAGTCCATTTTCGGTTATTCATAAACTCGAAAATAGCTTTTTCCATCGCCTCAAAAATACTTTTATCTGAACCTTGAATTTGAGAAGAATTAATCTGAACATTACAATTTAATTCTTGGGCATTAACATTAGTTAATCCAAAACTAAATAGTAAAATCAGTAATATATTTATTCCTTTTTGCATTATTAAAGTAAAGATAAGACTTTATTAAATATATCTGTAGCTACTTCAGACTTAGATTTTAACTTGAATTTTTCTACTTTATTGTTTTTATCAATAAAAGTAACCTTATTCGTATCTCCCTCAAATCCTGCCCCCTTATCCTTTAAAGAATTTAAGACAATAAAATCAAGGTTTTTATTCAGTAATTTCTTTTTAGCATTTTCAATTTCGTTATCTGTTTCTAATGCAAAACCAACTAATAATTGTTTTTTAGTTTTTTTCTTACCTAAGGTTGCTAAAATATCTTTAGTTGATGTTAACTGAATATCAATTGAGTCTGATTTCTTTTTTATTTTGCTTTTTTCTTGTTTAACAGGTGTATAATCTGCAACTGCTGCTGCCATAATAACTATATGAGACGCATTAAAATATTTAAAAACTGCATCATACATCTCCTCAGCAGATTTAATAGCTATTTTAGTAATTTTCTGATTAATTAATGAAATGTTAGTAGGTCCTGAAACAAGAATTACTTCTGCACCTAATTCTGCTGCTTTTTCAGCAAGATGATACCCCATCTTACCTGAAGAATGATTACTTATAAATCTAACTGGATCTATTTGCTCTATAGTTGGTCCTGCAGTGATTAATACTTTTTTCCCTAATAAAGTTAAGTCTTTCTCAAAATAATTTTTAATGATAGAAAATATTTTTTCAGGCTCTTCCATCCTACCTTTACCTACTAACCCACTTGCAAGCTCTCCGTATTTAGCATCTATTATTTTATTGTTGTTTTTTATTAATTGCTTAATATTTTTAGTTGTTGTAGGATGCGCAAACATATCTAAATCCATTGCAGGAGCAATAAAAATAGGACATTTTGCAGATAAATAAGTTGCTAATAAAAAATTATCAGAAATACCATTTGCCATTTTAGCAATAGTATTAGCTGTAGCTGGAGCAATAATAAAAATATCAGCCCATAGACCTAACTCAACATGATTAAACCATTCTCCAGTTAAACTGTTTGAAAATTCTGAATAAACAGGATTTTCTGATAATGTAGATATGGTTAAAGGAGTAATAAAAGCTTTAGCATCTGGAGTCATTATAACTTTAACGTTGGCTCCAGATTTTTTTAATGCTCTTATTAAAAAAGTGATTTTATACGCAGCTATACCTCCCGTAACTCCAAGAAGAATATTTTTACTGCTAAGCATATTGTTTTACTTTTCAGTATCAGAAGATGGTGATCTGTAATAAATTTTATCGTCTAAAAATTCTTTCAATGCAATTGCATTGGTTTTAGGTAAGCTTTCGTAAAATCTAGAAATTTCAATTTGCTCTCTATTTTCAAAAATTTCTTCAAGATTATCCGTATTAGAAGCAAATTCATTCAATTTACCAACCAATTCTTCTTTTAAATCAATAGCTATTTGATCTGATCTTTTTGCAACAACAACACATGATTCATAAATGTTACCTGTTACTTTTTCAATCTCATCCATGTTTCTAGTTATGGTAGAAGATTCAGCATTTGTGGTTTTAAAATTCATAATTATAAATTTTCTAATTTAATCTCGTTTTTAGCTTCACTCATTTTAGTAAAAATTAAGTGAGCCTCTTTTAAATATTTACTTTCTTTATAAGAATCTACAAATGTATAATAAGCATCGATAGTATCATCAATTCTTTCCAACTTTTTTTGCTTAATACTATTTTCTGCCAATAAAAAATGAGACTTTAATATTAAAAAAGTGATTTCTTCTGCATGTTTTGATTCTGGAAAATCACGTAAAGTATTATCTAAAGCAATAATAGCAGCTTTAAATTTAAATATTTTATAATATTGTTTAGAATCTAAATAAGATTTCTCTTCTAATTTATTTCTAAGTTTATCCATTAAAACATTACTTGAATCCACTAAGCTGTGAGTTGGGTAAGTATTAATAAATAATTGTAAGGAATTAATAGCTGCCTTCGTATCAGTTGCATCTAAAGTAGGTGTTGGTGATAATAAGTAATTAGAGTAAGCATGCATAAATAAAGTTTCTTCAGCATGTTTACTTAATGGATAAGTTATTGCGAATTTTTTAAAATGATAAGAGGATGCGTATAATAAGCTTAGATTATAATTACAATAGCTATAACAATAATAAACCTTTTCGGCTCTATCTGTACCTCTAAATAATGGAATTAACTCTTCGAATAATGGCATTGCTTTTTCAAACTTCCCATCATCATAATAAGCAACAGCAGCTTCATATTTTAAATCCATATCCGAACTTTTCAAAAGCTTCTGATACTTGCTACACCCAACCCCAATTAAGGCAAATAATAATATTACAATCCCCCATTTTTTTAACATTTTGCAAATATAAGATTAAGAAAATTGATACTATTTATAAAAACGTTAAAAAATGCAAAATAAATTCGTCTTAAATACTTTAAAAAGTGAATTTATTAAATCTTAATAAGTTATTTAGCTTTCCTAATAGATATTTAACCACCATTGTTTTTAGATAAAATATTATCTTCGCACAATTAATAATTGATATGAGTAAATTATTCTTAAATAAACCTCGATATTTTGAAGTTCAATATTTTAATTCGAGAGACTCTATACTTCCTTTTTTAAAGGGTTTGTTTGTTCCAAACAGCGACAAACATGTTTTGGAGATAGGAAGCTCTGAAGGTGGAGTATTAAAAGCATTTACTGAGTTAAATTGTGTTTGCACAGGAATTGAATTAGAAGCGGGAAGAGTTGAGCTTGCTAATGAATTTATGAAAGAAGAAATTAATTTGGGGTTAGTTTCTTTTGTAAATAAGAACATTTATGACATTGACCCAGATAAATTAGACCATAAATTTGATTTAATTATTTTAAAAGATGTTATTGAACACATACATGACCAAGAAAAATTCATGTCAATTGTCGGTAATTTTCTAAAACCGGAAGGATTAATATTTTTTGGCTTCCCTTCTTGGAGAATGCCCTATGGAGGACATCAACAATGTGCTACCTCTAAAGTAACATCAAAATTACCTTACTACCATTTATTACCTAAACCATTATATAAAGGTATTTTAAAGTTATTTGGAGAAAATGATACTTTAATAGAAAATCTACTTGAGATTAAAGATACTGGAATTTCTACAAAACGTTTTGAGAAAATTTGTAGAGCCAACAAATTTGAAATTAAAAACCAAATTAAATACCTTGTAGCTCCAATTTATGAATACAAATTTGGTTATAAAACCAAAGTATTACCTCAGTGGATAGCATCCATACCCTATTTTAATGATTTTTTTACGTTTCAATCTTATTATGTGATAAAAAAGCACAATTAACATTTATATTGCAACGTAATATTCTTCGGTATTTCGGCAAATTCAATACATACTGTACTCAGGATAAAATGCACATTATATTCTCACTCCTATGATGCACACATCATCTACCTGCTCTAAATCCCCTTTCCATTTATTGAAATTATTTACCAAAATTTCTTTTTGTTTATTCATTGATTCATTTTCAATAGATAATAGAAGGTCTTTAAATTGTTTTTTCATAAATTTCTTGCCCCTTGGCCCTCCAAATTGATCCACATATCCATCGCTAAAAATATAGATTATATCATTTTTTTCGATTGAAATCTTATTATTATTAAAAGATTTTTCATCATGAAACTTACCTACAGGCTGTCTATCAGCTTTTAATTCAATAATTTCTTTATTTCTAATTATATACAAAGGATTATTTGCTCCAGAATATTGCAATGTATTACTGTCAAAATCAATCGCACATAAAGCAATATCCATCCCGTCCTTAATAATAGAGGTGTTTTCCCTACTCCTTTGAAAAGTTTCAATAACTATTTCTCGAGTTTTATTTAAAATCTCAGAAGGTTTAATTAGATTATACTCTCTAACAGCTCTATTTAAAGCGTTATGACAAACAACACTTACCATAGCTCCTGGAACCCCATGTCCAGTGCAATCAGCCGCAGCATAAATAATTTCGCTACCTACTTTTTGTAACCAATAAAAATCTCCCGCTACAATATCTTTAGGTTTATATATTACAAAACAGTTTTTTAAATGTTCATTAATTTCCTCTGAAGGTGGAATAATAGCTTTCTGAATTCGCTTGGCATAATTTATACTATCGGTTATCTCTATATTTTTTTCTTCAATTACTTTATTCTTTTTTTCAAGTTCTAAATTGCTTCTTTTCTTCAATTGATATCCTCTTAAGATAATAATTAAAACTAAAACCATTAAAATAGAGCCTAAAATAAACACATAAGTATATGTTTTCTGTTTTTGAATTTTCTGATTAAATTCTAAATTTTTTATTTTTTGAGATTCAGCCGTTGCAACACTATCTTTAAATGTTCTTTTCTCATATTCATATTCATATTGTTTTTGAATTGTTGCATCCTTAATACTTTGATTACTAATACTATCCTGCATATTGTAATACAACATTTGCATGGCATAAGCATTTTTATAATCATTTTTTAAAAAAGAGATTTCGTGAAGAATTTTAGCTGCTTTTTTTATAGATTCTGGAAAACCAATTTCCTTTGCAATTAATAAACTTTTATTAGCATATTGGTATGCAGATGAGTAATCATTTAAAAGCTTATAAGTTTCACCTATATTACATAAAGAAAAAGCCCTGCCTTCGTTATCTTTTATTTCTTCATATATTTTATAAGCACTTTTATGCTTTAATAAAATATTATTTAATTGTTTTGTTTTATCACCTATAAAATCATCAATCATCGATAAATCAATAGAAGCTCTTTTACTTAATGATGTAGCTAATCCCTTTTTATCCCCTATTTCCGTATAAATTTTAATCGATTGATTAAAATAATCTATAGCTTGTTTATTTTTATTCTGTTCCTTATAAATAGATCCTAAATTACTATAGAGCCTTGCCACCCCTTTTTTTGATCCACTTCTCTTTTCCAAAATCAAAGCATCCACGTAATACTTTATTGCTTTTTCGTACTCCTTTTGATTATAATAAAGACCTCCAATATTATTTAAAGCTAAAGCAATATCCTTTTCATCGTTTAATTGTTTATTTATTTTAAGTGATTGATGATAATAGTTTAAAGCTTTTAATATATCTCCTTGTTGCTTATATATAAAACCTAAATTATTAAGGCTGATTGAAATAACTGGCAAATTTTTAATCTCTTCACTTATCTCTTTAGATTTATTAAAATTATAAGTTGCTTTATTTATATTATCTATATTATAATAGTGGAAACCGAGGTTATTAAAACTTGATGCTAAGTATTTTTTTGCTGTAATTACAATTTGTTCGTTTTTATTGTGCTTCTTAATTACTTCATTTGATTTTTTTTGCATTAAATAATTGTACTTCAGCCAAATATCATCCTGACAATCACTCACTAATAAATTTAAATAAAATAGCTTTAATGTATCATCTGAATTTTCATGATATTTTAACAATAAAGAATCTATTAAATTTTTATCAGAAGATGATAAAGATTTTAAATTGAGTGAATCAACTAAATAATGAGTTTTATCGGCATATTTTTTAGCTGAAAAATTATTACATCCTATTAATAATAGGATTATAGGTAATAATATTTTCAAGCTATTTTTTAGCAATTTATTTTCTTAATAGTCAATATATTTTTTGAATATAAAAAAGATTATCCAAAGTATAGACAAATACTAAAAAATTATAAGCTAATTATCTTTTAAACTCAGCATGCGTTTTTTCTAAAATTTTAAAAGCGCCTTCGGTTGTTGAAGACTCAGCATAAGTACGTAAAACTGGTTCTGTGCCTGACGGACGAATCATCACCCATTCATCATTATCAAAAAAATACTTAAAGCCATCTAGCGTTTCTAATCTTCTTACTTCTAAATCTCCAAAGGCTTTATAGTTATCAGCATTACAATTTGCAATAATTGCTTGTTTTTCTTCTTCTTTTAAATGCATATCAATACGCTCAAACTTAAATTCACCAACTATTTTGTATACGCCTTCAATTAATTCTTCTAAGGTTTTACCAGATTTAACCATGTATTCCCAAATAATTAAGCCCATCCATATACCATCTCTTTCTGGTATATGTCCTTTTACAGCAATTCCTCCCGACTCTTCTCCTCCTAACAAAACATCATCTTCTAAAATAATTCCTGCAATGTTTTTAAAGCCTATTTGTACCACCTGATATTCTAACCCATAATGGTCGCACATTTTTTTAACTTTAGGTGTTACAGAGAAAGCATTTACTACTTTACCTGTATATTTTTTTTCTTCTACTAAGTACTTAATTAATAATAAAATTATATGGTGAGAATCTACAAAGTTACCATGACTATCATACAATCCAATTCTATCAGCATCGCCATCAGTAGCTAAACCACAATTAATATCTCCATCAGCCAATCTTATCATCTCTGAGAACTCCCCTAAATTTCTATGAATTGGTTCTGGAGCTGTGCCATTAAAACCTGGATTATGTTCGCAATGTAAAAAATCAATGTCTGGCAATAATCTTCTCATAACATCTTGACCAGAACCATACATCGCATCATAAGCAAAACTCATAGACGAATTACGAATAGAATCCATATCAAAATTTGCTTCAACATGATCAACATACATTGTTTCTAAATCAATGTATTCTATCAATCCGTTAGCGATAAAGTTTTCTATCTCTAAACTATCTAAATCTATTGTATTGTTAACTGGAATTAAATCTTCTACTTCTTGAATTTCTTTTGGTAACAAAGGACCTCCAAAATAACCTTTTAATTTATAACCATTGTAAGATGGAGGATTGTGTGATGCTGTTAAAACAATACCTAAGGATGCTTTTTGGTTTAAAGTTCCTAATGAAACCATTGGTGTAGAAACTGGTCCTTTTGCTAAAAACACTTTTATACCTGCATTTGCCAAAACTTTAGCGGTGGTTTCTGCAAACAACTCTCCTGCATACCTACAATCATGTCCAATAACAACCGAAGGGTTATCAAAATTTTTCTTTAACCATTCTGTTGCTCCTAACGTTACTCTTGCAACATTATCTACTGTAAAATCTTTAGCGATTATTGCTCTCCAACCATCAGTACCAAATTTAATCTTTATCATTTTTTTGCTTTATTATGAAAGGACGTAAATTTATGAATTTATTTAATAAATTTGAGGCTAATCCATCACCTTTTTAGCTTCTAATATGCAATCTACTTTAACAAATCATAATTTTGCCACTTATTTTGAGCACTATATTAATTTAGTTAACGATAATTCAAATTTTATTGATGAATTAAACAAAGTACATCAAGAAACCAATGAAATACTTAATTTAATTACTGAAGAAAAAGGAGTTTTTGCTTATGCTGAAGGAAAATGGACAATTAAAGAATTATTAGTTCATTTAATTGATACAGAGCGTATTTTTTGTAACCGAGCTTTACGTTTTGCAAGAAACGACCAAACAAATTTACCTGGTTATGATCATGATAATTATGTTGCTTATTCTGGGGCAAATGAGCGCAGCTTATCGAATATAGCTGAAGAATATGACTTAGTTAGAGCAGCTACTATTGCTTTATTTAAAAGTTTTAATGCAGAAATGCTTAAAAGAGAAGGAACTGCCAATAATAATCAATTAACTGTTTTGTCAATTGGGTATATCATTGTAGGCCATGAAATTCACCACATAAATGTGTTAAAAGAAAAATATTTTATTTAACTATTTACAGTAATTTGATACCCTAATCCATTATCATTCATCATTTCTACTTCTGAATCAATTTGTTCAGATAACAAATAAATTAATTGCATCCCTAAACTACCATCATCATCAAAATTAAAACCATCAGAAAGCCCTTTACCGTTATCTTTAATTATAATTATGACCTTATCCTCTGTAAGTTGTAAAACATTAATATCAATAATACCTTTATTGTTATCAAAAGCATACTTTAATGAATTAGTTATTACTTCATTCACAATAAGTCCTAGAGGAATTATCTTTTCAATTTCAAAAGACAATTGATTAATAATTTTTAGTTTTAATTCTATCTGATGATTAGCTGCAGCATAAGAAGCAAAAAGGCTTTTGGTTAAAACTTCGATATAATCTTTAAAATTAACATACTTAAAATTGGCTGTACTGTACAACATTTCATGAACTAATGCCATTGCGTGAATTCTGCTTTGGCTATCCTGAATCAAGCCTACCACTCTTTCATCATTTTCCTTTGAAAATTGTAAACGCAACATACTACTTATAATTTGCATGTTATTTTTTACTCGATGATGAATCTCTTTTAATAAATGTTCCTTTTCTTTTAAAGAAACTACATTTTCCTTCAGCTCCTCTCCTAACATATTTACACCCGATGAAATAGCATCAAACACATCTCCTTCATCTCCTATCTCCAACTTAGGACCTTCAAACTCTAATCGAGCATAAGCCATTATAGCCTCTAAAATTTCATTAGCTTTTAAACTTACTTTTTCCAATCTAATTTATCTTATGTGATTTTTGCACCATTCTACCGCCAACTTCTCATCTGTAAACAGTTTTACTGGAACTCTAGGTTTATTTAAACCCATAAAAAAATTCGCTATAATTTTACTTAAAGGAGAATTGACCAATATTGCAAATGCTAAAACTTTAGACTCTCTTCCTTTCATTGAAAAATAATCTCGAGCTTCTTTAGTAATTGATTTCGCTAAAGTAGTATCAACTATCATAGGGTATTGTGGTTGACTAAAAGAATTTACTGCTTTAGAATTTTCAATAGCATCTTCTAAAACAATTGCTGAATTCTCTTTAACCTTTGTTCGAACGATTCCATCAAAGGCCATCCAAGTATTATAGCAACGTAAATCTATACTATCATCAGGAATCATCATGTTGATTTACTCTGCAACCTCTTGTTTAACTAATTGAAAAGAATCAAAGAATTCGTCCGATCTTTCTGGTTTAGAGTAAGCTCCATCTCTTAAAATAGCAACTTGATACAATCTATTTGCTACTAAATAAATTTTATATTCCACATAAATACTACCGGCACTTCCCCTAAAGTATAATCCTTTATTTCCATCCAATTCAATTTTTTCTTCCAAATCAAATTTTGTAATACCTAAATTACCACTAGAACCATTTTTTGCACCTAGTAGCATTTCATCAACAGATGATTTTTTAACCATTTCTGAAGGGTAATCGCTATAAGCAACCATATATGCTTCTGTAGCACTTTTTTCATACATAAATGAAGCCATTTCTATATTTCCAGCATCTGTAGGCACTATATCTGAAGCAACTTTTGGTTCACCTTGAAATTTAATCTTAAACCTTCCATCTACTGAATGGTATAAATCATCTACAGGTTCCTCTAAAATTACTTCTTCCGCACTTTCAACCACATCGGTAATTTCTGTAGCAATTGCTTCTTCGTTACTGCCACCACAAGCTACTATGCCTAATGATAATATTAATACTGGGATTATAATTTTTTTCATATTAATTATTTTGTTTGTTTAGGTTTTAAATTTAATAGAATTATGAAATTAATAAAAATTAACTATAAAAAAAGGTCAAAGAATGAAATTCTTCGACCTTTTAATTTTTTATTATAAATGTATTATTCTACAATTAATTTTGTAGTTTGATCATTAACAGTTAAAAAGTAAATTCCTTTACCAAAATCTTTTAAAGAAATTGTTTTTGTCTTTTTTCCAGATAAAGTAAAAATTTCATTCATTACGACCTGACCAACAACATTTTTAACATTCATATTAATATTTTCAACATTACTTTCATTTAAATTGATAGTAAATTCACCCTTACTAGGGTTAGGGAAAACATTAAAAGAAGTAGTTGTTAATTCATCAACTCCTGTAGAAGTTCCTTCTTTAACAGTCATTTCATCTAAATACAAAACATCCCCATCATTCATAGTATGGTTAAAGAAAATAAAAAATCTTGAGCCAACAAAAGCATCAACATTAACTGATCTCATAGCCCAATTTGTATCTGCAGCTGGTTGAGGAGTTGGAGAACTAATTGCTGCCTTAGAAAAAATAGGTGTTACAGAAGCTGATAAAACATCAGTTGCACCATCTGGCATTGTTGTATTGCTAATATTGCTCATATCAACCAAATACACATCGTAAGATTCAGTCCAAGATTCGTTATTTTTATCATACCATGTAAACGTATTCCCAACTGTTCCTGAAGGGATAGTGATTGGCCCAAAATTAAACCAATTATTTGCTTGAGCAGGAGATGCAAACCACGAAGTTGCTGCAATATACCAAGCAGTGTCTGTACCTGAAGTTATATCATTTGGGAAAAAATTACCTCCTGGTGTTGAAACTGGAGTTTCTAAAGGATCGGTATCAATAAAAGAATACTGAAAGGAAACACCTGTAGTAGTTGGCCAACCTGTATTTCCAAAGGTTGTAATACCATCATAATCTTGATTAGTTAAAACAAAATCAATATTATCTTGAGGATCGGTTACATAAAAAGCATTCGCATCAAAATACATTAATGTATCTCCCGCTGCTTTGCTATTTTGCATTTTATAAACTTTAGGAGTTAAATTAACTGTAGAGTTTATTGCTGGTCCATTTCCAGTTCTATATTGCGCAAAACTTGATGAAGTTATTGCTATAGTGCAAATTAAAAAGTAAATTTTTCTCATAATTATAAAGTTTAGTTTACCATAAAATTAAAGAAATATTTAATTCTATCATAGAAACTTTAAGTTAATTATAAATCTTCCGCTTATTTAGCTCTGCTTGGTATTTACGAGCATAAACCAAATGTTGGTCGTAAGTTTTAGCAAAATTGTGATAGCCACTAAAATCTTCTTTGGCACACATGTAAATATAATCGTGCTGATGATAGTTAAGTACTGCATCTAACGATTTTATAGATGGTAAGTTTATCGGACCTGGTGGCAATCCTTTATATAAATAGGTATTATAAGGTGAATCAAAAGTTTTGTGTTTATTTAAGACTCTCCTAATACTAAAATCACCAATACCATAAATAATGGTTGGGTCAGATTGTAAAATCATGCCTTGTCTTAATCGGTTAATATACAGACCTGCTACTATAGGGCGTTCATCACTATGAACCGATTGTTCTGCTTGTACAATTGAAGCCAAAATAGCTACATCAGATTGGGTTAAGTTTAACTTTTTAGCTTTTGCCTTCCGCTCATCTGTCCAAAACTTTTTATACTCTTCAGCCATGCGCTGTATTGCTTCCTCTGCAGAAGTATTCCAATTAAACTCGTATGTATTTGGTAAAAATAAAGTTAAAATTGTGGTTTTATTAAAACCATATTTAGTTACAAATTCTGCATCGGTTAATAAATCCATTATTTCAACGCTATCACACTCTAAATTAGCAGAAATTTTACCGGCTAAATCTTTAACCGTTCTAACATTGTTAAAAGTTACTTTTACCGGAACTTGTTCTCCTGATCTTAGTAAATCTATCAACTCATTGTTGCTCATTCCCTCTTCTAACAAATACCTACCTGGGTGTATATTACTTTTAAAGTTTGATTTTTTTTCAGACACCCACTCAAAAGATTCTCGATCAATGATGTATCCTTTTTCATACAAATCGTGCACTATATCATCAAACTCATAATCAGAATAAATATAGAAATATTTTTCTGTAACATTTTGCAAAGTTACATTAGGCTGATAAACTCGTTTATACATGTCGTAAGCCAAATAAGCACCTAACAGCAATGCAATTAAGAATATCGAGATGATGACTTTTTTTAGCATTTTAATTCGTAATAATTAACTTTATTTTGATCCAAAATACGTTCTTCAATAAACTGAAATCCGCAGTTTTCAAATAAACGAATACTTGATGTGTTTTCTTTTAAAATATTACAAAAAACATGAACAATATTAAGTTCATTTTCACAATAAGTAATCAATAATTTTAAAGCTTCTGTGGCATAACCTTTATTCCTGTATTGGCTTTCAGCAATAAGTACTCCCATTCCAACTTGTTTTTTGTGTTGATTAAATTCAAATAAATCAATACAACCTACTGGCAATTCGTTTTGAGCTAAACAAATAACAAAACGCAATTGATTGGTTACATTTATATTTTGTTCTGCTTTTACAAAAGCAATAATATCTTCTTTAGAGAATGGTTCATGTGTGTTACTTACTTCCCAGTTAGCAGGATTATTTTCCCAATCATAAATAAAATCAACATCAGTTGGCTGAAGTTTTCTTAAAATAATATGTTCTCCTTTTAACAAGCTTGTTGCTCTTTTCTTGTTAAGGCATTAATGCAGTTTTCGATATCCTTTTCAGTATATTTTTTTAATTCTAAAGTATTATTAATTAATATATTATATATATTTAATTCACTAATAGATTTAATAATATTCTGTTCCTCTAAAATGGGTAAAAATTCAAAAATAAAACTGGCTTGTTGAGCTTCTCCAAGGTTATAAACCTCTTCAATAAAGTCTCTAATGGGGCTCAAACAACTAACCTCTTTTGTTACCTTCCAATACTTTTTCACTTGCGCTTCAATTATAGATTGTAAAATATTTGAATTAGGTTTTTCTAATTCAATAAAAACTGTTTCTGTTTTTCGCTTTAATACTGTTTTGTAAAAATCAACAACAGACAATCCTATATTAGGTCCAACAGTGGAGATATCATACAATTTACCATTAGTAATTATCCCTAAGTGTGGAGGAATACGAGAAGCCCTATACATAAAAATGAAGAGTCCGTTCTGAAGTTTTTCTTCAGAAATTGTTGTTGTCATTGATATCGAATAGGTTTCTTGCATTTTACAATTCAATTTCGCCTTTATATACTTGCTCCGCAGGACCAATCAACCAAATATCTTTAAACTCTTTGCCTGCTCTTTTAAACGCTACCTGCAATGTACCGCCAATCGCATTAACTTTTATTTTTCCTGTTTCTACTTTATTTTTATCAGCCCAACTTAAAGCAGCAGCAGTTACACCAGTTCCACATGACAAAGTTTCATCTTCCACACCTCTTTCGTAAGTTCTAATATCTAATTCTTGTTCTTTGTAATTTACAAAATTAACGTTAGTTCCTTCTGCTTTAAATCGTTCATTGTAACGAATTTTTGCTCCTTCAATTTTTACATCAATTACTTTTACATCAGTTTTCTCAAGAATGTAATGTGGAGAACCTGTATTGATGTAATAATAATCTGAACCAACCTCTAGCTCTTTAACATCATGCATTTTTAATGAAACTTCTCCCGAAACATTAATCCAAGCTTCGTGCTCACCATCAGTAGATAAAAACATAGCCTGTTTGTCAATAACCCCTAAAAACTTAGCAAACGCAACCGCACATCTACTACCATTACCACAAAAACTCTGTGATCCATCTGCATTAAAATAAATCATATTAAAATCTAAATCAGGTAAATTTTCAATTAAAATCAGACCATCAGCACCTACTCCAAACCTCCTATCGCAAAGTTGCTGAACCATTTTTAGATTTTTCTTATCAAAGACATTCTCACGATTATCTATCATCACAAAATCGTTACCTGTACCTTGATATTTATAAAATTGTATTTTCATTTTACAAAAATAATAATTGTTAATCTGATTTAAACCTACGTGAATCTTTCTTTTCAGAATGTTTTTTCTTGGATTCTAATCTTCTTTTAATTGCTCCTTTGCTTGGCTTAGATGGTCTTCTCTTTTTTACAGGCTTTAAAGCTTCTTTTAAAAGCTCTACAAATTTTGCAAAAGCTATTTCTTTATTCTTTAACTGGCTTCTAGTCTCTTCGCATTGAATAAGTAAAAAACCTTCTGAATTTATTCTATTTTGTAGTTTGATTGATATAATTTCTTTCTGTCTTTCTGAGAGTATTTCAGAGTTTAATACGTGAAAAATTAATTCAACTTTGGTAGAAACCTTATTCACATTTTGACCTCCTGCACCGCTACTCCTACTTGTTCTGTATTTTATTTCTCTATGTAAGTCTTCATAATTCATTGTAGCAAAGATACATAAACCGTTTATCAATGTTATTTAACCATTGGTGTAACTTTTAAATTTATTTAGTCATCATTCCACTACATTTGGTTTTTATAAAAATACAATTATGGCAGTTTTAAAAATAGAAAATCTTTGTAAAACCTATTCTAATGGAGTAAAAGCATTAGACAATGTAAGTATTGAAATAACTAATGGAATGTTTGGTTTACTTGGTCCTAACGGTGCAGGAAAATCATCATTAATGAGAACCTTAGCTACATTACAAGAAGCTGATTCTGGTACTGCATTTTTGGATGATATTAATATTTTAAAAGACCCAACCAATTTAAGAAAAGTTTTGGGTTACTTACCTCAAGAATTTGGGGTTTACCCTCAAATTACGGCTTATCAATTGTTAGACCATGTTGCTGTTTTAAAAGGAGTTGCTAACGGAAAAGAACGTAAAGAGTTAGTTGAGCACTTGCTACAAAAAGTAAACTTATTTACTAAAAAACATGAAAAAGTAAAAGGGTTTTCTGGAGGAATGAAGCAACGAGTTGGAATTGCTCAGGCTTTAATAGGAAATCCTAAATTAATTATTGTCGATGAGCCAACTGCTGGTCTTGATCCTGGAGAAAGAAATAGATTCCATAACCTTTTAGCTGACGTTGCAGAAGATGTTATCATTATTTTATCTACTCATATAGTTGATGATGTTACGGAGCTTTGCTCTAATATGGCCATTATGAATCAAGGAAGCATGGTTTACAAAGGGACTCCACAAGCTGTAATTAATGAGTTAAATGGAAAAGTTTGGCAAAAAATTATTAAAAGAAATGAAGTTAGTGAATATAAAACAAACTATACCGTAATTTCTGATAAAATGGTTGCTGGCAAACCTTTAATTCATGTTTTAGCAGATAACAATCCTGGTAACGGATTTGAATCTGTTCAACCAGATTTAGAAGATGTTTTCTTTTCTAAGATTAATGTTACAGCAAAAACAACTGTTTAAACCAATTACTTTTTAAGAGAATGATTAACCCATCAACGCTTTAACTTATAACCCTTTACAATGTTTAAAGAATTTTTTATAAAAGAACTTGGTAGCGCTTTAATGCGACCAATGATATATATATTTACTTTATTAATGGCACTAGCAGGTGCATTAATGGTAATTTTTGGAGAAGATATTGGCTCTACAGGAAATGTTCATGTCAACTCACCTCACACCATATCTAGTTTAATTGCTGGCTTATCAATGATCTCATTATTGATTTCAACTGCTTTTTTTAACAATGCTGCACTTAGAGATTACAAATACAACTTTAATGAGATTTTATTTAGCACTCCCATAAAGAAAAATGGATACTATTTTGGTCGATTTTTTGGTGCATTGCTTTTATCCACAGTTCCTCTTTGCGGTATCTATATCGGATTTTTAATAGGTGCAGAAATTGGTCCTTTAACAGGACAGATTGAAGCAGATAGAATCGGGCCTTTCTTTTTTGAAAATTTCATTAATAGTTACCTTCTTTTTATTCTTCCAAACATGTTTTTTTCGGGAGCTATTATATTTGCCATTGCAACTAAATGGAAAAACACCATCATTTCCTTTTTAGGAACAATTGTTATAGTTGTAGCCTCTTCAATAGCGGGCACACTTACATCTGACATTGACAATGAAACTATTGCAGGATTAACAGATATTTTTGGTGCAAAAGCTTTTAGCATTGATTCTAAATATTTTACACCAAACGATAAAAATGAAATTGGAGTTACTTTTAGTGGTATTCTTTTAATGAATAGAATCCTATGGTCAATTATGGGAGCTATAATTATGCTCCTATCCTATTTGTCTTTTGAATTTATTTCTAAAAATCAAAAAGTTAAAAAAGAAAAAACGGTTAAAGGAGAGTTTAATGAAACTACTATTTTAACTAATCCAACATTTTCTATAAATTTTAGTGCAAGCACTTCTATTACCCAGTTTTTTAGCTTTTTTAAGTTGAATTTTTTAAGCATAACACGTAGTAACTTGTTTAAGATTCTATTTGTTATTTGTGCTGTAATGCTAACCGTTAACCTTTGGGGAGGATTCGATTATATGGGGCTTAAATCTTATCCTGTAACCTATAAAATGATGGAAACAGTAAATGGTATTGCTGCATTTTTTGTATTAATAATATTGGTGTTTTTTAGTGGTGAACTGGTTTGGAGAGATAGAGATAGCCACATCAATGAGGTTATTGATGCTACACCTCATAGTTCAATATATTCATTAATTGCTAAAACATTGTCTTTAGTTGGAGTTGGAACTATTCTAAACCTCTTTTTTATTGGGGCGGCAATTATTTACCAACTACTTCATGGTTATACTAAACTTGAAATTGGCGTTTATCTTCAGGACTTTATTTACTCAGCATTTCCTATGTATATTATTTGGTCTTGCGTTTTTGTATTTATTCAAATCTTAATTAATAATAAGTATTTAGGTTATTTCATTTCTATATTAGTGGTATTTTTATTAGATATCATATTTCTTATACTCGAAATTGAAACAAACATGTTAAGTATTGGGGCAGGAACATCTTATACATACTCTGACATGAATGGCTTTGGCTCTGGCCTGTTGGGGAACAATTGGTTTAATCTTTATTGGATTTTGTTTGGAGCTTTAATTCTTAGCATTTCTGGATTGATTTGGGTAAGAGGGACAACATTTGGATTTAAGAATAGAATAAAATCAATAAAAAAACATCTTACACCTAAATATACTTTAGGATTGGTAGTTATCTCCATTTTATGGATGGCAACTGCTAGTTTTGTTTACTACAACACTAAAATCTTAAACTCTTACGAAAGCAACGATCAAAGAGAAGCCGATCAAATACGATACGAAAAAGAACTAAAAAAGTATGAAGGAATCCCTCAGCCTAAAATAATTAGTGCTAAGTATATGATTGACATCTATCCTACAAAACAAAATTTTCTTGCAAAATCAGGATTGATATTGGAAAACCAAACAGATCAACCAATAGATTCATTACATTTTATTACTGATGAAAGTTGGAACATGAAACTTCATCTTAAAAATGCTAAAATAGTTTTTGAGGATAAAGAGTTGGGTTATGTAATTTATCAATTAGATAAAGCATTGAAACCTTCAGAAAAAATGATTTTAATAGTTGAAGCTGCAGCAATAACAAAAGGGTTTCAAAATCAACTAACCAATCAGTTTTTAGTTGAAAACGGAACTTTTATAAACAATTTTGAAATACTACCTTCTATTGGATATAGCGATAGTTATGAGTTAGATGATAAGCAAAAACGCAAAAAGAATGGTTTGCCAGAAAAAGATAGAATGCCTAAGCTAGAAAAAACATGTAGTAGTAATTCTTGCAGTAAAAATTACCTATCTAATGGAACATCTGATTGGATTAATGTTGAAACTTATATTTCTACTTCTTCAGATCAAATTGCAATCGCTCCCGGTTCATTAATAAAAGAATGGAAAAAAGATGACAGAAATTATTATCACTACAAAGTAGATCATGTATCACAGAACTTCTTCAACTTTATGTCAGCTCGTTACGAAGTAGCTCGTAAAAAATGGAATGGAATTGATATTGAAATTTATTACGATAAAGCACATGCTTACAATGTAGATAAGATGATTGATGCTGTTGAAAAATCTTTAAAATATTATACAGAGAATTTTGGTCCTTATTATCATAAACAAGCTCGTATTCTTGAGTTTCCGAGATATTCTACATTTGCTCAAGCATTTCCAGGAACTATGCCTTACTCAGAGTCTTTTGGTTTTATTACCAATTTAGAAAATGAAAGTGATAACAATGTTATTGACGCTGTAATTGCTCATGAGATGGCACATCAATGGTGGGCACACCAAGTTGTAGGTGCAACGATGCAAGGTGCTACAATGTTTTCAGAAAGTTTTGCAGAATACTCTTCTTTAATGGTAATGAAAAACAAGGTTAAAGATGATATGAAAATGAAAAATTTTTTAAAATATGATTACGATCGTTATTTAACAGGAAGAGCATTTGAACAACAAAAAGAACTTCCATTATATGAAGTAGAAAATCAACAATATATCCATTACGGTAAAGGAAGTGTTATTCTTTATGCTTTACAAGATTATATTGGAGAAGAAAAAGTAAACAATGCAATGAAGAGCTTTTTAGAAGAATATCGTTATGCAAAGCCACCCTACCCAACTTCTTTAGATTTTTTAAGACATTTAGAAACTCAAGTCCCTGATTCTTTAAATTACTTGATTACAGATTGGTTTAAAGAAATTACACTTTATGATTATAGGCTAATTGATGCCAATTACTCAAAAAAATCAAATGGTAAATATGAAGTTACTATGAACATTGAAGCCTATAAACTAAAAGCAGATACACTTGGAAAAGAAACCAATGTTGATGTTAATGATTGGGCTGACATAGGTGTTTATGCTGATAATGATGAAGAAAATTTAATGTTTTATAAACGAGTGAAATTTGATCAAGAAAAAATGAACTTTACTTTTGAAGTAGATTCGCTTCCTGTAAAAGCAGCTATTGATCCAAGAAGAATCTTAATTGAACGAAATATTAAAGACAATGCAAAAACGGTAACTGAAGTTAAATGATTAGAGCATAAAAACAAATAATCAATATTAGTTTTTTACAGTCTCGTATATTTTATAAAGGAATTATTTTGAATTTAACCACAATTGGTAATTCTTTTGTGGAATAATTAATTTATCCATACATTCTTTCGGTTTTTCTTGAGATAAAACAACACTAAATTCGTGAATAAAATGAACACCTTCCCATCTTCTAATCAATTTTTGACACATAGATTTCATATAAACTGGAGTAGTATTACTAAAGTGAAATTCTCCATAAAAATTATTTAATAAATTATTAGCTTTCGTGTTATTTACTATAATTGACTTATTAAAAATATCATTTACAAAATATACATTTTCTTTAGATTCTATAATGTCATTATTTATGTTACGGTTTAAATTAATTTCAAAAATCGTAGTATCAGCATCTTTTCTATAAAATAGAATTTCAACATTTTCTTTAAATCTCTTATCAATTTGATTGTATTTACTAAACATAAAGTTTTGATTAATTAAACCAAACAATCCTAAAGAGTTAATTGGATTTTGATAAGTCGTGGATTTAAGAAATTGACTATCTCCTTTTCGTGTAACTTCACACATATATAATCGAGCGAAAGCTCTTTTCTTAGATAGATTGTTTACATCTAATCTTATTATTCCAGTTAAGGTTTCACTCCAACCAGAATCGGGTAAAATTACTTTATGGGTAAAAGTATAGTAAATAGAAGTATCTCCTTTATGCATTTTAATCAGACTGTTTTGCAGTAAATTAACATATTTATCTGATAAATTAATTTGTTTTTCAATAACATTAAACTCTAAAAGTTTATGAGTAATTGGAACTAAACAAAATTGAGTATGTTTATTTAAAGTAATAATTGTATCAGAAATATTTAATCCAGAAATAAATATAGATTTAGTATTATTAATATCTAATCTACCTTCTTTATCAGTAGTTCCTATGTATTGTCCTTCCCCAGTAAATATTAATAAATTTTCTAGTGGATTAGCATCATTACAGTTTGTAAATTGAATATTTTGAGCTAAAGTTTCTAGCCCAAAGATAAAAAAGCAAAGACATATTATCTTTGCTATAAAATTAGTTATTAAAATTAATAAGCTATTCATAATTACCCACCCGATGCATTAGCCCCATTTAATGCAGCCATACCAGCATTTATACCTGAATTAATAGGTGAAGTGGGATCAAGCTTAGGTTCAGTTAAAACTGCCCAAAGATCTGCCCCAAATTGTTTAATACCTTTCCAAATTTTACAAAAGAATCCACACCTTTGATTATTTCCACTCACTAATATTGAATGCCAAGGATGGTTTACATTTATAGCTACATTATACCAATATGCATAGCTATACTTTGCAACTGCACAGGCAACCATTAAATGCCCCCCTTTATCGACTTTGTTTGTTGTTTCATCAAAATTTGCCCCAAGAGTATTTAAAATATTATTTTCAATTAATCCTATTTTATTATTTACTTCCTCTATAGATAATGGCGTTTCTCCATTTTCTATTTCAGACATAAGAATTAAAAAATCTTGAATAATATGTTCTTCGTTTTCAGTAAAATAAGTTCGATTTATTATTTTTTTTGCACCACTTTGAATATTCAACCCTTTTCCAAATCCAACTGCAGAGTTTAATGCACCATACGATAAAATTTCCTCTGGAATTACATTGTTTTGCTCCATAATGATTTCTACACATAAATCATATCTTTCTTTTTTACTGGTTTTTGATATATCTGCCCTTGCTCCCATTTCATCTAAGATGAAATTATGTTTTACTCCAAATTGATTAAAAATACTTCCATCGGAAATTCTTTGAAAAGATGAATTTTCATTAACATTATCATTTTGTGAAGAAATAGAATCAATCATTTCTTCTTTTGCACAAGAAAACAGAAAAGAGCTAATTAAACCTAAAAAAACTATTTTTTTCATAACTACTATATTTTTATGATTAATAGCTGTAAAGTAAAGTAAAGTAAAGTAGAGTAGAGTCGCAAATAATTTTATTAACAATCTAACTACGAGTAAGTTTCAATCATAGATTATTTCTAGCGATTTAGAATCAATTATTAAATCATTAATCATTATTTTTGCCGCCAATTAAAAATAAAACACAAATAATGGCAACAAACAGAACTTTTACAATGATTAAGCCTGATGCAGTTGAAAAAAACTATATCGGTGGAATTTTAAAAATGATTAACGATGCAGGATTTAAAATCGTTGCAATGAAATACACACAACTTTCTAAAGAAAAAGCTGGTGCTTTTTACGAAGTACACAAAGAAAGACCTTTTTACGGTGAATTAGTTGAATATATGTCTTCAGGACCTATTGTAGCTGCTATTTTAGAAAAAGATAATGCTGTTGAAGATTTTAGAACCTTAATTGGTGCTACTAATCCTGCAGACGCTGCAGAAGGTACAATTAGAAAAATTTATGCTGAATCTATCGCTGCAAATGCAGTGCATGGTTCTGATAGCGATGACAATGCTAAAATTGAAGGTGACTTCCATTTTTCTGCAAACGAAATTCACGCTTAATTAGTAGTTAAAAAATACTATTTAAAAGTCTCAACTAAGTTGAGACTTTTTTTATATCAATATTTTTTGTAATTTTTAATGCGAATCAAATTAAAGCATACTTTCGCTGAAAATTTACAATCCTATAAAATGGAAAACATAGAGAATATTGAATTAAGCTTTTTAAGTATTGATGATTATCAAGAACTTAAAACTGCAATGGTAGCATCATACACTCACATGCCAGATGCATATTGGAAGGAAACACAAATCCAAAAACTAATTAACGTCTTTCCTGAAGGGCAAGTTGTTATAAAAATCAACAACCAAATTGCTGGTTGCGCATTATCTATAATTGTTGATTATGATAGTTTTGATGATGCTCATACTTACCAAGAAATTACAGGAAATTACACTTTTAGTACTCACATTAAAGAAGGAGATATATTATACGGCATTGATGTATTTATAATGCCTAATTACAGGGGTTTACGTTTAGGAAGAAGACTATATGATTATAGAAAAGAATTGTGTGAAAACCTAAATTTAAAAGGTGTTGCATTTGGCGGAAGAATTCCTAACTATCATAAATATTCAGATCACCTTTCTCCTAAAGAATACATAGTAAAAGTGAAAAATAAAGAGATTAATGATCCTGTTTTAAATTTTCAAATATCTAATGATTTTCATCCTTCTAAGGTTTTGAAAGGATATTTAGAAGGTGATAAAGAATCTAATGACTTTGCTGTTTTATTAGAATGGGATAATATTTATTACGAGAAAAAAAATAAAAAAGCCAGTGCGATAAAAAAAGTAGTAAGATTAGGACTTATCCAATGGCAAATGCGACCTTATAAAAACTTAGATGATTTAATGCAACAAGCAGAATATTTTATAGATACCGTTTCTGGTTATCGATCTGATTTTGCTTTATTTCCTGAGTTTTTTAACTCGCCTTTAATGGCAGAAAACAATCATTTATCAGAGCCTGAAGCAATAAGAGCTTTAGCAAAACATACTTCTACTATTGTAGAACGTTTTTCAAAATTGGCAATTTCTCACAATATCAATATTATATCTGGAAGTATGCCAGAGATGAAGGACGATAAACTTTATAATGTTGGTTATTTATGCAGAAGAGATGGAACTGTTGAACGATATGAAAAAATACACGTAACACCTTATGAAGCAAGAATATGGGGAATGCAAGGTGGCAATCAAATTAAAGTTTTTGACACGGATTGTGGGAAAATTGGAATTTTAATTTGTTATGACTCTGAATTTCCTGAACTAAGTAGGTTATTAGCTGATGAAGGCATGGACATACTATTTGTTCCTTTTTTAACAGATACTCAAAATGGTTACTCTAGAGTTAGAAACTGTGCTCAAGCAAGAGCTATCGAAAATGAATGTTATGTAGCAATTGCAGGAAGTGTAGGTAACTTGCCGAGAGTAAATAATATGGATATCCAATATGCTCAATCCATGGTATTTACACCTTGTGACTTTTCATTCCCAGCAAATGGAATAAAAGGAGAAGCAACACCAAATACTGAGATGGTTTTAATCACTGATGTAGATATTGATTTATTAAGAGAATTAAACCAATTTGGCAGCGTAAACAACCTAAAAGATAGACGAACAGATTTATTTAGTTTGACTAAAAAATAAAACTCTAAACAATAAAGGTTGGAATATTCCAACCTTTATTGTTTAATTGCTCTTGTCATTTCTCTTTTCCCCGGAGGACCTGGAATATTTTCAATAGCAAACCCAACTTGTTTTAATCCTCTTTTTACACTTCCTTTCGCACAATAAGTTACCAAAATTCCATTCGGGTTTAGTGCGTTGTACATGTTTTTTAAAATGGGTTCTTCCCAAAGTTCTGGCTGTACCCTTGGTCCAAAAGCATCAAAATAAATAACATCGTATTGCTTGTTTTCTGCAAAACCCTGTAAAAACATGTTTAATTTTCTAAGAAAAAAAGTGTTGGTTATTTGTTCGCTTACTTCCCATTTACTCTCATGTATTTTACTAAATGTTTCCGTTTGAACTGGGCTTGCTTTTAATTCTTTTAAATAATTTAATACCGAAATCTCTTCTATACTTAACGGATAAGCCTCTATAGCAGAGTAATTAATAAGTAGTCTGTTTTTTATTGCTTCACGATAAGTTAAAAAAGTATTTAGCCCTGTACCAAAACCTATTTCTAAAATTGCTAACTCTTTTTTGTCATTAAAATAATTTAAACCAGCATTAATATAAACGTGCATTGCTTCTTGTATGGCTCCGTGCACAGAATGATAAGTTTCATCTAAATTGGGAACATACAAGGTATGAGAGCCATCTGCTGTTATTTTAATTTCTGGTTTGTCCACTATTCGACATTTATGAGGTTTATCATGCTTCATCCTAACTAAGCTGCTTATCTTTGTAAAAAAATAACTGTTATGATTACTCAGCAAGATTTAGACAAAAGTATGTCATTTGGAGAATACTACCAATTAGTTGAAAAATTAGCTAAAAACGGAGAAACAACTGGGGAAAATCAGAGTGAAGCTTTAATCAACTACACTAAATTAAATTTTAGTAGAATGAAACGTATTTTAAAAACTACAGCTATTGCAGCTGAAGTATCAAGTACGGTGGATTGTTTAGATGACAAATTGACGTGGGTAATCTTAACTGAAAGCTGGTGTGGAGATGCAGCTCAAAACATGCCTATTTTTGCAAAAATTGCGGAAGCAAATCCTAACATTACTATTAAGGTATTGTTGAGAGATGAAAATGAAGACCTAATGAATCAATATTTAACAAATGGTGGAAAATCTATTCCTAAACTAATTTGTATTGATGAAAACTTTAATGAGTTGGGCACTTGGGGTCCTCGTCCTCAATTTTTACAAGATTGGTTGTATAAAGAAAAAGCTAATCCTACTCTGAACATGGATGATTTAAAAGAGCAATTCCAAGTATGGTACACCAAAGACAAAGGGCAAACATTACAGCGTGAAATGATTTTATCAATGAAAAACTGGCTAAACAAAGAATGCTTTAGTATTTAGTCTTCTTTTGTTTTTTGAGTTGGTTTAAAGATGTAATTAACCTCTTGTTGTGAAATTGGTTTTTCTTGTTCTATTTTTTCTTTCCAATAAGGATTTTCTTCATCTAAATCATCATCATTCCAAACATATTCCTTCTTTTGTGGACCTTGTTTTCGGTAATAAACTGCTAAAATTATTCCTGCAACAAATCCCCATAAATGTCCCTCAAAAGATATCTTAACATCTATCGGAAAAATACCCCAAACTAAACTGCCATAAAAAAAGGTTACTGCAAAAGATAAGGATATTAGGTTTTTATTTCTTCTAATAAATCCGCTTACCAATAAAAAAGAAAAAACACCATACAACAAACCACTTGCACCAATATGATAGGCTTCTCTTGCCCAAACCCAAGTCCAAATACCAACCATTAAATATATCCACACAACAACTTTAAGTGCTACTTGCTTGTAGAAATAAAACAATGCTACACCTAAAATAAATAATGTTATTGCATTATTAAATAGATGATTAAACCCTCCATGAATCAATGGTGATAATATTACACCTATTAATCCCGATGCTTTTCTTGGAAAAATACCATATCTAGGAAAATCAATATTAAATAAGTATTGAATAAAAAATATAATTACCAATAATGCTACAAAAAAAGTAGGATAAATAATTGCATTGATAATTTTATGTTTTTCTAGCTTTTCCAAGTTATTACAAACTTAACCATTATTGTACCATTGTAATTTTGTCATGTTTTAATGTTAAAATGTGTTAAGTATTGTCAAAAAAATAAAATGATTTATTATATTTGGATAAATAATAAATTTATGAAAGCTCAAATCATATTATTGTTTTTATTGGCTAGTTTAATCTCCACTAAAGGTTTTGCTACTGGAAATGAGCCTAAACAAGAAGAAAAAAAGACTTCAAAGTCTAAATATGATTTTAACTTGTTTAAGTTCTTTTCAATTGGATCGACTCAAGAAAATTCTGATTCGTTAAAGATAAACCCTATCGCTCTCCCTTTAAAGAGAAAGAAAGATTAATTTATTTTATTCCTCTTTGTTTTCTAATGTTATCATATGCTTCTTGTACTTTTTGGAATTTTTCAGATGCTGATTTTTTATAGTCTTCCCCCATATGAATTACTTTATCAGGATGATATTTTACTGCCATTCTTCTAAAAGCTTTTTTAACCTCTTCATCAGTAACACTTTTCTCTATCTCTAAAATTTTATAATCTCCATCAACTTCTTTTAAGAACATGGCTTTTATTGATAAAAAATCTTCTTGTTTAATGGCTAAATAACTAGCTATTTGAGATATAACATTAATTTCTGAAGCATGTATTTCCCCATCTACCGAAGCAACTCCAAAAAGCAAATGAAGTAATTGCAATCTCGCTGGATACATCGTATATGTTCTAATTTGCAAACAAACCTCTTGTAAAGGAATTTCTTTTTTTAAAACTTCTCTTAATAGTAATAAATGTTCTTTAGTTCGTTCAGAACCAAATTGTTTTAAAAAAAACTGACGTATATAATCTAATTCAATTTTCAAAACTTTACCGTCAGCTTTCATAACAGCAGCAACCAAAACGAGTAAACTTGCACCAAAATCGCCTGGCTTACTTATATGACTCCTTCTCCCATTAGAATCAATAAATTCAGTTTCTCCAACAACAGCTTTATCGAAGACCGTTCCTATCGCAAACCCCAACAACGCTCCAATTGGACCGCCAAAAGCCCAGCCTAACCCACTACCTATCCATTTACCAAACTTTGCCATTTATCATATTTTTTTACCTTAAATGTAATAATACAAAAATAGACATAAGATATATTTTTTTTTGTCCTTTTTTTTTTTGAATATTCGCAGCATAAACCTTGAGTAAAAATTTAAAACCATATCACATTGTTCCGCCAGTAATTAAAAGTGGAACCGTTTACTCTTTTACTACCAAAAGTGGGGTTAATTATGAAGTTCGATTTGGCAGGAAACAGAATAATATTCTAAACGCAACTATAGTTTTTGGTGTTACTAATGAAGAATATGATGGTGAGGAATATAGTGTAACAAACAAGGGGGAGGTATATTCGGTTATGTCAACTATTGTAGAAATAGTCAGATTATATAAAAATGAACATCCAAACATTAATTTATTTGAATATACTGGTGAACAGAGTGAAAAAGAAAAAAGTAAAAACAAAAATGTACGTTTAGCACTTTATAATCGTTATATAAAAAAAGTATTTGATAATAATTGGGCGATAGAAAGTATTGACAATAAAGTTGTCATAAAAAAAGTAAAATAATGTCACCTAAATGACAAGATGTCGGGAATAAAGTGTTAAAACTTGTTAAATTTCTATATTTAAGCAACATTTACCCTTTATTTACGTTATATTAATAACAAACTTTCAATATAAAATTTAGCACGATTATTGATAGTATTAAGAATAAAAACAGAGAGAAGAAAATGAGACAGTTAAAAATTACACAACAAATAACTAAGAGAGAGAGCAAATCACTTGAAAAGTATTTGCAAGAGGTTTCAAGAGAGGGAATGATAACTGCTGATGAAGAAGTTGAGTTAGCACAAAAAATTAAGGAAGGTGATGAATTAGCTCTTAACAAGTTAGTTAGATCCAACTTAAGATTTGTTATTAGTGTTGCTAAACAGTATCAAAACACAGGATTAACTTTAGAAGATTTAATTAACGAAGGTAATTTAGGGTTAATAGAGGCAGCAAAAAGATACGATCACACCAAGGGGTTTAAGTTCATTTCTTATGCTGTATGGTGGATTAGACAAAGTATATTAAAGGCTGCAGCTGATAATTCTAGAACAATTCGTTTACCTCATAATAGATTAGGTGAAATTCAAAAAATAAATAGAGCTTCTAGTGAGTTTGAACAAACAGTTGAAAGAGAACCTACTGATGAAGAATTAGCAGAGTTATTAGAAATGGACATCGAAAAAGTTCAAAATTCTAGAAAAATGTCTAGAAAACAGGCTTCATTAGATGCTCCAATGGCTAATGACGAGGACAATAACAGCTTAATAAGTGTTATTGAAAGTGACTCAACTCCTGCTCCTAATGATGCTTTAATTCATGAATCTTTATCAACAGATATTGAAAGAACACTTTCATATCTAAAAGGAATGGAAGCTGAAGTTTTACGTTTGTTTTACGGTCTAAGTGGAAGAAAAGAAATGACTTTAGAAGAAATAGGAAATCACTTTGGTTTAACAAGAGAAAGAATAAGACAAATTAAAGAAAGAGGATTAAGAAGACTAAGAAGATTATCCAGAACAAACAATCTTCAAACGTATTTGTAGTCAAATTCTTAAATTGTATAAATAGTAAAAACGCCTTGAAAATTCAAGGCGTTTTTTTGTATTTTTAGTTTTTATTTAAGTTTGGACTAATTTTTGAAAAATACTCCAATCATAAATCACAACCATTATGAAAAAATTATACTTTGTTATCTTATTACTTTGTTCTACAACTTTATTTTCACAATACACATCCTCTGGAATAGGTAGATGGAGATTAGGTTTAAATGTAGGTGCTACTTGGCAAACCGCAAATATAAATTCTAGTTTATTTGACTTAGGCTATGGAGCTACATTAGAATATGCAGCTTATGAAAAATACAACAGCTTTTTTGGTTTTTCATTTAGAGGAAGATTTTTAGGAGGGCAAACTAAAGGATATAATGAGTTAAGAGAATACGGACCAATAGACAATAACAATATTAATGGTGTTAATGATTCTACTTTTAATTACTCTAAAATTCCAGCACACCTAAATAACAGAACAAAATATAAAGAATTTTCATTAGAAGCTATGCTTAAATGGAATAGACTTTACCAAAATCATGGAATTATTTTTTATCTTTATTTGGGCGGAGGTTTTACTTCTTATAAAGTTGAAACCAATCAAAAGGATGTGTTTGGATTGAGTTATGATTATTCAACGATAAATGAAGGTAGCTCTAACACTTTAGGAGATTTAAAATCTTTATTAGACGATTCTTATGAAACAGAATTATCTCATCCTGATTATAATTCTTTAGTATTTACTCCATCAGTTGGTATTGGATTTGGGTTTAGGATAACTCGTGGATTTGATATTGTTTGGGAGCATAAAACTTCATTACCACAAACCGATTTATTTGAAGGGCAAAGTAGAAATTTAGATGACCCAAGTTTTGTAAAGGATATTTATCATTATTCCTCATTAGGATTAATATTTAGTATCGTTGGTCATACCGAGCCTACTACTTACGAACCACCAGTAGAACCTTCAGAACCAATAATTCCAATTACGCCTATCACATCAACGCCATTAAAACCTACGATTATTCTTACAAAGCCTATAACAACAGGTTATAATACACCAAATTGTAAAGTAGAAATTATTGCAACGATAAATCATGTTAAAGAACAAAAAGATATTGAGTTTTACCACAATGGAAATAAAGTACCTTCTTACAATTACTTTTTTTCTGCCCCAACCTTTAAATCTAACATACAACTAATAGATGGCAACAATAACTTTAAAATTATTGCAAAAAATGGAAACTTATCTGAATCAAAAGAATTTTCATTGCAATGCAATAACATCAACACAATAATTATTTGTCATAAAGACGCTAATGGATATTCTACTATTAGTATAAATGAATCAGAATGGGCTACCCATGCTGCTCATGGAGATACAAAGGGAGCTTGTCCAGAAGCACAAATCAATATTTGCCATAATATCCCTGGTCAACCAGGAAAAACACAATCTATTACAATTCCTGAATCTCAATGGGCAATTCATAAATCTCATGGGGATATTTTAGGAAATTGTCAAGAGAAAAAAATGATTAACATATGCCATCAAGGACAAACCATCTCTATTGAAGAAAAGGATTGGGCTACACATGCTGCTCATGGGGATATAAAGGGAGATTGTCCACAAGTTAAAATGATTACTATATGTCATATTCCTGAACAAGGGGACAAAAGAATTTCAATGACTATTCCTGAAAACGAATGGATAGTTCATCAAGCACATGGCGATATAGTAGGCTCTTGTCCAAACATTGAACCTACAATTACTATATGTCATAAGAATAGTAACAATACAAAAAGCACTATAACTATACCAGAATTTAGATGGAATGAACATTTTTCTCATGGAGATTCAAAATCTCCTTGCCCTGAGAGTTCATTTATAATTTGCCATACGGATCCAATAACTAAGAAAAAAGAAAATATTTCGATTTATGAATCTAGTTGGGCTATACATGCAGGACATGGAGATACCAAGGGTGCTTGTCCTGTAATCGATAAACAAATAACAATCTGTCACAACATCCCTGGTCAGCCCGGTAAAACTCAAACAATTTCAATTCCTGAATCGCAATGGCTTCTACATAAATCTCATGGAGATAATTTAGGGGTTTGTCCTAAAGTTGAAAAACAAATTAGTATTTGTCATAATTCTAATGGAGTAAAAACTAATATAACCATTCCAGAGTCACAATGGGCAGTTCATGCAGCTCATGGTGATATAAAAGGTAAATGCCCTGTAATTGATAAACAAATAACAATCTGTCACAACATCCCTGGTCAGCCCGGTAAAACTCAAGCAATTTCAATTCCTGAATCGCAATGGCTTCTACATAAATCTCATGGAGATAATTTAGGGGTTTGTCCTGAAGTTGAAAAACAAATTAGTATTTGTCATAATTCTAATGGAGTAAAAACTAATATATCCATTCCAGAGTCACAATGGGCTAATCATGCGGCTCATGGCGATACTAAAGGAAATTGCATAGTAACTCCAAATTTAATAACTATATGCCATAATATTGGTGATACTAGTGTTATAAGTTCCGGTGGAAAAGATAACCCTTCACAAACCATTCAGATTTTAGAAACAGATTGGCCTAAACATGCTGCACATGGTGATATTAAAGGTGAATGTAATATAACAACTGGTAGCTCTGGAGGAGGAGGCTTAGGCTCTGGAGGAAGCAACACAGGTTCAGGTAAGAACAACATAAAAATATGTCATTATCCTGATGGACCAAATAGCATTCCAACAACTATAGAAATAGATTCGTCAAATTGGGAAAGTCATAGGTCTCATGGAGATAATATAGGAGGATGTCCCAATACTAAAAACATAGAAACAGCTCCTTTAAACCATCAGGAGAAATTAGATAATGGGGGAAAGTAAAATCGAATTAGATAGAATCTTTTGGGAGAATAAATACCAAACTAATGAAATTGGCTGGGATATTGGCCATATATCCACCCCTATTAAAGATTATATAGATCAGTTAACAAATAAAAAATTAAAAATTTTAATTCCTGGTTGTGGAAATGCTTATGAAGCAGAGTATTTATTAAATAAAAATTTTAAAAATGTTTTTCTAATTGATTTTTCAAAAACTGCTTTAAACAATTTTATTAAAAGAGTACCTCTCTTCCAAAAAGAGAATTTAATTTGTAAAGATTTCTTTCAACATAACGAAACTTATGATTTAATAATTGAACAAACTTTTTTTTGTGCAATTAACCCTATTTTTAGGAAAAAATATGCTGCCCATTCATCAAATCTTTTAAAATTAAATGGCAAATTAGTTGGCCTGTTATTTAATGACCAATTAAATACAGATAAGCCACCTTATGGAGGCAATAAAGAAGAATATATAAATTACTTTACCCCTTTTTATCAAATAGAAATAATGGAAAAAACATACAACTCTATAGCTCCAAGAGAAGATAGAGAACTTTTTATTAAACTTTTAAAAAAATGAAAGTAGCCATTTCATTATTGTTTTTTAGTTTATTATTTAATACATCACTGTATAGTCAACATTTATCAGGTGATAATTATTTTGAAGATTATTTATGCGAAAAAGGATTAGAAATTGATACTACTGACTATTTATTACTTTATAATGATATAAGCGAATGGTTAAATACCCCATATAAATATGCCGGTAATTCATTAACAGGAATTGATTGTTCAGGATTCACAAAAAAAATATATGAAAAAACATATAATATTAATTTATTAGGTGGCTCATCTTCATTATTTACACAAGTAACTCCTATCCCATTAAAAGAAGATTTATGTGAAGGAGATTTAATATTTTTTAAAATAAAAAAGAATAAAATTTCACATGTCGGTATTTATCTAAAAGATGGGAATTTTATTCATGCGTCTGTTCAAAATGGTGTTATTATTAGTAATCTTAACGAAACATATTATAACAAATATTATTTTTCAGGAGGTAGAATACCTTAATTTATTATGCTTAAAGATTTAAAAGTAATAGAATTTGCTAGTGTTTTGGCTGGTCCTGATGTAGGAATGTTTTTTGCAGAATTAGGTGCAGAAGTTATTAAGATTGAAAATATTTCTGGAGGTGATGTTACTCGAAGCTGGAAAAGTTCTTCAGAAAATCAAACATCTAAAGTATCAGCATACTTTTCGGCAGTAAATTGGGGTAAAAAATACCTCTCATTAGATTTAAAAGCTACAGATAATAGACAAACTATTATAACCCTTATAGAAGAAGCCGATATTATAATCACTAATTTTAAACCTGGCTCTGCACATAAACTTCAATTAGATTATGAAAGCATTGTAAAAATTTGCCCAAACATAATTTATGGTGAAATAAACGGTTATGGAAAGAGTAGTAAAAGAAGCGCTTACGATGTTGTTTTACAAGCTGAAACTGGTTTTATGTCTATAAATGGAAATGAAACTTCAGGGCCAATAAAAATGCCTGTTGCTCTTATTGATGTTCTTGCAGCTCATCAATTAAAAGAGGGTATATTATTAGCCTTATTAAAAAGAGAGAAAACAGGAATAGGTTCTTATGTTGAGGTTTCTCTTTATGATACAGCTATTGCATCACTAAAAAATCAAGCTACTAATTGGTTAATGAATAACACAATTGCTCAGCCAATCGGTTCATTACATCCAAACATTGCACCTTATGGAGAAACTTTTAAAACGAAAGATAACTTCTCAATTGTACTTGCAATTGGTAATAATGAGCATTTTACCTTATTACTAAACATTTTACAAGCTGAGAACTTAATCGCTGATAAAAAATATTCAACCAATCAAAAAAGAGTAATTAATAGAGTTGATTTAAGCCAATCCCTCCTACCCTTATTTAAAGAAAGAACTAAAGATGATCTAATGAGTGCATTTCTGAAATTTAACATCCCGGCTGGTGTTATTAATACTTTAGATAAAGTATTTGAAAATAAAAATGCTCAAAATTTAATTCTAGAAGAAACAATTGATGGAGTAAAAACAAAAAGAGTAAAAACTGCCGTTTTTAAAATCTCTTAAAGAAAAACAATTGCTCCAATTATAAATAAAAGAATAATAGCCAAGTATTGCCAAATATCTAAAAAGTAAGGAGAATATTTTTTCCAAGTATTTTTCATTATTTAAAGTTATTCAATTCAGTTATAATTCGCTTAGCATCTTTGTTTTCAATATCTATTGCAAAAGGAACAACTGAATTTTCTAGTTTAAGCATTAGATGATATTTATTAATATTCCAATAGGAAGTATTCATAGATTTCACAAATTTTCCGGTTGAATCCTCAAAAAAATCAATTTTAACTATTTCCTCTAATTTAATTTTTTGGGTTATACCTCTCTTCCCTATTGTTTTAATCAGTAATAATTCATCCTTTTCGATAATAATTTTTTCTTCTCCATATTTTCTCCATCGATATGCATAAATAACTTTAAACTCAAAAAATAACCAAAACGCTATATATACTCCAAAAAACACTTTAGTACCAGAATCATAAGGCTCAAAAAATTGAGTAAAAATAATTATACCACAAATTGAAAATAGAATTATCCATATTAATAACATTTGTTGTTTTTTTTCTTCACAATAAGCCTTTATAGCTATTGTAATTTTATTAACTTGTTTGTCAATTTTAATTCTATCTTTCATTATTAATATTTTCAACAAAATTAGTATAGTTTGAATAATTAGGCATTATCTTTGTAACTAATCTGTTAAATTTTTACATTTAAGGTCTAAAAATAATATTATGCGAAATTTTAAATTTATTTTAATTCTAATAGTTATCATATCGTCAAAGATATCTGCCCAAGGTAATGATAAAAAAATTGATGACTTAACATTCTTGTATGTTGATGAAAAGTATGATAAAGTAGTTCAAAAGGGAGAATCTTTAATGCAACATGATGATTATAGACGACACCCTTTAGTGTATATTTATACTGCTATGAGTTATTATGAGATGTCTAAAAGACCTGATAAATTTAGTGTTGGAGAACGAGAATCTGATTACCCGAAACCTTTAAAAATGGCTGAGAAGCATCTTTATAAGTTTATTAAAACAGATGCCAAGGCTCCTAAATATTATGACAACACATGGTTTGGAGATTTTAAAGAATTTTATGTGCAAATAGCTGATACTGCTAATAAATTGGGACAATATCTATACTTAAATGATAAATACAGTAAAGTAGCTTATGAATATAAGAATGCCTATAAAGCAGTGCCCGGTGATCCTGTCTTATTATTATGGCAAGGGATAGGAGAAGTTAAATCTAAAAATACTTTAGAAGGCGAAAAAAATTTAATAGCTGCTTTAGATTCTATTGATGAAAAATTTGTTCCTTCTCCTGCAACATCTGGAGTTTTAGCTCATGGAATGTTAATCGTAGAAGAATATATGAGATCAAAAGGAAAATATGCTGAAGCAGATAAAGCAAAAAAATTAATTGAAGTATTTAAAAAATATGACCCTGATGAGTTAGATAAAATTAAAATGGAAGAAAGAAAACAGAAGGCAATTAAAGATGTTCAAGATGATAAAGTAATGAGAAAATTCTTTAGTGATGAAGATGATGAGGATAATAAAGATAAAAAAGGAGAAACTATTATCAAGGATGGCTACGGATCAGATGGTAATGAAGGTGATAGTCCTGATGATGAATTAGATAAACTTGAAAAAGAAGCCGGAGGAGGCAAATAAATTTAAAGCGTAACTTTTGTTACGCTTTTTTTATGAGCTTAATTCCGTTAAAATATTTGCAAAAATTAGTTATTTCACAAGTTTCACATTTGGGTTTTCTTGCTTGACAAATATATCTACCATGTAGGATAAGCCAATGATGTGCTAAAGGAATCACATCATCTGATAAATGTTTTACCAATTCCTTTTCCGATTCTAAGGGAGTTTTAGAATTAGTTGTTAGCCCTATTCTATTCGCAACTCTAAACACATGTGTGTCAACAGCCATTGTAGGTTTATTATAAATTACACTCGCAATTACGTTTGCTGTCTTCCTTCCTACTCCAGGCATTTTTTGTAAATCATCAATATCAGCAGGAACAACATTTTTAAACTCATTGACTAATATTTTGGCCATACCAACTAAATGTTTTGCCTTGTTATTAGGATAACTTATCGTTTTAATATATTCAAATACTTCTGCAACATCTGCTTCTGCTAATGAGTCTGCCTCAGGAAAACGTTTAAACAAATCTTTAGTAACAATGTTTACTCTTTTGTCTGTACACTGAGCAGATAAAATTACAGCCACTAATAATTCATATGGATTAGAATACTCTAATTCGGTTTCAGCATTCGGATTATGCTCACTAAAATAACTTACAAATAATTGATAACGTTCTTTCTTTGTCATAATACAAAAATACATTTTTCATGTCTTTATATTTAATTACTTTTATTTCTCCTGAAAACAAATGATAGAATTTACATTAACCATATTTTACTTTATAGTTTTTTGCTTTATTATTAGCAAGTTAACGTTTTTTGATGATGAAAAAATCTCAAAACACTGGTTTATTATAGCCTTTGGAATTAAGGTTATCTTAAGTATTATACTTACTTCAATCTACACTAATTACTATATAAACAGAGAAACCGCTGACATTTTTAAATATTTTGATGACAGTAAAATAATGTTTGACGCTTTAAAAACTAATGCTATTGATTACTTTAAAATGTTATTAGGAATTGATAATGATAGCAGTTATTTCAACACAAATTATTATAATAAAATGTCACATTGGTATCGTGTTTACAATAGTAATTTATTTAGTGATAGTCATACCATTATACGTTTTAATGCATTAATCAGACTATTTTCTTTTGGATATTTTGAAGTTCATAATGTGTTTATAAATTTCATATCTTTAATTGGCTTAACAGCTATTTACAAAGCGTTTAAACCCTATTTTATTAATGTAAACAAACTATTATTTTACATCGTTTTTCTAATCCCATCCGTAGCTTTTTGGGGGTCAGGATTATTAAAAGAAGGTATATTGTTTTTTGCTTTAGGGCTATTCCTTCTTCATTTTTTTAAACTAATTAAATCATTTTCTATAAAATCCATTATAATTATTATATGTTCTATTATTCTTATAACGTATACAAAACTTTATATTTTAATAGCGTTGATTCCTCCTGTAATTGGTTACTTATTATATCAAAAAGTATTTAAAGGAAAGGCTTTATTGAGTTATTCAATTAGCTTTTTATCAATTTTATTAATAAGTCTTTTTTTAAATATTACTTCATCAAAATATGATCCTTTTAAACAACTTAGTAATAAACAAACAGACTTTATCCATCTAATTAACAGGTCAGATATTGATGTAAATAGTATTGTTTACATCCCTATTATTTCTAAAAATATGGATGTTATCAAAAGTATTCCTATTGCACTTTACAATACTACACTAAGACCATTTATATGGGAATCAACATCTCCATTCATGCTATTAAATGCACTAGAAAACTTACTAATATTAGTGCTTTTAATTATTTCCTTACTATTTAAAGTAAAAAAAATACACCATAAAAATCAACTTTACTTTTGCTTAGGATTTATAATCACTTTATTTTCAATTATTGGAATTACTACACCTGTTTTAGGTGCTATTGTGAGGTATAAAATTCCTGGTTTACCTATTTTATTAATTTCATTTTTACTAATACTTGATTTAGAAAAACTAAAAAATAAACAACCTCTATTAAAAAAAATATTATGAAAAATCTTTCTAAGATAATATTGCTATTAAGCATTTGTATATTAAATGGGTGTGAAACCCCAGAAAAAGCTGACTTAATTATTCATAATGCAAAAATATATACCGTTAACGATTTGTTTGATGTTGCTGAAGCAATGGTAATTAAAGATGGAAAAATAATTGCCATTGGAGCTGAACATGAAATAATGAATAAATACCATGCGAAAGAAATAATTGATGCAAAAAAGCAAACAGTATATCCTGGTTTTATAGATGCTCATTGTCATTTCGTGTATTATGCATTAAGTAAACAGGAAGTAAATTTAGTTGGAACAAAGTCTTTTGAAGAGGTAATTGAACGAGTTAAAGAGTTTGTTAAAAAAAATGATACCGAATGGATAGTTGGTAGAGGTTGGGATCAAAATGATTGGGAGGTTAAAGAATTTCCAAATCGCTTTGAATTGGACAAATTATTTCCGGACAAACCTGTTTTATTAACTCGAGTTGATGGGCATGCTGCTTTAGCAAATGCTACTGCGTTAAAAATTGCCAACATTACTGCTGAAACAAAAATAGATGGAGGTATTATAACCTTTATGATTGAACAAAATGGCAATCAAATACAATTTAAAAATACTGAATTAAGTACCTACAAAAATTATGCTCCACAACCAACTGGCATCTTAATCGACAATGCAATTGATTCTGTTTCAAAACACATTCCTAAAAAAGATAAAAACATTAAATCTTTTGCTTTATTAGAGGCTCAAAAAGATTTGTTTAAAGTTGGTCTAACAACTATTGATGATGCAGGCTTAAATAAAGATGACATTGAATTAATTGATGAATTACAACAACAAAACAAATTGAAAATTAAAGTTTATGCAATGATAAGTGGTAATGAAGAAATGTTAACCTATTACCTAAAAAAAGGGCCATATAAAACTGACAAGTTAAATGTTTGTTCTTTTAAATTTTACGCTGATGGAGCACTAGGTTCAAGAGGTGCTTGTTTAATTAAACCTTATTCGGATATCGTTGAACAATTACATTATGGTTTATTATTAAATGAAGAAGATTTTTTTAATAAATACGCTCCACTACTCTATGAAAAAGGCTTTCAGATGAACACACACTGCATTGGTGACTCTGCTAATCGTTTAATTTTAAATGTTTATGGCAATATTTTAAAAGGTGTAAATGACAAAAGATGGAGAATTGAGCATGCCCAAGTTATTCATCCTGAAGATTTTGAGAAATTTAAAAACTATACCATTATTCCATCAATACAATCTACACATGCTACTTCAGATATGTATTGGGCAAAAGATAGATTAGGCGAAGAAAGAGTAAAACATGCTTATGCTTATAAAGATTTACTTACACAAAATGGAATTATCGCTTTAGGAACTGATTTTCCTGTTGAAGGAATTAATCCGATTAACACGTTTTACGCTGCTGTGGTCAGAAAAGATAACAATGGTTTTCCTGAAACAGGATTTCAAATGGACAATGCAATAAGTCGTCAAGAAGCACTAAAAGGAATGACTATTTGGGCTGCAATAGCCAATTTTGAAGAAAATGAAAAAGGTAGTTTAGAAGTAGGAAAAAGTGCTGATTTTGTTATTTTAAATAATGACATTATAGAAACAAAAGAAGAAAACATTTTATCCGTAAAGGTTGTACAAACTTTTATAAATGGAGAAAGTGTATATTTAAAACAATAAAAAAGTTAATATGCCAATTGAAGAAATAGCCAATCAACCATTAATTACCAATGATGCAATTGTATTTGGACTTTTAGCATGTTGTTTAGGGTTTGTATTCTATACATCACAGCAAAAAGGAGTAAAATGGTTTTATAAAATAATACCTGCATTATTAATGTGCTATTTACTTCCTGCATTACTAAGTACTTTTAATATTATTTCACCTAAAACTTCTGGTTTGTGGCCAATTGCAAAAAACTACTTTTTACCGGCATCATTAATTTTAATGACATTAAGCACTGATTTAAAAGGGATTTTAAAATTAGGTCCTAAAGCATTAATTATGTTTTTTACAGCAACAATAGGCATTATCATAGGTGGCCCTGTTGCAATTTTAATAACAGCTACCTTTTCACCAGAAACTGTTGGTGGAGCAGATTTTGATGCAGTTTGGAGAGGACTAGCAACACTTGCTGGAAGTTGGATAGGTGGTGGTGCTAATCAAACAGCAATGTTAGAGTTATATAAGTTTAATGTAGATAAATATGGAGCCATGTTAGCTGTAGATGTTGTTGTAGCTAATATTTGGATGGCTTTCATCTTATTTGGTGTTGGTAAATCTGAAAAAATTGATAAATGGTTAAAAGCAGATTCCTCCTCAATTGATAGATTAAAAACAAGCATGGAAAATTACACTGCTAGTGTTGAGAAAAAAGCATCCTTAACAGATTTAATGAAAATTATTGCCATTGCTTTTGGTGGAGTTGGACTAGCCCATTTTTTAGCTGAATTATTTGGAAATTGGGCGCTTAATAGTTCAATGAAAGATAGTGTTTTAGCGAGTCAATTCTTTTGGGTAGTCGTAATTGCTACAACGGTTGGTTTAACATTATCATTTACCAAAGCTAGAAGATTGGAAGGAGCTGGAGCATCAAAAATTGGAAGTGTTTTTATTTATGTATTGGTAGCCATTATTGGGATGAAAATCGATTTATCTGAACTTATAACCTATTGGGATTTCATTATAGTAGGTTTGATTTGGATGGCTTTTCATGTAGGGTTATTGTTTTTAGTTGCAAAATTAATTAAAGCACCTTTTTTCTTTTTAGCTGTAGGAAGTAAAGCAAATGTTGGTGGAGCTGCTTCTGCCCCTGTTGTTGCATCGGCTTTTCATCCAAGCTTAGCTCCTGTTGGTGTATTATTAGCTGTGTTAGGTTATGCTTTAGGCACTTATGGCGCTATTGTTTGTGCAATGTTAATGGAAGGGGTTTCATAAAAAAACACTTACAACAACTCTCATTATCAATTAATTAAATAGTTTTGTCAACTTTGAAATTTTTATTAAATTGAATAAGCTTTTACTCCTATTTTTATTGATGGTTTTAAATTTTAAAGCCTTCCCCCAAAAAATCACTCCTTTTCAATCTTGGAGTACTGAAGATTTGGCAAAGGCTAATTCTGCAAGAACTTTAAAAGATGTTTCTTTTCAAGAAAAAAAAGTTATTTTCTTTATCAATTTAGCTCGGATGAATGGTAAATTGTTTGTGGTGACTTATCTTAAAGATTATATGGACGATGTTAGAATACCTAAAAACAAATACTATAAGTCATTAATTAAAACTTTAAACGATCAAGATACATTACCAATTATTGTACCTCAAGAAGATTTATTTAAAGAAGCTATAAAACATGCTAAAGAAATGGGTAGAAGTGGAAAGAAAGGGCATCGATCCGAAGATGCAAAAGGTTTTGAAGAACGAATAAAACATATCTCAGGTAAATACGATAAACTAAAAGAAATTAATCAGTATGGTTATCCTGATGCCCTGTCTATAGTAATTGATTTGTTGATTGATGATGATATAGAAAGTCTAATTCACAGACGAACCATATTAAATAAAGATTTAAAATATGTTGGAGTTGGCATAAGAGCTCACAAAAAATATATGATTAACACCTCCTTATTATTTGGTGGAAATATTATAAATTAATTTTCTAATAAACCCTTTCCTATTTTTTTTATTTTACCATTAGCTTTTAATTCCGCTACAAGCTTATCTAATATCCCATTTACAAACACTTTACTTTTAGGAGTACTATACCATTTAGATAATTCAATATACTCGTTAAAAGTAACTTTAACTGGTATTGATTTAAAACTTAGAAGTTCAGTTAAAGCCATCTTCATTAATAAAATATCAATCATTGCAATACGATCAACATCCCAATTTTTAGTTTTATCACCTATTAATTTAGAATTTGCTGCATCTGAAGCTATCGTTTTTTTAAGCAAATCTTTTACAAACTTTATATCTTCATCTTTATCTCTATATAGTGGCAATATCTTTTCTGAAGTTGTAGATTTTGAAGATAATTTTTTAATGGTTTTGATAACCATACTTAATATAAAATCAATCTCATCTAATCCCCAAAAAATACTTTTGTCTTGTAAATCAGATAACAATAAGTCAAATTCAGGAATAACCTTTTTGTAAAAATCAATTACAAACTTTTGGTCATCTTCAAATGAAGTTCCTTCGATTGACATATAATTAATGTAAACCTCATGGTTTTTTAGAAACGTTCCTAACTTAACAATTAGCTCTTGATCAGCTGCCCAAGATATTTTTTTACTCTTAACCAATTCATTGAGTTCAGTATTAATAGCTAACAGTTCTAAAACTTGATTATCTACAAACTTTTTGTTAGGTGTAATATCTTCTGCCGTTGGGAGCCTTTTATTCTTACCGTCTTCTATTTTTAATTTAGATTTATGCGTTAATTCCTGTCCAACAACTAAAAGCAGTAAGTACAAATCGTGCATTCTTTCTAAACTTAAAAAAAGCTCATTTTCTGTTTTTTGCTCATTTTTATCATCACTTAAAAAATAAGCATACAATGCATGAAACGTTTTAATCCTTAAATACCTTCTACTTAACATATCTTTCTTCTAAACCTTATAACTTTTGCAAATTATTTTGCAGCTTTAATTCTATCTTCAGCCATTCTGTTTGCGATGGCATAAGTCGGAACGTTATTAGTTTTAGAACCGTTTATTATCTCTGTTGTTGTATCATATATTTGTGCAGCTTTTTCCATTGCCCATTCGGCAGTTCTTCCATCAACTTCAGCAAAACAATTAATTACTCCACCTGCATTAATCATAAAGTCTGGTGCATAAATAATCCCTTTATTCATCACTGCTTTTCCATGCACGTTTTCATCTTTTAATTGATTGTTTGCAGCTCCAGCAATAATTGAACATTTTAATCTACTTAAAGTTTCATCATTAACAGTTGCTCCTAATGCACAAGGCGCGTAGACATCAACATCTAAATCATAAATTTCATCTAATCCTACTATTGTAGAACCATATTTTTCTGATACTTGTTTTAATGTAGGTTCATGAATATCCGATACAAATACTTTTGCTCCTTCATCAGTTAAATGTTTAATTAAATATTGCCCAACATGACCAGCACCTTGAACAGCTACTTTAATTCCATTTAAAGAATCATTACCAAATTGAGCTTTAGCACAAGCTTTCATTCCAACATATACACCATAAGCAGTAACTGGAGATGGATCTCCACTTTTACCTGGCAAACCAGCTACGTGATTTGTTTCTTTGTTAACCCAAGTCATATCTTGAGGAGATATACCTACATCTTCTGCTGTAATATATTTTCCTGCCAAAGAATTTACGAACTGACCAAACCTTCTAAATAAGGCTTCGTTTTTATCAGTATGTGAATTACCAATGATAACTGCTTTTCCTCCACCTAAATTTAATCCAGATATAGAGTTTTTGTAAGTCATACCTCTTGATAATCTTAAAACATCCGTTAATGCGTCTGTTTCATTAGCATAATTCCACATTCTAGTTCCACCTAAAGCAGGTCCTAAAACAGTGTTATGAATAGCAATAATAGCTTTTAAGCCTGTTGCTCTATCTTGACAAAAAAGAATTTGCTCGTGATCCATACTAACCATCTGAGCCAATACATTGTCTTTAGTTGCTGAAATATCTTTAATCTCTAAAATATCTGTCATCGTAATAGTTTTTTAATTTTTAAGCTTTTAAAATACTAAAGATAATTACTTTTGACTTTCAAAAAACATTATTATCTCAGCAATAAAAGGGATGCAAAGTTAATGTTTTTAGTTAATTGTATCAGTTATTTTTATTAAGAATTTCAAAACACTTTTCTAACTGACTGAAACAAAACAAAGTTGATAAATGAACTCGTTAAAACACTTAAATAAATACCTCCTGAAATATAAGTTCCGCTTGATATTGGGATTTATTTTTGTTGCTATTTCTAACGTGTTTGGATTATATCCTGCGCAGATAATTAGAGAAGCTTTTGATTTAGTTGATGCCCAATTAAGTGGAAAAGTATTAACAACAGATACTTATTTAACTCATTTATTTGAAGGGCTTTCTTTTAAAAAGGTTATTTTAATGTTTGGAGTAGTAGTTTTAGTACTTGCCGTTTTAAAGGGAATATTTACTTTTTTTATGAGGCAGACTATTATTATTATGTCTCGTTTGATTGAATTTGATTTAAAAAATGAGATTTTCAATCATTACCAAAAACTAGACACTACTTTTTACAAACAAAACAATACGGGAGATATTATGAACCGTATTAGTGAAGATGTTAGTAAAGTAAGAATGTATTTAGGTCCTGGGATAATGTACACATTAAACCTAATTATTTTATTTGCCTTAGTTGTACCAATAATGCTATCAATCAACGTAAGATTAACACTATACTCCCTTGCTCCGCTACCTATTTTATCTATAACGATATATCTTGTTAGTAATAGAATAAACAAACAAAGTGCAAAAGTCCAAGAAAAATTATCTGACATCACTACCTTATCTCAAGAAACCTATTCAGGAATAAGGATTTTAAAATCTTATGTGAAAGAAAAATTCTTTTATACAAAACTTGCTAAGGAAAATGAAGCTTACCGAGTTAGGTCTATGAATTTAGTGAAAACTAATGCTGTATTTTTTCCCGTAATGATGTTACTCATAGGTTTGAGTACTATTTTAACCATATTTATTGGCGGACAAGAACTTATTGCTGGTAATATAAAAGGGAACGGAACAATTCTGGAATTTGTAATCTATATAAACATGTTAACTTGGCCAGTAACAGCAATAGGTTGGGTTACATCAATTATACAAAGAGCTGCTGCTTCACAAACTAGAATCAACGAATTTTTATCTACTGAACCTATCATTTCTAACCCAACTGATGACAATTTAGAAATTGAAGGAAAAATTGTTTTTGATAACGTGACTTTTACTTATCCTGAATCAGGAATTGAAGCTTTAAAAAATATTTCTTTTGAAATTAACAAAGGAGAAACCCTTGCAATAATTGGTAGAACAGGCTCTGGAAAGTCTTCAACGATTAACTTATTATTAAGAAGTTATGATGTTAATTCTGGAAAAATTACTATTGACAATAAAAATATTGATACTATTAATTTGAATCAATTGCGAGAGAATGTCGGCTTTGTTCCGCAAGATGTTTTTTTATTTTCTGACACCATTGAAAATAACATTGCCTTTGGGTATAAAAATAATTTACCTGACAAATCGATAATTGAGCAAGCAGCAAAAGATGCCGCAATTTATAGTAATATTATAGAATTTCCGAATGGATTTAAAACCAAAATTGGTGAAAGAGGTATTACTTTGTCAGGAGGACAAAAGCAAAGAATTTCAATTGCTAGAGCAATTATAAAATCTCCAAAAATTTTAATATTTGATGATTGTTTATCAGCAGTAGATACAGAAACCGAAGATATTATCTTAACTAATTTAAAAAAAATAATGAAAGATAGGACTTCAATAATTGTAAGTCATCGTGTTTCCTCTGTAAAAAATGCTGATAAAATATTGGTTTTAGACGAAGGTGAGATTATTGAAAAAGGTACTCATGAAAGCCTTTTAGCAGCAAAAGGAAACTATTACGAAACCTATCAAAAACAGTTGTTAGAAAAAGAAAATGAAAAAATAGAATAATAATTTATCTTTTATTTGATAACTAATAATAAATATCTAAATTTGCAGCCCTTAATAAATGAATAATTAGGAGTTATGGAAGCAATAAAATTTGTAGAAAACGATTTATCACCAGTAAGTGATTTACCAGCATTTAAAGCAGGTGATACTATTACGGTATATTATAAAATTAAAGAAGGAAATAAAGAGAGAACTCAGCATTTCCAAGGCACGGTATTGCAAAGAAGAAATTCTGGTGCAAACGAAACATTTACCATTAGAAAAATGTCAGGTGCTGTTGGTGTAGAAAGAATTTTTCCATTAGCATCTCCTTTTATTGAAAAAATAGAGGTTAACAAACATGGTGATGTGAGAAGAGCTAGAATTTTCTATTTAAGAGAACGTACTGGTAAATCTGCAAGAATTAAAGAAAAGAAAATGATTAAAAAATAATTACATTTTAATGTAATGTTAAAGCTCCGGAAATTTCCGGAGCTTTTTTTGTGCTAAAAAACACCTTACAAACAAATAAAATCAATAGACTAAACTCTTTTTTTTGTCGACTAAAAAATAAATGTTTTTTAACATTTTTTTATGAAAAGTTGGGTAAATTTGTAGTCCTATCAATTAACTTAAAACAGTGGTATGAGGCAATTAAAAATTACCAAATCTATTACAAATCGTGATAGTGCATCTTTAGATAAGTATTTACAAGAAATCGGAAGAGAAGAATTAATTACCGCAGAAGACGAAGTTGAATTAGCCCAGAAAATAAAACAAGGAGATCAGGTAGCTTTAGAAAAATTAGTAAAAGCAAACCTTAGGTTTGTAGTTTCTGTATCTAAGCAATACCAAAACCAAGGACTTACCCTACCCGATTTAATTAACGAAGGTAATTTAGGGTTAATCAAAGCTGCTCAGAGGTTTGATGAGACTAGAGGTTTTAAGTTTATCTCCTATGCTGTATGGTGGATTCGTCAATCTATTTTACAAGCTATAGCAGAACAAGCCAGAATCGTAAGATTACCATTAAACCAAGTTGGTTCATTAAATAGAATCAATAAAGCTTTTTCTAAATTAGAACAAGAGTTTGAAAGAGAACCTTCTGCCGATGAAATTGCATCATCTTTAGAAATAGAAGAAGACAAAGTTTCTGAAGCTCAAAAAATATCAGGAAGACACGTTTCCATGGATGCACCATTTAAAGATGGTGAAGACGGAACATTATTAGATGTTTTATCTAATGGTAATTCTCCTAAAGCTGATAATAGCTTAATGAATGAATCTTTACAAAAAGAAATTGACAGGTCTTTATCTACTTTAACTGAAAGAGAAAGAGATGTTATTAAATTATTTTTTGGAATAGCTATCCCTCACCCATTATCGTTAGAAGAAATTGGAGAGAAATTTGGATTAACAAGAGAAAGAGTTAGACAGATTAAAGAAAAAGGAATCAGAAGATTAAGACACACATCAAAAAGTAAATTATTAAAATCATATTTAGGTTAAAAAATAATGGAAGTTTTAGATAACAACAGTTCAGCTTACGAAGCAAAATTAAATGAGTATGTAAGTGATGAAAAAGCAGCAGTTAGTTTAATTAGTTCTATTGGTCATTTAATGTATGAACAATCTATTGAATTAGTATTGTTTAGAAACCCTTTAGTTGATCAAAGTATTTCTGAAGTTTTAAAGCTGCACAAAAAAGCAATGTCTATAGCATTTAATCCTGTAGAAATTCATACTACAGCATTGTTAGCTAAAGAAATTATTAACCTTAATATCGCTCCATCTAAATTAGACATTGGAAAATTAGCGAGTGAATGGGTTCTTGAAAAAGAAAATTTTGGTTCAATGGCCAACTTCTTAAATAATAAATTAGGAAGTTTTACACAGAATAACACCACCCAATTAAAGCCTAAAGATGTTATTTTATATGGGTTTGGTAGAATTGGCAGATTAGCTGCTAGAGAACTAATTAAACAAGCAGGTAAAGGGCAACAATTAAGATTAAAAGCTATTGTTACTAGAAGTGTTTCTGATGCTGATATTATTAAAAGAGCTGCATTATTAACTAATGATTCTGTACATGGTGAATTTTCTGGAAGTGTTGAAGTAGATTTAGCTAACAAAGCTTTAATCATCAATGGTCAGATTGTTAAAATGATTGAAGTAAAAAATCCTGAAGATGCAGATTATATTTCTTACGGAATAAAAGATGCCTTAGTGATTGATAATACAGGAGTTTTTACTAACAAAGAAGCTTTAAGCAGACACTTAAAAGCAAAAGGAGTTAGTAAAGTATTATTAACAGCTCCTGGTAAAGAAATTCCAAACATTGTTTATGGAATTAATGAAGGTACATTGGATTTAGAAAAAGAAGATATTTTTTCTGCCGCATCATGTACTACAAATGCTATTGCTCCAATTTTACATACTATAGAGAATTCTTTAGGGGTAATTAAAGGACACATTGAAACTGTTCATGCTTATACTAATGACCAAAACCTATTAGATAATATGCATGACAAACCTCGTAGAGGTCGTTCTGCAGCGATCAATATGGTCATTACATCTACTGGAGCTGGAAATGCTGTAACGAAAGTTATACCAAGCTTAAAAGATAAATTAACAGCAAATGCTGTTAGAGTTCCCACTCCAAATGGTTCATTAGCAATATTAAGTTTAAATGTAGCAAAAGAAACAAGTGTGGAGGATGTAAATGCTATAGTTCGAAAAGCGGCTTTAGATGGTAATTTAGTTAATCAAATTAAATTTGAAACAGATCCTGAATTAGTATCAAATGATATTATTGGAAATATTTGTTGCTCAGTTTATGATAGTACAGCTTCTATTGTTTCTACAGATAAAAAGAACATTGTTCTTTACGTATGGTACGACAATGAGTTTGGATATACAAAACAAGTAATCAGATTAGCTAAATACATTGCAAAAGTAAGAAGGTTAATTTATTATTAATCAATCTCTATAAATTAATAATTTTAAGCTCACTTTTAAGTGAGCTTTTCTTTTAAAATAAAATGGAAACTACAAATAAAAATAATCGCATCAATAATATCATTAAAGATTTAAGATCTAATGATACTCAAAAAATATTAGTTGCTTTAAATCAATTAAGAAAACATGGTAAAAAAGAAGCTATTTTACCATTGATTGAAACTTATGTTTCAAGTTCTGATGAAACAATTAAAAATGAAGTTCTAAGTGTTTTGTACGATTTAAAAGACCAATCTGTTGCTGAAGAAGTAATATTAGCAATTGAAAGTGATCAATTCTCAGCTGATAAAAATGTATTAATTGCTATTTTTTGGCAATCATCGCTTGATGGGAGCCAATACATCTCAACATTTGTGAAAGAAGCTATAAAAGGAGATTATTTAACTTGCATCGAAGTATTAAGCGTGTTAGAAAATTTTGACGCTGCTTTTGATGAATCTGAAATAGAAGATTTAAAATACGATTTAGATGAAGCAATAGAATTTGAAGAGGAAGAAAAAGCTAAGATTCTATTAGTAATTAAATCAACTCTCGAAGGCTTAAATATAGAATACTAACAAAAAAAGCCCACTTAAAGTGGGCTTTTTTTGTTGTAAAAATTTATGCTAACTAATTAGCTGAACCTATTCTTATACCTAGTTTTAATTCTAGTCTTATATCTACAGGCAATCCATTTCCAATATAAGGAACGTAATCACTTTCATCAAAATCATTATCACTTAATTTTTCAGCAGTAGCATCGCTATACTTAATATTATCTGATAAAAATTTACCAACCCCAAATGTAAAATCAATAAACATTGCACCTGATGTTTTCCATTTATATCCGCCTAATGCACCTAAAGCAAATCCAGAAGTAGATACATCTGTTTTTCCAGCTACATACATATTAGGATCATTAGGATCAACACCAAAATAAGGGTTGTCTTTTGAATTAGAGGTTCTATACCTAGCATATATACCTATATATACCCCATCATTACCTTTATTTGGAGTTAAAAAAGATTTATATTCTGGCATAATATTCATTTCAGAATACTTAATATCACCAAATGCATTCTTGTTATCAGTAAACATATTCTTTGAAGTAAAATTCAAATTTATACCTACAGAATTCTGACTATTTAAAGCATACTCGTAATTGATACCATACCTAGAAAATGCAAAACCAAGAACATCAGTACTTATATCATGTTGAGCTTTTAAAGTAACTCCTGAAAGTAATAAAGCTGCTATTATTATTTTTTTCATAACTATTAATTTAAGTTAAATTGAGATAATATTACCAAAGAGATTTATAAGTTACATTCGCTTTAGGCCCGCTTCCATAGGCAACACCTATATCTCTAATTGCTTTAATTCTTTCACTTTCCTGTAATTGATCTTTAACAATATACTTCCATTCTCTATCATCAATTTGCTTCACTTTAGCAGCAATTTTATTAGATAACGCTTTTACCTCTCCAAAACAAGATGCATCTGGATCAATTGAGGCTAAAATAGCACCAGCCTTATCAGCAGCAGCCATATCTTGTGCTGCATTCCAAATACCAGTTGCTTCCTGTAACTTAATTTTACAATCTCTATCAATTTTTCTTTTATAAATTGGTTTAACTGCAGCAATAGCTTTATTGTAACATTCTTCACAAGCTGTTGGAACACTAGTTAAAGTGAAAATTGCTTCTTCAAACTCATTTTGATCAGCTAAAGATTGAGCTTGTTTGATAATAATGTCACAATTATCTTTATAATATTGAATGATTTTTTCTTTACCCTTCTTTACAAAAGATTGAATTTGAGGGTTACCTGGCTTAATTAATTTTAATGCTGCCATATAAGCCTTTGTTTCATTAGTACCTACGCCTTTAACAGGAATAGTTGTACTTGAAAATACCGTCCCACTAAACCCATCACCAATATAAAGTGTAACATCTAAATTCATAGCATGCATTGGTGGTGGCCCAGGTAATATATCCTTAGTTGCAACTGTAATGTTAGCAGTTACAATAAATCTAGTATTACTACCTCCTCCGCCTAAGCCATTTTCAGCTACAACTTGAGTTAATTTGTTTGCTAGATTTTTTCTAGCAGATACTGGCATGTGCTCAATTTGATCTGGAACCCATGCAGTTAGCATTATTCTATTTTCATCTTTATCAGCTTGACTTTGAGCAAAACTGATATTACCAAAAAGCATTAATGCTGATGCAAGTACTACTTGACTAATTTTTTTCATAATTTAATGTTTTAAAATTTATTTACCGCCAAGAATAATTGTAGCACGACCTAGACCTTTCATAACTAATTTATTTGGTATTAAATAAGGTTCTGATTTTAGCATTTTGCTTAATCCTTTTGCAAAATCTCTAGCGTCAGAAGCTCTCCCTTTTTCATTAAATAAAGGAATTCTTACTTGTTCAAATAAAGCCATGTTTTCAGTCATATCTGTAGTACTAAATCTACCTTTTTGAGTGTTAGCAGCCATCCAATCTTCAATAATCGTGCCCAATTCTTCACCATCAAATTCTGTTTCTAAATCATTCTCCCAGCTACTCCATTTTTGAACTCTAATGATAACTTCTCTTCCATTTTCAAACATATCTTCGAAATGAGATTGTAAAGTAGCAGTAAAATTATCTATGTGTGAAGTTACTGCTTCTTTTAATAAAACTGGAACTTCAGCAGACATAGAAGGAGCTCCAGTACCATTAGCACCAGCTATTTGCTTATCTGTGTAAGCATCTAATCCTTGTAAAATGAAGGTAATAGATTTTTTAGGCCCTGTAGTATTAATAGTCCACGTCATTTGAATAATAATATCAGCTTTAGCCACCTTTTTCAATGCATCAATTGGACTTTCTTCAACATCACTTCCTTCCTCTTTAGAGGCTCTCATATTATCTTCCGCTGAATTAGAAGATAATGTTTTTAATGCTGATTCTAAATTCTTTAATGGGAACTCTCTTTCTGCCATCATATCATTAATAGAACTAATTACTAATAATAAATCTGGATTTTCTTGTAAAGCTCGTTTATAATCTGGAATCTTAATTTTTGTTCCTTGATTATCAAATTCCATCATGTAGCCATTAGTGTTACACCATACATCACTAGGAACTACCATTAATGTAGGTTTTTTTGCTTGTCCGAAACTTAAAGTTGCACCTACTAATACAAGGCTACAAACTAATAATATCTTTTTCATAATTTTTTATTTTTATCTTTTTATAAATTTTATTTACTCATTATTTGATCTTGAATCATTCGCTCTTGAAGTTTAGCTCTTTGAACTCTAATTATAACTCCGTAAGTTACTTGGTCTCCAGCTTTTTTTCTACCTTGAACCACTGAACGGTGTAAATCGGAACCATCTTCACCAGTAATAAACTCTTTATAAGCTCCTTGATCAGCAAAAAAAGCATTAAAATAATCTTCTTTTTTCTCTCTGATGTTTACATCAAATAAAACAGGTTTTTGATTACATTCTTGTTTACCGTTTCTAACTCCTTTAAATAAAACATCTCTTACTCCATTCTTTTTTGCTTGTTCGATAGCATCTTCTCTATTTCTTCCATTACCCCAAGCTTTTAATGTTTGAGTACCATCACCTTCTGTGCCCATACATTCTGTTTCGTAAGTATAGTTTCCTGCACCTTTCATTTGTGTGCTTCCGCATGAAGTCATAACTGCACTTACTACAGCTAGACTAAATACAGTTCCTAATATTAAACTTATTTTTTTCATAATTATAATTTTTAAAATCCTGATGCTAAGCCTTTAATTATACCTGCATCTTCTAAATCTTTTCTAAGGTTATTTGTCATAACAGTAACAACAACACCAATTTTGTATTCTTTTCCAACTTTCATTACCGTTGGAGTTCCATCTCCAGATGTAGAAACAAACTTCATATATTTACCACCTTCTAATTCAAAAAAGTTTTCAAAAAACTCAGATTTTTGTTGCTCAATTGAAGGATCACTTGCTAAAGGTTTTTGAGACGTACAACCTTGTCCACCACCAGCATATCCTTGAAAAATAATACCATGAACAGCATTCTTTTTTGCTTGATTTAAGGCTATTTTTTCTTTTTTAGAATAAGACCATACTTTAATTACCTTGGTTCCTGGTTGTCCTATTCCAACACACTCAATTTCATATCTCCAATTCTCGGTATCTTCTTGTGCTTTTTTCTTTTTGTTTAATTGTGCATTAGAAACTAATGCGAAGGATACAAACAATAATGTTAGTACACATGCTTTGTTCATTATTTTTTTCATAATTATTAATTTTTGTTTTACTATATATTTAATTTATTTGTCTAATTAACATTCCTGGATAATAGCCTTTACCACCTTTAAAATGGGTAAACTCTAAGTCATTTTCTGGTTTCATTGGAATTCCATTTTCATCTAATACTTCTTCTTGCCCTTCTCCTAATTTAAATCTATTATCCCAAACCATATTTTTCTCAACTTTAATTACCCCTTTTCTTTTGTAAGTAATCTTTCCTTGTTCATCCATTGATTGTTCTAATACTTCATATTTATCACCATTTTCCACACCTTCTTTCATTCCAATTTTAGCCCCTAAAGGGTCTGAACTTACTAATGGACTCTTAGTTCTAAAAGCTTCAAATTTACGTTGTAATTTATTATAACTTGAATTGATAGACTTTATAGTTGCATTTTTTATAATCATTTGTTCATTTTCTGCATTATTTCCTAAACCAGAAATTAATGCAGATGATTTTTCAAAACCTAACAACGTTAATCCAAACAAATTAGTGGTATCAAACATTTCTTTTTTTATAGGATCTAAACTATTACCATCCATCCACATATCTTGGTAAAATACTGCTTGAATAGAATCAGTCCATTGTAATTGATACAAATAGGCAGTTGTCCAAACAGAATACCCATGACGAGTTTTTTCATAAATTGCATCAGCAGCTTTTTCTGCTGTTTCTCTAAAACCTCCTAGCTTTTCTGCAGTTGCATAAGCTATATCTTTTACAACCTTTGCAGCATCCTCATTACTAACAAACTTTGAGTAATTAACAACTACAAAAGTAGCAGGTATTAATTCTTCTCCAGCATCTTCTAGCATCGCATTCCCTCTTTCTGTACTTGAAGCAACAGCTGCTGCTTGAGCTGAAGCATCATAAGCTCCCCTTTCAGCAATTAACTCTATATTAAAAGCTCCATCCTGATTTCTACTAAACCATTTTGCCATCATTTTATTAGCAACTTTATTATCAACTAAATATTTAGTTATAGATGGACTTAAATCTTTTTCTGCTTTTTTATCTCTTTTTTCACCTTCAAGTGGTTCTGGTGGACCTACATAATAATCAGCCAAATTAAATGACTTATCACCAACAGTATGGTCATTATATTTATCAGGAAATTCGGCATCATTAAAAGTTTTTAAAATAATATCTATTTTAGGAAGCTTAGCATCCTCTATAATCATAGTATGTAAAGAACTTCTTCTATACTTTATTCCCGCAGTAGTTTTATCGCTTGCCTCAATTTTACCTGATTCTTTTTTCTCTTTTTTATTGTCATCTTTTTCAACAACCTCTTCCTTTTCAACTTCTTGTGCAACTATCATATTAGTTCCAACCAATAAAAACATAATGCAAAACATAAATTTGATTATATTTTTAATCCCAATTTGTAAATCTCTTTTCATCTACTCTCTCTTTTTCTTATAAATAAAAAAAGGTAGCTAAAATTTAGCTACCTTTTTATTAATTTAAATTATTTTGCTGATTGATTTTTAATCATTTCTAATTGACCTGGAATTGCTTTTTGAGTTGCGTTCAAGGCTTTTGTTCCTGCATTTACAGCTTTTATAGCTTTCATTGAATCAGTTTTTGGAGTAATAGTTTTAGCACCAGAAACTACATCTGAAGATTTACCTAATAAACCTTTTACTTCTTCCATTTGTCCATCTAAATCTTTTTTCACATCTCCCATATCAGCTGCATTTCCAGCTGCATCAGAAAGTTTTTTAGAAATAGCTTGATTTTTTTCATATAAATCAAAAGAAGAAGTAACATACTCATCTGTTGCTGCATGACCTACTTTAGCTGGTCTTTCTAAAGCTTTTTCCGTTTTTTCAGTTTTTTCTTTCTTTGCTTTTTTCTCTTTCTTTTCTTTCTGAGCAAAAGAGTCTACAGATACACCTGCAACAAATAAACCTACTAATAATACTTTTACTAATGTTTTTGAACCTTTAATCATTGTTTTCATGTTTTTATTTTAATTAATATTTACATTTTTGATAGCCGAACAAATATAAAAGAAATAGTTATATATAAAAAAGTAAAGCCCAAATTGTTAATTATTTAACACATCATTAACACTAAACGCAAATAATAATTTGATAATCAATATTTTATATATTAACATTTTTGCTATTTTTATCCAAACTGATTGATATAATCATTTAAATTTTTGATAGAACTACTAAATGTGAATACATTACTCAGCAAAAAATAGTTTTGTTTGTCTAAAGTTTTAGCATAAGCTAATTTTGCAAAGCTTAGTTTATTAGAGTCAAAAGTAAATTGATTCGCTAAAATTGAAACTTGTTCAACATTAAAATTATTAGTTAATAATACCTGTTTCATTATATTTAATTTTGAACTATCAAAAGTCGCATCATCTAAAATACTCAATAGCTGATTGAACTCTTTTTCTCTCATAATTTGTAAAGAAACGCAACCATAATATTCATGACAACCTATACCCTTTTTATGAATATGTTGTGAATCATTACTACCATTATCGTGATAATTATTATATTTTTTTGTCAATGCTAGATTTAAGCTTCTGTGTTGCGAAACTGTTGCAGTTACTTCAGAATTGTTAGGGATATTAATACTTCCACTATAAAGTACTTGCTTAAAACCACCATGCCCGTATTTATTTTTTTTAAACTTTATTACTTCTAAGGAATGATTTCCTGCTTTCAAATCAGTTAAATATAAATTATTAGTTACATTAAATGATTGTCCATCAAACACTACCATAAAGTCAGAATTGTTCCAAAGCTTTAAGTTTAAATCAGAACTTCCATAATTGTGATTTGCATTTACTGTTATTCCAAACAACAGTAGTATGAATATTAAACTAAAATTTTTCATAATAAATCCTCCTATCTTTAATTAATAATTATTGTTGTTTTTCAAATCTTATGCCAAAAATTATGGAATCATTTTTGTATCGACATCTATCTTATAAAACCATTCATAACAATTTAGTTTAAAGCCTAATGTTTTTTAATTAGATTTGTTATATAATATTTGATGTATGAAAAAATTCAAGCTACTATTTACTGTACTCTTAATTCTTGTTGGTCAAACAAGTTTTTCTCAATACATACAAAGTGAAGGAAGTAAAAAATTTGATGCCCTATTACAATATATTAACTATGCTTATGTGGACTCTACAGATGAAAATAAAATAGTAGAAAATGCAATAGTAGCAGCTTTAAAAGAGCTTGATCCTCATTCTGTTTTTATTCCTAAAGAAGAACTAAAAAAAATGAATGAACCATTGGTTGGTAATTTTGAAGGTATTGGCATTCAATTTAATATTCTACATGACACGCTAATTGTTGTGTCTCCAATTTCTGGAGGACCATCAGAAAAGGTTGGTTTAATGGCTGGAGATAAAATACTTACCGTAGATGGTGAAAACATTGCTGGTATTGGATTACAGAACAGTGATGTTCAAGAAAAATTAAGAGGAAAAAAGGGGACAAAAGTAAAGGTTGGTATTAAAAGAAGAAATGCTAAAGAGTTATTAAACTTTACTATTACTCGGGATAATATCCCCATTTTTAGTGTAGATGCTTCGTATATGGCGACTGATGAAATAGGTTATATTAAAATCAATCGATTTGCACAAAATACTATTGAAGAATTTAATGAAGGATTAACTCGATTGCAACATCAAAACATGAAACATTTAATTATTGATTTGAGAGGCAATGGAGGTGGTTACCTTAAAACTGCAATACAGCTTGCTGATGAATTATTAGATGACAAAAAATTAATCGTTTATACCGAAGGCAACAAAAACCCAAAACAAGAATACTATACTACATCTAAAGGGAAATTTGAAACTGGTAAACTTGTTATTTTAATTGATGAAGGTTCTGCTTCTGCATCTGAGATTGTTTCTGGAGCAATACAGGATTACGATAGAGGTTTAATAGTTGGTAGAAGATCTTTTGGGAAAGGGTTAGTTCAAAAGCCTTTTCCTCTTCCTGATGGTTCTGGAATTAGACTAACTGTTGCGAGATATCATACTCCTTCAGGAAGATGTATTCAAAGACCTTATGATGATGGAAAAGAAGAGTACTACAAAGAATTTTCTAGAAGATTTGAAAATGGCGAATACATGAGTGAGGATAGTATTGCATTATCTGACTCACTTAAATATAGGACTTTAAATAGTAATAGAATTGTTTATGGTGGTGGTGGAATTATGCCAGATGTTTTTGTACCTATCGATACTAGTATGACTTCTGATTATTTTGGGAAAATTGTGAGAAGCGGTTTACTAAATGAGTTTACTTTAAATTATATGGATGACCACAGAACAGAATTACTTCGCGAATACACTACAGTTAAAGCCTTTAAAAATAATTTTAAAGCTGATGATATTTTATCTGATTTTATTGAGTTTGCAGAAAAAAATGAAATTGAAAGAAATGATGCTGAAATAACAATTTCAAAACAAGCCTTAATTGTTAGGTTAAAAGCTTTAATAGCTAGAAACTTATGGGATACTTCTGCTTATTTTGAAATAGCAAATGAATTGAGTGATTCTTATTTAAAAGCCATTGAAGAAATAAACAGTAATACATTTAAAAAAGAAAAATTAGTATATAAATAAGTTTTTAATAATTTTATAAAAAAATTAAATTATGAAAGAAAACATTAAAATAGCTTTATTAGGTATAATTGCACTTACTCTTGTGATTGATACTTTTATTATGGGCGATGGCCCATCAAGAAAAAATGCGATAGAAAATATTGATACTCCTCAGAGTAATGTCGTTGCTAACCCTAGTCCAGGAAATGTTATTAATCCTATAACTAATCCAACAGGATTTGACCAACCTGCTGCGCCAGTTGCGCCTAAACTATCTGAAACTAGAGCTAAAACTAAAGTCCAATTTGCTGAAATTACTCACGATTTTGGAACGATTCAACAAGACACTAAAAACACTAAAATATTCAAATTCACAAACAAAGGAACAGAACCTTTAATTATTGAAGATGCTATTGGATCTTGTGGTTGTACAGTTCCTAAATTCCCAAAAGAACCTATTAAACCAGGTGAAACTGGCGAAATTGAGGTGGTATATAGTCCTGGCAAACAACAGGGTGCTCAAAACAAAACAGTAACGATAACTGCTAACACTGATCCTATTTCAAGTACAATCAACATTACCGCAAATGTTGAATTACCAAAATAATTGAAATAAAAAGAAATAAAAAAAGCGTTCAAATAATTTGAACGCTTTTTTTATTCTAATTTTTTATAATAATAGAACTCATGCTCGATTAAATTGGGATGAAAAATCTTAATCAAATCTTTTAAAACAATATGAGGTTTAATTGTCCCAGACTCCCAATAATCATTCCCAGAAAAGGTATTTAATCTTAAGTTATTATTATACAATTTATTATTTTTTATCGTTTTAAAATTCGCTAATCTCTCATCAAAATCTATAATTGAAACAATAGAATTATAACTATTTTGATTCAGCCAAAAATCTGCATTGTTAGCTTCATCATAAACTATTTCTTTACTCATCACTAAACTAGATTTTTCATCATTATCTAACCATAAATAATTTGCTCCTGCATCTTTAAATAATTGTACTTGAAAAGATTTAGCTCCAGCTATATACCAATCACCATTCCAAGGCATTCCTGTAAAAACTGTCGGTTTTGAATCAATCGCTTTTGTTAATTCAACAAGACTTAAATACTCTTTTTCGATAGTATTAAAAATACTATCAGCTTTCTTTTCCTTATTATAAAAGGCTGCCACAAATTTTATCCATTCTGCTTTACCTAAAGGATGAACCTCCATATACTCTGAGTTCAAAACTGTTTTTAACCCTACTTTTTCTAACTTATTCACATAATTATTAGATGTTTGATTAATTCCGTAAGTCATAATTATATTAGGCGATTTGCTGATTAAGACTTCATAATTAATCGCTTGTTCATTTCCAATCTCAGAAATTTTATTTTCATTAATTAATTCCTTAATTTTTATGCTATTAGAATATTCTCGACCAGAAATTGCAACTATCGATTTTTCTAATTCTAAAGCTTCTAAAAATGCTATATGTGTTAAGCTCATACAAGCAATAGATTCAATTGGTATTTTAATCTTTATAGCATTTTCAAAACCTTTTGGTTCTTCATATTGATACAACACATAAGTATAAGTTGTCTTTTGTCCTTTCCACGCATCCTTTAAAGTAATAATCTTTAAATCATCTTTATAATCAATACTAAAGCCTTCAGCATACTTTAAATTTAAAGAATTTTCAAAAGGCTCCTCTTCTATCTTGTTAGTTTTATTTTGGCATGAAAAGAGGAATAAAATAGAAATGGCAATTAAAAAAAATTTCATTCTACAAAACGTTTTAATTGATTTGGATAAAAAGTCCATTCAGGAGTTTTTATAACGTTTAGACATTCTTTAACACTAAACCATGGAGACAAATCATCATTATTAGGATTTTTAAGTACATGGATGTTTTGTGCTGGCATATAACTTTGAGCTAATAAAAAACATACATCACCATCAGTTTTATTTTTTGCTACATCTAGGACTATAACAGCATGTCCAGGGAAACCACCTTTAATAAACACATCTCCTATTTTTATATTTTTTAATTCAACACTTTTTAATTCTTTTTCTAAAGAAGAAGTGCCTGCATACATAAATATATTATTGATGTATTTTTTAAAACTTGGATAGGTTTTATTATTAGATGAAGTTGTCCAAACGACTTTATTACCTTTTAGGCTTGGATAAAAACCACTACTCCATTTATCAAAAGAAATATTAACTCCATTCGTATAATTAAAATGTATCTTTTCAAATTGATTAGTTGCATACAAATATTCAGCTCTTAAACGCATTACAGCATCAGCACACTGTTGTAAATCTTTATCTCCAACATCTATATCCAACACTTTAAACTGTGCATGCTGATTGTATTTTACTTCTTTATTAAAAAGATATACTTTGTCATCAGCTAAATTTATTGGTAAATGTCTTAGCCAATTTTCAAATTGATTATTATCAGATTTCTGTCTTATATAATCTTTAGGAGGGTTAATATTATTAATTAAAGCCTGATTATAATCGTAAGAGTCTTTCCACGAATAAATGTAAGATGATGTATCTATAATTTGTTCATACGATGCGTTATCCTCAGTTATTAAAACAGAATCTGTAACAGTGTTATTTACATCAGGTGTTTGACAGCCTGCGAAAATACTCGTAAGCAGAATAAATGGAAGGTATTTTATTTTATTCTCCATAAGGTAAAAATCACCTTACTTTTAGCTTCACTACATAATATCCAGTATTAGAAGCATTATAAACAGTTTCGTAAATTGACAGATACAACATTCCACTAGCAGTAGCTTTACCCTTATGGCTTGCCCCTGCACTTGTCACTGTTCCTGTTTCGCCAATTTTAAACACGGTATTACCATAAGCAGGATAAGTAGAATTAGAAGTACCCCCTGTATAATCTTCACTAGAAACGCCTTTGTAAGAACCATCTGGTTTATACTTATTCCCAGACAGACTAGCTAAGGAAACTTCTCCATTAGAAACAATATCAATAGCTTGACCATTTTTAACCATAATTCCTGTCTTCAACCATCCTCCATTATTATTACCACTAATATGGGTTGTAGCAAAAAGTTTAAATGTCTTCATCCCTTCTCCTTCTGAAGCATCATAAAACATTACATCTATTCTTTCAATTTTTTCTCTAGGAATTGTTAATGTTCCATATTCGGTTTTAAGTTCAATATTTTGGAACTCATATTTCCCTCCCATATTATATTCATAATCTATAGAAACAATGTCTTTTGTTTTGTACCCATTAGGAATATTATATACGGCTTTCATTTCATTAATTGCACTCATTAATGAATAATCACTAAACTCTCCAGCTTCATATTCTTGAGAATAAATAACATCTTCTAAAACAGGTATTGCAGATACATTTAATTCTACAATTTCTTTGTAAGCTTTCTCTCTCATTTCTTTATTAGAGTTTGAAAGTTGCTTCGTTAAATTTATTATCTTGCTTTTTTGAGAATAATCTGGGTAAAGTCCTAATTCAATAGAAGTTACATTTTTGATTGGAATTTCTAACTTTCCATAATCAGTAACCAAAGTAATACTTGATGTTTTAGTTGTACCTGTAACAATATTCCCATCCTTTAATGTTAATGTGAATTCAGTTTTATTCTGTGAATAAACTGAAAGTGTTATTCCTATAATTGTAAATAGTAAAAATGCTTTTTTCATGAATGTATTTATTTTTCAATTGATTCTTTATCCCATAAAGCTTGAGTAATGTTTACCCCGTTTTTATAAAAGAAGGTTCCTCCCCAAGTATATAAAACTCTTTCATAAACATCTACTTGATCTCCAGTTACTTTAACACGTTTAATTGTAATAGAATTACCTTGTTCTTGAACTTCTTCCGTGATGCCAGGAGAATATTTTTTAATTAATTCATCATCTTGACGAGGTTTTTTTTCTCCCATATAAAAATCATCTAAACCTGCACTTGCTAATAATATTTTTTCTGTTTGATGAGCTTGTAATCTTTCTGTTAGCTTATCATTACTTTTTTTCTCTTCATCCAAACTAACTTGAAAGCTTTTATATCTTTCTTCTTGTGATTGTGTTGGAACTCCTAATTTTTCTCTTTCCTTTAACAACAGCTCATTTTGAGTATTTCTTTTTTTATCAGCATTCTTTTGAAGTGTAAGCTCTTCTTTTGCTAAATCAGCTCTATATTGATGAACATCCAACTCAAGTTCCAAGCTTCTTTTCTTAGCTCTTTCATCATTCTTTTTAGTATCTTCTTTTATTTTTTCAATATCTTTTATGTTTTCAGCCCTTACTTTTTCTCCACTTTCTATTCTAGCTTCTTCTAATTTTTTAATTTTTTCTTTAAATGCTAATAATGCTTCAACATTTAATTTATAATTATTAGCCTTTTCTTTTTTCATATCCTCTAAATCTTTCTCCATCTCATCAATCTCTTTCTTATTAGCTGCTGTTCTATCTATTGAAGACGTTACTCTAACCTGTTCTTCTTTAGCTAACTCTGCCCTGTATTTATGAACATCTAACTCTAGTTCCAAACTTCTTTTCTTAGCTCTTTCATCATTCTTTTTGGTATCTTCTATTAATTTCTCAATATCCTTCCTATTAGATTCTCTTGTCTCCTCTCCTCTTTCAATCATCATGTTTTGAGCTTCTGTCACCACATCAACAAACACATAATGATTTTCCATTTTATCTTTACTTAACTCTTCTTGCTCTTTTTCAAACTTTATTTGTTCTTTCGTGTATTGCTCTAAATCTCTATCTGCCTCATTTCTTCTTTTATCAGCATTTTTAACCCTTTCATTTTCTGCTTTTTCAAGAATTTTTGTTGTTGCAATTAAATCTTTACTATTTTCTAAATGATATTTATTACCCCTTTCTTTCATTGCTGCAATATCAGCTTCATACCTATCTAATTCTTTCCCTGCCTCATTTGTTCTATCAATACTCGCAGAAATCCTAATTTCTTCTTGTGCTTTTAAATTATCTTTCTCTTTTTGTAAAGCTGCATCATTTTCAATATTCTTTTTATTTAGCATTTTAGCCATTTTAGCTTCTATTGCTCTTTCTTGCGCATCATTTATTTTAGCTCTTTCTCCTGGTTTAGTTGTTACCGCAACAATATTTGGCACTTCAACTAATACTGGCTCTTTCATCAACTCTAAAATTTCGGCTAATTTATCTGATGGATATTTTTCATCTGGATAAAGTGTTAAAGCAGCGTTAAATTTACCTTGTGCCTTTTTATACTCTTTAGTCCCAATAAACTTATCGCCATCAGCTACTAATTTTTCATAACTCTTTCTTTTTTCAGCTTCTGCCGCATTCATTTCTTTTGTATTTTTTTCTTTTGCAGCAATTTCTGCTAATATTCTTAAAATTTCATCTATTTTTTCTTTTGGATATGTTTTGTCAGGAATTATACTAAGCGCAGATTCATAAGAGCTTTTAGCTGTTTCATATCTTTTTCCAGCCAATTCTTTATCTGCATTCTTAATCATTAAATCATACTCTTCTTGCTTTTGCTTTTGGGCATTATTAGTTAACTTAATCTCTTGATCTTTTCTTGCTATCTCCGCCAAAATATCCTCAATTTTAGAAAGTTGGTCTTTAGGATATTGTTCATTTTGTTTCACATTCAATGCTGTCTTATATTTTTCTTTAGCATCAGCATATTTTTCAGTTCCTAAAGCAACATCACCCTCTTGCACTAGTTTTTTATATTGTTCATCAATCTCTTTTTGAGCCATTAACGCATTGTCTTTTTCGGCTTTTAGTTTAGCTAAAATATCTGCAATTTCTTGTAATTTATCTTTTGGATATTTTTGATCAGGAATTACTCCTAATGCTTGATTGTATTTAGATTTTGCCTCATCAAAATTCTTTCCATTTAATTCAGCATCAGCTTGAGCAATTAAAGCATCATAATATTCTTTCTTTTTACGCTCTGCTTCAGCAGCCAAGTTCGAATCCTCTTTTTCTTTAGCTATTTTAGCTAAAATAGCTTCTATCTCAGCAATTTTATCTTTTGGATATTGCTCTTCTTTTTTTACATCTAATGCTTTATTATAATTCTCTTTAGCGACATCATAATTTTTATTAATTAATGCCCCGTCTGCTATTTTTATTAATCCTTTGTATTGTTCATCTACAGCCTTTGAAGCTAAAAGAGCAGCCTCATCAGCAGCTTTTTTGGCCGCTAATTCTTCTAATAATTTATTAATCTCTTCTAATTTATCTTTAGGATATTTTTCATCTGTTTTAACAAGAATAGCTGCATTGTAATCTGTTTTAGCTTTTTCATAATCCTTACCATTGAAAGCATTATCTGCAGAAGTAATTAACGCTTTGTATTTCTCCTCTAACTGTTTTTGAGCCAATATGGCAGCTTCTTCAGCTGCTTTTTTAGCCGCCAATTCTTCTAATTTATTTTTTATTTCAGCTAGTTTGTCTTTTGGATGTTGTTCTGCTGCTTTTAATGACAATGCTTTTTCAAAAGCAATTTTGGCAGGTTCATATTCCTCTTTAAGTAATGCCCTATCACCTTCTTTAATTGCTATTTTATAATCCTCTTCTAATTTCGCAGATGCATTAATAATACCTTCAATTTCAGCTATTTTATCTTTAGGATATTTTTCTGCTTCCTTTAATCCTAAAGCCTCTTGATAATTAGATTTTGCTTTTCCATAATCTTTTACAGCTAAAGCCGCATCTGCATCTGCTATATATTTTTTGTAATTTTCTTCAACTTGCTTTAATTCTTCTATTTTTTTATTTGCCTCTTCTATTTTTCCTTTAGGGTAAACTTCTTCTGGTTTAAAACCTAAAGCTTTAGTATAAGTGATAATAGATTTTTGATATTCTTTAGAATTGAACAGTTTATCTGCTTCAGCTAAAACATCATTATATTCCTTGTCTTTTAATGCTAACTCTGCTAAAATTGCATCAATTTCTTTTATTTTATCTTGAGGATATTGTTCGTAAGATTTAAGGCCTGCAGCTTTTTGATAAGAAGTTTTTGCCGTTTCATAACTTTTTAAACCCAAAGCAGCATCAGCGGAAGCAATTGCCGCATTATATTCTTCAGCAACTTTTTTCTCATTTTTAATTATATCTGCTATCTCTTTAATTTTATCTTTTGGATATTGCTCTTTATCTTTCAGTACTGATGCCTTTTCATAAGCAGAAGATGCCTTATCCCATTCTCTATCTGCAAAAGCTTTATCAGCTCCTTCTATCATAGATTTGTAACGTTTATCAGCTTCTGCAGTTGCTGCCAACTTATCTGAAATTTCTCCTAACTGAAACAATGGATAAGATTCGTCTGGTATTGCTTCAGCAGCTTTTTCATAAAAAGGTTTGGCTTCAGCCCACTTTTCTGCATTGTAAGCTTTATCTGCAGCCATAATTGCTGCATCATATATCTTTTGCTTTTCCTTCATTTCGGCTTCCTTCTGCTTTTTCCGCTCCTCTAATTCTTTTTTCAATCGATCTAATTCCTTTTGAATAGACTTGGTGTAATCAGGATCATAATCCATATAACCAGAGCCAGGATTAAACCCTATTTTAGCAATAGGTTTATCTAGGATAGAAACATCTAAACCATCTATTTCTTCAAACAAATTCATTTCCATGGGAAACTCGAAGCCATACTTAGCGTCTTCAGGTGGTACATTTTTAGTAGAAAATTCTACTCGTTTAGTAACATGACCTGCTTTAGAAAATTCAAAAGTATAAATAGCATCAGGAGGCAGTGAAACATCAAATTTACCATTGTCTGGCGACTCTAAAGTTTTCCATACTGATCCATTCCTTTTTACCGTAATAGTTACTCCTTCAAACCTTTTATTAGTTTCTTCTTTTTTTACACTACCAGCAACATCAAGAGTCCATTGCGCAACAGAAACGTTTGCTTGTAATAAAAACATACAAACAAACACCAATCCTAATAACTGATATGTAACTATTTTTTTCAATAAACTATACTTAACCTACAAATATCGTAAATACATATTAAAAAGCCTTGGAAATACAACAAAATAACATTGTTATTTTCTAAACGAAATAACAGTTAATTTGTTTTGTATTATTTGAATAATTGATGCTAAATGGAATGAAAATCCATAAATTTAGAATGAATTAGCAATAGCAATAAAATTCTCAGCAACTAAGGAAGCTCCTCCTATCAATCCTCCATCCACATCTTTGTTAGAGAAAAGCTCTTTGGCATTAGCAGGATTACAACTTCCCCCATAAAGGATAGAAATAGATTCAGAAATTTTAATACTATATTTTTGGGTTAAGAGCTCTCTAATATATTGATGCATTTCTTGAGCTTGTTCAGATGTCGCAGTAACACCTGTACCAATTGCCCACACAGGCTCATAAGCAATAATGCATTTAAGTATTTCATCTTCATTTAAATGAAATAAACCTTCTTCAATTTGGGTTTTAACCAAATTAAAATGATTGTTTATTTCTCGTTCTGGCAACATTTCTCCACAACAATAAATCGGTGTAATTTGATTCTTTAAGAGTTGGTTAACTTTTTCAGCCAATATTTTATTTTCTTCGTTAAAATACTCTCTTCTTTCTGAATGACCCACCAAAGCGTATTCTATACCAATCGATTGAATCATTGCCGCAGAAACTTCTCCAGTGTAAGCTCCAGACTCTTGTGAGGATGAGTTTTGAACACCTACTTTAATAGCTGTATTTTCGATTTTCTTGATAATTTCAGAGATATAAAGGGCCGGAGGGAATAAGATTAACAGCGTATTTTCATCATACTCAGAATTAAGAATACTTGTAGTTAATTCAATCGCCTCCGAAAAGGTTTTATTCATTTTCCAGTTTCCTGCTACAATTTTTTTTCTCATCAAAACTATTTTACTCGAACTCTAGGATCTAGCAACCCATAAGTAATATCCACTAAAATATTAATAATTACAAAGATAGTGGCTGTTAAAAGAACTCCTCCCATTACAATTGGTAAATCAAATTTTGTTAACGCATCATAAAGCACCCATCCAATTCCTTTCCAGCCAAAAATACTTTCAACAAATAATGCTCCCGCTAATAGACTTGCAAACATACCTGAAATTGCTGTCACAACAGGATTTAATGCATTTTTAAGCGCATGCTTAATTACCACTTTCCAATACTTTAATCCTTTGGCACTAGCAGTTCTAATATAATCTTGAGATAATACATCCAACATAGAACTTCTTGTTAACTGCATAATTGCAGAAATGGGTCTTATTCCTAAGGTTAATGCTGGTAATATCAAATTCTGTAGTCTTATCATCTCTCCATTACCCAAATCATCATATTCAAAAAGAGTTCCGGTCATATTTAGGCCTGTATATTCGGTTAATACATAACCAAATAACCATGAAAAAATAATTGCTGAATAAAAAGAAGGAACCGACATTCCTAAAACAGAAGTAAATAGTAACGATTGATCTAGCCAAGTTCCCTTTTTAAGGGCTGACAATATCCCAAACCCTATACCGACAATAGCTGCTAAAAGTATTGAGGCTAAAGCTAAAACTGCTGTTTCTAGTATTTTATCACTTAATATTTCAGAAACCTTCTGCTTTGTTCCATAAGACCTTCGTAAATAAGGAACTTTTATGACTGCTACACTTGCATCACCATAACTAAAAAGCTCAGTATAATCATACTTTTCTTTATCTAAAAACAAATAATGTTCGGGATCTGTATCATGTACAGAAATAGGTGACAAGTCATTTAAATACATTACAAATTGACGAGACAAAGGTTGATCTAAACCTAAATCTTTTTTTATAATTTGTAAAGATTCTTCATCAGCTCTTTGCCCCATTAACATTCTGGCAGGATCTCCTGGTAAAACATTAAATAATAAGAATACGATAGTAATTACTCCTGCTAAGACTAAAAATCCATACAATATCCTTTTTATTATAAACTGAATCAAAATTCTATATCTACTTTAAATATTCTTTTTTAACACTCTCATAATCAGGCAAGTCGTTTGCATTCCACTTGCCTAAAATTTTTCCTTTTTTCATTAAAACAATACCAGGGTTAGCCCTAATTATAGTTTTTAATGTTATTCCATCACAAGTAAAAAAGTCAAACATTGTTTGATTTTTATGCCTGAAATTCTCTACATCCTCATATAAAGAAGATGTTAGTCCAATTGTATAATTTCCATCTGCATTAGATTGGTCGACAAAAGTATTAATCTTTTTGATAGCTCCAATAGCTGTTTTGTTAATATCGTAAGCAACAAACATAAAAATATAACCTTCCTCATTAAAATAATCTTGAGCATAATCATTACCATCATCTGCCATCATAGTAAAGTCGGTAATTGCAGCCCTATCTCCAGTAGAAATTAATTTGGTTTCTCTATCTGAAAAAACGTAGTTAGTATCTTGCCACGGATAATTAGCTTCTGTAAACTCTTCTACTTTACCAGTAATTTTATTTTTATACTTAAAAATGTTTTCATAAATATCTGGCACAGCTCCCTCTGGCAACACCATTTGCTCTGGAATACTTTTCCCAACTGCATAAGCTCTGTAATCTCTAATTGGCAAATGATTTAAAGTGTAGTAAATAAATCCTAATGAAATAATAGCTACGAATAAAATAGGTAACCATTTTAAAAACATATTAAACAGCAACCTTTTTGAAGCATAAAAAGCGCCATATCCAACAGCGAAAAAGATCAATGGAAAATACCAATCAAAAACCCATGATAAAAACAAAACAAAAAGCATTGATGATCCAAAAATAATAATGTCTTCTTTACCTGTGTTTATTTTTATTTTGTTTCGGTAAAAGAAAATTGGAATAATAAAAAGCATTAACACAAAGTCTTTAGTCCAAGATTCCCATGGTGTTAAGCTTCTTCCTAAAGAACCTTTCATAGCATCACCAAAACAACCACAATCTGTAACACATTGAACTGGCTGCTCTTCTTGAAATGTAACTGTTCTTTCTGATGCATCCTCATCTATAATTATAAGTTTTGAATTGTTTTCCATTCTTTTTAACATCATATCATACTCATCAGAATGCATTGCTACTGTAGTAACATCATTATAGCTTCCATGTGGATCACATGTTGCTGTATGCAATGTTAAAAAGAAAAACAAAGTGGTTAATAAGATTAGTGATACAACAGCAAACTTTATTTTAGTGCCAAATAATACAGCAAAACCTAAAATAATTTCGGCTGCACACATGATTATTGCTAATAATAACGCATGTTCCATTAAAAATTCTAATGAAAATGAATCCCAACCGAACCAATCTCTAATACGGTAAGCCAAAGCTCCATTCTCAAAATACTCTTCTAATTTATAACTAAAACCTAAAGTATCGTTAGCCTTAATTAAGCCTGACACTATAAAAAGTGCTCCGACAAATATTCTTGATATGTAAACTAAAATTTTCATAATTTTTAAATTTGATTCAAACTTAATCCTAAATCAAATTGTACAATCTTTGTTTAACAAAACTTTAACTTTCTTCTATTTTAATTAATGCAAATACAGCATAATTAATCATGTCTGCATAATTAGCATCTATTCCTTCTGAAATTAATGTTTTACCATTATTATCTTCTATCTGCTTGGTTCTTAGTAGTTTCATTAAAATTAAATCTGTTAAAGAACTTAACCTCATATCTCTCCATGCTTCATCATAATCGTGATTTTTGTTTTCCATCAAAGCTTTTGATGCAGAAAAGTGTTTACTATACAAAGCAACACATTCATTAAATTCTAAATCAGTATTTTCATCATAACCTAATTCTAATTGAACCAAAGCCATAATGCAATAATTTACAATTCCAATATATTCTGAACGAACTCCTTCATCCACCTTACTCATGCCCTTCTCCTCAATACTTCTAATTCGTTTCGCTTTAATAAAAATTTGGTCAGTTAAAGAACTTGTTCGTAAAATTCTCCATGCACTTCCATAATCTTTCATTTTCTTTGTAAAAATGTCAGTACAAATCTTTATTATTGAATCGTATTGTTCTGAAGTATTACTCATATTAAATTAACTTATGCCATCAAATATTGAAACTCCGCAAGATACATTTTTTTTAAAAAACAAGAGCGAGTTCTTATTAAATTTAGACGAACCCATAATTATGGGCATATTAAACGTAACTCCCGACTCATTTTTTGATGGTGGCAAATATTTAAATGATGAAGCTATTATTGAAAAAGTTAATTCAATGGAATATGAAGGTGCTACAATTATTGATATTGGAGGATATTCTTCTCGTCCTAATGCCAATGAAGTTAGTGAAGAAGAAGAATTAATAAGAGTAATACCTATTATAAAATTGGTAAGACATAACTTTCCAAAGCTTTTAATTTCAGTAGATACTTTTAGAAGTAATGTTGCAAAGCATAGCGTAGAAGCTGGAGCAAATTTAGTTAACGATATTTCTGGAGGAACAATGGACAGCAATATGTTTAAAACAATAGCCGAACTAAAAGTTCCCTATATTTTAATGCATATCAAAGGTACACCTCAAAACATGCAAAACAACCCTATTTATAACAATGTGATTGAAGAAGTAACTGAATATTTTACTGATAAAATAAAGGACCTGAATGCTTTAGGGTTTAAAGATATAATTATTGACTTGGGATTCGGTTTTGGAAAAACAGTTGAACACAATTATGAATTATTAAATAATTTAGAGTATTTTAAAAGTTTTAAACTACCTATTTTAACAGGTATTTCACGAAAATCAATGATTAATAAAGTTTTAGAAATTAATCCAGATGAAGCATTAAACGGTACAACGGTATTGAATACCATTGCATTAATGAAAGGCACCAATATTTTGAGAGTACATGATGTGAAAGAAGCGAAAGAAGCTTCGCTTCTAGTTCAAAGTTTAAAGTCAAAAGTTTAAAACTTTACTTCTCCCCTATTCTTTTTATATTATTTTTGGAAATAAAACTTAATAAAATGAAACTAATATCTTGGAACTTAAACGGAATAAGATCTGTAGAAAAAAAAGGATTAATAAATAAAATTGAACAAATGAATCCTGATGTGATTTGTTTGCAAGAAACCAAAGCACAAGATGATCAAGTTGCAGAAGTTTTAAAAAACTTAAACGGTTATCATTTTTATTCTAATTCAGCAGTAAAAAAAGGGTATTCGGGGACAGCAATTGTATCGAAAACAAAACCTTTAAATGTTACATCAGATTTAGGAATTGAGCATCACGACCAAGAAGGAAGAGTTTTAACTGCTGAATTCCCCGATTTTTTTTTAACTACTGTTTATACGCCAAACTCTAAAAACGATTTATCTCGTTTAGCTGACAGACAAGAGTTTGACAAAGAACTACTTCAATACTTAAAAAATCTAGAAAAAACGAAACCAGTAATTATTTGTGGGGATTTGAATGTAGCCCACAAACCAATTGATTTAGCAAGACCCGCAGCCAACTATAATAAAAGTGCTGGTTTTATGCAAGAAGAAATTGATGGGATGGATAATTTTAACAATGCTGGTTTAATTGATTCATTTAGACATTTACATCCAGATAAAACAGAAATGTACAGTTGGTGGAGTTTTAGAGGTGGAGCTAGAGATAGAAATGTAGGCTGGAGAATTGATTATTTTTTAGTGAGTAAAAGTATTACTGGTAAAATAAAAGCAGCCGATATTTTAATGGACATGCACGGGTCAGATCATTGCCCTGTGAGTATTGACATAAAATAAAAAAAGCCGAACATAATGTTCGGCTTTTTAGTTATAACTTAATTCCTTAGTAAGCCTTTAAAGCATCTCTATATTCAAACATATCTTGAATGTTTGAGGAATTTTTTCTATCCAACATCAATGAAAATAAATAATCTAAACTTTCAATTCTATCTTGGTCAGTTTCAATTTTATTTAAAATCATTTGAGCTTCCTCACCCTCTTCCGCTTCAATTTCTTCTTCGGGAGGCAATGGAATATCAAAAGTTTTATTATCCTCTATATGCTCGTATGCTAAACGAATAACCTTTGTTAAGGTTGGGTCTTTTTCTTCTAATGCAAAAGGTCTTAATGCTTTTAAATCAGCTACAATAGCATCTAATTTTTTAATCCCATTTTTTGCAAGGTCTTTCTGCAATTTTACTATCAATTTATTTCCTTCTAAACTTTCCATTTCGTAATTGTTTAATTTGTTTGCGAATTTATCATTCTTTATTTATTTTTCCATACCATAAACCAATTTTTATTTCATTATAAATGTGAGAAATTAAAATAGTGTTAATATAATTTTATGTGATTGTTATAAAACACCATCAATATTTTTGTTAATTGTAGAAATTTCAATTTAAAAGAATGAACTCATTTAAACTAAGTAAAATAACTGTTTCCATCACTAATATTGACCTAATGGTTAACTTTTACAAAACTGTTTTTGATTGTGATTTTAAAGAAATTAATGCTTTTGGTACAACACTCTATTCAGATAGTTTTTGTGGAATAAATATTTTACTTTGTCCCAACACCATTGCTGGAGTAGTTGCAGAACAAAACCGGCAGCAATTTGATATTGAGGTAACTGATATTAATAAAACAATTCAAAATGTTATAACTGCAGGTGGTAGTTTAAAAAGAGAAATTGAACAAAACACTAATCAAAAAATAGCTTCTATTGTTGATCCTGATGGAAACACAATGGTATTTATTCAAAACTTAATAACACCATGATTACTTATTTCGAAAATAAAGAACTTGACCAACAAGCTGTACTGGATTTATATAATGATGCCAATTGGACTGCCTACACAAAAGATGTTGAAGTTTTAATGAAAGCAATTAACAACTCTTTATATGTGCTAACCGCTTGGCATGAAAATGAATTAGTTGGCTTAATTAGAATCGTTGGAGATGGAGTTTCAATTGTTTACATCCAAGATATATTAGTATTAAAGTCTTATAAAAAACAACAAATAGGAACTGCTTTAGTTACGCAAGCTTTAGCAAGGTATAACAAAGTTCGCCAAACTGTATTGTTAACAGATGATAACCAAGAAACAAGAGGTTTTTATGAGTCTTTAGGTTTTGAAAGTTGTGATAAAGGGCAATTAGTTTCTTTCACAAAAATTAGAGGTTAATAACAAAACCATCAGTTTATATTTTTTTAACATATTCGTGTCTCTAAAAAGATTAATTTTAACCTTGTGAAAGGTTTTCAGAAAATAATCTTTAGCACTGGACTAATAATCAGTGTTTTAAACTTATCAGCTCAAGAAAAAACAGCTGTTTCAGGAGTTTTATTAAACGCTTCCGATTCATCTATTATTACTGAAGCCCACATCATTAATTTGACTGCTCAACGAGGAGTAATTAGTAATGCTACTGGTAAATTTGAAATAAGAACCAATCCTAAAGACTCCATTTTAATATCTGTTATCGGTTACCAACCCTTAAATATTATTGCCGAACAGTTAACCGATATCATATACCTTCAAGAAAGAAATTATGAATTAGAATTGTACAATGTTATTCCTTACAAAAACTTTGAAGAATTTAAAATTGCTTTTGTAAATTTAGATTTACCAGATACTGAACGTAGAGTAAATTCTACTATTTATTTAACTAAAGAAGAATTAGTTGGCATGGGACATACAGGTTCTGGATTAGTTTTCACTGGAGTCATATCAGGAATATTAGCAAGCTTTAATAAACACATGAAAGATAAAGCAAACTACGAAATGTTGTTATTAAGAGATAAATACGAAGCTTTTTTAGCTACTAAGTTTAATCCTGCTTTAGTAAAACGAATTGTTGAGCTAAACGATACAGAGAAACTAAACGATTTTATTGCTTATTGTGATTTTAGTAATGACTTTATTGCTAGAAACAACAACTATACTATTATTACTCAAATTTTTGATTGCTACGATGAGTATATTACTTTGCCTTTAGCAAGTAAATAAAAAAAATGCCTCCACCAATTGATGAAGGCATTTTTTATTAATTAGCCTGTATTTTAAAAACTGCTTGTATTTCGTAACGTAATTTAATAGGCTTCATTCCTAATCCATCTTCATCGTTATTAGAACTAGAACCTCCACCTGAAGGCATACTAACTGAAGAATTAGAAACAGCATTCATTCCTCCATTATTAACAGTTGTACTTCCACCATAACCTCCTCCCCAACCATAATAAGGATGAATATAAGGATATCCACCATGACTTGTTGTAGTTGTGGTTGATTGAGGGTCTGATAATTCGGTAATAGTAATCACCATTCCTCTTTTTTCTCCCAAGGCAGACAATAAGTAATCCGCTTTTTCTTGTGCAGCTTGAATTGCTCTCTCTTTTACCAGCTTTCGGTAATCTTGTATTTTTTTGTTAGACGAACCATTTAACTGTATGTTAATAATTGCTTGTCTATTAATGTCATCATTTTTTAAATTTTGTATCAGTTCATTTAATTGAGCTGAATTTTTAACTTTAATAGTTAGATTTTTTTCAACCAAATGGTTGTAATAATCCCACCAGTAATGCCAATAGTTCCAACGGTGTTTCCAAGCATAAGCAGTATTAATTACAATACTTTCTTTAGTAATACCTGCATCATCTGCAGCTTTAATAATGTCTTTTTCAATTTCTGTAATGCTTTCCTTTTTTTTGTTGAGCGTATGCCAATACTCTCTGTAGCTTATGTCTAAAGACACTTCGTCTGGTGGAACGAGCATATCTGCACTACCAGTAACTGTAATTACTCTATCGCTAGAGGCATTGTAATCATCTCCCGAAGGCGTTCTAAAAGCAAAAAAGGTTAGCACTCCTAATACGATGTAAATTGGATGAATTTTAAAATCTTTCATATTAAATAGTTTAAATGTTTCTTCAAAACTACATGAGAAGTTTCCACTAAAAAATGAAGAATGAGTGAGTTAACCTTTTGAGTTAGTTAAAGTGTTAAAAAGCCATAATAATTCTAATTACACAAATTATTTTAATGAAAAATGACTTACTTTGCAGCCTTAAATAACTTGTAAAAATTTAATTCAAAATGTCAATAATAGATTTATACCATTCAAGCGAACACAGAAGAAATTTGGCTCACTTTTCTGCCATTGTTAACTTAGCATTAACTGATGGTTTTATAAACACTGAAGAAGAAACCCGATTAAATGGTTTTTCTCGTAAACTTGGAATATCTCCAGATGAGTTTAGTGAGATTGTTGCCAATCCATCTAAATATCCTTTAATTGCTCCTGTTAGTTCTGAAATGAGGTTAGAGCGTTTATTCGATTTTTTTAGAATTATTTATGCTGATCATATTGTTGACGAGCACGAATTAGACTTATTAAACCGTTACGCTATTGGTTTAGGTTATACTTCTGAAAAAGCAGAAGTAATTATCAAAAAATCGATAAAAATATTTGGCGGTGGTATTGATTTTGATGATTACTTGTATTTAGTTTCTAAAAAATAATTACACCTAATACAAAATAAAAAGCCTCATCCCGAGCATTCGGGATGAGGCTTTTTTTATTTAATCATAAAACACCTATTTTTGATAGAATTCTAATTAATTGATGTTGCAAAAACCTATCGTTTGTCCATACTGTCAAAAACCGCTTACAGACAACCTCAACAGAAGTTATACTTGTGAGCAGAACCATAGCTTTGATGTATCAAAAGAAGGTTATTTGAACCTCTTACCCATTCATCAAAAAAATTCAAAAACACCGGGCGATAACGAAATGATGATTGCCGCCAGAAGAAACTTTTTAGAACTTGGCTTTTATGATGTGTTGATTGACAGTTTAAAAACAACCATCAAAAACGAGCTTGCATTTGCTAACAACTCATTTGTTGCGTTAGATGCTGGCTGTGGAGAAGGTTATTATTCTGAACAGGTTTTTAGTAACATTACCGATAAAGACTATTGCGTTTTGGGCACAGACATTTCTAAATACGCCATAAAAAATGCAGCTAAAAAGTATAAGAACAATTTCTACTTTGTTAGTTCTGTTTACCATTTACCGATTGCTCCAGCTAGTATAGACATACTCCTTTCTGTATTTGCTCCTGTACAACCTTTAGAATTTCAACGAGTATTGTCTGCTAAGGGATACGCCTTAATTGTAAGTCCTGGTCCAAATCATTTAAAAGAGTTGGCAGAATTGATTTACGAAACGTTTAGACCGCATGAAAACAATGTTATTGAAAGCATGACCTCATCTTTTGAACACTTGTTTACCAAACAAACCACGTTTAATATCCACATTACTGATGTAGAAACTTTACTGATTCTATTAAAAATGACTCCCTATTACTGGAGCACCAGTAAAGAGAACTTAGAAAAGTTTACCAACTGCCACGATATAAACATTACATGCGATTTTAACATCACTGTTTTTAAGCCCCTCGAAAATCAATCATGAAAAAAACTGTTTCCATAATTGGTGGAGGTGCTGCTGCATTGTTAACTGCTGCATTTTTAGATCCTACTAAATTTGAGGTAACCATTTATGAAAAGAACAAAGCCTTAGGCAGAAAATTGTTAGTGGCTGGTAATGGAGGTTTTAATTTAACACATTCTGAACCAATAGAGCAACTCATTAATCGCTACACGCCTAATGAGTTTTTAAAAAATGCGTTGTTGCATTTTAGTAATGATGATTTACGTGCTTGGTTAAACAACATTGGCATTCCTACATTTATAGGAAGTAGTAAACGAATATATCCTGAAAAAGGCATTAAACCTATTGCTGTACTCGATGCAATATTAAAGGAGTTGAATAAAAAAAGTGTTAAAATTTGTTACAATCATCAATGGAAAGGTTGGAACAACAAGCAAGAGTTGGTTTTTAATACAGATACGTTGATAAAAGCGGATGTTGTAATTTTTGCTTTGGGTGGAGGTAGTTGGAAAGTAACAGGTTCTAATGGCGATTGGCTAGATTTATTTCAGCAAAAAAACATCACTACCCTACCCTTTCAGGCTTCTAACTGTGGTTTTGCTGTAAATTGGAAGGATAGTTTTATTACGCAGCACGAAGGTAGTCCTTTAAAAAATATTGAAATTACCTGTGGCAATAGCCAACAAAAAGGTGAAGTAGTAATAACTCGTTTTGGGTTGGAGGGCAATGCCATTTATGCACTTAGTCCACAAATACGTAAAGAGCTAGCTTCAACCCAACAAGCTACCATTTATATAGATTTCAAACCCACATTAAGTATAACAGACATACTAAATAAACTGCAACAAAACCCTAATAAAAATATTGCTGATACCTTACGCCAAACACTTAAACTAAGTGCTGCACAAATTGGCTTACTAAAAACGGTGTTAACAAAAGAAGAATATCTTGACTTATCACTTTTAGCTGCTAGCATTAAAAAACTACCGTTACCGATAACTACCGCAGCAAGTATAGATGAAGCCATTTCTACCGTTGGAGGAATAGCCTTAACAGAAATAGATACTTATTTTCAATTAAAGAACTTACCCCACCACTTTTGTATTGGCGAAATGTTAGATTACGATGCTCCTACTGGTGGTTACTTGTTACAAGCGTGTTTTTCTATGGGAGCTTATGTTGCCAATGCACTTAACAAAGAGTTAACTTAAACTCGGTAAGTATCAGGTTTCCAATTAACAATTGCTTGTTTAATAGCACCAGACGAAAGGTTTTCTTTTTCAGCTTTTATTGCCAAGGCAACAAACTCTGCATCAGAAGCAAACCGCAAGGCAATAATTTGTCTAATAGCTAACCCTTTACTTAAAGGTGTACCTGTTAATACAAAATGTCTGAAATTTTCTTCGGCTCTAATGGCTCTGTCTTGAGCCTTTAAAGCAAAAGACCTTAAATAGTACCATAATATTAATAATACAACTGACATTAATAGTATTAACGAAGCCGAATATAAATTATCTTGTGATGTATGTAATAAGTTAAAAATTGAACCTACAATTATAAATAAAATAGCAATTGCAGCTATAAAATGATAGCCCAATACAAATCTTTTGTGCGTTTTAATATTTTGTTGTTCCATGTTATAAATGTTAGTTAACGTGTAAATATACAGTTAAAAAAATGAGTATTTTGTCGGCTATAAACAATTGGGGTGATAACAATTAAACGAACAGATTCTAACAACACAGCTTTTATAGCGTTGGTAAAACAGCTCGATGCTTATTTAAAAATTGTAGATGGTGATGACCACGAGTTTTACGACCAATACAATGGCATAGAAGCCTTAACCCATGTGGTAATTGCTTACCTCAACGATAAACCTGTTGGTTGTGGAGCTTTTAAACCTTACCAAAGCAACAGTGTTGAAATTAAACGAATGTTTGTACACCCTACTGCACGTAACCAAAGTATTGCTGCTAAAGTTTTAGCAGAGTTAGAAACTTGGGCAACCCAATTAAACTACCAAAGTTGTATATTAGAGACTGGCAAAAAACAAGTGGAAGCCATTGCTTTTTATAAAAAGAACAACTACCAGCAAATAGCCAATTACGGACAATATGCCACTATAGAAAACAGTGTTTGTTTTGAGAAAATTTTATAACCCTTAATTTTAACTACGTGTTTTTAGGTATTTGATTATTAGATATTTATTGGTAGCTTCGTTATCTATTTTTTTATTTATGATTTATATTTTGTTATGCGATTGTTTCTCAATAGAGAATAGTTCAGAATTAATTACTGATATATTAAAAAATGGTTTAACTATTTTTATAGCATTAATTGCTGCCACATTTGCACTTTTCCAAGCCAGATCTAATACAATATCAGCAGCAAGAATTCAATGGATAGAGAGTTTGAAATTATCTATTAGTGAGTTATATTCTGCTTCATTAGAAGCAAAACATTATTATGATATGGCTGCTAAATCTGTAGGACCTGAATTAAATTTGACATTTAATAAATATGAAACGTCACTAACAAAATGTAACATACTTTCTAATAAGATAATTCTAAATCTTAATTCAAAAGAAGATAATCATAAAAAATTAGAGTCATTAATAAACATTATAGATGAATTGTTATCCCCACTAAAAATAAATAAAACAAGTCAAGAAGAGATTGAATCAAATTTAAAAAAAGTAATTATTCTTTCTAAAATTATTTTCAAATTAGAATGGGATAAATCAAAAAAAATATTCTTTTGGTTAAAAATAAAATAATGAAAACATTATCGTTATTGATGCTACTCCTAAATTATCAGCTTCAAGAGTTTAGAGAATTAAAATTATTCAATAATTAAAAAAAACAGCCAAATGCAGGGAATAGATAATGAAAAAGTAATTTTAGAATCAGACAACAACCAGCTAAGACTTACTACTCATAGATTAAGATATCATGAAGCAGCAAGTAGTAAGTCAGATTACACTTCCATAATGTTAGATAAAATTAGTTCAATAGAATTGAAATATTATAAAAGTAGTATCTGGCTTTTAATTATTGGAATATTGACTATTCCCATAGTCGTTGGAATTATACTTATTATAATTTTTTTTAATTCAAAAAAACACGTTGTTTCTGTAACTCCAGATGGTGGTAAGCCAATTATATTTGAAACAAATGGAATGAAACGTGAATTTATAGAAGATTTTATTGACAAAGTAGAATCTGCCTCAATGAAATTAAAAGGAAAATAAATTACAACTAACCTTTATAATTATAAATTCATTTTTATCAATACATTTCGTATCTAAATCTCCTACCCCTCTCATTTTTCTAAATTATAAAAAATATTAAAATGGTTCGCTCATTTATTAATCGTACCTTAGGAAGGTATTAACCTTAAAAGAAAAAATATGAACGAAGACCACGAAGATTTAGTTTCGGTTTACCTTGGTACCGACATTACTGCCAACATTTTAAAAGAATATTTAATTAAAATGGATATTCCTGCTGTTGTAAAAAGTGAGCGTACTTCTTCTATTGATAAAACAGGAGATTGTGAGGTTTACATTATGGAGCACGATTTAGATAAAGCAACCCCCTTAATTGAGGCGTTTAAAAGTAAAAACTCATAGTTTTTCTACCAACTCCTGCTCTATCTTAATTTTTAACGCTTCGCATTTTTCTAAATTAGAACTAAGGGTAATAAACTTTTTATGAGTACCATCGCTAATGTATAGGGCTACCGTATTGGGTGGTATTTCTCCTAAATTATGCGCATAAAGAGTTAAATAATATTCTTTGCCTTCTTCTACTTTTACATCAACTGTTAAGCGTTCTTTAGATATTTCAAATTCCTTTAAAATGGTTTTTTCGTTTAATAGTAAGGAGATAACATCTCCATCTTTGGTTCTGTGGTCCCAAACGGTAATGCTTAATTTATCTCCTTTAAAAACCAATTCTTGGGTTTGGGTTATTGTTCTTCCGTCAATTTTATCTGGCAGGTTGTATTCGTTCAGCACAATCTTATTCGCTAAGTCATCCTGAACTTGTTTCAGGATCTGTAGCGAGTCCTTAGACCCTGAAACGAGTTCAGGGTGACGGTTAGTTTTAGGATAATACTGCATATTGTCTATCAACACATTGCCGCAATATTTTTCGTCTTGGGTATAATAAGCTTCTAACAATAAATAAGGTGTTCTCATGGTTGGTTGGGCATCAAAATAATAAGTTTTCCAATCGGTATTGCTTACTGCACCACTTTCCCACAACAACTCTTTTTGGTTCAACTCATTCATTCCCCAAATTCTTAAATTAACAGGGTTATCAAACGAAATAACATCTGCAAAAAAATCCTTGCTATAAGCTAAATCAATGCTGTAATGATAAGTTTCTCCAGATAACAAAGGATTTTGTAAGGTTTGTAAACTGCTTTCGTATTTGTTTTCATCAATGCCACTTTTACCTCTACACACCATACTCATATAACTATACCCATGCGAAGCAGGTAAGGTTACTCGCCATGCACCGGGTTGTGTATCAGGTGAGCTGTTTTCTCCATAAAGCATCCACCCTTCTGGTGATTTTGCTACTTGTGGGTTTCCTTCAAAGCTTGGGTTTACTAATTGCTGAGCTGCTAAAGTAACATGAAAGCAGAGCAATGCCATTATTAAGGCGTAATGGACGATATTGCTCTGCATTTTCATGTTGTTTTGTTTAACTGTCAGTTCGAGTGATTTTTGATTTTTGCTTCTCGATACATCCGCCTCAGGCGGACACTCGAAGTGACAAAATCAAAAATTGTATCGAGAACAAAGTATTTACTTATTAATTTTAATTTTCCCAGTACTACTCCAACATTTGTACTCATTGGTATAGTATAAGTACCCAGAAGAAGCTGGTGCTTCAAATGTACCTGGTACTTCTGCTTTTAAATCTAAGTTTAAAGTATGAGCAGCATTAGGAGCCATATCTCTAAAGTAAAACACTACATAGTTGTCAGTAATTTCGTAAAATCCGATTTTACCTTTTTCTTGTAATTCTTTTAACTGCCATGGTTGAGCGCTTAAACCAGAAGGAATTCCTACAACTGCCATCGTCATTGGCATACCTTTATCGTGCTTGTTTTTAACTTCAGTAGTTAAACGAACTGTTTCACCAACTTTACAGCTTTTAGTATTTAAATTAGCTGATACATCTACATTACATTCTTCAGCAGAAGTTGGCAAAGTAGTATTGTAATCGATAGCTACTGTATAAGGTAAAGCATTTTTAGCTTTTTTGTATTGGATTTTTACTTTGTGTTTTCCTTCACTCAAATACTTTTCTAAACCTTTAAACTCAATAGCTCCTTTCTCGCCAGCTTCGTAATCTTTACTAGCTACTAATTTGCCATCAATGTAACATTCTAACGTTCCTGCTTCATCCGTCTTTTTAGAAAATGCTGCATATTCTGATAACGCTTTTAACGCTAACACTGTACCTTGTGTAGAACCAAATCCACCAGCACCAGATCTAGATTTAACTAAATACTCAATAGCTTTATTTAATGCTCCTGCATCATGCTTATCAGCTTTCATCATTGCTAAAATAGCTATTGCAGTAGTTTCAATTTTTAACGATTGTCCACCAGAACGTGTAATTGAATGGTCTGAAGAAAAGCTTCCATCCGCTTGTTGAAGTTTTAATAACTTCTTCATGATTTCTCCTTCTCTCTTATCCTTAAAGTTGTTTAATGTGTTTGCCATTAAAGCCAATTGGTAACCATCATTAGAGTTTGCTGCAGCTTTGTAAGCAGCTTCAAATTCTTTGTTAATATCTTGATAACCCGCTTCAGATAAAGCATATACAATATAACCATTAGTTACCTCATCACTTGCTCTACCAAATTGGTCTAAGGCTCTTGGGTTTTTCTTAAAACCACCATTACCATCTCTACGGCTCATTATCCAACTAGCTGTTCTTTTTACCATTTCATTACTTACATCAGCATACACATCTTTCATGTCATTAAACTGCATTAAACCGTAAGCTGTTAAGGCTTCATGACCAGGAGCTGAACCAAACCATTCGTAACCTTTTTCTTTGGTTTCATAACTTGTAAGTTTTTTATAACCTCTGTCTAACTTTCCATCAATACTCGCTAACAATTTAGGATCATCAAAACCTGTAGTTTTCATATAGTTTAATGCCATAATGTTTGGGTAGTTACTCATAGAAGTTTGTTCGAAACAACCAGAAGGCTCTCTAATAATACTTTCTATACCTGTCATTAAATCATTTACCACACTTGGAAACGCAGTTAAGGAAGCAGTAATAGAACCATTTACCGGATTGGTAATGTTTACTACATATTCACCCGATAATTCTTGTCCTGAAAATGCCATTGATACTGGAAAACCTTTAGCTCCAATTTTAATGTTTTGATTAAACGCATCTTTTAATCCAGCAGAATTAAAAGCAATTTGTAAGTTGTCCTCTCCTACTTCATTTAATACTAAGTATTCTAAATAAATAGTTTTAGTACTGTTAGCAGGAATTGTTTGGCTCCCAGTTTCTACATTAATCACTTTAAATCCTTTTGGAGATTTAACTGTTAAGTTTCCTGTAATTGTTTTGTCTGTTGTGTTTTTTAACGTTAATGGTACAGAAACGATATCTTCAAACACTACTTGATTAGGTACTTTTGCAAACATTACAAAAGGTAGTTGTGTAAAGAAAGTTTTTTCTGCTCTACCAACCATTCCAACACCAATACCTTCAACTGTTGTTCTAAAAGAAGAAACTTCATCGTTGTTATAAAACTCTACATTCGCAATTCCTTTGTTACCTACCTCAATGTTTCCATCCCAATAAATGGTAGTTCTAAAGTCTGTTCTAACTTCAGTAGTTGGAGCATTGGCATAATTAGGCGCTGCAAATTCTTTCGCTCTATGATAAACTACAGCTGGTTGTGCTTGTATCTGTTGTCTATTGTTCTGAGCCCAACCAAAAGCATCCTCTTTTTTAGCTTCGCCTTTTCTTTGTACTTTCAAATCGAAAGCAAATCCAGCAACTTGTTCCTCAACAATTTCTGCTTGTAAGCCATCAGCTAAAACTTCTTTATCTTCTTTATCTTTATTGTTTCTCAATTCATTTTGTACAGGCAATTTTTCTACTTTAATGTTTTTCATTAACTCTTGTCTGTCTTCATTATCTTCAATAGCTAAGTCAATAATCATGTCATCATTTGGCGCATCTCTTTCAACCTCTAATGCTCGTACATTGTTTACAGCACCTGCTGCCATAGGTACAGGAGCATTTGCTCTTCTACTTTTAGTATAACTATACTTGTATGGCTCATATAAATGTGCATTGTAATTTACACCATAACTATTTACATATACATGTTGACTTTGTAACCCATTAGAAGCAATCAATAAATTAAATGGATTGTATAAATTAATACCAGATAGTGCATACTTACCATTTTCATCTGTTTTAATTACTCTGTTTGAACCATCTTGTAAAGTAATTGTAGCATCTTTTAAGGGTTTACCTTGGTTATCGTAAATAGTCCCGGCTATCATCGTTTTTTCACCTTGGTAAGTTTTAGCCATTGTAGCTTCTTTCATTACAGTTTCCCACTTAAATCTTCTCCAACCATCTGTCATTAATAAGTAATTTAAGGCTTGGTCTGCTTTTTCTTCTTTAGGATCAAAGTAAAACTTAGGCTCTTCAACTTTTCCCAATACATCTTGCTCTAATAGTAAACTTGATAAAATGTTACTCGATTTATCGTCAGCAAAACTCAATAATTTATCATCAACAACCGACATAGAAAGATTTGCAGGGATTGGTAATCCTCTTTCATCCGTTACTTTAAGCGTCATTTTTACTTTTTCACGAGGCAAATATTTTTCTTTGTCTGTTTTAATTTCGATGTTCATTTTTTTGTCTTTGTTTACAAACACTAATCTTTCTGCTCTTTCAATATCTCGGCTATCAAACAAAGTTATTTGTGCCACTCCAACTGGAAACTTATTCAAGGGTACTTTGTATTCGTTTTTGCCTCTGGTAACGTTTATTTCTCTCACAAAATAAGCTTCACCTCTTACTTGGCACATCAACGACATTCTTTCATCTTCAGTAGAATTAACGATTACTTTTAATTGGTCTTTATCATCTTCTTCAACATTTAAAACCCAACCTCTACCTAATCTTTCTGGCAAACTATATTCTTTATTAATTCCTTTAGGATTAGTAATAAAAACTTTGTAATCCATTCCAATTTTTGGTTCAAACCCAAATGCACCCATTCCATTATGGAAACTTGTAAACTCTGCTACTATTTTTCCAGATTTATCCTTTACTACACCTTCAACATCAGCAGGTTTTCCAAATTCATCAATTGCTTTAAATGCTAAAACCGTTTCTAACCCTTCTACTAAATCTCCTCCCTCTGGATAAAAAGATAAATCAATGTTTCCTAATGTAATTGGTATTGATCTTGAAATACTTTCTGTTTTTCCTTCGTAATCAATCATAATGTTTAGTAACCCATCATTAGTAGCCAATTCATTGGGTAAAGCAAATTTCACATAAGCCTCTCCTATTTCATTGGTAGCAAATTTTTTAGTGATTAAATTTTTACCGTTTAATTGAGCTACATAATTAAAATTGTAATCAGCTAAAGGCATATTTTCTAAGGTATTCAAATCTAATTTTGCAATTACATCATCACCAGGTCCGTAAGCTTTACGCTGAAATTCTAATTTCATTTTTAAACGAGGCAATACCACTTTTTGTACTTGTATTTCTTTTTCAAAAAATGTGTTTTCATTTTTTTGCCAATTGGTATAAGCTTTCACTTTATACAATCCGCCCATTACATTTTCATCCAATACAAACTCAGCATTAGTTTTACCGTTATTAGCAATTAGGTTTAGTTTCTTAGCAACATTTCCCTTTGGATCTATTAACTCAGCATAAAGTATTTCACTTTTCTCTGATGCTTTTAAATCAACTCCATTTCTTACAAAAGCACTAAACCAAATTGTTTCTCCAGGTTTATACATTGGTTTATCAAATTGGAGATAAACCCTGTCTTCAGGGTTTTCATCATTATACTTTTTTAACTTAGTTTTTAAGTCAGTTAAAAATTGATTAGACAACACTTCCTCAGTAAATGTTCCTGGCATTAAAGATCCTAAGAATATTAATGCAAATAATGCAAAAGAAATATTTCTTAATTTGGTTTTGATTGTATTTTTCATGGTATATATTTTTTACGTTTGCTTAGTAGATGATAAGAATTTTGAAATTCCATAAAAACATAAAAAAAACTTTATATACCAATCATTCAATGTTGTTTGAAAAAATATTATAAAAAAAAGTCCCGATTTACATCGGGACTTTTTACTTCAATATTAACAATGTTCTTATTGAATAATTATTTTCTGTGTTACAATACCTTTATCGGTAGTAATCACAATAAAATAGATTCCATTAGCATTGTCACTTAAATCTATCTTATCATTAACATTAGTTACATTAGAATAGTTGTTTTTAGAATAAACCACTTGTCCTTGTGTATTCATTACTTTAACAGCTAACTCATTAATATCTGTTGTATTAATGTTTAATGTAAACTCTCCATTATTAGGGTTAGGATAAACATTCATATTAACACTGTTTGCAATAGCATCTATACCAACACAAGTACTAATTTCAACGATAATCGTATCTCTTGTTACACAATTATTAATTGTATCAATTGCTACTACATATATTGTATGAATACCTATACCGAAAGATGTTGAATCAACTAAAATTGAAGATGTAGTTGATGCTCCAGCATCAGACCATAAATAATCAGAATAGTTATTTCCTGCATCTAATAAAATAGAACCTGGAGTACAAATAATAGTATCACTACCTAAATTTAATTGAGTAGTACATACTGTTGCTTCTATAATTTGAACATCATCAATGGCAACATCATCATAAAAATCAGTTCCATTGTTTTCATCAACGATAAAACGTAATTGAACATCTCCAGTAATAGTTAATGTAGATAAATTAACAGTTATTTGTTCCCATTCGCCATTTACCGTATTTGTGTTATGAGTATAATACCCAACATTCCATGCAGCTCCATCCCAAACATCTACTGAAAAATCGACATTTGTATTACCTTCATTATTACTTATTAAAAAGAACTTTAATGTTGGGTTTGTTAAACTTGTAACATCAATAAATGGACTTTCAAGTGTTGTTGCTGTATTATGTGGAGACGAATCATCTACCCACGCAAAGTAATTTCCACTTGTTGTAGCTCCTCCTAAAGTTCCATTATTACCAATATGATTACCAGAACCTGTATTTGCAAACAACCAGCTTTCACTATTAGATGCGCCTTGGTTCCAACAAGCTGGAATTGTACCTGCATTTTCAAAATTCTCAGTCCAAGGAGCAATAACAGCTGCACAAGCAGTAGTAAAGGTATATGGACCACTCCAAGCACTAGAATCAACACCACAATCAGCTCTTACATAAAAATCGTAAGATGTTTGTGCTAATAGAGTATTTACATTATGAGGATTTGTTGTTGTCCCTGTAATTGTTGGAACTCCTGTTGGGGTAAAACCTGTAACACCTAACTCTAGATCCCAAACTATTGCTGTTCCATTTTCTGTCCATCCTAAATTTGCTGTTGTTGCAGTAATGTTTGTAGCTGTTAAAGCTGATGGTTGTGGACATGTTGACGGGGTAAATTCTATCGCTCCAGGATCTGGAGTTACTGCTCTAGCAATGCCAAAAAAATCATTTGCAACTCCAACTGTAGCAGTAGCAATCCCATCAATTGCTGCATTAGCTGGTGTTAAATCATTTGATAAAATATTCGCATAAATTGGATCTACGTCAACTGAATTTGCATCTTGTGATGAAGCAGTTTGCCATAAAGACAAAGTTGCTTGTGCAGCTGAGTAATAACCTAAATTATTTGTTCCTGCCGGTGCATTAATGTAAAAAACATTATAATCACTCGCTATCGTAGATGCTGTAGCTCCAAAATAAATACAATTTTTAGTGCCTGAACCAGCTCTAGTAATTGTTATAATATTATTCTTAAACTCAATACCTGATGCAGTTGTAGTTTGATAAAATCCTCTTGTTATACCTGCAGTAGCATTTGCATCATCTAAAGATACTGTATTGTGGTAATAGAAAACACCATCACTACTTGAGTTATATAAGCCATAAATAGTTCCGTTATTATTAATGTTATAAATTAAATTATTTACAACTCTGTTTTCATCACCCACACCTGCATCTACTCCAGTATGGTATATTGGGTATGAAGCACTCGTACTTGTTGTAAGAATTCCTGTGTAAGCATCGTGTAATTTATTTGCTTCTATTAAATTTCCAATACCACTAGTAACAAAATATAATCCATAAAAACTGCTTACAGTTGTTCTGTTCATTCTATGAATATCATTATTAGCTATTGTAGATCTTGAAATGCTTTTTAAATAAGCTCCATAAAAATAAAAGTCTTGAATCGTATTACCTGAAACTGTATTACTTAATGATTCAATACTTGATGAAGCTCCATTTATAGCCACGCCATAATACCCACCAGTAATAGTATTATTTGTAAATCTATTATTAGTTCCTGATGCACCTGCTGTAGTTGCACTTGTTAAACTTCCAGACACGACTATTCCTGCATTTGAAGTAGCTGTATTAGCAATAGCAGATGTTAAGTCTATATTACAATTATTAATAGTATTAAAATCTGCATCATTTGTTAAGTGTACTGCAAAATTATTGGTTGCAGATTGTGTAATAATATTTAAACTATCAAAAGTAATGTAATCTGCTCCATCTAATCTGATAATAAAATTATCTCCTGTTCCGGTTGATGCATAAGTAATAGTTTCTCCGTTACCATTAAAAATAATGGTATTGGTAGCACTAGCCCCTATAACAGGTGTAATTGTAATTTGCTCATTGTAAGGACCTGAACTAGGTAATACATTAAAAATAACTGGAGCAGAAATACCACAAGATAATGCTGCAACAACTGCAGTAAAATTAGGGTAGTTTCCTAAAGCACCAATAGTGTATGTTCCTGCCAATTGAGAAACACAAGGTGTTGTAAAATTAAATGGCCCCATCCAAAAACTAGAATCAACTCCACAATCTGCTCTTACATAAAAATCGTAAGATGTATTTGCTGAAAGCGTATTAACATTGTGTGGGTTTGTAGTTGTCCCTGTAATTGTAGGTACTCCTGTTGAGGTAAAACCTGCTGCACCCAACTCTATATCCCACATTGTTGCAGAACCATTTTCTGTCCAACCTAAATCTGCTGATGTAGCGGTAATGTTGCTTGCTGTTAAAAATGTTGGCGCAGGACATGCTGGCGCTTCTTTTACTGATATATCGTCTAATGAAATATCTCCATATTGATTTGCTAATTTAACCCCTCTAAATCGAACTTGTATAGTACCTGAAAAAGCTGAAATATTAACATTTCTAAATAACCAAGGACTAGCTTGAGTAGGGTGTTGCTCTCCGATTAAGCTATCAACAACAGTCCAGCTAACTCCATCATATACATCAACATATAAATCTCCCATTCCTAATCCAGAACCATACATGTGGTAGTAATACTCAATAATAGGGTTTGTTAAAGGAGTAATATCAATAAAAGGAGTTGTAAGTGTTGCAACATCTCCAGTTACCCCATTAGTAGCTTCTGTATAAAAGTATTTTACTCCACTGTTAGCTCCTAAAGGCCCTGTTCCAGCAGACGGTGTTTGACCGTTATCTTCAATATTCCAGTCGAAAGTAGAAACAGATGTTGCTGTCCAACAGTTTGATATAGTAATCAATAATGATGTTGTATGTGCCTCTACACTGTCAGTCCATGGAGCAGAAACTACACCACAAGCAGTAGTAAATGTATATGGTCCACTCCAAGCACTTTTTGGCCCACCACAATCAGCTCTTACATAAAAATCGTAAGATGTTTGTGCTAATAAAGTATTTACATTATGAGGATTTGTTGTTGTCCCTGTAATTGTTGGAACTCCTGTCGGGGTAAACCCTGCAGTATCTATTTCTATATCCCAAACTGTTGCTGTTCCATTTTCTGTCCATCCTAAATCTGCTGATGTTGCAGTTGTATTAGTTGTTATTAAAGAAGATGGTTGTGCACAAGCTGGAGGAGTAAATTCTATTGCTCCTGGATCTGGAGTTACTGCTCTAGCAATACCAAAAAAATCATTGGTAACACCAACTGTTGCAGTAGCAATCCCATCAATGGCTGCATTTGCTGGTGTTAAATCATTTGCTAAAATATTAGCATAAATTGGATCTACGTCAACTGAATTTGCATCTTGTGATGATGCTGTTTGCCATGCTAACAATGTTGCTTGGTTACTTCCTAAGTATCCTAAATTATTAGTTCCTGCTGGCGCATTAATGTAAAAAACATTATAATCACTCGCTATGGTAGATGCTGCAGTTCCAAAATAAATACAGTTTTTAGTGCCTGAACCAGCTCTAGTAATTGTTATAATATTATTCTTAAACTCAATACCTGATGCAGTTGTAATTTGATAGAATCCTCTTGTTGTACCTGCTGTAGCATTTGCATCATCTAATGATACTGTATTGTGGTAATAGAAAACTCCATCACTACTTGAATTATATAATGCATAAATAGTTCCATTCCCATTTATAGAATGGATAATATTATTAATTACTTTATTCTCATTACCTACAGTCGCATCTACACCTGTATGGTAAATAGGATAAATAGCTGAAGTACTTGTTAAGTTACCTCCCATTGAGTTATATATTTCATTAGCTTCTGCTAAATTATTTTCTCCAGAACCCGTATAATATATGCCATTAAATAAACTAACACTTGTTCTGTTCGGTCGACTAATAGCATTCTTTCTAACAACATTACTATTAGCTGCGCTATGATAAATTCCATAATAATAAAAATCTTGGATATCATTATTACTAACGTTGTTATTATTCGCTCCAGCAAGCGTAAT
>JBBKXK010000008.1:0-87729 GCA_037969435.1 Vicingaceae bacterium
GTTAAATAAATCAATTATATTTGAACTATAATAATGGCTAATAATTACAATTTTTCGCCAGTGTTTTTAGGTGGTCAATTTGCACCAAATTTAGGTGGTCAATATAGCCGTTTTTTCCACGTTAGCTGCTAATTTTTTATTTATTTCATTTTTCTTTTTATTCTTTAATTTCCGTTTACCATGATTGTAGCCATAGTTTGCGTGCGTGTTATTTATATAAATCTTGTCTCTTCGGCTTGGCTGAAATGAATAACCACACCCACAGGAGCATTCTCTCATCGGAATTGGAGAAGGAGCTGGAGCAACTTCTTTATTTGCATCCCAAGTCTTTAATTTATTTAGCTCCATTTTATTGTTTATTAATAATTGATTTATTAAGTTTGTAATAATAAAACACAAATATAATTAAATAAATCTATAATAATAAACTTTATTACTTAATATAATGAATCAAATTTCTGCAGAAGAATTAGAAAATGGGCTCAGACTAAGACATTCTGATGAGTATTCAGAGGTTATGAATAGGGTGTTTGAGCAAAAATATTCACCAAATGATATTAATATTGAGCCTTATAAAATAATAAATTGGAGAAAAGAAGGCATAAAAATAAGTGGTTATAAATCAGAAAAAGAGAAAAGGAAGAAGTATAATTTAATTGAATTGGTATGGCTACAAATGCTTCAAACAATGAAAGACTTAAAAATACATTCTGACCATATAATTAAAGTTAGTAATTATGTATGGAGTAATGTATTTGATAATCCTGAAGCACTTTATAGCCATCCTGTATTTAAAAAAATGTTAGTAGGTGCTACTCAAGAACAACTCAACCAAATTAGAACTGCTATGGGAGATTTATATCATTCATTCCTTGAGTTGTTTGTATTAGATATCATTCTTTTAGGCTCTAATTACTCCATAATTATTGATAAAGAAGGCATGGCAATGCCATGCAAACAAGAATACTTAAATAAAGACTCTGTAGAAGCGCAACCTTTAAAAGAGATGATGAGAAGGTCTTATGTTTCAATTTCTATTAATGAAGCAATTTCAAAATTTCTTTTTGAGTTTCCAGAACCTGATGAAATAGCTTCACGTTTGGAGCTAATATCTCCTCAAGAATATGAAGTAATAAAGGAGGCTAGAAAAAAAGGGATACTAGCTATTAATCTAAGGTTTAATAATAATGGGAAAATAGATTTAATAGAAACTAGTAAAGTAATTAACCCTAAAAAACTTAACGATGCAAATGAATTAAAGCGATTGTTTTATTCAGAGTCTTATAAGGATATTGAGATTAAAACGCAGAAAAATAAAATAATACACATATTAGATATAACTAAGAGGAAAGTATAATATACACTGAACAAATCAGGTGAAATAATTTAACGTCTGCTGTTACCTAAAAAATAGAAACAACAGGTATTAATAAATTCCTGTGTTAACAAATAAAGAATGTACAAGAATATTAAATAAAGAAGGCAAAAAATACACTGAACAAGAAATAAAGCAAATAAGTGAATTAATAGAATTATTTGCTCTAATTACAGTTAAAGAATTTAAAAAATAAAAAGAAGATGAAACAAGCTGTATTGATGGTTAGAGTGAGCTCTGACGAACAAAAAAAGAAAGGTTATTCATTAGGAATGCAAGAAGAATCTTTAACTAAATACTGCAGCAAAGAGAATATCGAAATCACCAAAATTTTTCGTGAAGACCATTCAGCCAAAAACTTTGACAGGCCAGAATGGAATAAATTAATGGATTTTATTAAAACAAACAAAAATGAAATTGATTATGTTCTTTTTACAACATGGGATAGGTTTTCAAGGAATTTAAGTGAGGCATTACTAGTTATTGATAAACTTAGAAGCTTTGGAATTGAACCAATAGCGATTGAACAACAAATCGATCTTTCTATTCCAGAAACAAAAGCAATGTTAGCCTTGTATTTGGTTATGCCTGAAATAGATAACGATAGAAGGAGTATTAAGGTTAAAGAAGGGATGAGGGGCTCATTAAAAGCAGGAAGATGGTGTGGTAGAGCTCCTGCTGGATATAGTAATGTTAGAGATGAAAATAACAAACCTATTATAGTGCCTAATAAAAATGCTAAATGGATTCAATATATTTTTGAAGAAGTTTCTAAAGGTGTTTGTCAGTCTGTTATTAGAAAAGTTGTCAATAAAAATGGGTTTATGATTAGCAGAAACGCAATGTCTCATTTTCTAAGAAATGAAGTATATATTGGCAAAATTGTAATTTCAGCCCATAATGATGAACCATTACAAATTATTGATGGAATACATAAAGCATTAATTGAGGAAAAATTGTTTTATGAAGTTCAAGATTATCTAAAGCATGCAAATAAAAAAAGAAACTTTCCTAAATCATTTAAATTTAGGGAAGAATTGCCTTTAAGAGGTAATATCAATTGCTCAAAGTGTTTTAATCGATTAACAGGTAGTGCTTCAAGGAGTAAAACAGGTAATCGATATTTTTATTATCACTGTAATCATTGTAATAAAGAAAGATTTAGATCAGATCATGTTAATGAAATGTTAGAAAATATTTTAAACGAGTTTAAATTTAACAAGGGATGTATAGAATTGTATGAGTTGATGGTTAAAAAATTACTAAATGGAGATTCCAAAAGTCGTTTAAATGATATCAATAAAATTAAATCTGATATTGAGTCGACTAAAAAAAGGATATCTAATTTACAAGATATGCTAGCCGATAATAAAATATCTCCTGAAAATTTTTCTGAAATGAAACAAAAATATGATTCTTCAATTAGAACTCTAAATGAAGAATTATTAGAATTTAATACTGATAATTCTAATATGAAAGATTGGCTAAAGAAAGGGGTTAATGTTCTTTCAAATATGGGAGAGTTCTATAGTAAATCTAGTATTACAGGTAAACAACAATTAATTAGTTCGATATTCCCTGAAAATATTCAATTTTCATATTCGAAATGTCGAACCCCTCGAATCAATGAAGCTCTTCGCCTGATGCTCTTATTTGATAAGGGTTCTGGCAAAAATAAAAAAGGTAAACTTCCTAAGAATTTGGAGTTGTCCCATGAAGTACTCGGAATGGGATTCGAACCCACACGTCTATTGACACACGCCCCTCAAGCGTGCACGTCTACCAATTCCGCCACCCGAGTAAATAGGTTGTGAAATTACAAAAAATAGAATTTTAATTAATGATTTAATTTTCCTTCAGTAGAATGGTAAGACAAACTTGTACTTTTAAATTGCTCAGAATTACTATCATAAATTAGACATTCATCAATAGGGAGGGAGTATAAATGTAAACTGATAGCTTCTTCATTGGCTTTTAATTCATGAAAACCTAATTGGTTGTTCATGTATGAAAAATGCCCTTCATTTAAACTAAAATCATTTTGTTTGATTAATTTTTTTTCAGAGTTTAACTCGTACCTAATTTCTTCAAATGTTCCTTTTACATTGTAAACCCAACATTCTTGTCCGTTATGTGAGTGAATAGGGGTATATTGATTTTTCTTCCAACATAAAAGTAACAACTCGTATTTATCTGTTCGTACAATACAGTTTCTAGTGTAATTTTCATCAGACCAAAATATATAAGGTTCATATTCAGATATAGGAATGTTAAGGAATTTGTAAATATTTTTTAGATCAGCATCACAAGATGCGGAAAGTGTTTTTATTAGTTGATTTATGGATGTTATTTTATTCAAAAAATAATGATTAGGGGATAAAGTTAGGGGATTTAAAGATAAAAAAAAACACTTCAGTAAAGTGAAGTGTTTTTGTGACCTGGCTGGGGCTCGAACCCAGGACCCTATCCTTAAAAGGGATATGCTCTACCAACTGAGCTACCAGGTCTTTCCATTTAAGGAGTGCAAATATAGTAGTGTTTTTTTAATACCAAAAACTTTTATCCACTTTTTTAAAACTTATTTTATAAGCCTTTTATTAATAATAAGTTACTCAACAATAGGACATCTCTCAAAAGGCTTAGTTCTATCAAATAAATAACGATAAGTGTGATAAGTCCTATAAACTTTAGCACCTAAATTTTCGCAAACCTTTATCATTTTAGGATTAAAATCACCAACCCAAATTAATACGGTTTGTTCGTAACGCTTTTTTGCAGCGATGTTCATTTGACTCCATTTTATCATTGCTCCTTCAACACCTTTGCTTTGAAATGCTTGATCAACACCAAATACAATTCCTACCATTGTTTTGGATGTTTTTCTCCACTTATGGTAAAGAAATTTTAATTTACCTATCCAATTTAAGTTGCCATTAACATATTTAAAAATTTCATTGAGTTCGGGAATGTTTATGTAAAAAGCAATAGGTTTGTTTTTGTAATAAACAAAAACCATTATTTCGGGGTCGTAAATGGGCTTTAAGTTTTGCATTATTTTACGAGCAGTTTTCTCTGTCATATCAGTAAAACTATCATGGCCTCCCCAGGCAGCATTGTAAACAGTTTTAAAATTATCAGCAATTTGGTTAAAACTTAACCCTTTTACATTCGAAATAGTGTAATCTTTATCTTGTATAATTCGTTCATATTTTCTTAAAAAGACTTCTCTAACGGGAGTAGATAAATCTCTTTTGTAAGTAAACTGTTTGTAATATACTTTAAAGCCATAATCCTCAAAAAAGTTAACGTAGTAAGGCGGGTTGTAGTTCATTGAATAACTATTCGGATCGGTATAATTTTCAACCAATACACCCCAAAACATGTGTTTTTCACCAAAATTAATAGAGCCATCCATTAATTCTGCACCATTTTTTGCTAACCATTCTTTTGCAGTATTAAATAATTTAAAAGCGGTATCTTCACTTTCTATACATTCAAAAAAACCAATACCTCCAACTTTGTCATCAGCAAAATCAATAAATGCAGCAATTCTACCAATAGTTACGTTATTAATGTCTTGCAAAATCCAACGAATTATTTTTCCATTAGCATGCGCTTTGTTTTTTGTGGGATCAAATACTTTTTCAATGTCTTGCTTTAAATGAGGAATCCAATTTTTATCGTTTTCATATATTTTGTGAGGGAGATTTAAGAATTCTTTGATGGTTTTTGGAGAGTTAACTTCAATTATCTTCATTTAGCTATATTTGTGGGGCAAAGATGGACATTATTAAACCATTCTAAAAGTTTATGAAAGATAAAGTAGTTATAATCACAGGAGCTTCATCTGGTATTGGAAAAGCTTGTGCTATAAATATGGCAAAAAAAGGAGCAAAGATTGTAATTGCTGCAAGAAATATCGAGAAATTAGAAGAAACAGCTAATGAAATTTCGGTTTATAATACCAATGTGTTAACTGTAAAATGTGATGTGTCTGTTCAAGGTGACTGTGAAAACTTGATTAAAGAGACAGTAAATAAATTTGGAGGTATTGATATATTGATTAATAATGCAGGAATATCGATGCGAGCTATTTTTAATGAGTTGGAATTAGAGGTTATCGAAAAAGTAATGGCAATTAATTTTTGGGGAACTGTTTATTGTACCAAGTTTGCGCTACCATATTTATTGCAATCGAAAGGATCTGTAGTTGGTGTTTCTTCAATTGCTGGTTATATAGGTTTACCTGCTCGTACAGGATATTCTGCATCTAAATATGCCATGCAAGGTTTTTTAGATGCCTTACGCACGGAAAATTTAAAAACGGGATTACATGTAATGGTTGCTTGCCCTGGCTTTACAGCATCTAACATTAGAAATACTGCTTTATCAAAGGATGGTTCTTCACAAGGAGAAACACCAAGAGATGAAGGCAAAATGATGACGGCTGAAGAAGTAGCTACATATATTGTAAATGGGATTGAGAAGAAAAAAAGAACATTAGTGTTAACCACAGAAGGTAAAATGGTAGTGTTTTTAAGTAAGTTTTTCCCAAAGTTTGTTGAGAAACAAGTGTTTAATAAAATGTCTAAAGAGCCAAACTCCCCTCTTTAGAGGGGATAGAGTTTCTTGCAATTTTATTGCATAGAAAATCTTGGGGTGTGTTAATTATGACCAACAAAAACAAAATATATTTAATCGGTTTTATGGGGAGTGGTAAATCTACTTTAGGTAAAAAGCTCGCCAATAAATTAAATAAACCTTTTTTTGATTTAGATGGAGAAATTGAAAAACACGAAGGAAAAACAATCACAGCAATTTTTGATCAACACAGCGAAGTATATTTTAGAAAATTAGAAAAAGAACTGTTGAACAAAATCACTACTGAAAACAATAATTTTGTAATGGCATTAGGCGGAGGAACTCCTTGTTTTTATGATAACATGCATTTTATAAATAAAAATGGACAGTCAATTTATCTAAAATATAATACAGCAGTTTTATTATCTAGGCTAATTAACGCTAAGGATGAACGACCATTAATAAAAGACAAAACTGAAAATCAATTGACCAATTTTATTAATGAAAAATTAGCTCAACGAGAAAAATATTATGCTAAAAGTAAAGTTATTGTTGAAGGAGTTGATTTGAATTTGGATGAATTGATTAACTTATTCTAAAAGTCTGTACATTTCTACCAACTCTTCTTTTTTATCTAAATAACCCAAGTTGTCGTAAGTATAAATTAAGTGTTGTACCAAGCGCTTAATTACGGTTAAGTTATCACAAGGCTCATAATACTCATCCTTTTGTTCTTGCTTTAATTGTTCTAAAAACTTGTCAATGTCTAAGCTACTAAAAATAGCACCTTTATTAAATACGTTTAAATAAAATAGCACTAATTCTGGTTTTTCGGCATAACACAATATAAAGTGAGCAGGTACATTTACACCATACATTGGTATTTCCAGTTTTTGACAAATGGATAAATAAACAATACCTAATGTTATTGGGTTTCCTTTAGTGCTTTCTATTACATTGTTGAGGTAAGAGTTTTTAGGTGAATTGATGTTTTTGGTATTGCCATAAAAACCGTGTATATCAAATATAATTCTATTCAACACTTTTATTTTTTCTAAAGCCGTAAGGTTGTCATTAATTTCTAACCAAACATCTTGTGTTATTTGGTTAATACAATCGTAAATCTTTTTTTCTTCTAAATCAGGATATTGGTAACGGGCAACAATTATAGCTCCTTCAATTAAACTTTTTTCATCACTATTTTTCCAATTGGCTAATTGTTCCTTTATATTATTAAATTGAAGGTAATGAATTATGTTCTCTATACGATCTTGTAAAAGATGATCGAAAGAATTTTCCCAAGCACTTTCTAAATGCGGAATTACTACACCTCCATAAGAAATTAATTTGCTCTTGATTTCATCAAAAACATTGTCGTCAGGGTCATCTAACAAACTAATTAATGCACGTAATTCAGAATCAGACATATCCAAATATACGACACTAAGGTAGATAAGGTTCTGTTGGTATTACTACTTATTAACCTTAACTTGTTAATCTTGATAGTAATAACTCTATCAATTTTTTAACGCTTACTTTATAGTTTTCGCTAAACTGATTGGTGAAACGGTTGGCAACAACTGCACACATTGTGCATGAATTATGACCCAAAGCCTTACTTAAACCATAAAGTGCAGAAGTTTCCATTTCAAAATTGGTAATGCGTAAATTGTTGTATTTAAACTGATTTAACTTTTCATTTAATTGACCTTCTTTTAAAGGGATTCTTAATAGTCTTCCTTGTGGGCCGTAAAAACCTCCAGCAGTAGCAGTAATTCCGGTATAACAATCAGGCGAAAGTAAGTTGTACAAATCATCAGCTGCTTTTACAAAATAGGGTTGAGCAAAAGTTTTTGAATAATTAGTTTGCTCATAAAATTGTTTGAGTAAATCAAGTTCTAAAGGAGTTTGTTCAAATTCATAATAATTCATTAAACCATCTAAACCTAATCCATACTCTGAAACCACAAAAGAATCAACAGGTATATCGGCTTGTAAGGAGCCTGAAGTTCCTAAACGGATAATATTTAAACTTGTTTTCTCTGTTTTTTCGGTTCTGTTTTCTAAATCAATATTTACTAAGGCATCTAATTCATTTAAAACAATGTCAATGTTATCAGTTCCCATTCCAGTTGACATTACTGAGAGCCTTTTACCATTTAAAGTTCCAGTATGTGTTAAAATTTCTCGGTTAGCAACTTTATATTCAATTGTGTCAAAATAATCAGAAATTGTAGCAACTCTACCAGGGTCACCAACAACAATAATATCTTTTGCAATTTGATGTGGATGTAATTTTAAGTGGTAAATACTATTGTCATTATTTAATACTAATTCTGATGCTGGTATTTTTCTCATAGAGCTTTTCTTTTATCTTCTTCAAAGTTATAATAAAAATAGAAATTGAATAAAGGCATTAATTTCTATTTAAAAATTAAATTAATGGTTATCTTCACGCTTCAAAATCAATTTAATTAGAATGAAAAGAATTTTTGTTTCGGTATTATTTGCAATGCCATTAATAACTTTTGCAGGAGGATTTCAGCTTAATTTACAAGGGTTGAAAGCTGTCGCGATGGGAGGTGCTTTTGCAGGAATAGCTTCAGATGCTTCTACGGTGTTTTTTAATCCAGCAGGTATGAGTAATTTAACTGGGCACAACTTTACGTTTGGTGTCAATATAGTAGATCCTCATGTGTCGATTCAAACTCCAGAAATAGCTAATACCGATCAAACAAGTGGAAAAGCTACTCCAATTCATTTTTATTATTCTGGTCAGGTTGGTGAAAAAGTAAATGTTGGATTTTTAGTAAATAATCAGTTTGGTTCTGCATCTTCTTTTGCAGACGATTGGCAGGGTAGAAACATTATTCAAAACATATCTTTAAGAACATTTATGTTTCAACCAAGTGTTTCTTATAAATTACATGAAAAAATAAGCATTGGAGCAGGTTTTGTTTTTGCTACAGGAAGTTTTTCAACTGAAAAAGCTGTTCCATTAGCAACAAGCACAACTGATGAAGGCAAAGCTCATTTAGAAGGAAGTGGAGTTGGGTTAGGTTATAACTTTGGTATTTATTCTCAATTTTTAACTATTGGAGATGAAACTAAACAGACAAAATTTGCTTTAGGATTAGATTATCGTTCAAAATTGGCAGTTAGTTTGGATAATGGAGTCGCAGAATTTATAGATATTCCAACTTCTTTGAGAGATAAATTCCCTGTGAGCACACCTTTTACATCTAAAATTACATTGCCTTCAGTTTTTACTGCGGGTATTAGTGTTAAACATATTGTTACAGATAAATGGTCGTTAGAGTTTGGTTATGATTTAAACTTAACAGGATGGTCATCTTACGATACATTAGCTTTTGATTTTGAAAATGAAACAACTCCAGACTCAAAACAAATACAAGACTGGGAAAATGTATTAACACATCGTTTGGGTTTTGATTTTACATATAAAGAAAAATATAGTGCACGAGTTGGTTTGTATTATGACAATACTCCAATGAAAGCTTATTTAGTAAGTCCCCATTTGCCAGGTGTTACACAGGTAGCTTATACTGCTGGGTTAGGTTATAAAATAAACGATAAATTTTCTGTTGATTTCGCATACATTCGTCAAAATGCTAGTAGAGACGATGTAAGTTTATCGCAATATAAAATAGCTGATGGCGAATTTGTGAAGGAAAATGGTGAGCTGGTTCAAACAGGAGAATTCAAATACAAGTTTAATAGAAAAGTAAATGTTTATGGTATAGCAGTAAACATTAAAATAGGAGCTAAAGCTAAAGAACAAATAACTACAGTGGAATAAATGAAAATATTTTTTAAGATGAAAAACTTACTATACATACTAACTGCAGGAACTTTTTTAATTACAAGTTCATGTACAAAAACTCAATTTGATGAGTATGAAACATCTTCTGGAACAGCGGATTTTTCAACCTATATTTCTGTTGGAAATTCTTTTACCCAAGGCTTACAAGATGGAGGGTTGCATAATGAACACGGACAACAAAGTAATTCTTACCCAGCAATAATTGCAGGGCAAATGGGGACTACTTTTGTACAACCTTTAGTTTCTGGTACAGGTTCAGGTTATATGCACTTAGAATACAGAAATGGAAAGATAGAAGTAATAAAAGCTTACGATGCAGATATTACTACCAATGACCCAAATGCGATTGATTATGACCCCTCATTTACTACTTGGGCAAACAAATCTATTAAATATAACAACTTGGCAGTTGGAGGTATAAATGTTAGGAATGTTTATGGAAGAAATTCAACTGAAAAAAATGTAAATCATATCTATTTAGGTTCAGATGCAACTGCTCCTTTAGCTTGGAATGGTGTTGCAGGAGAACCGATCAGTCCATATGGTAGGTTTTTAAATTGGGGAGATATTAATAACAAAATAGAATACATTGAACAAATAAGAAATAGTAATGCTACGTTTTTCACTAATTGGTTAGGAGTAAATGATGCGATGAGTTGGGCTAAAGAAGGTGGAGATGATGTTAGTGGTTCATCTGAGCAAACTGATGTGAATGAGTTTAGATTGAAGTATGATACTGTTTTAACTATCTTTAAAGATATGGGTGCAAAAGGAGTTTGTGCTACTATACCTGATATGACTCAAACACCATTTTTCACTACAATTACTTTAGATTTATTATTAAGAGATGTATGGATTAAGGAAGGATTTGATACTACAATTATTAGAAAAGCAACTAGAGATGATTTGATTTTGTTAACTGCTAAAGATTATTTAGCAAATAATGGCGCTTCTAGTGCATCTAATCCATTGCCTCATCAGGTGGTGTTGGATAAAGATGAGATTGTTTTAACAAAGAATCATACTAACGCCTTAAATGCTCAAATTAGAGCTTCTGCATCAGCTCATGGATTTTATGTAGTTGAGCTTAGTAATTTTATGGGAAGCCTTCAAGCAGGAATGACTTTTGATGGGATAGACTTAAGTACAAAGTATATTGAAGGGGGAGCATTTTCATTAGATGGGCTTCATCCAAATACAAAAGGGTACGCTGTTATAGCTAATGAATTTATTAAAGTAATTAATCAAAGTTACGGTGCAGAATTAAGACTTGTATCTGTAGGAAGTTATAAGGGGATTATATTTCCATAATACTTTAAAACGATACATAAAAAAGAAAGCCGCAAGTTATACTTACGGCTTTCTTTTTTATAGGTGTATTCTTTTATTATTTTACAATAACTTGTGTGTTTACTCCTTTGTTAGAAGTAACCCTAACAAAATAAGCTCCTTGAGGAAACTCATCAACATTAATTTGAGTGATGTAACTGTTTACAGTTTGTTCAACAACTAACTGTCCCATACTATTAAAAATAGCAACAGTAACATTTTTAATGTCTGTTAATTCAATATTTATTGTATTGTTAAATGGGTTAGGATAAATAGATTTTATTGGGCTGTTAACAACCATCTCATCTAAGCCTGTTGGGTTAGAAACACAATCTTTTTGATTAGCTGTTTGTAAATTACTTGGGTTACAATCTATAATGTTATATAAAAACATTGCTAAACTATCTTTGTTATCTTGTAAAATAGAAGGAGAATTAGCAAACGGAGGGTGATCTCCACCTGAGTAGCTATCAAAATGATTATAGATACCTAAGTTGTTTAATCTAATCTCTAATAAGCTACTACCAAATAAATTTACTGGGTTTGTTCCATTTAAAGGTTTTCCGTAGCCATATTTAACTGTATTATCAGTTTGTGCATGAGAACCATACCAAGGTACATCATTAGCATCTATCCAGGCAGTATCAGCAATTGCTCCTGCAAAACCAAATGTTCCATCTGGTCTAGAACAATAACCAGGGTTTCCACTAGTACCTTCTAATCCACCTAACTCATTAACCCATGTTTTCCATTGAGCAGATAATTTATTTACATCATCCATATAAGTTAAATTGATACCTAAAATACCACCAGCAGAAGTTCCACCAATAAATACTTGATCAGGATCAATTTTGTAAGTGTTGGTTGTTGCAGCATCTTTTCTGAAAAAACGAATGGCAGCTTTACCATCTTGTATAGCATTAAAAACAACTTTAACTGTAGTTTCAGTAGCTATTAAATCAAAAGCGCTACCTGCTAAACGATAACTGATGGAAGCACATACATAACCTTTTTTAGCTAATTCTGTACAGAAATAAACCATATCAGCCTCAGTTCTTGTACCACCAATAAATGAACCGCCATGAGCAAAGATAACTAATGGTCTTATAGCTGCAGTATCACCTTGAGGTTGGTAAATATCCATCATTAAATTAACAGTATTGTTATCTAAATCTAGATTTGTTCCGTATTGAATATTACTAGTAACATCAACTGTTGGATAAATATCACTTTGATACCTACCATTACATTGCGCATTGGCATTGTATGATATTAAAAGGAGAAGTGCCGAAGCAATAGTGTAAATTTTTTTCATAAGTTTTGTTTTATAATTTTAGTAGCGTTAAAAGTACAAAATTAAAGTCTAAAATAGACTGTAGTTGATTAATTTTACGAACTATGGATGCTCAAGTTGGCTGTAAAATAAAATTTTTAAATGAAAATTTATCAGGTGAGATAACAGCTGTTTTAGCTGATGATAAGCTTTTGATATTGGCTAATGATGGATTTGATTATAAAGTTTCTATAGATGAAATAATCATTGTAAATGATGATAATACTCATCATTATAAAGTTGATGAGGAAGAGATTTCAAAAAAAATAATTTCAGAAGTAGTTTATAAAAAATCAACTTCAGTTGATTTTTTAAATAAGTATATAAAAACTAATAAGTACCAATACGAGCGTTTAATTGAAATAGATTTACACCTAGAAGAACTGGTAGAATTTCCTAATAAATTGGATGATTGGCAAAAGTTACACACTCAAATGCAGCATGTAAAAAAGTGTTTAAATGCTGCTTTTGATAATAAAATAAAAAAAATTGTTTTTATACATGGTGTAGGAACAGGAGTGTTAAAAATAGAATTACGTAATTATTTATCACAGTATAATCATCTAATTGTAAATGATGGGGATTATAGAGAGTATGGAATGGGAGCAACTGAAGTCATTATTAAATAAGTATTCATTCAGTATAATTTCATAATTTCGCCTTGCAAATTGTTCTATCGCGTTGTATTTATTGCAATGAGGAAAGTCCGGGCAGCATAGAGAATCCGATCTAGCGAAAGCTAGAGTGTTTTAAAAGAAACTTTAAAGCAACAGAAAGTGCCACAGAAAATAAACCGCCCTAAGCTTGTCGAAGGGTAAGGGTGAAAAGGTGGGGTAAGAGCCTACCAGTTATAAAAGTAATTTTATAAGCTAGGTAAACCTTCGGAGCTGAAAAATCAAATAAACCAAGGATTGAGGGTTTCTCGCCTAATCTTGGAGGGTAGATTGTTAGAGGGTAAGGGCAACCTTGCTCCTAGATAAATGATAGAATCCCGATAGCTATCAGGAGACAGAATCTGGCTTATAGATTTGCACTTTTTAAAAAGCATTTTGATATTTCAAAATGCTTTTTTGCGTTATAGTTAAAGACATTGGATTTAAATATATTTTTTTATTCCAAATAAAAACTCCACCTTTGCACCCGCTATCCAAAAAAGAGAGGTAGCATTAACCACCAAATTGGTAAAAACACTACCCAGCGATTTAGTCCCGCTATTTAGTTTTATGCCGATTCGGTATAAAATATAAAAAATATGACATTTAAAGACTTAGGTTTAAGTGATGACTTACTTAAAGCCGTAACTGAAATGGGTTTTGAAAAACCTTCAGAAATTCAAGAAAAATCAATACCTGTATTATTAGAATCTGAAAAAGACTACGTTGGATTAGCACAAACAGGAACTGGTAAAACGGCAGCATTTGGGTTGCCAATGATTCAACAAATTGATACAGATTACAATGCTATTCAAGCATTAATACTTTGTCCAACTCGTGAATTGTGTTTACAAATTGCTAACGAATTAGAAGCTTACTCAAAGTATTCTAAAGGAGTTAACATTGTAGCAGTTTATGGTGGAGCAAGTATTTCTGACCAAATAAGAACAATTAAAAAAGGTGTAAACATTGTTGTTGGTACACCAGGTAGAACAATAGATTTAATTAACAGAAGAGCGTTAAAATTTGACAGTGTATCTAAAGTAATTTTAGATGAAGCTGATGAAATGTTAAACATGGGTTTTAAAGAAGATATTAATGAGATTTTATCTTCAACTCCAGAGTTTAAAAAAGTTTGGTTGTTTTCTGCAACAATGCCTAAAGAGGTTGAGCGTATTGCAAGCAATTATATGACTGACCCATTTAAGGTTACAGTTGGAACAAAAAATAGTAGTGCGGCAAATATTGAACACCAATATTGTGTAGTACAAGGAAGAGATAAATATTTTGCTTTAAGAAGATTTATAGATTACGCTCCAGGTATGTTGGGAATTGTTTTTTGTAGAACAAGAAGAGATGCCAATGAAGTTTCTGAAAAATTAATGAGCGATGGATATAATGCAGATGCGTTGCACGGAGATTTATCTCAAGCACAGCGTGATAGCGTTATGGGGAAATTTAGAAACAAAAAAATACAAGTATTAGTAGCAACTGATGTTGCTGCAAGAGGTATTGATGTGGATGATATAACACATGTATTCCACTTTGATTTACCAGATGAGATAGAAAGTTATACGCACAGAAGTGGTAGAACTGCAAGAGCAGGAAAATCAGGTGTTTCTATTGCTTTAATTAGCCCTGCAAAAGGTGGTAAAATTAAATTGGTTGAAAGACAAATAGGTAAGCCATTAACATTGGTGAAAGCACCAACTGGTAATGATGTTTGTGGAATGCAAATAATGAAATTGATTGAGAATGTAAACAGTGTTGTGGTAAACGAAAAAGGTATTGCTCCTTTTGTTGCTCAAATAAATGAAAGTTTAGCAGAATTTTCTAAGGAAGAAATTATTGAAAGATTTGTTTCTTTAGAGTTTAATCGTTTCTTAAAATCTTACGAAAAAACGAGCGACATTAATGTTGATCCAAGTAAATTAAGAAAAGGAAGAGATAGTGATGATAGAAAAGGTAGAAGAGGAGAAAAATCAGGAGAAACAAATGCTAACCGAGTATTTATTAACGTTGGTAAATTAGATGGTTTTGAAAACAAAGGTCAATTGTTAGGCTTTATTTGTAACCAATCTGGTATTGATGGTGGTTCGGTAGGTAAAATTGATTTGTTTGATAGTTTTGCTTTTATGGGAGTGGATGAAGGTGTTGGAGAAAAACTAATAAAATCAATGAACGGACAAAACATTGAAAACAGAGATATTAGAGTAGAATTTTCTCAAGATAAGCCAAAAAGTGAAAGAGGCGGAGGAGGTAGAAGAGACTCTGACGGTGGTGGTAGAAGAAGATCAGAAGGTGGAGGAGAAAGAAGAAGCTCAGGTGGAGATAGCAGAAGAAGTTCTGGTGGTGGTGAGAGACGAAGATCGGAATCAACTGGTGAAAGAAAAAGCTTTGGTGGAGGAGAAAATAGAAGAAGAAGCTCTGATAGTAGTGATAGAAGAAGTTCAGAAGGTGGAGGCGAAAGAAGAAGCTTTAGCAATAGCGATAGTGGAAACGGAAGCAGCGAAGGTTCTAGAAACTTTAAAGAAAGACGTAGAAGAAGTTAATTCTTAATACATACATAAACAAAAAAAAGTCCCGAATTATTCGGGACTTTTTTATTTGTATAATCTTTAATCTGGATTAGTTTTAGCAGGTTTATAAGAATCAATTTGGTCATTAGATATTTTTATGGTTTTAGAGCAAGAATTAACCATAATCATCTTTTTCTTTCTCTTAAAACCATATATAGCATAGTTATTATCAATTTTAAATTTCACACCACAACTTGCAGTGTTATAGTATGTGATTACTTTAATGACCCCTACCTTAATATTAGATTTAAAAACTTTTGTAACTTCAAAAGTGAAGATATTAAAATCACCTTCTTTTTCTACACTTATTGCTTTTCCGATAAAAACATATTTAACCTTATCAATACCTTCATATACTGCACAGCGACAAGCATAAGATGAAATGTAAATAAGAAAGAAGATTGTAAATATTGATAGTTTCATTCTCTAAAAATAACTATAATATAAAAACGAGATAATTATTAGTTGTTCTTTTTCAAAAACTCCTGTTCAATTAATTTACCTTTTTTAATTACTTTTTTACTCCAATCAATTAATTGCTCTACTTTTTCTTCTTCGGTTAAACGCCAATCTATATCCGATGCTTTTAAGCGTTTACTTAATTCGTAAACACATATTGCAGCACATACCGAAATGTTTAAACTTTCACTAAAACCATACATGGGTATTTTTACAAAACCATCAACGTTTTGCATGGCAGTTTCAGATAACCCTAACTTTTCGGTGCCAAACATTAAGGCAATTTTATTGTCTATTGGTAAATCTTCTATTAAACAATCATTAGTATGTGGTGTGGTTGCATATACTTTATAACCTTTTTCTTTTAAGCTATTAATGCAAGCCAAGGTTTTGTTGGGTACTTTATTGTATTTTTTTAAATTAACCCATTTGCTGGCTCCATGTACAACGCGTGGGTTTACATTATACTTGTTTAAGTTTTCTATAATGTGTAAATCTTGTATGCCAAATACATCGCAAGTGCGAATAACGGCACTGGCATTTTGTGGCTGAAAAATATCTTCTAGAACAAGGGTGACATAATTAGTTCGTTCGGCAATAATTTGTTCAAACAAATTTTGTTTGTTTTCGCTAACAAATGTTAGCAAATGAGTAAGTAATTCTTTTCTTGTTTTCATTAATGGGTTTTAGATTCCGTTTTTCAACGGAATAATTGCAACTAAATCCCGATTGTTCGGGAAAGTTGCACTAAAGTAAAAAAGGCTTTCCAATTACGGAAAACCTTTTTAATTATAATTCTTAGTAAGAACTAGTTTACTGCTTTTGCAAGCGCTGCTCCTGCTTTAAATTTAGCAACTTTTTTAGCTGCAATTTTAATAGCTGCACCAGTTTGAGGGTTTCTACCAGTTCTTGCTGTTCTTTTAGTAATTGACCAAGTTCCAAATCCAATTAAAGCTACTTTGTCACCTTTTTTAAGTGATTTAGTGATAGCTCCAGTTACAGCTTCTAAAGCTCTTTTAGAATCTGCTTTTGATAAATTTGCACTTTTTGCCATTGCATCGATTAATTCTGCTTTGTTCATGTTTTTTAGTTTTTATAGGTTAAACAATAGATTTTGTTCTATTAACTACTAACAAAAATAGACGAATTAGTGTTTTACGCAAGTTTTTACCCATAAAAACGCTGAAATTGTTGATAAATAAGGGGTTTTGTTGATAAGTGAGGCTGTAGCCCTTTAAAATTAGGGTGCTTTTGTTGCTTTTATTTTTCAAATATTCTGTCTTCACCAAAAAACTCTGGAGCTTGAACGGATATAACTTTTACAGGAATTTTAGAAGTAACTGTTAATGAATGGAATGTGTTTTCAGGTATGCGAAAGTAATCACCTGCTTTAATCAATATTGTTTTATCTCCAATGGTCATTTTGCCAGTACCTTCTATTACATATAAAATTTCCGAATGCTTTTCGTGTTTGTGCGATTTTACATTTTTCTTAACCCAAATAACAAAAGAGGTAGAATTACTATCAGTATCTAATTTTTTAACGTGTATGTTGTCATAAGCTGTATCAGGTTCAATTCCGTTTACATTTATTATGTTTTGAGAAAAAACAAATGCTGGTAATAGAAGCAATAATATAACAACTACTTGCTTCATTAAATTTTAGCATTAAATAAATCGATTGTTTCTTGCTCAATGGCAATTGTTTTTTGATAAATGTCTTCACCACGTTTTAATAAATCCTCAGCAAAAGCTCTATCTTTTATGTCTTTAGCATTTATTTTAACATTAAAATAAGCTCCTGTAACAGCAGTTTTAGCGCACAATATACCAACAGCTGAATCTGATAAAGAAGTTTGCATACCATCGTTTAACATCGCTTTTGCAACTTCCATAGATTTGTAAGCAGTTTCCATAACTTTAAACGGAACTTCTGTAGCGTATTTAGTAGCTTCTTCTATTGCTTCAGCACGTAATCGTTTTTCTTCATCACTATCTTTAGGCATTCTAAAGCCATCAATAATTTTATTAAAAGCATTGGTATCTTCATCAACCAATTGTAAAAGAGTCTTTTTATAGGCTTGTCCTTTTTCTGCCCAATCACTAAATTCTTTCCATCTATCATCCCAACCAGCTTTGTGTCCTGATAAATTAGCAACCATAGTGCCCAAAGCTACACCTAATGTACCAACATAAGCTGCAATAGAACCGCCACCTGGAGCCATTGATTCTCCAGCAGTTTCATCTGCAAAATCAGCCAAATTAAAATCGATTAATTTTTTAGAATTATCTTCTAACATGTATTCGATTATCTTTTCGTTAGGATTAAAAGGTTTTAATTCATCTAGTCCTAATGATTTAATGGCAATTTTTATTTTCTCGGATTCTGAACAACCTAAAGAACGTTCTTGTTTAATTAAATAGTAATCGGCAGCATCTAACATTGCTTGTAAAGGAATTAATCCAATTAATTCAGAACCAGTTACTCTTAAACCTCTTTCTGTTGCAACTTTATCTGTTTCATCAAAAGCAACATGCATGGAAGTAATATTGATGTTGGTTAAATTATATGAAATTTGAGCAATACCGTACTCATCAATAAACCAACCAATGCCTTTTACAGCTTTTAGTTTTCCTGGAATTCTAACTTGTTCTCCGTTTTCATCCAATACTTTTTTTCCATTTGGAGTTCCATCTTCCGTTTTTCCTCTACCAGCTTCTCTAATATCAAAAGCTATGGCATTGGCTCTACGTGTAGATGTTGTGTTTAGATTAATGTTATAGGCTATTAAAAAATCTCGAGCACTAATGGCAGTACAACCTGTAGTTTTTACTTTATCATTAAATTCAGCAGGGCCAAAATCTGGTTTCCAAGCAGGGTTAGTTAATTTTTCTTTTAAACCTTCATACTCGCCAGAACGACAGTTGGCTAGGTTTTTTCTTTTAGGCTTTTGAGCAGCATTTTCGTAACAATAAACAGGTATTTGTAATTCCTTTCCAACTCTTTCAGCCAATTGATGGGCATACTTTACGGTTTCTTCCATTGTAATACCAGAAATAGGTACCAACGGACAAACATCAGTAGCACCAAACCGTGGATGTTCACCACTGTGCTTACTCATATCAATTAATTCAGAAGCTTTTTTAATTAATAAGAAAGCTGCTTCAATAACATTTTGTGGTTCACCAACAAAAGTAATTACGGTTCTGTTGGTTGCTTTACCAGGATCAACATCTAATAATTTAACACCTTCAACAGTTTCTACAACAGCAGTAATTGCTTTTATTTTTGCTTCGTCTCTTCCTTCACTAATGTTTGGAACGCATTCTATTAATTGTTTGTTCATGTTTATTGATTTTTATGCTAGAACAAAACTAATACTTGAAATTAAAAAGAAAGACTTTGTTAGGTTTTATTTTTAATGTTGAGGTTTGTTTGGTGGTGGAGGAATATTGGCATCATTAGCGCCACCTTTTTTTATTTTTCTTAGTAATTCTCTTTTAAATTGATCTTGAGCCAAATACAATTGTTCAATTTTTTTAATTGGGATTACTGCTTTAAATTTTGTGAAATATTCTTTTTCTAAGTTCAACTCTTTTTGTTTGATGTTAAACTCATTATTAATGTTGGTTTCTATTTGTTTGTCTGTTAGCTCAATTTCACTTTTGCTAATCTTTCTTATTTTTTTTCTTTCCATGAAAAGTGCTTCGTTTTTCTTTTCAAATTCATTGTAAACTGGCCAGAATTTTTGTGCTTCTTCACTAGATAAATCTAATTTTTGGGTAATAAAAGAAACTTTCATTGCTTTTATTTTTTCTTTGTCAATGTTATGTTTTTCGTGTTGACCAAAAGCTAAGTTTGGTAAGTTGGATATAATTAGTAGTACTAATATGGTTTTAAAGGATTTCATAAATAATAGTTTTAAGTTTATAATTCTTCAACAATTGTATTAATGTTAATATCGTTTTCAACTAAATAATCAATATAATCTTCAGATTCTTTTTCAGCTTCATTTATTTCTGAATAAGTTTCATAGATGATATAGTCATCAATTTCAATGTAATTTTCATCAATTAAAAGCTCACTAATTTGTTCATTACTAAGTTCTGATTTGGGTTGCTCTGCATTAAAATTTACAACTAAAAAAGAGATAACAAAAATGGCTAAAACAGGGAAAACAATTCGATAGGATATTTTTCTAAAACGGTGTAAAGGTGAGTGGCTAACTATTCTGTTATTGATAGTATTTGGAATATTTTCAAAATAATTTTTTGGTACAGAAAAATGATTTTCTTTTTTTAGTTGAGCTAAAAAAGGAGTTTCATTTTCTAAATTATCTAATATGTTATTTTTGTTTTCCATTGTATGTAAGACTATACTTTTTAATAAGGGTTTAATCTTCTTTAATAAAATGTTCTATTTTTTTTACTGCATGATGATAAGATGCTTTTAATGCACCAACAGAAGTCTTTAGTATTTCAGACATCTCCTCATATTTCATTTCATCGTAATATTTCATATTAAAAACTAAACGTTGTTTTTCAGGTAAGGTTAAAATGGCCTTTTGTAATTTTAATTGAATCTCATCTCCGCTATAAAATTCATCACTTTCTAATGTTTCAGAAAGCTCATGTTCTACATCAACTATAGGTATAAAAAATCGTTTTCTTTTTTTATTTAAAAAAGTGATGGATTCGTTAGTTGCAATTCTATATAACCAAGTAAATAATTGGGCTTCTTCTTTAAAGTTTAATAAACCTTTCCAAGCTTTAATAAGGGTGTTTTGTAAAACATCATCAGCATCATCATGACTAATAACCATTCGTCTAATGTGCCAATATAATTTTTGTTGGTATTTACTAACAATAAGGTTGTAAGCATAGTTTCGAGAGTTTTCGTCTCGAAACATAGTTAATAATTTATCGTCATCGTAATGTTCCATTTATTAAACTAAAAATCCACTAACAGGTTATGCTAGTGGATTATTTTGTTTTAATCGAAAACTACTATTTTCTAGCAACTGCAGTTTGAGCAGCTTTTATAATAGCATTGGCATTTAAGCCATATTTTTCCATTAATTGCTCAGGAGTTCCACTTTCTCCAAAAGTATCGTTAACACCAACATATTCAATTGGTAAAGGATTGTTTCTGCTTACTAATTGAGCAATACTGTCTCCTAAACCTCCATTAATCATGTGTTCTTCAGCTGTTACAACACATTTTGTTTTATTAACTGAATCTAAGACTGCTTTTTCGTCTAAAGGTTTAATGGTATGGATATTTATTATTTCTGCACTAATTCCTAACTCAGCTAATTGTTCGCAAGCTTGTAATGCTTCCCAAACTAAATGGCCAGTTGCAAAAATACTTACATCGGTTCCTTCTTGTAATAAGATTGCTTTACCGATGATAAAAGGTTCATTCATAAATACAGGAACTTTTGGTCTTCCAAATCTTAAATATACGGGACCTTTGTAATCTGCAATTGCTTTGGTTGCCGCTTTAGTTTGGTTGTAATCACAAGGATTGATAACCGTCATTCCTGGTAACATTTTCATCATTCCTATATCTTCTAAAACTTGGTGGGTTGCACCATCTTCACCTAAAGTTAATCCAGCATGCGAAGCACAAATTTTTACATTTTTACCAGAATAAGCAACTGACTGACGAATTTGGTCATACACTCTACTTGTGGAGAAATTAGCAAAAGTTCCAGTAAAAGGAATTTTACCACCTATAGTCATACCAGCAGCTAAACCAATCATATTTGCTTCAGCAATACCAACTTGAAAAAAACGATCAGGATTTTCGTTTTCAAAATCGTTCATTTTTAATGAACCAGTTAAATCAGCACAAAGTGCAACTACATTTTTGTTTTCTCTACCTAATTCAGTTAACCCGTCACCAAAACCTGAACGTGTATCTTTTGTTTCTGTGTAAGTGTATTTTTTCATTGTAATTGTTTTCTTTTTAGAATTTAACTTGTGTTGAAGCACCTGATTTAACTTTAAATCTATTTTCTTGTGTGTATATAACTTGTTTTACATTATAGCCTCTATAAACTAATCGATAACTCCCTGGCTGCAATACTATGGTTTCTCTGTCGTAATTAGGAGAAACATTACAAACCCATTCTAATTTATTATCGTTTTCTAAAAATATGCTTGCAACTCCTTTGCTAGGTAAATAGAATGTGGCAATTCCTGGTTCAGGTATAAAAACCTTAGTAGTATGGCTTTGTTTAATATTTACATCATTCACGTACATTCGTGGTAATGTGAGGATTTCTAAATCATAATTACCAGTAATGTATTTTGTTATTTCTTCAAAATTTTGAACGTAAAGTGTTTGCATTTTTCCTTCTTGTCTTACAATACATTTTAAATCAGTGTACTCGTTGATGCCGCTCATCTCCAATTTTAAATATCCTTGAGGGGCATCTATTGCAATAATATTGTGTTTTCCAGGGTGAATAATGTTGTCATTTTTACTAACTGGAGGTAATGTATGTGCTACAACGTCATATTTTAATACAGGGTCTAATGGGATTGTATCTGGCACACCTCTGTTGTTAATAGTATGGATGAAATTGTATTTAATAGCTTTAGAATAGCTATCATAAAAAGTCATATTAACATCTGTTTCTGTTGGATACCCTGCTTCATCTAATAAGTTAACTTGCACAGTTGTATTATTCATGGCTTGAGAAATAACCACATTTAAAACGTTTTTAAAGCTAGCTTCATCATTGGTTTCGTAAAATGTACCAATACATTTAAAAGCATCAATTAATTCAACATCTAATCCCATTCCAATAACAAATGGCTTTAGAGTAACACCATTTTTTTGTAGAGCCAATGCCACAGCACAAGGATCTCCATCACATTCTTCTATACCATCTGTAATTAAAACAATAATGTTTTTACAATTAGTGCAGGGCGGAAAATCGTTTTTTGTTTGTTCTAAAGAATAGGCTATAGGTGTTGTTCCCTGTGGATAAAGGGTTTTTAATTTAGCTTTTATATTGTCATAACTATTTGATGTGAAAGGAACTTCTAATTTAGTATCCTCACAACTTCTATCACCAGCAGCAACTGAAAATTGGTGCCCGTAAACACGTAAAGCAACTTCTAAATTCTCAACTGATTTTAAACTATCCATTAAGTTGCTCAATAAACGATTGGCAACTTTCATTTTCTGCTCTTTATCCCATCTGCCTAACATACTTTGTGAGGCATCCAGCACAAAAAGAATTCTTGTTTTTTGTTTTGTTTGGGCTGAGGTATTAACAGTAAAGAGAAAACATATCGCAATTAGCAATAATGGTTTTAATAAGTTGATATGTTTCGATTTTAACAATGTATTAATAGTCTCCTAATGTTTCTTCTAATTGGTTTAAAGCTGAAGCTAGTTGTTCGTCATTTGGAGCATTTCCATGCCATTTGTGAGTCCCCATCATATAGTCAACACCTTGTCCCATTTCTGTTTTCATTATAATCATAACGGGTTTTCCTTTGCCTAAGTGTGTTTTAGCATCATTTAATGTATCTACCACATTTTGCATATCATTTCCGTTCATGTCCATTACATCCCAACCAAAAGCTTGCCATTTTGCATGAATGTCTCCTAAATCTAATACATCACTGATATCTCCATCAATTTGTTTGTGATTGTAATCGATAGTAGAAATGATATTGTCAACTTTATTGTGAGCTGCATACATTGCTGCTTCCCAGATTTGCCCTTCTTGAATTTCACCATCACCATGTAAAGAATAGATAATGCCTTTATCGTTGTTTAATTTTTTAGTTTGAGCTGCTCCTAAAGCAACTGATAACCCTTGACCTAAAGAACCACTTGCAATTCTAATTCCTTCTAAACCTTCATGAGTTGTTGGGTGACCTTGTAAACGAGAATTTAATTTTCTAAATGTACTTAGTTCACTAACAGGGAAATAACCTGAACGAGCTAAAGCACTATAAAATACTGGAGAGATATGTCCGTTTGATAAAAAGAAAATATCTTCATTAGTACCATCCATGTTAAAATTAGATGGATTGTGATTTAATATTTCAAAATATAAAGCAGTAAAATAATCAGCACAACCAAGAGATCCTCCAGGGTGTCCAGAGCTAACAGCATGAACCATTCTAACGATATCTCTTCTAACTTGTGTTGCTATTTTTTGTAATTCAACAATTGATGGCATTTTTATTGTGTTTTAGTAGTTTTTTACATGTGAAAATTCGAGTTCAAAAGTAGTCGAAATTGAAAAGAATTAAAGGGCTTTGTTGAAAACTTTAATAACTAGTTTTTAACAATTTTTGCTATCAAAAAATGATTGTTAATAAGACATCTATAATGAGATTTATATAGGTTTAAATAAGGTTAATTTTAAATTTTAAACAGAATTAATGAAGTTAGAAAAAATTATAAGTATTATTTTATTGTTTGTACTCACTAGTGCTTTTGTACAGCCTATTAATCAGAAAGGTACGGTAACGAAAGATGGTAAGCCTGATTTCTTAGGTTTGCCAACAACTTGGGCTGATTCTGTTTTTAATACCTTAACTCCAGACGAAAGAACTGCACAATTGTTTATGGTTGCTGCTTATTCTAATCAAACAGAAAAACATACTGAAGCTATAGAAAAATTAATTACAGAGAATAAAATAGGAGGGTTAATTTTTATGCAGGGAGGTCCAGAACGGCAAGCGCAATTGATTAATAAATACCAGCAACTATCTAAAGTTCCATTAATGGTTTCAATAGACGGTGAGTGGGGATTGGCTATGCGATTAGATAGTACAGTTAAATATCCTTGGCAAATGACTTTAGGAGCAATACAAGATGAGCAACTTATTTACAAAATGGGGGTGCACATTGGTGAGCAATGTAAACGTTTAGGTATTCACGTGAATTTTGCACCAGTTGTAGATATTAATGTAAATCCTAAAAATCCTATTATTAATGCAAGATCGTTTGGTGAAAACAAATACAATGTCGCTAGTAAAGGGATAGCGTACATGAAAGGAATGCAATCAGTTAATGTAATGGCAAATGCCAAACATTTTCCTGGGCATGGAGATACTGACAAAGATTCACATAAATCTTTACCAACCATCAATCATTCAAAAGAAAGAATGGATTCAGTAGAGCTTTATCCTTTTAAAAAATTAATTGAAAATGGTTTAGGAAGTATAATGGTGGCTCATTTAGACATTCCAGCATATACACCTAATGAAAATACAGCAACTACTTTATCGAAAAGCGTAGTAACAGATTTATTACAGGATTCATTAGGTTTTAAAGGTTTGATATTTACAGATGCTTTGAATATGAAAGGTGTGAGTTCTTTATATGAGCCTGGGATAGTAGATGTAAAAGCAATTTTGGCAGGTAATGATGTAATGTTATTTTCAGAAGATGTAACAACAGCAATAGCTGAGATTAATAAAGCAATTGATAGTAACCAAATAACAAGAGAAGCAATAGACAAAAGATGTTTAAAAATATTAAAAGCTAAAGAGTGGGAAGGTTTAAATAATTGGAAAAATATTAAAATGAAAGGATTAATCGCTGATTTAAATAAAAGAGAATATGAATTATTAAATAGACAACTTTCAGAAGCATCTTTAACAGTATTGAGAAATGAAGGAAATATATTGCCATTAAGAGGATTAGATACTTTAAGAATAGCTTCTTTGGCAATTGGTGATGAGGATGAAGTAAATGAATTCCAAAACACATTGGATTTATATAATGAGGTTGATCATTTTTGTGTTAAGGAATTAGGATCAAGTATAAACGATAGTTTGTTGGATTCACTTAAATATTACAACACGATATTAGTTTCTATTCATACATCTAACAAACACCCGTGGAAAAGCTATAAAATAGATGCAGGAACCAAAAACGTGATTGCTAATTTGGCGATGAAAAACAGAGTAATTTTAACAATTTTTGCTAATCCTTATAGTTTAATTGGTTTTAACCAAGCAGAAAAAGTTGATGGACTGATTCTGGCTTATCAAAACAGTACTTATGCTAAAGAAGCAGCTGCTCAGTTAATTTTTGGAGGAATTGGTGCTAATGGGAAGATTCCTGTAAGTGTTTCAACAAAATTTAAAGAAGGAGCTGGATTAGAAATTAAATCATTGGGTCGTTTTAAATACACAGTACCTGAAGAAGCAGGGATTTTATCAGCTGATTTATATAGAATTGACAGCATAGCATTAAATGGAATAGTAGAAGGAGCTTACCCAGGTTGTCAAGTTTTGGTGGCCAGAAAAGGAAAAGTAATTTATAATAAATCTTTTGGGTACCATACTTACAAGAACAAACAAGCAGTTAAAAACTCAGACATCTATGATTTAGCTTCAATCACAAAAATTTCAGCTTCGGTATTAAGTGTAATGCAATTACAAGATAAAGGTAAGTTTAGTTTAGATTCTAATTTAGGAGCTTATTTAAAAGATTTAATTCCAGATTCATCAGAATATTATGAGTTGAATATTAGAGCAATTTTAGCTCATCAATCTGGTTTGCAAGCATGGGTTCCTTTTTACATCAAAACAATTTTAAATAATAAAATAGATCCAATTATTTATAATAAAGATTCTTCTACTTATTATCCATACCGAGTAGCAGATAATATTTACATTAACAAAGAATACCCAGATATTATCTATCAACGAATATTAAAGGGACCAATTAAAAAGAAAGAATATAAATACAGTGATTTGGGTTATTATTTTATGAAAAAAATTATTGAGAAACAAAGTGGAGAATCTTTAGAGGATTACGTTGCAAAAACATATTCTAAATTAGGAATGACAACCACAGGTTATTTGCCAAGAGAGAAGTTTAGTTTAGATAGAATTACACCAACCGAAAATGATACAGTTTTTAGAAAACAAATTATACATGGTGATGTACACGATCCAGGAGCTGCAATGTTAGGAGGAGTAGGAGGACATGCAGGTATTTTTTCTAATGCAAATGATTTAGCAAAATTGATGCAAATGTATTTGCAAAAAGGAGTTTATGGCGGAGAACGATACATTAAGGATACTACTTTAAACGAGTTTACAAAATGCCAATTTTGTTACGAAGAAAAAGAGAATAGGAGAGCAGCAGGATTTGATAAACCATTTTTACAAGGACATGGAGGACCAACTTGTGATGGGATATCACAAAACAGTTTCGGACATTCTGGTTTTACGGGAACATTAGCTTGGGCAGATCCTGATGAAGAAGTAGTTTATATTTTCTTGTCTAATAGAGTATATCCAGATGCAGAAAATAACAAGTTATTAAAAATGAATATTCGTACTGACATACAACAAGTTATTTACGATGCAATAAAAAAAGGGAATAATGGAAAAATTAACTAGAAATGAAATAGATTATAATCTTACCACTTTAAAAGGTTGGAAAGTTGAGGATGATGGCATTGTTAAAGATTTTGTTTTTAAAGATTTTAAAGAAGCGTTAAGTATAATTAATGCTATTGGAGTTGTGGCAGAAGAATTGAATCATCATCCAGAGTTTTATAATGTGTATAATAAATTAGATATTCGTTTAAGTACGCATGATGTTGGAGGAGTAACTTTAAAAGATTTTGAATTGGCACATGAAATTGAAGAGATATGTAATAAATGATTACATTTAAATCTTAAATAGATAACCCTAAAACAATTAAAACAATGAAAAAATCATTTAAAGTATTATTAGCTGCTGTTGCTTTTGTAGCAATGTCAACTATCTCAATGGCTCAATGCAAAATGGATAGTGATGGTAAAACATTAAGAAATTCAAGTAATTCAACAGTTGGTAAAATTGATAGTGATGGTAAAACTATTCGTAGTAGTAGCAATTCTACACTAGGTAAAGTTGATAGCGATGGTAAAACTATTCGTAACTCAAGTAACAGTACCGTTTTAAAAATTGATAGTGATGGTAAAACCATTCGTAACTCAAGTAACTCAAAGGTTGCAACAATGGATGATGTTTTAAAAGCTATTAAAGGTGCTAAGCCAGAAGCTAAATATGTAGCATTGTGGTGGTTTTGTTGTAAAAACTAAACCTTAAAATATATATGGAAAGGGTCTTTTTACAGAAGTAATAAGACCCTTTTTTTTATAAAAAAACAATTTGTATTTTTAACACTTACTAAAATTTTTTGCATGAAAAGAATAGTTATTTGTGCTGATGGAACTTGGAATAAGCCTGAAGAAGATTTACAAAAAGATTATCCAACCAATGTTTTAAAATTTTCTAGAGCTATTAAACCTTTAGATGAAACAGGTATAGTTCAGACTGTTTTTTATGATTGGGGAATAGGTTCTTATCATTCATCAGCCGCAGGTGGAGCATTAGGTAAAGGATTGGATAAAAATATCAAAGATTGTTACCGTTTTATTGTACATAATTATGATGTTGGTGATGAGCTTTTCTTTTTTGGTTTTAGTAGGGGGGCCTATACAGTAAGAAGTTTAAGTGGAATGATTAACAATTGTAGTATCTTAAAAAAAGAAAATGCAAATTTAATTAATAGTGCTTTTGAGCTTTATAAAAACAGTAAGTTTTATGTAAGTCATCCGTTATCAGTAAAGTTCAGACAAGATAATTCTGTTTCAGAAAAAACACCAATCAAATTTGTAGGTGTTTGGGATACTGTTGGGTCTATGGGATTGCCAACGAGTATTTTTGGTTTTATAAAACCGAAAAATTTATTTTATGACAGTAAAATAGGTTCTATTATTCAGGTGGCTCGTCATGCCTTATCAATTGATGAAGTTAGAAAAGATTTTGAACCAACTATTTGGGTACAGGACAATGAAAATAGAGTAGATTTAAAACAAGTTTGGTTTGCAGGTGTTCATTCTGATGTTGGTGGAGGTTATAAACCTGATGGGAATGGTAGAACATTAGCAGAGATACCAATGCTGTGGATGAAAAAAGAAGCTGAATTACAGAATTTGAAATTTCAACCACATATTGATGTTTCTATTGACCCATTAACTGCGAAACATAATGAACAGAAGAAATTTTATAAATTATTAGGGAAACACGTGAGAGATATTTTACCTCATACACCAATTCATATAAGTGTTAAGGAGCGTTATGAGAAAGACCCAAAGTACCGGCCAGAGAATTTAGAAACGTATTTAAGGTTTTATGGATGGAACAATTTAGAGAATTAAAAATAGATGATTATCATATTTGCACGGTCTTTGCCGTTAGCATATAAATTTTAAAATGAAAAAGACTTTAATTATATTTTTACTTCAATTATTTGTTTGTTCAGCATTTTCACAAAATGCTTCTGAGCTTTTTAAAGTTTATAATATTAGAAATGAGAAAGATGGATCAACGGTAGTTTATGCAAACAATAATTTTGTATGTGATGAATCTGTAATTATAGAGTTTAACACCTTAAAAAATATGAAAGCAGATGTTGACTTGCCATTTAAAGCAGTTATACCTGCTGGAGCTAAAGAATATAAATTATTTACCTTAACCATTAAAGATAAAACTAAAGCAAGCCAATTGGGTTATATTTCCAAGTATTGTCATGGAGATGTTTTTAACCGTAAGCATGATGATGATCATGTTTATACTATACCTTATAAAGCAGGAGAAAGGTATTCTGTAGATCAGGGTTATGGGGGTAAGTTTTCTCATTTTATGAAAGGAAAAACGCATGCTATTGATTTTGCAATGGATGAAGGAACTATTATTTGTGCTGCTAGAGATGGAGTTGTAGTGGAAGTAAAAGATGATTCGAACAAACATGGAAAAACGATTCAGTTTCAAGAGTTTGGAAATTACATTACCATATACCATGAAGATGGAACAATGGCAAATTATTTCCATTTAAAAAAGAAAGGAAGTAAGGTTAAAGTTGGAGATAAAGTAACTGCAGGACAAGAGATAGCTTATAGCGGAAATACAGGATGGTCATCAGGTCCACATTTGCATTTCCAAGTATACTCTTTTAATAAAGAGATGGATGTAGAAACTATTCCTACCAAATTTTTACAAGAGGCTGGTAAAGCAATTACCTTAGAAAAAAACAAAGAAGGTTATATTTCTGTGCATTAATTACTGATAATACGCGAAACTACTTAATATCCTTTTTGGTAAGCATAATGTAAGTAGCAGCCCAAATAACTAATATATATATAGTAGCAACAAATATAGTTGTGCTCAATGGCATTTGCTCAAACATTGGAGGCATTTCAGTACCTGGTGGTAATTGGCTCATGTCAGGCATCATATTAGATACAAGTGGGTTAGGAGTTAAATTGGCAATAATTTCCATCGGGAAATATTTTTCAATGTTACCTGGTACAAATACCTGGATAATACTCTCAATTAAAATAGAAAGCATAAAAATAATAATAGATAAAGCTGTAGAACGAATTAAAGTAGCAATTAATAAAGCGATGCTCATATAACCTAAAGCTTGTATAAAATAAACACCTAAATAATGAATGTTTTCAAACAAACCAGCATCACCAGGTGTAGTTACAAACCCAAATAAAGCGCCAATAATAAAAAGGTAAAGGGTGCTAAATGCAGCAAAACAAACCATTAATAATATTTTAGCAACAATAAAATCTGATTTACTTTGTCCATCAATTACATGTTGTCTAAAGGTTTTAAACGAAAACTCATTACAAACCAAAATAACGATTATCATTCCTATTAACAAGTTAAACCAACTTGCCAAATAGGTAAGGTTGTTCCAGATACTTGGAAAGTTGAACATCTTTTTCATGTTGAACGGAGCACCTTGTATTTCAATTTGACCAATGCCATAAAAAACAGCAGGAATAAGAGCGAAAACCAATCCTGTAATTACCCAAAACGTAGTGTAAGGGATAATTTTTTTAAATTCTATTTTTAATAAATTCAACATCAATTAATCAATTCTAAGAAATTAGCTTCTAAATCTGGTTTTTGCACACCTAATTCGCTAACAACAATACCTTTTTCAAATAAAGCTTTGTTTAAGTAAGCACTTGTTTTACCTTGGGCTAACAATAAATATACTTTGTTGGTAGAAGCTTTAATATTGCTTACCCCATCAATCTGACTTAACGTTATTTTTAATAACTCTATATCATCTGCAACAACATAGACTTGTTCTTGTTTGTTTAATACAGCTTGTATCGGTCCAAAAGTTAATAAGTTACCGGCTTTTAAAACTGCAACATGAGAACATATTTTTTCAACTTCATCTAAAATATGGCTAGCCATAATAATGGTTTTACCTTGTGCAGCTAAATTTTTAATAATGGTTCTTACTTCGGCAATTCCTTGAGGATCTAATCCATTAGTTGGCTCATCTAATACTAAAACATCGGGGTCTCCTAATAACGCAGAAGCTAAAGCTAAACGCTGTTTCATTCCTAAAGAAAAAGTTTTGAATTTTGAGTTAGCTCGTTCAATAAGGTTTACAAGCGTTAATACTCTATTTACTTCGCTTTCATCAACTTGTTTTATTTTACAAACCAAGCTTAAATTTTGACGAGCAGATAGGTAAGGGTAAAAGTTAGGAGTTTCTAATAATGAACCTATTTTTTTACGACTCTCTTTACTTGGGTTTTGTCCAAACCAAGTAAAAGAACCCGAGTCAGCATTTAATACATCTAAAATAATTCCTAAGGTAGTAGTTTTACCACTTCCATTAGGGCCTAAAATTCCATAAATTTCTCCAGCATTAATTTGTAAGGAAAGGTTATTTAAAGCTTTTACCTTTTTATATTGCTTAGATATTCCGTTTATTTGAAGTATTGCTGTCAATAATTAAATCTTAATATCGGTAAATATATAAAATTGAAAGAGATAGCACAAACCTGATTTCATCTTTTAAGAATTATTAACTTTTTATTTTATTAAACTATTAATAGTAATCAACTACTTGATTTTTTGGCTTTAAATCATTAACTTCGTTAGCAAATTAATAGCTTATAATGAGAAAAATATTTTTAGGTTTTACTGCCGTTTTATTTTTGTTTTCTTGTACTCAAGAGAAAGAGATGAGTTCTATTAATCCTGTAAATTGGAATAAACGAGCAATAGATATAAATCCTGCAGATTCTTTAATATATGGAGAAACTTACTTATCTACTTATTCTCAAATATACAGTTATACTGAACACACTACTCATGATTTAACATCAACCATAAGTATGAGAAATACCAGCGCTAATGATACGATTTATATTATTAGTTCGAAGTATTTTGATACACATGGGAAATTAATTAGAACTTATTTTAAGAAACCAATTTATATTGCTCCAATGGAAACAGTAGCAATTGTTATAGATGAGGTTGATAAAGAGGGTGGAACAGGAGCTAATTTCCTTTTTGATTGGGCAATAAAGCCAACTACTACCGAACCAATTTTTGAAGGAATTATGCTTTCTACATCAGGTAGAATTTCCTTTACAACTTCTGGCGTTAGAGTAAAATAAAATAGTAGCATTGAAAAATTTCTTAAAAAAAATAGTTGTTCGCTCAACCTTTAAAAAAGCTATTAGAACTGAACGAAGTAAAGAGTTCTCAGATTATGCATTGGCAAAGGGTTATAGACGGTTAAAAATAAACATTCGAAGAGCTGTAAAAGATTTTTTTTTAATTACTGTAGGTATTTTTTTAGCAGCTTTTGGGTTTAAAGGATTTTTATTAACCAATCACTTTATTGATGGGGGAGCAACAGGTATATCCTTATTAATATCTGCATTAACTGATGTTCCATTACACTATCTAATTATTTTAGTTAATGCGCCATTTATACTTTTAGCTTATAGTATAATGGGCAAAAAGTTTGCTATTAAAACAATTTTAGCAATAACAGGATTAGCAGTGTGTTTGGCATTTGTAACATTTCCTAATGTAACTAACGATAATTTATTGGTCTCTGTTTTTGGAGGATTCTTTTTAGGAGCAGGAATAGGCTTTGCTGTTAGAGGTGGTGCTGTAATTGATGGAACTGAAGTGTTGGCAATTTATTTGAGTCGAAAATTTGGGGCTACGGTTGGGGATGTGATTATTGTTATTAATATTCTTATATTCTCTGCTGCAGCTTATTTTTTAGGCGTTGAAATAGCGCTATACTCTATGATTACCTATATTGCAGCATCAAAAACTTTAGATTTTATTATTGAAGGTATAGATGAGTATATTGGAGTTACAATTATTTCAACTCATAGTGAGGAAGTAAAAGAAATGATTATTGGTAATTTAGGTAGAGGAGTAACTATTTATAATGGGAAAAGAGGGTTTGGTAAGACAGGGGAATCAAAAGAAATTGACATTGTTTATTCAGTAATTACAAGGTTCGATATTAGTAAGTTAAATACTGAAATTCAGAAAATTGATCCTAATGCTTTTGTAGTAATGAATGGTGTTAAAGATATAAAAGGTGGTATGATTAAGAGAAGACCGTTACATTAACTACTTCAAATTTTTATCCAATAAATAAACCATTGTTGTCATAGCAGCTGCTCCAAGTTCTAATTCTCTTTTATTTACATTTTCAAAAACATCTGTTTCTGCATGATGATAATCAAAATAACGTTGAGAATTAATGGTCATGCCTAATTGTACCATCTTTGGATATTCAGTCATTAATGGACCTATATCTACACCACTATAACCTTTATCAAATTTAAATAATTGAAAGTCGTAAAGTAATTTTTTAAATTGTTGAACAAATTTTACTTGTTCATCAGTTCCTCTAATATCAAAGCCTGTTGGCAGAAAACCACCCCTATCACTTTCTATTGCACAAATATGCTCTTCTTTGTTTTCTGTGGCTTGTTTTGCATAACCTTTACCGCCATAATTTCCGTTTTCTTCGTTCATAAATAATACACAACGTAACTTATGTTGAGGTTGATACCCCAACTTTTTTAAGATTCTTAATGCTTCGATACTATGAACAATTCCAGCTCCATCATCATGAGCACCTTCACCAACATCCCAAGAGTCTAAATGACCACCCCAAGTAATTATTTTATTATCTTTTCCATTCATCTCAGCAATTACGTTGAAAGATTTTACATTAGGTAAAGTTTTACAGTCCATTTCCATGTTTAATGTTACTTTACTAGTTTTTAACCAATTGATAAGAGCTATTGCATCATTTGTACTTATTGCAGCTGCAGGAATTTTAGTTCCAACACTATCGTAATCCATTACTCCTGTGTGTGGGTGGTCGTCATCAGAAGATGCTAGCGAACGGATAACAACAGCTTTTGCACCTAATTTACCAGCTTCTTTAGCCCCATCTCCACGTTGAGGATAACAAGCTCCATAAGCATGAAAAGTTTCTATGTATTTTTGATTGAAAGGTTCGCTTAAAAAAACTATTTTACCTTTTACTACATCTGCATTTGCTTTAATCAGTTCTTCTATACTTTTAAATTCGATTACCTCGCCATTTAGCATCCCTTCAGTTGAAACGGAACCACCTAGAGCAATAATATTTAGCTTTTTTATCTCGCCTTTTTCATTCGTTACCCAAGCAGCTTCTTTAGTGCCTCTTTCCCAATGAGGCACTTCAATTTCTTGCAAATAAACTTTGTCAAAATTATAAGAGTTTAATAAATTTTCACCCCATTTTATAGCCATTTCTGCTTCAGCAGAGCCAGTAATTCTAGCTCCAATATCCTTGCATAAACTTCTTAGGTTTTGATAAGATTTACCATTTTCGAGTGCTTCATCATAAATTTTTCTAATAAATAAAGAATCTGTTTGACAGAAAATATTTGAAACCAAAAGGAATGTTAAAATGAGTAAGATATTTTTCATAAAAATGGTAGGTGTTAAGTAAGGCAAAGCTACTTAAAGAGTGTTAAATGGGATGTTTAAAATATAAATAAAAGCACGTTTTATTGGATTGCTATCAGGGTTATTTTTTTAATAAAATAGCTTCACCAACTATAAAAACTGAACCGTAAGTTGTTTCTTGCCATATTTTACCATTATGATCAACTCCATAAAAATTGTCTAAATAATTATAAATCCATTCATATTTAGTGCTAGTTGATTTTTCTTTTTTACCTATAATAATTGCTTTTCCGTAATTGTTGTACCAAATTACATTGTCTTTTTCATCCACAAAATAAATATTATCATCTCCCTTAAATGTACACTCGTAAACAAATTGCGTAATATTTTCTTTGTTACTACTTGAAGATTCGTAAGCATTAACGTCTCTTAAAAGCTCAGCCTCTGCCCAACCATCTTGGATTGCTTCTAAACGAGCATGTTTTGGGGGGTGTTTGGTTGTATCCATTTCGTGTCCAATAGCACTTAAAGCAGCTTTTGCATCCTCTATGCTTGCCCCCATTTGAAACAATATAAATCCAGAGAATTTATCGGCAATTAATTCGTTTCCAGGAGATGAATTTTTAGGTAAAGTATGTCCTGATAAATGATGCCCAATTTCATGCGCCAACACACTTACTGCAGCCCAATTTGTAGCAGTTTTATTATTTAATTTATCAATAAATTTTGGGTTGTACGCGATGTAGCGTTTATTGTTTTTAAGGTAAGCTATTGCGGTTGTGATGTTATTGTCGGGAACAACAACAAAGTTAGCTGTAAGACCAGTGTATTGTACAATTTTACTTACTGCTTCTTTGGCAACTTTATCAGGTTTAAATTCATAATACTCAGCAGAAAGTGAATCTTGAGAATACCCTTTAATAAAGAAGCTTATTAGAATTAAAGTAAAAATATGCTTTGACAAGCTCAGCATGATATTATGAATTAGGTATAATTTCTTTCTCCAAATATACTACTTCCAACTCTAATCATTGTACTTCCGCATTCTATTGCTAATTGATAATCTCCACTCATACCCATACTAAGGATGTTGAGTTGAGAGTGTTGAGTTGAGAGTGTTGAGAAAAGTTGATTTAAAGAGTTAAACTCTCTTTTTATTTGAGCCTCATTTTCAGTAAAAGTAGCCATTCCCATTAATCCTTTTATCGATATATTTTTTAAGGCTTTAAATTCTTCAGAGTTTAATAATTCAATAACTTCTTGCTCTGAAAATCCAAATTTGGTTTCTTCTTGAGAAATATGAATTTGAAGCAGACAATTAATAATCCTATTGTTTTGACTAGCTCGTTTATTAATTTCTTGTAATAATTTAAAGCTATCAACCCCATGAATTAAATTTACAAAAGGAGCAATGTATTTTACTTTGTTACTTTGTAAATGACCAATCATGTGCCATTCAATATCTTTGGGTAGGGACTCGTATTTATTGGTAAGTTCTTGTACTTTATTTTCACCAAAAATGCGTTGTCCTGTTTCGTAAGCTTCTAAAATGGCTTCGTTAGGTTTTGTTTTAGAAACAGCTACTAAAGTTACATATTCAGGAAGGATAGATTTTATTTGTTCTATGTTGTTCGCTATAGACATTAATCCTCCAAACTATAAATTGTTAGGCCGCTCCGCATTTTAGGTTCTATCCAAGTACTTTTTGGTGGCATAATGTTATTGGCATCAGCAACAGCTTTTAATTGTTCTATAGATACTGGGTAAAGACCAAAAGCGACAATGGCTTCTTCACTATCGACCTTGTTTTTAAGACCTTCAGCTCCTTTAGTTCCTTCCATAAACTCAATTCGATTATCGGTTTTAAGGTCAGTAATACCTAAAATTGGTTTAAGAATATTGGTAGTTAAAATTCTAGCATCTAAATTGCCCACAATGTCATTTTCATCATAAGTACCTTTTTTAGCAGTTATTGAGTACCATTTTCCTGCTAAGTACATTGAAAAGTTATGTTTTTTTATAGGGGAGAAGTTTTCAGTTTTTTCTTCTACATCAAAGAGTTTTTTTACTTCGTCTAAAAAACTATCAACTGTATGTTCATTTAAACTACTTACAGTTCTGTTGTATTCGATGATATTTAATTTACTTTCAGCAATTAAAAAAGCCAAAAAATAATTGAATTTATCGGTAGGATTGTAGTTAGGGTCTTGTTCTCTTTTGCTTTGTGCATAAAGCACTGAAGAAGAGGATCGGTGATGCCCATCAGCAATGTATATTTTTTCTATTTCTTCAAAAGTATCTGTTAAGGTTTTAATATCTGCATCATCTTTAACTAACCATAAATCTTGTTTAATATGATGAGTGGTACAAAATTCATATTCTGAGCGAGTATTAACATATTTATTAATTATTTCATCAATAATTGAATTATCTTGATAAGTTAATAAAACAGGTTCAGCATTAAATTGACAAACATCTAAATAGGTTTTAAATGTTTCTTCACGCTGTGTGAGTGTATGTTCATGTATTTTAATATTACCATTCAAATAATCATCAACTGCAATACCAGTTATTAACCCTAAATAAGTATTTGTAGGAGTAATTTGTCTGTAGATATAATAACAATCTGTTTTATCTTGAGTAAAGATTCCTTCTTGATAAAACTCATCAAATTTTTCTTTTACTTTTTCAAAACGTTCAATAGAGTTAGGTAAAGTTTTAGAATCTGCACCATGCTCAGGATTAATAACATGTAAAAAAGTATAAGGATTACTTTCTAATTTAGCCTCTAATAAATGTTTTGGATAGATATAGGCTGGCATAGATGAAACTAAGTAAGCTTTATCTCTAACGGGTCTTATTGCTTTAAAAGGAACTATTTTAGCCATTAACCTAACAATTCAATAATCTGACTAGCCAATTCTTCTCCAATTCTATCTTGAGCTTCTACAGTAGCAGCACCAATATGTGGAGTTAGAGAAATTTTAGGATGGGTTAGAATATCTTCTCTTGGACTAGGCTCATTTACATAAACATCTAAAGCAGCAACAGCAACTTTACCAGAATTTAAATTTGCTATTAAAGCAGTTTCGTCAATAACACCACCTCTTGCAGCATTAACAATGATAATTCCATCTTTCATTTTAGCAAATTCTTCGTTACCAATTACAGGTTTTCCGTCTGCTTGAGCAGGAATGTGTAAAGTAATAAAATCAGCTTTAGCTAATAATTCATCTTTACTAATAGTTTTGATATCAACACTTATCGTTTGATTTGCAACTTGTACATTAATAGTTACTTTTTCAATAAAAGGATCAAAAGCAATAACATTCATTCCACAGCCTAAAGCGTATTTTGCAACAGCTTGACCAATTCTTCCAATACCTAAAATACCTAATGTTTTTCCTCTTAACTCTATACCTTTTCCATATTTCTTTTTAAGTGCCTTAAAATCATTTAACCCATTAATTGGCATTTGTCTATTAGAGTCATATAATGAACGAGCAACACTGAAAAGATGAGCCATAACTTGTTCTGCTACAGATTGAGATGAGGCTGCTGGAGTATTGATTACATGCAAGCCTTTTTCTCTTGCGTAGGCAACATCAATATTATCCATGCCAACGCCACCACGACCTATTATTTTTAAGTTAGGACAAGCATCTATCACTTCTCTTCTAACAGTTGTAGCACTTCTTACTAAAACGGCTACATAATTATTCTCGTTGATAGCGTTTGCTAATTGATCTTGAGGAACAGTTTCTGTAATTACTTCAAAACCTGCTTGTTCTAATTGTTTTTTACCTATTGGTGCAATACCATCGTTAGCTAATATTTTCATTTATTTTATCCGTGTTTTTTTGTGAATTCTTTCATTACATTAACTAAAACTTGCACGCTTTCTAAAGGTAAAGCATTGTACATTGAAGCTCTATAGCCACCAACATCTCTATGACCTGTAATTCCGCTAATGTTAGCAGCTTTCCACATAGCATCAAATTCATCTTTTAATGCTTCGTTAGTTAAAACAAAAGTTGGATTCATGTTACTTCTACTATCTCTTTCTGCAGTTCCTTCAAATAATGGGTTGCTATCAATTTCATTGTAGATTAATGCTGCTTTTTGTTCGTTAATGCCTTCTATCCATTCAACACCACCATTATCTTTTAACCATTGTAAATTTAACATTGATACATAAATAGGGTAAACTGGAGGTGTGTTAAACATTGATTCTTTTTTGATGTGAACTTGAAGGTCTAACATAGAAGGAATACTTCTTCCTGTTTTACCTAAAGCACTATCTTTAACTATATAAAGTGTTGTGCCGGCAGGCCCCATATTTTTTTGAGCTCCAGCATAAATCATAACAAAATCGGCAACATTTATTTTTTTACTAAAAATATCAGATGACATATCAGCAATAATTGGAATACGGCTAATAGGAATGTTTTTTAATTGAGTTCCAAAAATTGTATTGTTAGTAGTTATGTGTAAATAATCTGCATCACCAGGTATTTGATAATTTTTAGGAATGTAGTTGTAGTTCTTATCTTTGGATGAAGCAACCTCTATTACCTTTCCTAAACGAGTTGCTTCTTTTTGAGCATTGTTTGCCCAAGTTCCAGTGTTTAAATAAGCAGCCGAACCACCTTCTTTCATAAAATTATAAGCAGTTTTAAGAAAGCCTAAACTAGCTCCACCTTGTAAAAAAAGAACAGAATAACCTGCTGGCACATTTAACAACTCTTTTACTAGGGCTTGCGCTTTTTCCATTACATCAACAAAATCTTTACTTCTATGAGAAATTTCTAATAGAGAAAGATTTAAGTTGTTAAAATTAATTACTGCTTCTGAAGCTTGTTTTAAAACTTCTTGAGGTAAGATGCAAGGACCCGCACTAAAGTTATGAACTTTTGACATTTTAGCTTTGTTTTAGAGTTAAAAATTAGAACAAAGCTAACTACTTAAATTAAGTTTACAAGGAAAGAAAAGGAATAATTTTTATTTATTGAAAGCTTGGAACACTTTCAGCTTTTTTCTCTAAATCAAAAAGGTAAACAATTGATAACCTAATTGTTTTTAAAGGTGTTAATTTATCTTCAGCTCTATCTTTTCTATAGTCTAAAAAGCTCTGAGAATACATTAAATTAAAATGTAAATTATTCATTTCGTAACCAATACCAGCATTAAATCCAATATCTAAAGAGTTTAAATTTTCAGTTGTTGATTTAGAGGATGTTTCAGTTTCATCTGCTTCTGGTAAAAATGCACTTGCAAAACCAGTGCTGTCAAATTGAGAAAAATCAATAACATTCATTAAAGGAATTTGGGTACGGATTTCTTCTTTTTTATTCGCCATTAATAATAATCCAAAATAAGGACCTAAATACATATTAAAATTTTTGTATTTGTAATTAGCTAATACTGGAATTTTAATAAAAACTTCGCTATGCATACCTTGTGTAGATTCTAATACATCAGTATTTACACCAAATGATTGAGCAATAGAATCTAATTCTTGTTCATCAATGTTCGCTAACTGAAATAAACTTTTGTATTTTTCAAAAATTGAAGAAGTATCAGCAGCTTCGTATTTAACTTTCTTTTGAGTAATAAAAAGACCAGTACTAATTTTAAATTTTTCAGAAATATGATATTTAACATGTCCTCCAAAATGAAAGCCTAATTGGTAATTATAGCCAAGATTGGTATTTTCAATAGGTATAATATTTATGCCTAATTCTGGACCAATACTTACTTTTTGTCCGCACACAGCTAATGAGAATAATAGCGTGGTAATTAATGTTAAATTTTTCATGACAAATTAATTTTTTCAATGGTTTGGCTTCCAATAATAAGGTTCGAATTTAAGGATATTTTATAATCAACGTTTTTATTTTTTGTTAACGACATTTCTGCTATCATATCTTTATAGCTAATGTCACTCGAAGAGAAAATTACTTCATTAATATTATAGATTGCTATTAAATCAGGTAATTGATAGAGTTTACCTATGTATTGATCTTTATCAGTATTAGAAGATAAATTATTCTCTTTTACATTTAAGATTTTTCTTTTTAATTGTTTTTGCTCTAATTCAGCTTTTATTTGAGATATAAAGGAAGAGCTGCCAGCAATAATTGTAGCTTTAACTTTACTTCTTCTCAATTTTATTTTATTAAAGTAGTCTAATAAGATTCGCACTATCGGAATAATTATTAAAGTGCTGAAGATGATACTTGCAATATATTTGTTTGAAAAAGAAGAAGCTTCAGGAAATAATAAATTTATTAAGTATAGAGCAGAACCACCTATTATTAAACCAACAGAAGTCTTTTTTAAACTGATAGTTTTGGAATACCCACCACTTAAAATTAGACCAACAATAAAAGATAAGAAGACAGCACTAATATTTAAAAACTCATAATCATGAGTTAGTTCAAATTGGTTTGGAAATCCAAAGCTTGGTTTTAAATAATTTAAAATAATAAGTATTGTTGAAATAATAAAAACATCAATTAAAGGAAGCATTATTGAAGAAATAAACCGGAACAAAATTGCCATAAATGCCCTTAAATAAATAGCAATATTGATGAAAAAAGAAAATGCTTTCGCCTTTTTTGCAAAATGTTTTTTAGAGAAAATAATCATAGCATTATAGAAAACAAAAACATAATTAATGTTTCCCTTTTTAGTACTTTCTCCTTTATAATGAATTATTTTAGCTTCTGGGAAATAAAAATTTTGATAACCAGCAAGAGTAATTCTATAAGATAAATCTATATCCTCTCCATACATAAAAAAGGCATTGTCTAAATAGCCAACCTCTTCTAAAACAGATTTCCGCATCCACATAAATGCTCCAGATAATACTTCTATTTCATTGGTTTCATTTTCTTTTAAATGACCTAAATGGTATTTAGCAAATATTTTAGATTTTGGAAAAAGTTTAGAAAATCCAAATATTTTATAAAAAGAAACTGAGGGAGTAGGTAAACCTCTTTTTGATTCAGGTAAAAAAGTTCCACTACCATCAATCATTTTAACTCCTAATCCACCAGCATTAGGATGTGCATCCATAAATGTGATACATTTTTCAAACGTATCTTCTTCAACAACAGTATCAGGGTTTAACAATAAAATATATTCTCCTTTAGAAATTTCAATCGCTTGATTGTTGGCTCTAGAAAATCCAACATTTTTAGTATTGTGAATTAAAGTTGCTTGTGGAAATTTCTCCTTCACCATTTCTACGGAATCATCAGGTGAATTATTGTCAACTACAAAAATTTCAGCATTAATATTTTGAGTTGCTTTATAAACAGAATTGAGGCATTGCTCTAAAAAAAACCGAACGTTATAATTAACTATAATAATGGATAGCTTCATTTATTTTAAAGAAAGCGTATTTTTAAAAGGTACTCTATTTAAGATAGATCTTCCTAAAGTTAATTCATCTGTATATTCAATTTCATCTCCAATACCTACACCTCTAGCAATAGTTGTTACATTAATATCTAAATGACTTAATTTTTTATAAATATAAAAATTGGTCGCATCTCCTTCCATAGTAGTGCTTAAAGCCATGATAATTTCTTTAGGAGGTACTTCGTTAATTCGAGTGATTAGCTCGGGTATTTTAATATCATTTGGGCCTATACCTTCCATTGGGGATATAATTCCTCCTAAAATATGGTATTTCCCAGAAAATTGATTGGTGTTTTCTATGGCAATTACATCTAAAATGTTTTCTACTACACAAATAATTTCATCACTTCTTTTTGGATTATTACAAATACCGCAAGTTGTAAGGTCGGAAATATTGTAGCAGCTGTTACAATAATTAATATCTGAACTTAAATTGGTAAAAGCTTTTCCAAATTCTTCAATTTCCTGACTATCTCTATTTAATAATTGAAGCACTAATCTTAAAGCAGTTTTGTTTCCTATACCTGGTAGAGAGGCTAATTTCTCTACTGCATTATTAAAAGTGGATGATGTAATTTGGTGCATTATATTAAAGCTGTCAACAATTTAATGTGAATCAAAATTAATACGTTAAAATGGAAAACAAAGAATTTTAATCACTTTTGTTTCATTAATGAATCCAACAACTGTCATACTATTTATTTTAGGCTACTTTGCTTTGTTAATGTTAGTCTCATTTTTCACATCAAGAGGAGCTAATAATGATGAATTTTTTATTGGTGGGAATAAGTCTTCATGGTATTTAGTAGCTTTTGGAATGATAGGAGCATCTTTATCTGGAGTAACCTTTATTTCGGTTCCAGGGTGGGTTGCAAGCAGTAATTTCTCTTACATGCAAATGGTGTTGGGCTATTTCTTTGGATACGTAGTGGTTGCTCTTGTTTTAATGCCTTTGTATTATCGATTAAATTTAACATCTATTTATTCTTATTTAGAAGATCGTTTTGGATTTTATTCTTATAAAACTGGGGCAGCATTTTTCTTGTTATCAAGAACTATTGGCGCAGCATTTAGATTGTTTTTAGTAGCTCAAGTATTACAGTATTTGGTTTTTAATCAATGGGGAGTCCCATTTTTTGTAACGGTAGCGATAACTATTCTGTTAATATGGTTATATACATTTAAAGGAGGTATAAAAACTATTGTTTGGACAGATTCTTTGCAAACACTTTTTATGCTTATTTCAGTTGGAATAAGTATTTACTTTATTAGTTCTGAACTTGATTTAGGATTTTCAGAAATGGTTACTAAAGTTTCAGAAAGTGACTATTCTCAAGTTTTCTTTTTTGATGATTGGAATGATAAACGTCATTTTGTAAAACAATTTTTTAGTGGAATGTTTATCACTATTGTTATGACAGGTTTAGATCAAGATATGATGCAAAAAAATCTTAGTTGCAAAAATATTAAAGAAGGACAAAAAAACATGTTCTCATTTAGCTTGGTTTTAATTCTAGTTAACTTGGTGTTTTTAGTCTTAGGAGCATTGTTATTTATTTATGCAAATCAAAAAGGGATTACGATACCAGATAAAGTAGATAATTTATTCCCAGAAATTGCAACACAACATTTGCCTGCATTTGGAGGAATAGTTTTTATATTAGGATTAATAGCTGCAGCTTATTCAAGTGCTGATTCAGCATTAACAGCTCTAACAACTTCTGTTTGTATTGATTTTTTAGATATAAAAAATAAATCAGAAAATAAGAAAACTAAACTTAGACAAAAAGTGCATGTTTTAGTATCCTTAGCTTTATTTTTTGTGATATTATTATTTAATTTAATTAATGATGAAAGCGTGATTAGCTCTTTATTTAAAGCTGCAGGTTTTACTTATGGTCCTTTATTAGGTCTTTATGCTTTTGGATTAATGACTAAGAGAAAAGTAAAAGATAAGATTGTGCCTATAATTTGTATACTATCACCAATCATTAGCTTTCTTTTAAATCAATATTCTGAATTTTGGTTAAACGGATATAAGTTTGGTTTTGAGATTTTAATGGTTAATGGATTTTTAACCTTTTTAGGGTTGTTTTTAATCTCTTATAATGAGAACATTAAAAATAGTTAGGTCATTATATTCTTAATATTAAAAGGTTTTATTATCTTGCTGCCTTGAATATTAGAATTAGTATAATTTAAACTAAAATATTTATACTTTTGTTAAAAGTAAATTAGCTTGGTTATGAAAAAACAAATAAAATTAGTTGCAGTTTTGTTAATGGTTACTCCTTTAACATTTTTAACTTCATGTGGTGGTGATGAGCCAATACAAGAGCCTGTAGAGGAAGTAGTTGAAGAAGTAGTTGAAGAAGTTAATGAAACGTACTACCAAATTCCATCACCAGATGAAATGTTTGGTTTTATTAAAGAAAGTGGATTAAAATATAATGGTGAATTATTAAACCCTATTCAGAACGTATCAAACTATACAGACCCTAAAATGCAAGCATTAAATTTTGGGATTTATTCTGCAGATTTAGCTTATACTGCTGCATTTGAAGAGTTTAATGAGACAGCAAAATATTTTGGAACGATTCAAAAGCTAGCTGAACCAATAGGAATTTCTTCAGCATTTGATAAATCTTTAATAGAAAGAGCTCAGAAAAATCTGACTAATGCAGATTCTTTAGTAGCTATTACTAACACTTCTTACTTTGCAGTTGTTGATTATTTGGATCAAAATGAACAAGGAGATAAACTTGGCATAATTGCTGCTGCCGGATGGTTGGAAACGGTTTATGTTATAGCTAATTCAACTAAGTATGCTAAAGATAAAGCTGCAGTTGATAGGTTAGCAGATCAAAAATTGACATTAGATAATTTATTAGCTTATTTAGAAAAACATAATACAACAGATGATGTTAAAGAAGTATTAAGTTGGTTTAAAGAATTGGAAGCTGTTTTTGCTAGTATAGGAAATACAGATTCTAATGAGGGGTCTGCTATCTCATTTAAGAAAAAAGAAAATGGTAAAATGGTACTCGGAGGAGGAAAACCATCTAAATCTATTACAGAAGCAGAGTTTAAAGCGATTAAAAATAAGGTTAACGAAATAAGAAATAAAATAGTTAAGACTGAGGTTTAAGACTTATTCAATTAAAGAATTATTAAAATGAAAAAATATATCCAGAAAATACTTTTAGTATCAATTATCATTTCTTTACCAGCAGTTTCTTTTGGTCAGTATTGTAATTATTTTCACTCTAAATACTGCGAGCCATCAGAAAATAAGATGTTTAAATTAAATGGGCAGTCAAAAAGTGCTTTATTTAGTAAAGGACAAACATCTGAATTAAACGTAATTGTTTATAAAGGACAGGATTATAGAGTTTCGCTTTGTTTAGACGAAAATTTAGGTACTCAATTAACTTTTAAGGTTTATGAAACCAAAAAAGTAAAAGTTGAAAAAGTAATCGAAACAAAAACTATGGAAGATGAATATAAAAAATGTTCGGGATGTAATGGTACAGGAATGGATGGTAATGAGACTTGTTATGAATGTAATGGAGATATGCAAGTATTAACAGGAAATCAAGTTGAAGTAGTTAGTAAAGAAACAAGAGTAGTTACTGAAAATCAAAAACAATTATTGTACGATAATAGTCAAGATGGATTTTCTAATGAAATTGAATTTTCTGTTGAAACAACAAGAAGATTAATTTTAGAAGTTAGTATTCCTGGCGGAGGCGGAGGTGGAGGTTCTTCAAAAGGTAAAATGATGAAATCTAGTGATATGGGATGTGTTGGTATCTTAGTTGAACACATGACTACTCCAATCTCTGGTTTTAAGGGAACAGGATTTTAGAAAAGAAAAAATAATTTACTAACCCTGATGTAATTACATCAGGGTTTTTTATTTTTATAAACATGGATGATATTAAACAAATAATAAAAGCAGCCAATTCAATTGTAATTACTACACATAAATCTCCAGATGGAGATGCTATTGGTTCTTCATTAGCGTTGTATCATTACCTAAAAAAAAATAACAAAGAAGTTGTAGTAATTGTTCCAGATGCCTTTCCTGATTTTTTAAATTGGATGAGTAAAAGTGATGAAATTGTTTATTATGATTCTCAATCAGAAATAGCTGATAAATGTATTGATAAAGCTGATTTGATTTTTTCATTGGACTATAATGCGTTGAGTAGAATAGGGAATTTAGGAGATACAATTGGAAAAACATCAGCTACAAAAATTGTTATTGATCATCATCAAGACCCACAAGATTTTGCCGATCACTACTTTGTTGATGTTGACTGTTGTTCAACAGCACAATTAGTTTATGAATTTATAGAGAAGTTAAATGATATAGAAAAGTTAGATAACGTTATTGGAGAATGTATTTATTGTGGTATTATGACTGATACAGGCTCTTTTAGATACCCATCAACAACTTCTAAAACACATCAAATTATTGCACATTTAATTGATTTAGGTGTGGATGGATCCAAAATTCATCAAGAAGTTTACGATACATATTCTGAAAATAGATTAAGATTGTTAGGGTATGCATTAACAGAAAAAATGATTGTTTTATCAGATTTAAATGCTGCTTATATTTCTCTATCACAAGAAGAATTAAAAAAATACGATTTTAAGAAAGGTGATACCGAAGGTTTAGTAAACTATCCTTTATCCATAAACGGAATAAAAATGGCGGTATTATTAACCGAAAAAGAGGGTGGAGTTAACTTTTCATTTAGATCAAAAGGAGATTTTTATGTAAATAAAATTGCCAATAAAGATTTTAATGGAGGGGGACATATTTATGCTGCAGGCGGAAGGATTGAAAATAGCTTGGAAGATGCAATCAAATTATTAGAGAAAGTGATTATTGAGAATAAGAAAGAATTGATTAAATAAGATGAAATACACTTTATATATAATAGTAATTATTTGTTTTGTTGGATGTTCTGGAGATTCTATAGAGCATAAGGAAGTGGATTATAATCTACTTCAAAAACAATTATTAGAGGCAAACATTAAAGCAACTTCAGTAGAATCTAATCAAATAGATGAGTATGTAAAGAAGAAAGGTTTGGATGTTATGAAAACTAAAACAGGTTTAAGGTACCAAATTTATGATGCTAAAGAAGGTGAGAATATCATTACTAAACAAAAAGCTATAATAAAGTATAAAGTAACCCTTTTGGATGGAACTGAGTGCTACACTACTAATGATAAGGTTGAAGAGTTTACAGTAGGTAAAGATTATGTTGAAAGTGGCTTACATGAAGGAATCACCTATATGAGCAAAGGGGATAAAGCGATTATTATTATTCCATCACATTTAGCACACGGAACTGCTGGTGATTTTAAAAAAATACCGATGCGTTCAACTATTGTTTATGATATTGAATTGGTTGATATAAAGTAAGGTTGAAAAAGATTATCATAATATCAATTTTTGCAGTTGTCTTATTTTCTTGTGAAAGTAAATTTCCGGGATTTATAGAAAAAGAAGATGGTATTTACATGAAGCTTCTATCGTTTGATGATGCTGATGAAACTTATCAAGATAATAGATATATTTCAGCTGATATAGAAATACATTCTGGGAAACAACTTATCTATAAACATTATAAAGAAGAGTTAATTAACCCTTCTAAAAATAACCTACAATTTTTATTTAATTACTTGAGTGAAGGAGATAGTGCAATTTTTATGGTAGATTCTTTGGTTTTAGCCAAGCAATTCCCTCAATTAACAATAAAATCAGCGTATTGCCAAGTAAAGATAAAAGCTCACAAGTACCTTACAGAAAACAACAATGCACTTGATAAAGAGATGTTAGAACAGCTTTTACTCAATAAATATTTACGAGATAACAATTTTAAAGAAGAAAATTTTAGGGGAGGAATTTATGTTAAAAAAATAAAAAAAGGAGCAGGTAAAAAAATAAAAAGTGGAGATTTGATAGAGATTAACTATAAAGGGAGTTTTATAAATAGGATAGAGTTTGATGGAAGTTATCAATCAGAACCATTTTCTTTTACTTACGGAACTCCTGGTCAGGTTATTAAGGGATTAGAAATTGCAATAAATGGAATGAGAGAAGGTGAAAAATCAAAAATTATCATACCTTCGCAACTTGCTTTTGGAGAGGAGGGTTCTTCAACACAAATAATACCCTCTTATACAACGGTAGTATATGAATTAGAAATAATAAACGTAAAATAAATTTAAAAATGAAAAAAATCACATTATCAGCTATCGCAGCATTAACATTATTTGCTTGTGGAGGCGGTGAACAAGAATCATCAAATGTTACATTATCTAACAATATTGATTCAGTAAGTTATGCAATTGGAGTTAGTTCAGCAACAGGTTTATCTAAACAATTTAGTGAAGGAAATATGGATGCTTATTTAAAAGGTTTTAATGATGTATTAGATTCTTCAGCATTAATTATGACTGCAGAAGAAGCTCAAGCAATTATACAAGTATATTCTCAGCAAAAGCAAATGGAACAAATGGCTGCACAACAAAAAGAGCAAGAAGCTGCTTATGGTGGAGTTAAAGAAGAAGGTGTTAAATTTTTAGAAGAAAACAAAGCAAAAGAAGGTGTACAAGTTACTGCTAGTGGTTTACAATACGTTGTTTTGAAAAAAGGAACTGGTAAACAAGCTACTTCAACTTCTGATGTAACGGTTCATTATCATGGAACAACTCCAGATGGAACTGTATTTGATAGTTCAGTTGATAGAGGAGAAACAATTTCTTTTAACTTAGGACAAGTTATTCCGGGATGGACAGAAGGTGTTGCGTTAATGAAAGAAGGAGCTAAATATAGATTTTTTATCCCTCAAGAATTAGCTTACGGAGCAAATGCTCCTCAAGGTGGTCAAGGTCCAATTAAACCTTTCATGCCTTTAGTGTTTGAAGTAGAGTTATTTAAAGTAAAATAATTAACAAAATAGTTAGTACTACTACAACTTTGGCATAAAGTTTATGCTGTACTAACCTTTTTAACTAAACTTAATATTATGAACAAATCAATTAATATCCTATTAGTAGCATTAGCTCTTACAGTTAGTGTAAATGCTAATGCACAAAAAAAGAAAAAAGGAAAAAAAGAAATGGCAGAAAAAACAATAGAATTAAAATCTGAAGTAGATTCAGTAAGTTATAGTATTGGCTTAAACATGGTAGAAAACATTAAGAAAGATTTTTCTGAATGTAATTTTGAAGCTTTTGTAGAAGGAATTAAAGCAGGAGTGGCTGATACTAATTATGTAATAACACCAGCAGAAACGCAAGCAGTTATTCAAGCTTACTTTCAAAAAAAGCAAGAAGCAATGCAAGCTGAAGAGTTAAAAAAATCTGAATCTGTTAAAGTTGATGGTATCAAATTTTTAGAAGCTAACAAAACCAAAGAGGGTGTTAAAGTAACAGCTAGTGGTTTACAATACATAGTTTTAAAAGAAGGAACAGGTGCTCAACCAACTGCTACATCTAATGTAGAGGTTCATTATCATGGTACAACTCCTGATGGAACTGTATTTGATAGCTCTGTTGATAGAGGAGAAACTATTTCTTTTGGTTTAAACCAAGTAATTAAAGGTTGGACAGAAGGTGTTCAGTTAATGAAAGAAGGAGCAAAATACAAGTTTTTTATCCCTCAAGAATTAGCTTACGGAGCAAATGCACCACAAGGTGGAGCGGGACCAATTAAACCGTTTATGCCGTTGGTATTTGAAGTTGAATTGATTAAGATTAATCAATAATCATTTATAGATAACAAAAAAAGCAGCTCAATTGAGCTGCTTTTTTTTATTACAATAGTTTTAAATTATGAGTAAAGAAATAACTACCCCATCTGGCTTAAAATACACCATAACCAAACATGGTAAAGGAGAAAGACCTGTTAATGGCGATAAAGTTAGGGTGCATTACATCGGAAAGCTACTGAACGGACAAATGTTTGACAGCTCTTTAAATAGAGCACCTTTTAATTTTGTTTTAGGTAAAGGAGAAGTTATTGAAGGTTGGGATGAAGGTATTGCTTTATTGAGGGTTGGCGATTGTGCTACCTTTACTATACCAGCAGAACTAGCTTATGGAGATGATGAAGCAGGACCATTAATTAAAGCTAGTACAACTTTAGTTTTTGATATAGAGTTGATGAGTTTTAAGTAAGAAATAATTCCCCTCTTTCATACTGTTGTAACAGATGTTTATGGTTTTAATGATGAGGTAGGTTTACCTTAATTATCTAGTAAATCTCTCAAGTCCCAGATGGCATTATTCTCTCCTTGGTCAATTCCAACTCCTCTTGTATTTATTAAATCTTTTAGTGAAACATCATGATAATTTTTAGTGTTAAGTGATGCCCCCTTGTTTAATAAGTATAAAATAATTTCTTTAGAATCTATTTCACCACGATAATCCATAACAGCATACCATAAAACAGTATTTCCATTTAAATCTTGAATTTCAATTTCTGCATCGAAGTCTAAAATTATTTTAACCAAATTTAAATTACCTCTTCTACAAGCCATGTGTAAAGCAGAATTTTCATCCTCTCTTTTGTTTTGTTTTTGGTTTATATCCAATCCACTTTCAAGAAAAAATTTAATTAGAGCATCTGGATTATAATTTAAACCATCATAACAGTTGATATAATGGTGGAGTATATTTCCATTGGTATAGGTGTCTTTAATTGTGAAGTCTAATCCTTGAGATTTTGCCGTTACTAATTTAGAAATATCATCAATGACTAATATGTCCTTTAAATCTTCAAATGAAGTAGACTCAATTTTTTTATTAAAAAAATCAAATATTCCCATTTTTCGAAGATACAGATTTTTATAAATTTTGGGTTATGATATTGTGGAAATAAAAAATCCCAATGCACTGCATCGGGATTTTTTTATATGTTGTCATACCGACTGCAATGGAGGTATCTTTTAATTTAAGAGTACAAATTTAAAAGATTCCTCTATTCCGTTCCTACGTCACTCAAATCGGAATGACAGTTAGGTTTTACATCATTGCTTGTAATTTTTGAGCCAATACATCTTTAGATACTGCTCCAACTTGTTTGTCTACAATTTCTCCGTTTTTCATAAATAAGATAGTTGGTATATTTCTAATACCAAATTTTGCAGCAGTTTCAGGGTTATTATCTACATCTACTTTTCCTACAATAGCTTTCCCTTCAAACTCATTAGCAATTTCTTCAACTAATGGTCCAACCATTCTACATGGTCCACACCAAACAGCCCAAAAATCTACCAATACTGGTTTATCTGATTTTAATACGTTTTCTTCAAAATTTGCGTCTGTTAATTCTAATGCCATAACTTTTTGTTTTTATGTGTTTATATTTTTTTCTTTTTCTTAATTGTAAATATACTTTTTCAATTTCTATTTATTGTTTGCTTTTTGTCAATTATTAATCCATTCTTGTAAAGGCGACACATTGTCATTTTTTCATGCTGTCAGTTCGAGTGTCCCGAGCATTCGGGATGTATCGAGAACAATTTTTCACTAATTCAATTTATAACTCACTTCTTTTATGTTATCTATTTCTTTTAAAAATTCATCACACACATCAATACGCTTTGTTCTTGAAGATAAACTGATTACTCCTTCTTCGTCATCCTTTATGTTAATACTAAAATCACACTTGCCTTCATGTTTCATTAACAAGGCATTTATTTTTTCAATTAGCTCTTCTGTTACATCGTTGGTTTCAACATTCACAGTCAGTTTTTTTACTTTTTTATCTCTTAGTTCAGAAAGTAATTCAATGCTATTTATTTTAAACTCTACATCATCTACATCACTACTCCATGGGCGAGGCTGAACGCTACCTATAATAAATAAATACTGCCCTTGTATAAAGTATGGTTTTAGTTTAATATAATCTTCACCAAACACAAAAAAGTCATGCGAAGCATAATAATCTTCAACTTGCAAAACCCCAAAAGGCTTTCCTTTTTTAGTCAACCTATCTTGTACTCCTGTACAAATAGCAGCAATGGCTAACTCTTTACCTTTTAGTTTAACAACATCTTCCAAAAGGCTTAAATTACCTTTACCAAAACTTTTAATTTCTACATCAAAATCATCTAACGGGTGTCCAGAAATAAAAATTCCTACTACTTCTTTTTCTTGATTTAACTTTTCTAAGGTTCCCCATTCTTCACAAGGTGGAATAGGAGGTTCTTGCATCTCTTCACCCGCAACATTATCAAACATTGATACTTGTATTGAGTTAATATTTTCTTGGTGTTTATTGCCATAACGAATCACTTTTTCTAAAAAAGTCATTCCATCAATGTTATTAAAATATTGTGCTCTGTGTATGTTCCCGAAAGAATCAAAACCTCCGCCTAACGCCAAACTTTCTAACGTTTTTTTGTTTACAGATCGTAAATCTATTCTTCGTGTTAAATCAAAAATAGAGGTAAAATGACCATTTTTAGTGCGTTCTTGAACAATACAATCAACTGCTTTTCCTCCAACACCTTTCATGGCGCCTAATCCAAAACGAATTTCACCTTTTGCATTTACAGTAAACTTGTGTACAGATTCATTTACATCTGGACCTAAAACAGGAATCCCCATTCGTTTACATTCATCCATAAAAAAAGTAACTGACTTAATGTCGTTCATGTTGTTACTCAATACAGATGCCATGTATTCGGCAGGGTAGTGGGCTTTTAAAAATGCTGTTTGGTAAGCAATCCAAGCATAACAAGTAGAGTGAGATTTGTTAAAAGCATAGGCAGCAAAAGCTTCCCAATCTTTCCAAACCTTTTCTAAAATTTTTGGGTCATGTCCTTTTTCTGAAGCTTGCTCAATAAATTTAGGCTTCATTTTATCTAGTACAGCAATTTGTTTTTTACCCATTGCTTTACGCAAAACATCAGCCTCACCCTTAGTAAAATCTGCTAATTTTTGAGATAAAAGCATTACTTGCTCTTGGTAAACAGTAATTCCATACGTTTCTTTCAGATATCCTTCCATATCTTCTAAATCGTAAATTACTGCTTCATCACCATGTTTCCTTTTAATAAAGGATGGAATATATTCCATCGGGCCAGGTCGGTACAATGCATTCATCGCAATTAAATCTGCAAAAACAGTTGGTTTTAAAGCACGCATGTGTTTTTGCATTCCGGGAGATTCATATTGAAAAATACCTACAGTTTCTCCTCGTTGAAAAAGCTCGTAAGTTTTTTCATCTTCAATATCAAAAGTCTCAGGATCTAAGGTAATGCCGTGTTTATCTTTTACAATTTGTACAGCATCTTTTATTAAGGTTAGGGTTTTTAATCCTAAAAAATCCATTTTTAATAGACCTGCATCTTCGGCAACAGAGTTGTCAAATTGTGTACAGGCCATGTCTGAATCTTTAGCTAAAGCTATAGGAACATAATTGGTAATATCATCAGGAGTAATAATTACACCACAAGCATGGATGCCTGTGTTTCGCATATTTCCTTCTATTTTAATTGCTTGATTTACTGTTCTACCTTCAAGGCTGTCAGCTCTTGCAATATCTTTTAATTGTTTGGCTCTTTCAAAATCTTCAGGACGACCTAATTTTGCTTTAAGGTCATCTTCACTCATTCCAAAAATCTTATTCAGTTTAATGTCAGGAATTAAGCCTGCCAATCTCCCGGCATCACTTAAAGGTAGTTCTAAAACTCTTGCAGTATCTCTAATAGAAGATTTAGCTGCCATTGTTCCATAGGTAATTATTTGAGCAACTTGATTAGAACCGTATTTTTTAATTACATAGTCCATTACTTTTCCTCTTCCTTCATCATCAAAATCAATGTCAATATCTGGCATCGATATCCTATCAGGATTTAAGAAACGCTCAAAAAGTAGGTCATACTTAATTGGGTCAATATTGGTTATCCATGTACAATAAGCAACTACCGAACCAGCTGCAGATCCCCTTCCAGGACCAACTGCAACACCCATTTTACGAGCTTCACGAATAAAATCTTCAACAATTAAGAAATATCCTGGATATCCTGTGTTTTTAATTACACTTAACTCAAAATCTAATCGTTCTTTTAACTCATCTGTAAGTTTACCATATCGCTTTTTAGCTCCTTCGTATGTAATGTGTCTTAAATAATTATTTTCTCCATTTTTTAGGCTGCTATCTTCTTTATCTTTAGTATCAATAAATTCTTCAGGAATATCAAATTTTGGCAGCAAAACCTCACGAGCTAATTCAAATTTTTCAATTTTATCAACTATTTCTTGTGTGTTGATAATCGCATCAGGTAAATCGGCAAAGAGCTGTTTCATCTCATCTGCTGATTTAATATAAAACTCGTCATTTGGAAAGCCAAAACGAGATTCTCGTCCACCTCCACCTATATATCTTTTAGGTTGTACTTGTTGTTTCGCATCTCTTATACAAAGTAAAACATCTTGGGAAATAGCATCATCCTTATCAACATAGTAAGTGTTGTTACAAGCTACATATTTAATGTTGTGAGTATTTGCAAACTCTAATAAAACATTGTTAATACTATTTTCTTCATCAACTCCATGTCGATTTAATTCGATGTAAAAATCATCCTTAAAATGCTCTTTCCACCAAAGTACAGCCTCTTCAGCTTGTTGTTTCCCTTCAAAGAGTATCTTATTGGGCACTTCTCCCCAAACACCACCTGTTAGTGCAATTAAATCGTCTTTATATTCTAATAAAAGTTCTCTATCAATTCTTGGGACATAATAGAAACCTTCAGTATTTGCATAAGAGGCAAGTTTTATAAGATTTTGATAACCATTTTTATTTTTGGCTAATAAAACTGTTTGAAAGCCATTGTCTTTGTATGATTTTTCTTTTCGGTTGTTGCAAAGAAAAAACTCGCAACCAACGATAGGTTTTATGTTGCTTTTAATAGCATCTCTTACAAAATGGAAAGTTGCCATCATGTTTCCATGATCAGTTAAAGCAATAGCTTCCATGCCTAAGTCTTTCGCTTTTTTTACTAAAGCATCAACTCTGGTGGTAGATTGTAAAATTGAAAACTGGGAATGATTATGTAAATGGGTAAAGTTAACATCCTGAAGTTCAGAAGATACTTTTGTGTTAGCTTCTAAAACCTTTTCAGCATTTTCTGCTTTTTCTTTTTGGTGATCTTTAAAGTTTGCAGCAGCTAATTTAGGAGCTTCATAAACAAGGCCATCAACGTCAGTAATTTCTTTAGGTTGAATAACTCTGTGTTGAACCAAACTAAAAAAACATCTAGCAGTTGCATCAACATCATAAGCTGCATCGTGAGCATCGCCAAAATCTTTACCAAAAAGTTTAATGTGTAAGTCAGTTAGTTTTGGGTATTTAAAACCACCACCTCTACCACCAGGAATTTGACAAAAATCGACCGAACTTTTCATAGTGTCGATGTCTTTTTTGCTAGCTAAATCATTTGCTATTCCTAAACGATAAAATTCAGCTCCAACAACATTTATATCGAACTCAATATTATGACCTACATTGTAAGTTGTTTTTTCTAAATCATTTTTTAATTCTTCAAGAACAAATTTTAAGTCATGGCCATCTCTTTCGGCACGCTCAGTTGTAATTCCATGTATGTTAGATACTCCTATTGGAATATCATACCCATCAGGTTTAACAATGTAGTTTTTTGCGGAAATTAATTTACCAGTTTTATCGTGCAGTTGCCATGCCAATTGCACCATTCTTGGCCAATTGTCTGAATCAGAAACAGGGGCTTTGTAATTCTTAGGAAGTCCTGTGGTTTCTGTATCAAATATTAAAAACATAGCTTGTTTAAGGTAAATTAAATTGAGTTATAAAATTACTTTTTATCTAATTGCAAAAGTGGATTAATTAGAAGTAAAAACTAACATGTTTTAAACAAGTATGAAATTCATTTTTGTGCCTTGTATAACTTGTTAATAATAACTAAGCTTAAAATAGTAGTAGTTTTAAGTAGGATTAATATATTTACGGGCTGTAGATTAAAAGTAAATGAGCGAATACAAAAAACCTTCTTTATTACAATCGTTTATACCGATATTGGTATTGATTGGTTTGTTGGTGATTAATGTTAAGGTTGTTTATGGAGATAATGCTTTAGGTGGTGCAAATCAAATTTCTTTATTGTTTGCTGCAGCCGTTGCAGCAATTATTGCTGCATATAATGGTTTTAATTGGAAAGACATTTTAAATGGAATAACAAAAAGTATTTCATCAGCTTTACCTGCTTTAATCATTCTTTTATTAATTGGTGCTTTGGCTGGTACATGGTTATTGAGTGGAGTAGTTCCAGCAATGATTTATTATGGATTAGATATACTTAACCCAACTATATTTTTATTGGCTTCTTGTGTTATTTGTTCCATTGTTTCTATTGCTACTGGTAGCTCTTGGAGTACAGTCGCTACAGTTGGTATAGCTTTGTTAGGCATTGGTAAGGCACTAGGGATTGCTGATGGGTTAATTGCTGGAGCCATTATTTCTGGTGCTTATTTTGGTGATAAAATGTCACCACTATCTGATACTACCAATTTAGCACCAGCAATGGCAGGAACCGACTTAATTACGCATATTAAATATATGACTTTAACAACAATTCCTTCAATAGTAATCACTTTAATTATATTTTTAATAATTGGGTTGTTCTATGATAGTGGGGGTCAAATAACTGAAATTGATACATTAAAAATAGCAATAGCTTCTAAGTTCAATATAACTCCGTGGTTATTTTTAGTTCCTGTATTAGTTATTGTTTTAATTGTTAAAAAAATACCTGCAATACCAGCTTTGTTAATAGGTAGTTTGTTAGGGGGTGTTTGTGCTATTATATTTCAACCTGATTTGATACTTTCATTATCTGGGGAAACTAATTTTTTAAAGGCTTCGTATAAAATGGTAGTTGATTCAATGACAACTGATGTTGCTGTTGTTACGGAAAATGAATTGGTCAACGAATTATTAACTTCAGGAGGTATGGCAGGAATGTTAAATACAATTTGGTTGATAATTTGTGCAATGATTTTTGGTGGGATTATGGAGAAATGTGGGATGCTTAAAAGGATTACACAGTCCATTATTAGATTAGCAAACTCAACAGGTTCATTGATAACAACAACTGCAGGTACTTGTGTGTTTTTTAATTTAACAGCTTCAGATCAATACTTGGCGATTGTAGTTCCAGGTAGAATGTTTGCAGAAGAATATCGTGAAAGAGGTTTGCACCCTAAAGTTTTGAGTCGTACTTTAGAGGATTCAGGAACAGTAACTTCTGCATTAATACCTTGGAATACTTGTGGTGCTTATCACTCTGGAGTACTTGGTATTGCTACTGGAGACTACTTTATGTATTGCTTTTTTAATTTGATTAGTCCTGTGATGACAATTTTATTTGGATATTTAGGTATAAAAATTGCAAAGCTTTCAAAACAAGAAAATAAAAACGAAGAATAGATGAGAAAAATAGTTTTTTTAATATTATGTTCAACAGTATTTTATGTTGCTACAGCACAAAATGATTTAACAAAAAAAGGATTGTACAATGATACTTATGTTCCTGAATCTGTAATTGATGAAAAATATGGTATTACTATGTATGAGAAATTAAATATGATGATAGGTTCTGATACTGTTAGGAATGATGCTAATGGATATGCAGCTAATGGTTATATGGAAGATTTTTATACTACAGGTCAGTTAATGCATAAAGGATTTTATGTAGATGGTCAATTAAAAATATATAAAAACTATTTTCCAAACGGAAATGTGGAGCGTAATTTTAGAATGGTTGATTTAAAGAAAAGTAAAATGACTATTTACTATAAAGATGGGACAGTAAAATCTGAAATAGTTTATATTGGTAGTGAAGCTTTAAAATGGGAAGAATATTATCCTAATGCAGCTCTAGAATTCGTTGAAGAGTATAATAAATCATTTGAATATTATGTTTTTAAAGCAAATTATTATGAAAATGGTACACCAGAAAACACATTTGAACTAACAGATAAAAAGAAATTAGTTTATACTCAAACATTCTATCACCCTAATGGGCAATTAAAAGAACAAGGGGAATTATTTTATAACAAAAATGTTTTTGATTATGAAAGAATTGGTTCTTGGAAAACTTTTGATGAAAATGGATCTGGCACTAAAGAAACTAAATACGTGAACGGCAAAGTTCACAGTGAAAAGAACCTTTAGACTTCTTTGGTTAAATAATCAAGTAACTTCTAAATTCTTAATTGGTTTAATTTTAATATATTTACTCTAACTAAATATTAGGGAAATAATATGATTAAAACAATTTCAGACTTTTATTACTATGCTTTAGAGAACCAACCTAAAGCTGATGCATTTACTCATAAAGAAAATGGAAACTGGGTATCTACATCTATTCAAGAATTTATCCTAAAAAGTAAACAATTTAGTTCAGGCTTAATTAAATTAGGACTTAAAAGAGGTGATAAGATAGCAATCATTTCTAATAATAGAACTGAATGGCATTTAACAGATTTAGCTGTTCAACAATTAGGAATTGTTAATGTCCCTATATATCCCAATATTACAGAAGCTGATTACGAGTATATATTAAATGATTGTGGAGCAAAAGTAGTTTTTGTATCAAGTGAAGATATTAGTTTAAAAATTAACAACATTAAGAGTAAAATTCCTGCTTTAGAGCAGATTTACACCTATGATAATGTTGTAAGTCAAAAACATTATTCAGAATTGTTGAAAGAAACAGTTGATGAAATAGCAATTGAGAAATTAAAGAATGAAATTGATGAAGATGAAGTTGCTACCTTAATTTATACTTCAGGAACAACTGGTAATCCTAAGGGTGTTATGTTGACTCATAGAAACTTAGTAAGCAATGTTTTGGCATCAGAAGCTCGATTACCTGTTTTAGATAATCAACGAGCATTAAGTTTTTTACCGCTTTGCCATGTTTTTGAAAGAATGTTGGATTATCTTTTAATCTATAAATCAGTTTCTATTTATTATGCTGAATCTATAGAAACAATTGGAGATAACTTAAAAGAAGTAAAACCACATTTATTTGCAACAGTTCCAAGATTATTAGAAAAGGTTTATGATAAAATTGTTGCTAAAGGAACTGCTTTGTCTGGATTAAAAAAAGGATTATTCTTTTGGGCTTTAGAGTTAGGTTTAAAATACGATCCAATTATTAGTGGTGGGGCATGGTATAATTTTAAATTAGCAATAGCAAACAAACTCATTTTTAATAAGTGGAGGGAAGCTTTAGGAGGTAATGTTGTTGCTGTTGTTTCTGGTGGAGCAGCATTACAACCTCGATTGGCAAGAGTTTTTGCTTCGGCTAAAATTCCGGTATTAGAAGGTTATGGATTATCTGAAACTTCTCCTGTTATTTCTGTAAATAGCTTATTGCCAGGAGGAATGATGATAGGGACTGTTGGTAAAGTACTTGATAATTTAGATGTTAAGATAGCTGAAGATGGAGAAATAATAGTAAAAGGACCAAGTATAATGAAAGGTTATTTTAATAGACCTGATTTAACGGATGAAGTAATAGATGCAAATGGTTATTTTCATACAGGTGATATTGGAGTATTAGTTGATGGGGAATATTTAAAAATAACAGATCGTAAAAAAGAAATTTTTAAAACTTCTGGAGGTAAATACATAGCGCCTCAAGTAATGGAAAATAAGTTTAAAGAATCAAGATTTATAGAACAAGTAATGGTAGTTGGAGAAGGAGAGAAAATGCCAGCAGCAATGATTCAACCAGATTTTTTATTTTTAAAAGAGTGGTGTAAACGAAAAAACATCAACTATTCATCTAATGAAGAAATAATAAAAGATGAGCAAGTTGTTAATCGATTTGCAAAAGAATTAGAAGAATTAAATAAAGGGTTTTCTGACTACGAAAAGATTAAAAAGTTTGAATTAGTTGGAACTCAGTGGACAATCAATTCTGGTGAGTTAACCCCAACCTTAAAATTGAAACGAAAATTTATTTTAGCCAAATTCCAAGATTTATATCAAAAAATTTATACTAATTAGCACATAGTCGTTATGAAAAAAAGCTTCTTTATTTTATTAATGTTTTGTGGTCAATTTACAATAGGACAAACAATTGACGGTCAGATTTTTAATGATATGGTTGAAGCCGAAACTAAAGCTCATCATAAAAAGAAAATAAATAATAAAGGGGTATTACAAGCTGCAAACTATGATTTAAAATATCATAGACTTGAATGGCAAGTAAACCCAGAAGTTCTTTACATTAATGGTGCGGTAACTTCATATTTTGAACCAGTCATTACAGGGTTTAATGTTATTTATTTTGATTTCTCCAATGCGTTATCAATTGATTCTGTAGTTTATCATGGAGGAAACTTAACATACACGCAACCAGGTGGAAATGTATTACAAATTACATTGCCAGCAACAATTCCTCAAAACACTTTAGATTCCATCACAGTTTTTTATCAAGGAGTTCCTGTTCCAACAAGTGGCTTTGGTTCATTTATACAATCATCCCATTTAAACGATTCTATTATTTGGACACTTTCGGAGCCTTATGGGGCATTAGAGTGGTGGCCATGTAAACAAGATTTATACGATAAAATTGATTCAATAGATGTGATTGTCACTACCCCTAAAAAGTATCGAGCTGGTAGTCAAGGATTATTGGTTAGTGAAAATGTTGTAGGGATAAATAAAGTATATCATTGGAAACATCGATATCCTATCGCTGCTTATTTAATTTCCGTAGCAATTACTAATTATTCAGTTTATTCTGATTTTGCGCCTTTAACTTCTGGTAATTTAGAAATTCTCAATTATGTTTACCCTGAAGACTCTTCAAGTTTTTACAATGTAACTCCAGATATAATTCCAATCATGCAACTTTATGATACTTTGTTTGGAGATTATCCTTTTATAAATGAAAAATATGGACATGCTCAATTTGGGTGGGGAGGTGGTATGGAGCATCAAACTATGAGTTCGATGGGCAATTTTAGTTTTAATTTAATGGCTCATGAGTTGGCTCACCAATGGTTTGGAGATAAAGTTACTTGTGGCAGCTGGCAAGATATATGGTTGAATGAAGGTTTTGCAACATATTTAACAGGGTTGTCTCATAAACACTTAGCGCCAACCTATTGGAGGGCATGGAGGGAAACAACCTTAAATAGTATTGTTTCTCAGCCTGATGGCTCTGTATATAATACTGATACCGTAACAGTAAGTAGAATTTTTGATGCGAGATTATCATACAGAAAGGGAGCTTATTTATTACGAATGTTAGAGTGGAAACTAGGAGAGCAAATTTTTTTTCAAGGAGTTAGAAATTACTTAAATGATAATAATTTAGCATATTCTTATGCTATTACTGAAGATTTAAAAACACATTTAGAAACAGTAAGTTCACTTAATTTAACGGAATTTTTTAATGATTGGTTCTATGGGGAAGGATTTCCATCCTATCAAATAGCATTTACGCAATCGGGAAATAATGTAAGTTTCACAGTTAATCAAACTCAATCAGATCCTTCTGTTTCTTTTTACGAAATGCCAATACCAATTTATGTTAAAGGTCAAGGATTTGATACAACTTATGTTTTTAATCATCAATTTTCTGGACAAGTTTTTAATGCTACTGCGCCTTTTACTGTTGATTCAGTGTTTTTTGATCCAGAACTATGGATTATTTCAGCTAATAATTCCATTGCTTTATCAATAGAAGAACCCCAATTAGGAGTAGAAGATGTTTTAATTTACCCTAATCCAACCAAAGAATTTATTAATATTAAGATAGGAGATACTAAAAGATTAGATGGGATTATTATTTTTAATAATATTGGACAAGCAGTTCAGTTAAATATAATTGAAAAATCTAAAAGTTTATATCAAATTAATACAGCACATTTGCCTACGGGAAATTATTTAATTGAACTTGTAATCTCAGGCAATACCATTAAAAGAAAATTAAATAAACTCTAATTTTTTTATAAAATTTGTTAATGATTTGTTATCCTTCGATAGTATAACATGCTTTTCTCTATATTTGCAAACTGAAAATCAAATTCAAATATGAAAACAATCATTTTATCATTTTTAACAATCGCGATTTTAACCTCTTGTGGTGGCGAAACTGAAGTTGAAACGATTTCAACAGATTTAATTAACAACCCAATTACAGCTTCTAATAACGAGCCAAATGAAGATAACCTTCCTTTTTTTGAGTTTGTAGAAGAGGTGAAGGATTTTGGACAAATTACTCAAGGAGAAGTTGTTTCTACATCTTTTAAATTTAAAAATGCAGGAAAGTCTGATTTAATAATTTCATCAGCGCAAGGTAGTTGTGGGTGTACAGTTCCAGAGTATCCAAAAGCACCAATAAAACCAGGTGAAGAAGCAGTTATTGAGGTAACGTTTGATTCTAATGGTAAATCAGGGATGCAAAACAAAACGATTACTTTGGTTGCTAATACCATCCCAAATACAAAAGTAATTGCAATAAAAGGAGAAGTTTTAACTCCAACAGATAAATAAATTTATAAGAAAAGAAAATGAAAGGATTAGGAATTTTATTACAAGCTCAAGCTGATGCACCAACGGAAGGTGGAGGAATGCAAACAATAATAATGTTTGGGGCAATTTTTTTAGTGTTTTATCTATTTATGATAAGGCCACAAATGAAAAAGCAAAAAGAACAAAAAAAGTTTAGAGAAAGTTTAGATAAAGGAACCAAAATAGTAACGATAGGTGGTGTTCATGGTAAAATTATAGAGTTACAAGAAACTACAGCAATCATTGAGATTGAAGGTGGTAATAGATTGAAGATTGAAAAATCAGCAATATCTAAAGAATTTGCTGCCGAAGATTTGGAAAAAAAATAGGTAAATGTTTTGACAAAAACGGATAATAAATTTACAAGTATATTTAATAAAGCTTCCTCTAACAGGAAGCTTTATGTGTTTTTATTCTGTTTAGTTTTAGCAATATTTTTTTGGTTATTGAATGCATTAAGTAAAAATTTCACCAATGAAATAGTTTTTAAAGTAGAGTATACCAATGCACCACCTAATAAGATAGTTGTTAATGAATTACCTCAGCAAATAAAAATAAAAATTAAAGGCTTAGGGTTTGATTTGTTAGCCTATAAATTAAGATTAAAGGAATCAATTTTAAACATAAACTTATCGCAAATTGAAGGAGCTAAAAAACAGGTTGATAAATTAGAAAGGATTCAATTACCCACTACATTTTTCTCATCATCCATTGGAAATCAATTAGGAGAGGATATCGAAATTAAAGAAATTTACCCTGAAAGCTTGGTTTTTATACTTGATGATGAAAAAGAGAAGGTTTTAAAAATTGTTCCAGTAACTAAAATTGAATATGAAAAACAATTTCAATTATTTGGTAAAATAATAGTTAAACCAGCAGTAGTAAAAGTTGTAGGTCCTGCATCTATTTTAGACACATTAACTCAAATTTATACCCAAAATAAAGTTTATAATAATTTATCCGAAACAGTGTCTGAATCAGTAGGTTTTAAAACTGCTTATGCGCTTCAAAAAATTAAATTCTCTGAAGAAAAAGTATTACTTTATATACCTGTAGAGAAATATACAGAAACAGCTATTGCGATAAAAATTGAAACTATCAATACACCAGATTCTTTATTAATAAAAGCTATTCCTAATGAAATAGAATTGAAGTTTATGTTGCCATTAAGTAAAATGGCAAATTTGGCAAGTGCTAAATTTAAAGCAGTTGTTGATTATCATCAGATTAATGAAAACATGAACCATAAATTAAAAGTAGAATTAATAGAATATCCAGAATATATTCAATCTTCTAAATTAACGCCTAATAAAGTTGAATACATCCTTAAAAGAAAATAATAAACCAATATTAGTTGGACTTACAGGAGGAATAGGTAGCGGTAAAACTACCATAGCTAAAATATTTGAGGTTTTGGGGGTTCCTGTATTTTATTCAGATATCGAAGCCAAAAAGATTATAAATCACCATCCAGAAGTTATTAAAGAAGTAAAAGCTGTTTTTGGTGATGTATATGATGCTAAAGGTTTAAATTCTAAGAGAATTGCCGATTTAGTTTTTCAAGATAAAACAACTTTAGAAAAGTTAAATAGTATTATTCACCCAAAAGTTAAAGAACGTTTTAATGATTGGATTTCTGAAAATAAAGAAGCAGCAATTTTATTAAAAGAGGCGGCTATTTTAATTGAAACAGAGGCTTATAAAGAGTTAGATGAAATGATATTGGTAACAGCACCAATAAAGATTAGAATTGAACGAGTTATAAAAAGGGACGGCACTACTAATAAAAAAGTTGTTGAAAGAATGTCCAGTCAGTTTTCAGATGAGAAAAAATTAACATATTGTAATTTTATAATCAACAATACTGATGAACAATTAGTAATACCTCAGGTCATAAAAATTTTAGAAAAATTAAAAAGCCGCATATAACACGGCTTTTTAATAAATTTTATTTTTTTGCAGCTGGTTTTTTAGCTGGAGCTTTTTTTGCAGCCGGTTTTTTAGCTGGAGCTTTTTTTGCAACTGGTTTTTCAACTTTTTCTTCGGTAGTTTCTTTAGTAGGAACAGCTTTTTTAGGCTTAGCAGGTGCTACAAATGTAGTAGCTGATTTTCTTTTTCTTGTCTTCCCGTAAGATCCTGAGCTAATTTTTCCTTTTTTCGTTTTTTTATCGCCTTTTCCCATAATAAATGTTTCTATTTTTTTTTTTTTCGTTATCACACAAATATATAAAAATGAAGCCATTTAAAGTTATATATAAGAAGCTAATTTTAAAATAAATGGTAAGTTTGTTTACGAACTAAAAAAATAGATAAATTATGAAATCAATCAATTACTTTTTAGCATTAGGGTTAAGCTTATTATTGGCTACAAATGTCGTTAATGCACAAGATTTACCACAACCAAGCCCATCAGCAAAAGTTGAGCAACGAATAGGTTTAACAGATGTTACAGTTGCTTACTCAAGGCCAAGTGTAAAAGATAGAGAAATATGGGGAGAGTTAGTTCCTTATGATGAAGTATGGAGAGTAGGAGCAAACTTAAATACTTTGATTACTTTTTCTGATGATGTTAAAATAGAAGGAGAAACTTTGCCAGCAGGAACTTATGCATTTTTCGTGAAGCCAACTAAAGAAGTTTGGCATGTAATGTTTAATACTGTTATTGACGGATGGGGAACAGGAAAGTATGAAGAAGGTAATGATAAATTAACAGTAAAAGTTACTCCAAAAGAAGGCGCAATGCAAGAGTCTATGCAGTTTAGCTTTGACCAATTAGCGGGAGAATCAGGTAAATTAATATTGTCATGGGAAAAACTTTCTATAGCTTTAAACATTACTGTTGATGTAGATAAAAAAGCTTGGAAAAATGTTGATAAAGCTTTAGCAGAAGTAACAGATGAAAATAAAGCATCAGTATACAGAAATGCTGCAAAATATGCGGTTACAAGTAATAAAAGGTTAGATGAAGCTAAAAAGTGGATTGATGAATCAATTAAAACTGAAGAGTCTTGGTATAGCTACTGGGTAAAAGCAGATGTATTACATGCTAATAAGGATAACAAAGGAGCTATAGTAAGTGCTAAAAAAGCTATTGAAATAGGTGAGGCTGATGCGAAGAAGGATGGAAAAGAGTTTGGGTATAAAGGAAGAATTGAAAAATCAATGGATACTTATAAATAGTTTAATTATTGAATTAATTGATATAAAAAAGCCTACTCTATGAGTAGGCTTTTTTGTGACCGCGGCAGGATTCAAACCTGCAACCTTCTGAGCCGTAATCAGATGCGCTATTCAGTTGCGCCACGTGGCCATTTTGTTTTGCAAATATAAAATTTATTAAGGTTTAATTCCAAAAATTACTACTTTTAAAATGCTATAATAATATTTTACACTTTATGAAATTTAACCCTGTCACCAAACCTTTTATTGATAGTTTAATAAAAATTATTGGAGAACAATATGTCTTTTTTGATGAGGAAGCATTTAAAAAGTATGGACATGATGAAACGGAAGATTTACTTTTTTATCCGGAAGTAGTTGTCTTACCAAGAAGTGCGGATGAAATATCAAACATCTTAAAATTATGTAATCTTGAAAATATTCCTTTAACCCCTCGTGGAGCTGGAACAGGTTTGAGTGGTGGTTCATTACCAATAAATAAAGGGGTTTTACTTTCAATGGAAAGGTTTAATTCTATTCTAGAAATTGATGAAAGAAACCTTCAGGCAACTATAGAACCAGGAGTAATCACACAAGTTTTTCAGGAAGCTGTTCAGGAAAGAGGATTGTTTTATCCACCGGATCCTGCAAGCAAGGGAAGTTGTTTTATTGGTGGAAATTTAGCAGAAAATTCCGGAGGGCCTAAAGCTGTAAAATATGGGGTTACTAAAGATTATGTACTTAATTTAGAAGTTGTTTTACCTAGTGGAGATATTATTTGGACTGGTGCTAATGTTTTAAAAAACTCAACAGGATATAATTTAACTCAACTATTAGTAGGTAGTGAAGGTACTTTAGGTATTATCACGAAAGCAGTTTTTAAATTATTGCCTTATCCAAAATATAATTTATTAATGTTAGTTCCTTTTTATAATGCTGAAGATGCTTGTGCTGCAGTTTCAGCAATTTTTAGAGCCGGAATTACTCCTTCAGGAATGGAATTTATGGAGCGTGATGCACTAATAACAGGGGCAGAGTTTATAGGAGATGATTCATTGGAAATCGCAGAAAATATTCAAGCACATTTACTAATTGAGGTTGATGGAAATAATTTAGAAGTTTTATACAGTGATTGCGAAGTAATTTATAAAGTGTTAGAAGCTTTTAATTGTGATGAAGTTTTGTTTGCGGAAGATGCAGCACAAAAAGATAAATTATGGAAAATTAGAAGGGTTGTTGGAGAGGCAGTTAAAAGTAAATCTATTTATAAAGAAGAAGATACGGTGGTTCCAAGAGCTGAATTACCTAAACTTTTAAAAGGCGTAAAAGCTATTGGAAAAGAATATGGATTTCAATCAGTTTGTTATGGGCATGCAGGTGATGGAAATTTACACATCAACATTATTAAAGGAAATATGTCTGATGATGATTGGGATAATAAATTAACTTATGGTATTAGAAAAATATTTGAATTATGCGTTCAGTTAAAAGGTACAATTTCTGGTGAACATGGGATTGGGTACGTTCAAAAAGATTATATGGATATACCATTTAGTAAGGTTGAATTAGAATTGCAAAGAAATATTAAGAAATTATTTGATCCAAAAGGAATCTTAAATCCAACTAAGTTGTTTTAAATAAACAAAGTCCCGCTTTTGGCGGGACTTTTAATTCAAAGGCAGGAGATTTGCTTAATTTAATTACCTATCTAAAATAACTTTAAAACTATCTCCACAAACAAGACGATTAAAATTAGAAAAAGGTTGCGTGGATTATTTTATTAATAGGAATGCTATAATAAGTTGTTTTTTTTTATAAAAAAATCATTCCTTTTTTTTAATTTAGAGGACTTAATGCACTAACTAAAAATAATTTCATGAAAAAAATTACTTTCTTAATATCTTTTATTGCTTTAACTTTATTGGGTAGTTATGCTCAAAATAATACACAATTAATTAATGGTAAGCAACAAGGCATTACTTTTCAAATACCAGAAACTAGAAATTGTGGTACTATGGAAGCTAATAGTCCCGAAGCAATTGCCAATTTTGAAGATGCAATAGCACCTCATATCGCAGCCTATCTTCAAAGTATCAATGGCAATAATAGTCCCGAAGCCGTTTATAATATTCCTACAATTGTTCATGTTATTCATAATTCTAACGAGAATGTTGGTTCTGGAAGAAATATTTCGAATACAAGAATACAAGAGCAAATACAAATATTAAATGACGATTTTAGAAGAACAAATGCAGATAAAACTAACACTCCTTCAGGATTTGTTGGAGTAGCAGCAGATTGTGAAATAAATTTTTGCTTGATAACTAAATATCCTTCAGGGCATCCTATGGCTGGTCAAACACTGTCTGAAAGAGGGGTTGATAGAGTTAGTACTTCTGCAATTTCAGGAATTAGTAACACAACTTCTGGTTATTCTACAACAACAATAGATAATACGATTAAGCCAGCAACATCTTGGAACCCTAATGAAGTAATGAACATTTGGGTTTGTCAATTACAAAGTGGATTATTAGGGTATGCAACATTTCCAAATTCTGGAGCGGCAAATAAAGATGGAACTGTTATGGGGTATCAATATTTTGGACTTACTGGAGGTGTTTATGGATTAGGAAGAACAACAACTCATGAAGTTGGTCACTGGTTAGGGTGTTATCATATTTGGGGTGATGATAACGGAGCTTGTTCTGGATCTGATCAAGTAAGTGATACTCCAAATCAAGCAAATGCTACTGGAGGTTGCCCTAGTGGAGTTAGAACAGATGCTTGTGCTACTTCTTCTCCTGGGTATATGTATCAAAATTACATGGACTATTCATACGATGCTTGTATGAATTTGTTTACTGCGGGACAAAAAGCAAGAATGCAGTCTGTAATGGCTACTCAAACAAGAAGATCTACATTAAATGGTTTTAGTGCTTCATTATGTGCTGCTACAGGTATTGATGATTTAACAAATATTGATGGAATTTCTATCTATCCAAATCCAACTAAAAATATAATTAATATTACTTCGGCAAGTATTAAAAATTCTGAAGTTGCTATATTTAATATGTTAGGAGAAATGGTTTATCAAAATAATTCTTCAACAAAAAATACAATTACAGTTGATTTGAGTAATCAACCAAATGGGGTTTACTTTGTAAAAGTAAAAACTAATGACAAGGTTAGCACTCGAAAAATTATGTTAACTAAATAATAAAATAACTTTTAATATAAAGAGCCTTACTCATAGTAAGGCTCTTTTTTTATGTCTATTATAATTACATTTGCCTAAAATTAATATCAAATTGAATGAGTGAAACTTTAATTCAAACAATTACCAATACATTAAAAGATAATACGCTAATAACAATTGCCAACAAGGTTATTGCTAAAGAGAGAATAACAGATGCCGAAGGTATTTATCTTTTTGAACATGCAGAACTAGGTTATTTAGGAGTTTTATCGAATTATATAAGAGAAAATAGGCATGGAAATAAAACTTATTTTAATAAGAATTTCCATATAGAACCTACCAATATCTGTGTGTTTGATTGTAAATTTTGTGCTTACTCAAAATACCTTAGAGAAAAAGATGATTATGATGCTTGGGAGTTGAGCGAAGAACAGATTTATGATGCCATAAAAGCCTATGATGGGCATGACATAACAGAAGTACATATTGTTGGAGGAGTTCATCCTAAAATGGGCTTAGCTTATTTTAAAAATTTAATAGAAAACATAAAGGTAATTAGGCCAGATATTCATGTAAAAGCTTTTACTGCAGTTGAGTTAGAATATATGGCAAGAAAAGCAAAAGTTAGTTATAAAGAGTGTTTACAAATATTAAAAGATGCAGGTCAAGGCTCTTTACCTGGAGGTGGAGCTGAAATTTTTGATAAAACGATTAGAGATCAAATTAGTAAAGACAAATGTACAGGTGAGCAATGGTTAGAGATGCACGAAGCAGCTCATAGTGTTGGTATGCCCTCTAACGCAACTATTTTATATGGACATATTGAAAAGCCAGTTCACTTAATAGACCATATGAGTAGGCTTAGAAATCTACAAGATAAAACAGGCGGTTTCAATGCTTTTATTCCTTTAAAATTTAGAAATGGTAATAACCAAATGTCTCACATTAAAGAAAAAAGTGTAATAGATGATTTGAAAATGTATGCCATTGCTAGAATTTTTATGGACAACTTTAATCATATTAAAGCTTATTGGCCAATGATTGGTAGAAAAACTACCCAACTATTACTTTCTTTTGGAGTAAATGATATTGATGGAACTGTTGATGATTCTACAAAAATATACAGCATGGCTGGTGCAGAAGAACAAAAACCAGCTATGACGACTGAGCAAATGATTGCTTTAATTAGAGATGTTGGTAGACAGCCAATTGAAAGAGATAGTGTATATAATGAGTTAAGAGATTACTCCGAAGCACAATTAGCATAATTTTTTTATATTTGATTTAACAAACTAAAACTTAACTAACTATGAAAAAAGTAATTATTGTATTGGTAGCCTTAATTGGAATCTATTTAATATTAGCATTAGTAGGTCCTTCAGGTTACAAAATATCTAAAACAACAAAAATAGCTGCACCAATAGATGTAGTTTATAATCAAACTTCAATTTATGCAAATTGGGCAGGATGGTCGCCTTGGTCTAAATTAGATCCAAATGCTAAGTATTCTATTGAAAATGACAACCAAACAATAGGCGCAGTAATGAGTTGGGATGGAGATCCTGAATCTGTTGGAAAAGGTAGTATGACTACTACTAAAATTGAACCGAATAAAACATTTTTATACGATTTAGCTTTTATTTCTCCTTGGGAAATGACTTCTCATGGTGGATTTAACTATACTCAAGAAGGTGATTCGGTATTAGTAGAATGGTTTGATGAAGGAGAATTTGGATTTATGAGCAGACCAATGATGTTGTTTATGGATATGGAAGAACAAATAGGACCTCAGTTTGAACAAGGGTTAGCAGATTTGAAAAAAATATGCGAAGCAGTGGAAACTGCTCCAGCTATTGATATATCTCAAGTAGAAGTAACAGCCCAAACGATACTTTATACGGAAGAAGCAACTCCTTTAAATCCAGATTCTATTAAAATGAAAATAGGAAATGCTTATGGAGAAATTATGGCATTAATGAGTGTAGCACAAATAGATATGACAGGTGCTCCTCTAGCAATTACTACTGAGTTTTCTTTAGAAACGATGTTTTGGAGATTTAATGCTGCTATTCCAGCCAACTATCCTTCTGATATAAAATTAGACGGAAGAATTAAAGCGGGAACAACTTATGCAGGTAAAGCTGTTAAAGGAGTTCATATTGGAGATTATATGAACAGTATGAACACGTACAATGCTATTGAAAAATACATTAAAGACAATGGTTTAGAATTTAACGGAGAACCATGGGAAGAATATGTTGATGATCCTACTGAAGTTAAAGTTGAAGAATTAAAAACTAATATTTACTTTCCTATTAAGTAATATTGCTATATAAAAAAGATGCTAATTATTCAATTAGCATCTTTTTATTTTACATCTATGAGTTCAAATAAAAACATCATTATAACAGGACATAGAGGGGCAGGTGGGCTTGCACCAGAAAATACTTTAGCATCTATACAATTAGCTTTAGATTTAGGGGTTGATAGAATTGAAATTGATGTGCAGCAAACTAAAGACAATGTTATTATTGTTTTACACGATAGAACTTTAAGAAGAACCACCACAGGCTTAGGTTATGTAAAGACTAAAACCTACGAAGAAATTTTAAAACTAAGTGCAGGTTTTAAATTTAACAGGCATTATGTAAAAGAAAAAGTACCAACATTAGAACAAGTCATTCAATTAATTAATGGTAGAGTAGAACTGTTAATTGAAACCAAGTATAGTTTTATGTATTATCCTAACATAGAACGACACATTATCAATGTAATTAAAAACAACAATGCCAAAAGTTGGTGTAAAGTTATTTCGTTTAACGACAGGGCTTTGTTTAGAACAAATAAATTAGATCCCGAAATTAAATTAGGAAAACTATTTGTGGGTAAACATGCTAGTTTACCACTTTCCTGGGATAAGGGAGTTAATTTAAAACCCTTAGAACGCTACCATTTTGTGGATGAAATTATTGTAAAACACAGTTACGCTACCCCTGCAATTATTGATAGGGTACATAACTTGGGGAAACAACTCCATGTATGGACAGTTAACGATCCTGCAACCATCGAAAAACTAATAGAACGAGGAGTAGATGGTATTATTTCAGATTATCCGAACCTATTGTTTAAATATAAACAATAGCTTAATAGGTGAAAAACTTCCTAATCATATCATTTTTATTGCTTATTGGGTTTAATGCATTTGGACAAAATGTTATCGAAATAAAATCAAAAACAGGTTTAAAAATTGAATCAACGATAGTCGATTCAATGTCAAATACTATTAATAGTGGTAAAGTAGATATATTTATTCAAGATTCATTAATAAGAACTATCGAACCTAATAAAAAAGGAAACCTAATTTTTAAACTAAATATACATAATCAATATAAATTAGTTTTTTATGCTAGCTCTTATGAATCAAAAATTTTAATCGTAAATACGGAAATGAGTGAAAATGATGAATTAAATAATGGTCAATATGGGTGGGTGTTTACATCAGAAATAAAATTAAACTATTCATTAAATAATCAAGAAATATTGAATCCGTTTGGAGAGTTAATTTATAATAAAAAATCTGGATTTTTTGAACATATCCCAATCTCTAAATAAAAGATACTAATAGAAAATCCTCGATTTCTCAAGGCCTTTTTTTAAGTGTGGAAGATGGGATTATTTTAATGGTCCCTGTACCTTCTGTTAAGCCTTCATCAAAATATTTCGTATAAAAAAAGCCCAGTGTTTTACACTGAGCTTTTCATTATTGATGGGTGGAAGATGGGATTCGAACCCACGACATCCGGCACCACAAACCAGCGCTCTAACCAACTGAGCTACAACCACCATTTTTCCCGTTAAGGGACGGCAAATATAATCCTTTTTTTAAAAAAATCAATAACAAAAAATAATTTTAAGATATGATATTGCTAATATTTTTAGCACTTGTTATTTCGTAACTTTACCAATATGGAAAACAATAGACACATTAACTTAAAAATAGAAGGCATGAGCTGCGGCAATTGTGCATTAAGTATTAAAAATCAATTAGAAAACTTAGGACTTGAAGAAGTTGCGATTGATTATGCTACTGGAGAAGCATCTTATATAGACAACCCAACAATAAGCCTCAAAGAAGTGATAACTACTATTAATGAGATAGGTGCTTATAAAGTGGTAAACCAATAATTGGTTATGGAAAACTCCAAACACATAACACTTAATATTGAGGGGATGACCTGTGCAAATTGTGCATTAGGTATAAAAAAGCAATTAGAAAAAAAAGGGTTAGAAGAGGTAACTGTCACTTTTTCTACTGGCGAAGCTTCTTTTAAACCAGCGCCAAATTTAAAACTACAAGAAGTTATCGATACTATCAATAAAATTGGTGCTTATAAAGTTATAGAAGAAACGGATGAGCATGCAGGGCATAATCATAGCAGTGAAGGGTTATCAACTATTGAAAAGAAATTTTATTTCACCTTAATCTTTACTATCCCCTTGTTTTCGCACATGTTTTTTCCGCATGATTTTTTTTTAAATAATGTGTGGGTGCAATTAGGATTGTGTTTACCTGTTTTTATTGTAGGGTTTTTACACTTTGGTAAAAGTGCTTTTAGCTCTTTAAAAACCGGAGTACCCAATATGGATGTATTAATTATTGTGGGGATTAGTTCTGCATTTGGTTATAGTTTATATGGTTCATTAGCATATTTAGGAACTCCAGAAGCACACAATTACCTGTTTTTTGAAACAGCAGCAACCATTACTACCTTGGTGTTATTGGGTAATGTTTTAGAACACCGTTCGGTAAAACAAACTACCACAGCTATTAAAGAATTAAATCAATTACAAAAAACGGAGGCTAAACGAGTTTTACCTAATGGCGAAATAGAAATAGTTGAATACGATAACATCAATGTAGGAGATGTGCTACAATTTAATTCGGGCGATAAAATTGCAGTTGATGGGGAAGTTATTTTTGGTGATGCTGTTTTAAATGAAGCTATGATTTCTGGAGAAAGTGCTCCAATTAATAAAAATAATGGTGATAAAGTAATAGGAGGAACAATTGTAGAAGATGGTTCTATTAAAATAAAAGCCGAACAAGTAGGTAAAGAAACTGTGCTCTCAAAAATAATAGAGCTGGTTAAAAATGCCCAACAAGATCAACCTCAAATACAAAAACTAGGAGATAAGGTAAGTGCCATTTTTGTCCCTGTGGTGATAGGTATTGCTTTACTAACTTTTGTATTAGCATATTTTGCATTCGGAATCAGTTTTGAAAAATCCATCATGCAAAGTATAGCAGTATTGGTTATTTCTTGCCCTTGTGCTATGGGGCTAGCTACGCCAACAGCAGTTATGGCAGGTATAGGTAGGGCAGCTAAAAAAGGAATATTAATAAAAGGAGGAAGCACTTTAGAGCAATTTGCAGGAGCAAAAAACATCGTATTTGATAAAACAGGAACCCTCACCACCGGAAAATTTATTATTAAAAAAACGAAGCTTTATGCGTTGGTAGAAGAACAAGAAATTAAAAATATTTTGTTTAGTATGGAGCAAAATTCTTCTCACCCTATAGCTAAATCAATTACAAATTATTTAAAAACAGTAGCACAACCTATTGAATTGAATAACTTAAAAGAGATTAAAGGGTATGGATTAGAAGCGAAAGATAATCAAGGCAATACCTATCAATTGGGTTCATACCGTTTTGCTGAGAAGCTTACCCAAGAACAATCACATTCTATTTATTTGATTAAAAATAAAGAGTTGATTGCAGGTATTGATATTGAAGATGAATTAAAACAAAATGTAGCTGAAACCATTGCCTTATTAAATCAGCAAGGCATTAATACTATTTTATTGAGTGGAGATAAAATAGAAAAATGTCAAAAATTAGCTGATGAAATAGGCATAAAAACAGTTTATGGCGAACAGTTGCCCGAACAGAAACTCCAAAAAATACAAGAGTTACAACAACACGCTCCCACTGTAATGGTAGGGGATGGTATAAACGATGCTCCAGCATTAGCCATTGCAAGTGTTGGTATTAGTTTAAGCAATGCCACTCAAGTGGCAGTTCAAACGGCTCAAATAGTATTGCTTAATGACAAAGATTTAAGTCAAGTTTTTGAAGCTTATTTAATAAGCAAACACACGCTTAAAACCATTAAACAAAACTTGTTTTGGGCATTCTTTTATAATGTAGTAGCCATACCTATTGCAGCAGTAGGATTTTTAAATCCAATGCTAGCAGCCTTAGCAATGGCTTTTTCTGATGTTATTGTTATTGGAAACTCTATTCGATTAAAAACGAAGAAATTATCCTAAAAAAAGCTATTCTCGATACAATTTTTGATTTGTCAGTTCGAGTGATCACGCCAAAGCGTGATTGTATCGAGAACAAAAATCAAAAACCACTCGAATGGACACTTTTTTTATGGAATACTAACAGGTAATATATTACCCTTTCGTTTTAATTACGCCATTTCGGTATAAATCTAAAGCAGTGTTTAGTAGCTTTTCTATTGTTTTTATAGGGATATCTATGTTTGGATTAACACTAAAGGTTTTCATTCTTTTACGATTGCCACTTTTTAAATTGGGATAAGTAAGATGCTCACCTTCTACAAATAAGAGGTAAGGTTCTGCTGTTTTTTTATCTACCCATAAATAACAAAACATTTTGTTTTTGTAACAAAAGCAAGGCATCCCGTATTTGGTAGTTTCGGTAATGTGTTCATCTTGTTTTAAGATAATAGTTCTCAAAGCCAACAAACAACTTTTGTTGGGTTCTGTTTTGTTGCTATAAAAATTATCTTGTTGAGACAATGGTTATTTACAATTAGAAATTCTCTTAATAATAGCTTTAACACTACCATTATCTTCGGCTTTTTTATATAGCTTACAGGCCTCCTCATTTAATTTTTCACTAATCAATACTTCAGCTACATCAAGTATCATTTTTTCACTATTATTAGACTTCTCAACTGCTAATAACAAATTTTTTAATCCTTCTTTTAAATTACCTTGGTCAAATAGTAAAATTCCATATCGGTAATAAGCCCATGTATAATTTGAATCATATTGAATAGCTAATAAATAATCCTCTTTAGCTTCATTTATATTGTCTCTAGTATATTGTATGTTGCCTCGTAATACTCTTGCAATAGCATTTTTTGGTTCTAACAATAAACCATGTGAATAATCGGTCATTGCATCATTTTCATTATTGTTAGTTTTGTGAACACCTGCTCGTTCAAAATAGAGGTTAGGATTTTCAGGGGCTATAGAAATAATTTCATTTAAGACCTTTAGTGCTTCATTAATATTACCTAACTCAACTAAAGAAATGGATTTGTTAACATATGCTCGAGCATGAGCTGAATCAAGTCGAATGCAGGTGTCATAATAATCGATAGCAATATTGTGGTAGCCATATTGAGATTTAATATAGCCAATATTGTTATATGCAATTGCTAATGTTGAATCAAGTTGTAATGCTTTCCTATATTGATCTTCTGCTATATCTAAATATTCATAATTTGAGTAGGATTCACCAAGGTTAATATAACTAGCAGGAAAGTTTGGGTTTAGTTTTATGCTATGTAAATATTCGTTAGCGGAGGTTTCAAATAAGCCCATTCTGTTGTATATAATTCCACGATGATAATAAACTAAATAATCTGAAGAGTCTAATTTGATTATTTCATTAGATAGAGTGAGTCCTTTCTCATATTCTTTATTATCAATAAATTTCACTAACTGTTCATTTGTTTTTGGGTACTTGCTTTGTGAGAATACTTTACCTATTGGATGTATTAAAATAATTAGTATTAAATATCTTACAATTTTCATTTCTTTCCAGATAATATATTAACTCACACTCTCAATTAAAATTTCTAAAATTTCTTGAGCGGCTTTGCTAATTTTTGTGCCTGGTCCAAAAACACCAACTGCACCAGCTTTAAAGAGGTAATCGTAATCCTGTTGTGGTATAACTCCACCAACAATTACCATAATGTCTGGTCTGTCTAGTTTTTTTAATTCTTCAATTACTTGTGGTACTAAAGTTTTATGTCCTGCCGCTAAAGAGCTTACTCCTAAAATATGCACATCGTTTTCTACTGCTTGTTTGGCAGCTTCAGCAGGAGTTTGAAACAATGGGCCAATATCAACATCAAAACCTAAATCGGCAAAAGAGGTAGCAATAATTTTTGCACCTCTATCGTGTCCATCTTGTCCCATTTTAGCAACCATAATACGTGGTCTTCTGCCATCAAGGCTAGCGTATTTGTCTGCCAATGCTTTCGCTTGTATAAAATCTTTATCTTCCATAGCTTCTGAACTATAAACACCACTAATTGAGCGGATTTGTGCTTGGTATCTTCCAAATGCTTTTTCCATCGCATCAGAAATTTCGCCTAAAGTTGCTCTTTCTCTGGCTGCATTAACAGCAGCTTCTAATAAATTTCCGCTGTTAGCTTTAGCAATTTCGGTAATATTATTTAAAGCAGCAATAACTTTATCGTTATTACGTGTTGCTTTTATGTGGTTTAAGCGTTCAATTTGTCCTAAACGTACCTTTTGGTTGTCTACTTCCAAAATTTCCATAGGCTCTTCATCTTCTACCAAGTATTCGTTAACGCCAACAATAATTTCTTTGCCAGCATCAATTTTAGCTTGCTTACGAGCAGCAGCTTCTTCAATTCTTAATTTAGGAATCCCTTTCTCAATGGCTTTTGCCATTCCACCTAATTCTTCAACTTCTTCAATTAATTTCCAAGCACGTTGAGCAATTTCATTGGTTAAAGTTTCTACATAATAAGAACCTCCCCAAGGGTCAACTGTTTTACAAATTTCAGTTTCTTCTTGTAGGTATATTTGTGTGTTACGAGCAATTCTTGCAGAAAAATCTGTTGGCAATGCAATGGCTTCATCCAAGGCATTGGTGTGTAATGATTGTGTTCCGCCTAATACTGCTGCCATTGCTTCAATACATGTTCGAGCAACATTGTTGTAAGGGTCTTGCTCCGTTAAACTCCAACCACTGGTTTGTGAGTGAGTTCTTAATGCCAATGATTTTTCGTTTTTAGGATTAAATTGTTTTACAATTTTTGCCCATAACATACGTGCAGCACGCATTTTGGCAATTTCCATAAAGTGGTTCATACCAATTCCCCAAAAGAACGAAAGACGAGGGGCAAAGGTATCAATGTCCATACCAGCAGCAATACCAGTTCTAAGATACTCTAACCCATCAGCCAACGTATAAGCCAATTCAATATCATTAGTTCCACCAGCTTCTTGTATGTGGTAACCAGAAATACTAATTGAATTGTATTTAGGCATGTGTTGAGAGGTATATTTAAAAATATCAGCAATAATTCTCATAGAGGGCAAAGGAGGGTAGATGTATGTGTTTCTTACCATAAACTCCTTTAAAATATCATTTTGGATAGTTCCTTCTAGTTGTTCGGGTTTAACTCCTTGTTCTTCGGCTGCTACAATATAAAAAGCTAAAATTGGTATTACAGCTCCGTTCATAGTCATAGAAACAGACATTTTATCCAATGGAATTTGGTCGAATAATATTTTCATATCCTCAACCGAATCAATAGCTACACCAGCTTTTCCTACATCACCAACTACTCTTTCATGATCTGAATCATATCCTCGATGTGTTGCTAAATCAAAAGCAACAGATAAACCTTTTTGTCCTGCAGCTAAATTTCTACGGTAAAATGCATTAGAATCTTCAGCTGTACTAAAACCTGCATATTGCCTAACTGTCCATGGGCGCATAACATACATGGTAGAATAAGGGCCTCTTAAATTGGGAGCAATACCAGCAGCAAAATTTAAGTGTGTTAAATTTTCAACGTCTGCTTTGTTATAATTAGATTTAACCTCAATTTGTTCGGCAGTTTGCCAAGTAGTTTTATTGGTTTCTGAAACAGCTTTACCAATTGATTTTTTATAAGTTAAATTTGAAAAATCTGGTTTCATAATTAATTATTTTGTTTTAACCAATTAATGGCTTCTTCTTCAGTAGTAAACATTTTCATAGGTATTTGAGGTTTATAAAAATAAACAATCATGTGGGTAATGAAACGAACTATTGGAGAGTTCTCTGTAATAGCAGCTTTATAAGCAAAAAGATGAATATTTTTCCCGACATATTCTCGTTCTTCCGATCCTAAAGATTTCATAGTTTTATTATTCGAAAAAAATAAACGAGGCGTATTTTCTGATAATTCAATTAATGTTTTACACATTATTTTTAATTCAGATAATTTTAAAGTTGAAATACCCTCAACAGGTTCAAAAGCCAAAACATCGTCACTTCTTAAAACAATGGTGCCAATGTTTAAGGTTTTAGATTTTAATATGATTACTTTTTGTGCTAACATTTACTTTTTAAATTCTTTTAACCATTTAATGGCTTGTTCTTCTGTTTTAAACATCTTTACTGGGAAGGGAGGTCTCCAAAAAGTAAGAAAGCTGTGGGTAAGAAAGCGATTAATTGCAGAATTTTCAGTCATAGCAAATTCACTGGCAAATTTAGACATGTGCTGCATTATGTATGCTTTTGTATCTCCACTCATTCTTTTTATGTTTTTATTTTCAGAGAAATAGGGTAGTGGACCTGAGTCTTTAGTTAAGTCTGAAAGAATAGTTAACATTAACTCCAAATTAGCAACAGTGTATTCTTCAACCCCTTTATTAGGATAATGGGTAATAATGTTATCGCTGCGTAATTCAATTACTCCATATTTAAACGGTACAGATTTTATGATAGTAATTTTTTTAAGCATTTGCTAGTGTTTGCTGATTAAGAATTTCACTACCTAAATTTATAGGTTTAAGAGGAGTTATTGATGGGTTTTCTATTTTATTAATAGTTATTGCTTGAGGGGTTTTTTCTGTTTTGTTGGGGTGTTTATTAACTCCTAGCAATGTTTTTTTATTCGTTAAGTATTGGTCTATCCTGTTGTTATGGTTTTGTTGTATTGAATTTTGAATTGTACCGTTTTTAATGTTTGCTAAAAAGCCACCATTAGCTTCTATTTCTTTAAAGAGATCCAATGCAGAATTTACCAAGTTATCGGTTAATTCTTCAATGTAGTAAGCACCTTTTGCAGCTTCATTTACTTTATCTAAATAAGCTTCTTCTTTTAATAAAATTTGAATGTTTCGTGCAATTCTGTTCGTAAAGTCTGAAGCTTGTTCGTAAGCACTGTTAAAAGGAGTAATACTTAAACTGTTGCATCCACCAATAATAGCAGACATCGCTTCTGTAGTTGTTCTTAAAATATTGGTTTGTGCATCTGCTGCAGTAATGTTGTAAGTAGTTGTTTGGCTGTGTATGTATGGTGTATTTTGAACTTTATATTCTTCATTAATTAAGTCCCATAAAATTTTAAAAGCTCTAATTTTTGCTATTTCAAGAAAGTAGTTAGAGCCAACTCCTAAAGTAAATTTAAGTTTATTAACTAGCTCTTGAGTAGTTAAACCTTGTTCAACTCCTTTAGTAATGTATTCTATGGCTTGGTTTAAAGTAAAAGCTAACTCTTGGCTAGCACTTGCTCCCGCATTGGTGTAATTAAAACCATTAACGGTAATAGTATTAATTGTTTTTAGTTGTGATAAGACAACTTCTTTTCCCGAAATCAAAAATTCACCTAAATAATCATAAGAAATGGTATAGTTTAAGTTGGCTTTATTTAGCTGGTTGTTTGTAATATAATCAGTTAAAAAGGCATCAACTTCTATTGGGTTTGGAGTATAAAAGTGAAGTTGAATAATATCAACCATTACATTATTAAGTAATTGATTAAAGTCTGATTGATTAGAAATTACCCCATTAAATTGAATGCTGTTTGCTCCGCCTTTTAAAGCGTTTAATGCTTTTTGATTGGCTTCTTTTGGAGTTGTAATTCTTATTTGCTCGCGAATTTCCCAAGCGCTATTTTCTTTGGCAAGATGATAACTTTTGGCTTTATTTTTTTCTAATGTTTCAGTATTGTAAATGGGTTGAATATCAAATCCATCTTCAGTTTTAGTAACCAAGTTTTCATTAAAATCTTTTCCTTTTAAATCACGTGTAATTTGGTTTAACCAATCTTGATATTTTACGCCTTTAAATTCTTCAAACAAATCCATTAATAAGTAATGTTAGTGTAGTACGCAAAAATATACAAAACATTAACAAAAATGGTATTATTACAGAGAAATGACTAACAAGAATGACTACTTATTGGTGGTGAAAACAAAAATTTCTTCGTTGTCTTTTTTCATGTAATACTGTTCACGGGCAAATTTTTCTAGGGATACTGGATTTTTTGTTAATTCATCCAGCTCCCTGGTAGTTTTCTCTATTTCACGAGTAAAGTATGCTTTTTCTGTTTCTAATTTTTTTAATTGAGAACGATATGTGTATTGTGTGATAATATTGTTTTGATCGAAGAAAAGTAAAAAAACTAAAAATATAGCAAAAGTTATTGCATACCTGTTTTTTAACCAATTTGGAATTTTACTTAACATAACTCAAATTTAGCTTATCTTTTAGCTGTAGTTTCTAAAGTAAAATGAACTAATTAACAGTTTATTGTTAAACAGTAATTATCTTTGCCAAAATTTTTGAGTTATGATACAACGAATACAATCTATCTTATTGGCTTTAGTAGTAATCTTTGGAGGACTATTTTTTATATTACCAATATTAAGTTTTGAAAATTTAAAAGCAGGAAACCATATAATAGGGGAGTATGAAATGTTTTTTGGTTCAACCTTTCTTTCGAGTAATTGGGAAATTAAAGTGTTAGATAATATAGGGGTAGGGGTCTTACAAGGATTAATAATTGTTTTTTCAACGATTGTTATTTTCATGTATAAGAATCGCCAATTACAAATGAAATTATTAAAACTAAATATTTTATTTATTGCTCTACAAATTTCAGCAATAGCAATGTATAGTGATTCGGTTAAAACTGCTATAGGGTCAACGGTTAATGATGTTCTGGTTGGTTTTGAATTTGGTGCAGTAATTCCTGTAATTTCTTTAATACTAACTTATTTAGCTATTCGTTTTATCAAAAAAGACGATAACTTAGTTAGAGCTGCAGATAGATTGAGATAGTATAGTTTATAAAGTGGAAAAGTTCAGTTGATTTATATTTTGTTAACTCCAGAAAATAGTATTTTTCAACTTTCAACTTTCAACTTTCAACTAAGATAAGTCCTGCTCTTTTTAATAACGCATCGTTATCTGGCTCTTGGCCTCTAAACTTTTTATATAAATCCATTGGATGTTCAGAGCCACCTTTACTTAGAACGTGCTCTTTAAACTTAGTTCCAATTTCTTTATTAAAAATTCCGTTGCTCTTAAAGTAATCAAATGCATCTGCATCTAATACTTCTGCCCATTTGTATGAGTAGTATCCAGCAGAATAACCTCCCTGAAAAATATGAGAAAATGAAGTGCTAAAACAAGTTCCTTCCATGGCTGGATATATTTGTGTTGGCAACATTGCTTTTCTTTCAAATTCAGATACACTTTTTATTTCGTTAGGGTTAGCGGTATGCCAAGCCATATCTACCAATCCAAAACTAAGTTGTCTGATCATTCGGGTTGCTTCCATGTAAGTAGCAGAGTCTTTTATTTTTTGAATTAACTCCATTGGAATAACTTCTCCTGTTTTGTAGTGAAAAGCAAATAATTTTAATGCTTCTTCTTCATAACACCAATTTTCTAAAACTTGTGAAGGTAACTCAACAAAATCTCTATAAACACTAGTGCCTGAAAGGCTAGGGTAGGTAGTGTTTGCTAAAATACCGTGTAACGCATGACCAAATTCGTGAAACAAAGTAGTTACTTCATTGAATGTTAGTAAGGATGGTTTTGTATCAGTTGGTTTTGTAAAGTTACAAACGTTAACAATGTGTGGTCTATGGTTTATTCCATCTTTAATAAATTGATCATTAAAAGAAGTCATCCACGCACCATCTCTTTTTCCTTCTCTTGGATGATAATCGGCATAAAAAATAGCAGCTAAATCACCATTTTCATAGGTTATTTTGTAAGTCAACACATCTTTGTGGTAGGTATCAATATCATAAATTTGAGTAAAGTTTAAACCATAAAGTTTACTAGAAATATCAAAAACTCCTTTTACAACATTTTCTAATTTAAAATAGGGTTTTAACTGCTCATCATCTAAATCAAACAATTTTTGTTTTAATTTCTCAGTATAATAGGTGCTATCCCAACTTTTTAGACTTTCAATTCCATCAGTTTCTTTTGCAAATTGAGATAATCGTTCAAACTCTTGTTGAGCAACAGGTTTTGATTTACTCAAAAGATTATTTAAAAAACTAAATACATTTTCTTTCGAAGAAGCCATTTGTTCTTCTAATACAAAGTGGGCATGAGATTCATATCCTAATAAGTTAGCTCTTTCATGTCTTAATCGAACAATGTTCAATACATTTTTTTGATTATCTAGTTCATCACCTTTAAAAGTTTTAGTGCCTGACGCTTTTGCCATTTCTTCTCTTAATTCCCTATTGCTAGAGTATGTCATAAACGGAAAATAACTAGGGAAATCTAGCGTAAACATCCAACCATCTTTTTCTTTTTGTTGAGCTGTTATTTTTGCAGCTTCAATTACTCCTTCAGGTAAACCTTTTAAATCACTTTCGTTAGTAATTTGTAATTCGTATTTATTGGTAGCAGCCAACACATTTTCACCAAATTGCAAAGAAGTTTGAGATAATTCTTTATCAATGGCTCTTAATTTTTCTTTATCAGCATCATTTAAGTTAGCTCCGTTTCTAACAAAACTTTTATAGTTTTTTTCCAGTAAGGTAGTTTGTTCCGTAGTTAAATTAAGGTTGTTTTTATCTTGGTAAACTGCTTTAATTCGTTTAAATAATTTTTGATTCAATCCAATGTCGTTACTAAATTCAGATAATAATGGAGATACTTCTTTAGCAATAGCTTGAATTTCTTTTGAGGTTTCTGCAGAATTTAAATTGAAAAAAATACGAGAAATTCTACCCAACAATTCACCGCTAAAATCTAATGCTTCTATTGTATTTTGAAAAGTAGGAGGTTCATTATTAGAAGTGATGATATCAATTTCTTGCTTAGCAATTACAATTGCCTTTTTAAATGCAGGTTGGAAATGCTCATTTTTAATTTTAGAAAACGGAGTTGTATTAAATGGGGTATTAAATTTTTCTAATAATGTATTCATGTTATGATGTCTTTATTTTGATTAGGCAAAGATACATTTTCTACTTTTGGTCCTAATTCTATTACTTCTAAATCTTTAATGTTTTTTTTGTCAATAGTAAAACGAACCAAAGTTTTAACTTGATGGAAACCACTTTTTCCAGCTGCTCCAGGATTGATGTGTAATAAGTTAAGTTTTTTATCAAACATTACTTTTAAAATATGAGAATGTCCGCAAATAAAGAGGTTAGGAGGGTTAAATTCAATTCGAGGTTTTACATCTTTGGCATACCTATTTGGATATCCTCCAATATGTGTAATCCATACTTTAACTTCTTCGCAAGTAAATTTTAAGTCTTTTGGGAATAGTTTTCTAATGTCTTGCCCGTCTATATTTCCATAGACACCTCTTACAGGTTTTATTTTGGTTAGTTGTCTAATTACATCAATATTACCAATATCACCAGCATGCCATATTTCATCACATTCTTTAAAGTATTTTTCAACTTTAGGGTCTAAAAAACTATGCGTATCTGAAATCACCCCTATTCTCATCATAAACTCAAAGGTAAATAATGCTTTAATTAATTTGGTACGATGCCTAAGAAATATTTAATTTCACAACATTGTATAATAAATCGAACTTTAATTAGTTCTTAACTAAACTTTTAAACGCACCAAATGAAAAAAATAGTTGTTTCACTTACATTAATTATAACATCAATATTAACTGTCAATGCTCAGCAAGACACATTGAAATCTAGGGATGGTGATTGGGGGTTTGTTTTAAACTTAACGGGGTTGATCAATAATATTTCTATTGGTAATGTAACAGATGGCAATAATAACAATGCAATTTTGGCAAAACATCATTTAACAGATGATAAGGTTTTAAGGTTAGGGTTGGGTATGAAATCTATTAGTAATAGTTGGTTTAGTGCGGATAGTATTACTGCTATTTTATCTGGAAGTAGAGCTTTACAAGAAATTGATTCTACTGAAAAAAGGTTTGATTTTTCAGTTTCTGGAGGTATCGAAAAACATTTAGGAACAACAAGGAGGTTAGATCCTTATATTGGTGGAGAATTAGCTATAGGGAAAATTGGTTCTACGAAAATTGATGCTTCTACAGATATTACAGATGTTACAGGAACTCAAAAAATTCAAAGAATTATCCAAAAAGATGGTGGTTTTAATTTTGGATTAAATGCAATTGCAGGTTTCAACTATTTTTTTGCTGAAAGAATTAGTATAGGAGCAGAGTTTAGTATTGGGTACCTTTATTCTGGAGCAGGAGGTGATGAAAGTGAAAGTTTAGTTGATACTCCTGTTAGTGGAGCACAAATTTCTAGTTTCACAAGTAGAAAAAATAGATCATCATCAAAAGGTTTTGATGTAAATTCTACAGCAGGATTAATGATTTCTTTCTTTTTCTAAACTTATCTAATTAAGGTTACTGTCCCTTTATAAGTATCAATGTCTGTTTTAATGATGTAGAAGTATGTCCCTTCTGGGCATTCGCTTCCAGAAGTTGTTCTTCCATCCCAACCAGAATTTAACTGACTAGTCTTAAATAATAATTCTCCCCATCGGTTATATACTTGGGTATGAATACTTGTGAAATTTCCTGATACATTAAATAAATCATTTTGGCCATCACCATTTGGTGAAAATACATTTGGTATAATAATTACGTTAGGTAAAATATTACAAGAATCTACTGTAATATAGTTTGAGATAAAGATTGAATCTTGACCAAAAGCATTACTAACCATTAATACAACATTATAAGTTCCGGCAGTATCGTAACAAATATTTGTTGGATTTTGAGTGTTGGAAGTACTTGGATTTCCTCCTTCAAAATACCAAGTCCATGCCGTTGGTATTCCACCAGTACTTATGTCTGTAAAATTCACACAATCGTTAATACAAATAGTTGTACTAGAAGCACTTATTCCTGCTACTGGTGGAATGCTACAATTAGTGATAGAAACATTAAAAGTAGCTGTATCAGGACAAGAACCATTTGTAATGTATGTTATTATATAATTTCCTACACCACTTGTTAGTAAACTTATTTCACCTGATGTTGGATTTATAGTCCCGCCATTATCAATGGTAAAAGTTCCTCCTGTTGTAACTATTGTTGGAAGTGGATTAGTTGCAGTATTACAAAATGAATTTGCCGCATAACTAAATGTCGCAGTGTCTTTAGGTGTTACAACAATAGTCATTGTATCTACATCACCACAACTACCAGAAATGGAGTAAGTAATAATGTGATTTCCAACTCCAGCAGCACTTGGATTAAATGTTCCGTTTATAGAATCAGTAATTCCAACTCCTATCCAATTACCACCAGCACTTACAGCAGTTAAATTTAAACTAGGATCATTTATGCAAAAAGGACCTGCTTGCGTAATAGTTGCATCTGTACTGTTTGTAATAACAATATTAAAAGTAGCAGTATCAGGGCAAGTGCCATTTGTAATGTAGGTAACAATGTAATTACCAACTCCACTTCCAGTAATGTTAATTAAACCAGTTGTTCCGTTAATCACACCACTATTATTAATTGAGAAAGTTCCTCCGTTAGTACCTGTAATGGTTGGTGAAGGGTTAGGGTCAGTTAAACAAAAGCTACCTGAGGTATAAGTAAATGTAGCAGTATCTTTAGGATTAACAACAATTGTAATAGAATCCACATCACCACAACTACCAGAAATAGTATAGGTAATTACGTGATTTCCAGCTCCAGCAGTTGTTGGGTTAAATGTGCCATTTGTTGTGTTAGTAATTCCTAAACCGCTCCAAACTCCACCTGAACCGGCAGCAGTTAAATTTAAAGCAGGATCGTTTTCACAAAAAGGACCAGCTTGAGTTATTGTTGCATCAGCACTATTGGTAATGGAAACATTAAAAGTAGCTGTATCAGGACAAGAACCATTAGTAATATAGGTAATAACATAATTACCAACTCCACTTCCAGTAATGTTAATTACACCAGTTGTACCATTAATTACGCCACTATTATTGATGGTGAAAGTGCCGCCAGTTGTACCTGTAATTGTAGGTGATGGGTTAGGATCTGTTAAACAATAATTTGTTGAAGTATAACTTATTGTAGCAGTAT